>NZ_CP110615.1:1226067-1839101 GCF_026153295.1 Rhodococcus antarcticus | reverse complement strand
CTGCGCGCGCCCGAGGAGCAGCGACCTGATCTCGTCGCGGCCGACCTGGGCGGCCTCGACCGTGCGGCGCAGGAGCTCGCGATCGATCACGTGGACGGCTGGAGCGTGCACGTCGACGGATCGACCCTGGTGCTCGCGTGCGATGACGGGGCCGCGGATCCCGTGGCCGGTCTGCGTGCCGCCTGCCGACCGGCGTGGGACGACCCGGGGTGGACCGTCCTGCGGGCCGAGGGAGCCGGGGCCGAGTCGGCCCTGCGGTCGTGGGGGATCGACCCGGGCTGAGGACGTCGTCGCCGCGCGTACCGCGGCACCGCGGTCATCCCACCCGGTGGGGTCCACAGCATCGGCTAGCGTTCGCCCCGATGAGCACGCCCACTCCCGGCCCACTCCCGGCCGCACCCACCAGGCTCGACCCTGCCGCTGTCCTCGCGGAGGTCGACCACGTCCTCGACCGCCCGGTGGGCGACCTCGCCGAGGAGGCCACGGCCCTCGACGGCGTGCACCGGCGCCTGGCCGCCGCGCTCGCCACCATCGACAGGGTCTGAGGTGGCGCGCCGCGCGAGGGTCGACGCCGAGCTCGTCCGTCGGGGCCTGGCCCGCTCCCGGGAGCACGCGACCGAGCTCGTGGCGGCCGGCCGGGTGCTGATCAACGGGTCGGTGGCCACGAAGCCGGCCACCGCGGTCGAGGCCGGTACCCCGGTGCGGGTCACCCAGCAGTCCGGCGAGCATCAGTGGGCCTCGCGCGGGGCGCACAAGCTGCTCGGTGCGCTGGCCGCGTTCGGGCCCGGCGGCCTCGCGGTGAAGGGGCGCCGCTGCCTCGACGCGGGCGCCTCGACCGGCGGGTTCACCGACGTGCTCCTGCAGCGCGGGGCTCGGGAGG
Organism: Rhodococcus antarcticus; assembly: GCF_026153295.1. Classification (NCBI taxonomy): domain Bacteria; kingdom Bacillati; phylum Actinomycetota; class Actinomycetes; order Mycobacteriales; family Nocardiaceae; genus Rhodococcus; species Rhodococcus antarcticus. The sequence continues at coordinate 1,838,221 of NZ_CP110615.1, read as the reverse complement.
TGGTGGCTGTCGACGTCGGCTACGGCCAGCTCGTGTGGCGGCTGCAGAGCGACGATCGTGTGCACGTGCTGGACCGCACCAACGCCCGTGCGCTCGACGCCGAGGCCGTGGGGGGCGCCGTGGACCTCGTGGTCGGCGACCTGTCGTTCATCTCGCTGCGGCTCGTGCTGCCCGCCCTGGCGGCCTGCACCACACCGGGTGCGGACCTGGTGCCCATGGTGAAGCCGCAGTTCGAGGTGGGCCGGGAGCGGGTCGGTCACGGCGGGGTGGTCCGCGACCCCGAGCTGCGTGCCTCCGCCGTGCTCGACGTGGCCGCCGTGGCCGCCGCCCTGGGGCTGTGCACCCGGGGTGCCGTGGCCAGCCCGCTGCCGGGCCCGTCCGGCAACGTCGAGTTCTTCCTCTGGCTCACCCACGACCCCGCCACCGCCGCCGCACAGGATCTCGACGAGGTCCGGTCGATGATCGGCACCGCCGTCCAGGAAGGCCCCCAGTGAGCACTCCCACCCCGTCGGGGCCCCCGCGCGAGGTGCTCCTCGTGGTGCACACCGGACGGGCCGAGAACGCCGAGCCCGCCAAGCGGGTGGCCGCGCGGCTCACCGCGGCCGGCATCGGGCTGCGGGTGCTGGTCGAGGAGAACGAGGACCTCGCCCTGCCCAGCGTGCTCGGGGCGCACCCGGTGGACGCCAGCCCGGCGGCCGCGGCCGGCGCGGAGCTCGTCCTGGTGCTCGGCGGCGACGGCACCCTGCTGCGCGCGGCCGAGATCGCGCGTCCCGCGCGGGTACCCGTGCTGGGCATCAACCTCGGACGGGTGGGGTTCCTCGCCGAGGCCGACCCCGACGACCTCGAGGCCGCGCTGGACGCGGTGGTGAACACCGAGTACCGGGTCGAGGAGCGGATGACCCTGGACGCGGTGGTGACCCTGGACGACGTGGTTCTCGGCCGAAGCTGGGCGCTGAACGAGGCCAGCGTCGAGAAGCGGTCCCGCGGGGGGATCCTCGAGGTCGTGCTGGAGGTCGACGGCCGCCCGCTGTCCGGCTTCGGCTGCGACGGGGTGCTCGTCTCCACGCCCACCGGCTCCACCGCCTACGCGTTCTCCGCCGGCGGTCCCGTGATGTGGCCGGACACCGAGGCGCTGCTCGTGGTGCCGAGCAACGCCCACGCGCTGTTCGCCGGGCCGCTCGTGGTCAGCCCGCACTCGGTGGTGGCGGTGGAGATCGACGCCAACGGGCCGGGCGCCGTGCTCAGCTGCGACAGCCGCCGCACCGTCGCCGTACCGGCCGGTGCCCGGGTGGAGGTGGTCCGCGGCGAGACCCCGGTGCGCCTGGTCCGCTTCGACAACGCGCCGTTCACCGACCGCCTGGTGGGCAAGTTCAACCTGCCGGTGCAGGGCTGGCGGGGCAAGCACCACTGACGCTGGCGCGCGGGAACCGTCCGCCGGCCCGGCTAGGGTTCCCACCGTGCTGTCCGAGATGCGGATCCAGGGTCTCGGAGTGATCGCCGAGGCCGACGTCGAGCTCGGCGCGGGGCTGACCGTGCTGACCGGGGAGACCGGCGCAGGCAAGACCATGGTCGTCACCGGTCTGCACCTGCTCAGCGGAGCCCGCGCCGATCCGAGCCGGGTGCGCACCGACGCGCGACGCGCCGTCGTCGAGGGGCGGTTCACCCTGGACGGACCCGCCGGTGCGGCGGCAGCGGCGGTGGTGGAGGCCGCGGGTGCGGACGCCGACGAGGACGGCACGGTCATCGCCGTGCGCACCGTCTCTGCCGACGGCCCCAGCCGAGCCCACCTCGGTGGGCGCAGCGTTCCCGCCGGCACCCTGGCCGAGTTCACCGGTCCGCTGCTGACCGTGCACGGCCAGAACGACCAGCTGCGCCTGCTGCGGCCGGCCGAGCAGCGCGCCGCCCTCGACCGCTCGGCCGAGCAGGTCGCCCCGCTGCTGGCCGCCTACCGGGACGCGCGGGCGCGGTGGCAGACCGCCGCGCGGGACCTCGCCGAGCGCACCGCCCGATCGGCCGAGCTCGCGAGGGAGGCCGAGTCGCTGCGCGCCGGGCTCGAGGAGGTGGCGGCGGTGGACCCGCAGCCCGGCGAGGACGTCGAGCTCTCCCGCACCGTGAACCGGCTCGGGGACCTGGACGCGCTCCGGTCCGGGGCGGCCCAGGCGCAGGCCGCCCTGATGGGCTCCGACGACGACGAGTCCGGGGGAGCGCTGGGGCTGGTGGCGCAGGCCCGGGCCCGGATGCTGGCCGCCGGTGACGACGCGCTCACCGCTCAGCAGGAGCGTCTCGGCGAGGTGGTGGCCGTGCTCACCGACGTCGGGGCCGAGCTCAGCGCGTACCTGGCGGACCTCCCCGCGGACGGCGCTGCGCTCGACTCCGTGCTCACCCGGCAGTCCGAGCTCAAGACGCTCGTGCGCCAGCACGCCACCGACGTCGACGGGGTGCTCGAGTGGGCCCAGCACGCCCGTGCGCGGCTGGTCGAGGTGGACGTCTCCGGGGACACCCTCGATGCCCTCGCCCAGCGCCGTGACGCCCTCGCGGAGAACGCCGCCGCCACGGCGGGCGCGCTGCGGGCCGCGCGCCAGGCGGCCGCGACCGTGCTGGCCGCCGCCGTGAGCACCGAGCTGTCCGGTCTGGCGATGGGCCAGGCCCAGCTGGAGGTGGCGGTGACCGACCGGCCGGCAGCGGACGGGGACACCGCGGCGCTGCTGGTGGACGGGGTGCTGCTGCACGCCGGTGCCCACGGGGTGGACGAGGTGGAGCTGCGGCTGGTCGCCCACGCCGGTGCGCCCGCGCTGCCGGTCGGGCGCAGTGCCTCCGGCGGCGAGCTCTCCCGCGTCATGCTGGCGCTGGAGGTGGTGCTGGCCACCGCCGACACCACGGCGACCCTGGTGTTCGACGAGGTCGACGCGGGCGTCGGCGGTCGCGCAGCCGTCGAGGTGGGGCGCCGGCTGGCCCGGCTCGCCCGCACCCACCAGGTCATCGTGGTCACCCACCTGCCGCAGGTCGCGGCCTTCGCCGACACCCACCTCGTCGTCGACAAGGCGGCGGCTGACGGTGCCGTGACGGCGAGCGGCGTCCGCAGGCTGACCAGCGAGGAACGGGTGGCCGAGCTGGCCCGGATGCTGGCCGGGCTCGACGACACCGACACCGGTCGGGCGCACGCGGAGGAGCTGCTGCAGACGGCCTCGGCGGACCGCGCCCGGTAGCACGCCGTCGGCGCGCCTACCCCGGACCGGCTCGCGCGCCGGTCACCATGGGAGCCATGAAGCTGCCCGCCCTGCTCTCCCGCTCCCAGGAGACCCTGCCCGGTGTGAGCGGGGTCGCCCGGGTCGACCGCAACACGCCACGTCTGCTGCGCCGCGTCGGCCACGGCGACATCGCCGTGCTCGACGAGGTCGATCTCGATCGGGCCACCGCGGACGCCCTGGTGGCCGCCGAGGTCTCCGCCGTGGTGAACGCAGCGCCCTCGATCTCCGGGCGCTACCCCAACCTCGGCCCCGAGATCCTCGTGGGTGCCGGCATCCCCCTGGTGGACTCGGTGGGCACCGAGGTGTTCCGGGCGGTCAAGGACGGTGCTCGGCTGCGGGTGCACGAGGGGGTCGTGTTCGCCGGTGACCGTCAGGTGGCCCAGGGCTCCGAGCAGTCCCCGGAGTCGGTCGCCGACCAGATGGTGGAGGCCAAGACCGGGCTCGTCGACCACCTCGAGGCCTTCTCGGGCAACACCATCGAGTTCATCCGCCGCGAGAGCCCGCTGCTGCTGGACGGGGTGGGCGTCCCCGACGTGGACGTCGACATGGACGGCCGTCACGTCGTCGTCGTGAGCGGCGGTTCCGGGCACGAGGAGGAGCTCAAGAGCCTCAAGCCCTTCATCAAGGAGTACCGGCCCGTGCTCATCGGGGTGGACTCCGGTGCGGACACGCTGCGGCGGCTCGGCTACAAGCCCGACCTCGTGGTGGGCGACCCGGAGGCGATCGAGACCGACACCCTCAAGTGCGGCGCCCAAGTGGTCCTGCCCGCTCACTCCGACGGGCACGCCCCCGGCCTGGAGCGGATCCAGGACCTCGGCGTCGGCGCGATGACCTTCCCCGCCTCGGGCTCGAGCGAGGACCTGGCCCTGCTGCTCGCCGACCACCACGGTGCCTCGTTGATCGTCAGCGTTGGGTCGGCTGCGACCTTGGACGAGTTCCTCGACCGAGGACGTCGGGACTCCAACCCGTCCACGTTCCTCACCCGGCTCAAGGTCGGTTCCAAGCTGGTGGACGCGAAGGCCGTGGCCACGCTGTACCGCAGCCGGGTCTCCGGCGGGGTGGTGCTGCTCCTGGTGCTGGCCGCCTTCGTGGCCATCGCCGTCGCGCTGGCCGTCTCCGGCGCCGGGCCGGAGTACCTCGACCGCGGCCGCCAGCTGTGGGACTCCTTCTACGACTGGGCCGGAGGCCTTCTCCAGTGATCTCGCTGCGCCACCACGTCATCTCCATCGCCGCCGTGTTCCTGGCGCTGGCCCTGGGGGTCGTGCTCGGCTCCACCTCGCTCTCCGACGGGTTGCTCTCCGGGCTCCGATCGGACAACACCGACCTGCGGAGCACGAACGACGGCCAGCAGGCCGAGCTCAACACCCTGCGCGGCCAGCTCAGGAGCGCGGACGGCTTCGACCTGGCGCTCGCACCGCTCGCGCTGCGCGGCTCCCTCGCGCAGCGCTCCGTCGTCGTGGTGACGGGCCCGGAGGCGGACTCCGCCGACCGGGACGCGATCATCTCCCTGATCGGACAGGCCGGGGCGACCGTGACGGGCCAGGTGTCGCTGACGGCGGCGTTCGTGGATCCCTCCAACGCCGACCAGCTGCGCTCCACCGTCACGAACGTGATCCCGGCCGGCGTGCAGCTGCCCACCGGCACCGTGGACGCGGGCAGCCTCGCCGGAGCGCTGCTGGGCTCGGTGCTGCTGCTGAACGGCACCACCGCACAGCCCCAGAGCACACCCGAGGAGCTCAGCGTCGCCCTGCAGGCCCTCCAGGCCGGTGGCTTCGTCGGGCAGAGCCAGGGCAAGGTCACGCCCGGGCAGCTCGCCGTGGTGCTCACCGGGGGGGCGGTCACCGGCGCCGGTGCGGGCGACCGGGCCGCCTCGGTGGCGCGCTTCGCGGCAGCCCTGGACCGCGCGGGTGCGGGGGCCGTGCTGGCCGGGCGCGCGGGGTCCGCCGAGGGCAACGGACCGGTGGGCGTGGCCCGGGCCGACACCGACATCACGGCGGCCCTCACCACGGTGGACAACGTCGACACCGCAGCCGGCCAGATCACCACGGTCCTCGGACTCCAGGAGCAGCTCAACGGTGCTGCTGGGCGGTACGGCACGGCGAGCTCGGCCCAGGGGATCACCGTGTCCGGACCGCAGGCCGGCTGAGCCGGGCTCGACGCGCCCCGCCGGGAGAGCTCGGTGGGGTGTGGCCGCTGTTAGGCTGACATCCCGTGGGTCGAGCACCTCGAACCCCTTCGCACCTCACGGGAGCCTCCTTGCCGCAGTCACGGCAGCACGACCGGTCCACCCCCACCAAGCACGTCTTCGTCACCGGCGGGGTGGCCTCCTCGCTCGGCAAGGGCCTCACGGCCTCGAGCCTGGGCCAGCTGCTCACCGCGCGGGGGCTCCGGGTGACCATGCAGAAGCTGGACCCGTACCTCAACGTGGACCCGGGGACGATGAACCCCTTCCAGCACGGGGAGGTGTTCGTCACCGAGGACGGGGCCGAGACCGATCTCGACATCGGGCACTACGAGCGCTTCCTCGACCGCGACCTGCCCAGCTGGGCGAACGTGACGACCGGGCAGGTGTACTCGACCGTCATCGCCAAGGAGCGCCGCGGCGAGTACCTCGGCGACACGGTCCAGGTCATCCCGCACATCACCGACGAGATCAAGTCCCGCATCATCGCGATGGACTCCGCCGACCTCCAGGGCGTGGAGCCCGACGTCGTCATCACCGAGATCGGCGGCACCGTCGGTGACATCGAGAGCCAGCCGTTCCTGGAGGCCGCCCGCCAGGTCCGCCACGACGTGGGCCGCGACAACGTGTTCTTCCTGCACGTCTCCCTGGTGCCGTTCCTGGCCCCCTCCGGCGAGCTGAAGACCAAGCCCACCCAGCACTCGGTGGCCGCGCTGCGCAACATCGGCATCCAGCCGGACGCGCTGGTCCTGCGCGCCGACCGTGACGTGCCCGACGGCCTCAAGCGCAAGATCGCCCTGATGTGCGACGTCGACTACGACGGTGTGGTGTCCACCCCGGACGCGCCCTCCATCTACGACATCCCCAAGGTGCTGCACGGGGAGGGCCTCGACGCCTACGTGGTGCGACGGCTGGGGCTGCCCTTCCGCGACGTCGACTGGACGGTGTGGGGCGACCTGCTGGAGCGGGTGCACTCCCCGCAGGAGCACGTGCGCATAGCGGTCGTCGGCAAGTACGTGGACCTCCCGGACGCCTACCTCTCCGTCACAGAGGCGCTGCGGGCGGGCGGTTTCGCGCACGAGGCCAAGGTGGAGATCGTGTGGGTGCCGTCGGACTCCTGCGAGAGCGACGCGGGGGCGGCAGCCGCGCTGCGCGGTGTCGACGGCGTGCTCGTGCCCGGAGGCTTCGGCATCCGCGGCATCGAGGGCAAGGTCGGTGCCCTCAAGCACGCCCGGCTGCGCGGCATCCCCACCCTGGGCCTGTGCCTCGGGCTGCAGTGCATGGTCATCGAGGCGGCGCGTTCCCTGGCCGGCCTCGAGGGGGCGAGCTCGAGCGAGTTCGACCCGCAGACCCCGTACCCGGTGATCTCCACGATGGCCGAGCAGGTGGCGGCCGTCTCCGGTGAGGCCGACCTGGGCGGCACCATGCGGCTGGGCGCCTATCCCGCGGTGCTCACCCCGGGCTCGGTGGTGGCCCGCGCCTACGGCAGCACCGACGTCTCCGAGCGGCACCGTCACCGCTACGAGGTCAACAACTCCTACCGCGACCAGCTCACCGGAGCCGGGCTCGTCATCAGTGGCACGTCCCCGGACGGCACCCTGGTGGAGTTCGTCGAGCTGCCGGCCGAGGTCCACCCGTTCTACGTCTCCACCCAGGCGCACCCCGAGCTCAAGAGCCGTCCCACCCGCCCGCACCCGCTCTTCTCGGCTTTCGTCCGGGCCGCCATCGACTACGAGTCCGCCGAACGCCTGCCGGTCTCGGTCCGCAGCTCGTGAGCACTCCCGGCGCCCACGACTTCCCGGTCGTCGGCACCGAGCTGGTGCACCGTGGCGCGGTCCTGGCGCTGCGGGTGGACGAGGTGCGGATGCCCGGCGGCCGGGTCGCGAACCGCGAGGTGGTGGAGAAGCAGGGGGCCGTGGCGGTGGTGGCCCTGGACGAGCAGGGGCGGGTGCTGCTGCTGCACCAGTACCGCCACCCGGTGGCGCGGCGGCTGTGGGAGCTGCCCGCGGGACTGCTGGACGTGGCCGGCGAGGAGCCCGTGCTGGCTGCGGCCCGCGAGCTCGCCGAGGAGGCCGGGCTGGCTGCTCAGCGGTGGTCGGTGCTGGTGGACGTGGCCTCGTCCCCCGGGTTCACCGACGAGGCCGTGCGGGTTTTCCTGGCGCAGGGGCTGTCCGCCGTGGCCTCCGGGACGGGTACCGACGACGAGGAGTCCGACCTCACCAGCGCCTGGGTGCCGCTGGCCGACGCCGTCGCCCGGGTGCTGTCCGGCGAGATCGGGAGCTGCACCGCTGTCGCCGGGCTGCTCGGCCTGGCGGCCCTGCGCTCCACCGGGGCGCAGCCCCGCGCGGTCGACGCCGAGTGGATCGACCGGCCCCAGCGGTTCGTGGCCCGTGGACCTCGCGGCGCCTGACCCCGGGGCAGGGGTGCTCGAGGAGCAGGTGCGCGGCTACCTCGACCACCTCACCGTCGAGCGCGGCACCGCCCGGAACACGCTGGACTCCTACCGGCGGGACCTGCGCCGCTACGTCGCGCACCTGCACGGACGCGGGGTGCACCAGCTGGCGGGGGTGGCCGAGGCCGACGTGCAGGAGTTCGTGGTGGCCCTGCGCACGGGGGACCCGGAGGCGGGGGTCGCGCCGCTCGCGGCCACCTCCGCCGGACGGGCGCTGGTCGCCGCGCGTGGCCTGCACCGCTTCGCGCTCGAGGAGGGGCTGGTGGCCGAGGACGTCGCGCACGAGGTCCGGCCGCCCCGGGCGGCCCAGCGGCTGCCCAGGGCGCTGCCCGTGCACGACGTCCTCGCGCTGCTGGAGGCCACGGGCGGCGCTGCCGGGACGGCGGGGCCGCGCCAGCTGCGGGACCGGGCGCTGCTGGAGCTGCTGTACTCGACCGGGGCGAGGATCTCGGAGGCGGTGGGCCTGGACGTCGACGACGTGGACGCCGTGACCCGCTCGGTGCTGCTGGACGGCAAGGGGGGCAAGCAGCGACTGGTCCCCGTGGGCCGTCCGGCCCTCGCGGCACTGGACGCGTGGCTGGTGCGGGGCCGGCCCGCCCTGCTCACCCGGGGCACGCCGGCGGTGTTCCTCAACGCGCGGGGTGGGCGGCTGTCGCGGCAGAGCGCCTGGCAGGTGCTGCAGCAGGCCGCCACGGGGGCGGGGCTGACGGTCGCGGTCTCCCCGCACACCCTGCGGCACAGCTTCGCCACGCACCTGCTCGACGGTGGGGCGGACGTGCGGGTGGTGCAGGAGCTGCTCGGGCACGCCTCGGTGACGACGACCCAGGTGTACACGCTGGTCACCGTGGAGGGCCTGCGCGAGGTGTGGGCGGGCGCGCACCCCCGAGCGCGGTGAGCGCGAGCGCGGTGAGCGCGAGCGTGTGACCGAGCGCGGTGAGCGCGAGCGTGTGTCGGCGAGGCGCGTTGGTCCCCGGTCGGGCGGACTCCTAGTCTCGACACCAGCACCCTCGTGACGTTCCCGCCGTACCGCACGAGCACCCAGCAGAGAGGCACCCACGTGTCGTCAGCCCCGCCGTCCGCGTCGGGATCCTCGGGCGGCCAGGGCGCGCTCGAGGGCCTGCCGACACCGCAGGTGCCCGCACCCCCGGTCGACGCCGACGGCTTGGGCCCCACCGGCCGCGCCCCCCGCCCGGTGCCCGAACCGCCCGTGCTCACCAGCCACGGCCCGGCCCGGGTCATCGCCATGTGCAACCAGAAGGGCGGCGTCGGCAAGACCACGTCGACCATCAACCTCGGCGCGGCGCTGGCGGAGGCCGGTCGGCGCGTGCTGCTGGTGGACCTCGACCCGCAGGGTGCGCTCTCCGCGGGTCTCGGGGTCGCCCACCACGAGCTCGAGCTCACGGTGCACAACCTGCTGGTCGAGCGGAAGGTCTCAATCGACGACGTGCTCATGCGCACCCACGTCGACGGCATGGACCTGCTGCCCAGCAACATCGACCTCTCCGCCGCGGAGATCCAGCTCGTCACCGAGGTGGGCCGCGAGCAGACCCTCGGGCGGGTCCTGCACCCCGTGCTCGACCGCTACGACTACGTGCTCATCGACTGCCAGCCCTCGCTCGGCCTGCTCACCGTCAACGCCCTGACCTGCGCTGACGCCGTGATCATCCCGATGGAGTGCGAGTACTTCAGCCTGCGTGGGCTCGCGCTGCTCAACGACACCCTGGAGAAGGTGCGCGACCGGCTGAACCCACGGCTGCGCCTGGCCGGGATCCTGGTGACGATGTTCGACGCCCGAACCCTGCACGCCCGCGAGGTGATGGCCCGGGTGGTCGAGGTGTTCGGCGACACGGTGTACGACACCGTCATCAACCGCACCGTCAAGTTCCCCGAGACCTCGGTGGCGGGAGAGTCGATCATCACCTGGGCGCCGAAGTCGGCGGGCGCCACGGCCTACCGGGCGCTGGCCCGCGAGGTCATCGCGCGGTGACCGTCCAGGTCGCGGCCCAGGCGCAGGACGAGCGGACCCACACCGGCTTCCCGGTGCGGCTGCGCAACTTCGAGGGACCGTTCGACCTGCTGCTCCAGCTCATCAGCTCGCGGCGCCTGGACGTCACCGAGGTGGCGCTGCACCAGGTGACCGACGACTTCGTGGCACACATGCGGGCGATGGGCGACTCGGTGGGCCTGGAGGAGACCACCGAGTTCCTGGTGGTCGCGGCGACCCTGCTCGACCTCAAGGCCGCGCGGCTGCTGCCGCAGGGTGAGGTGGAGGACGCCGAGGACCTCGCCCTGCTCGAGGCCCGGGACCTGCTGTTCGCCCGGCTGCTGCAGCACCGGGCCTACCAGCAGGTGGCGACGCTGTTCACCGAGCTCGAGGCAGCGGCGCTGCACCGCTACCCGCGCTCGGTGTCCCTGGAGGCCCGGTTCGCCGCGCTGCTGCCCGAGGTGCTGCTCGGGGTCGACGTGCAGCGCTTCGCCGAGGTTGCCGCCGCGGTGTTCCGGCCGGCCCCGCCCCCGCCGCAGGTGAGCCTGGCCCACCTGCACGCCCCGCGGGTGTCGGTCGCCGAGCAGGCGCAGGTGGTGCTCGCCGCGCTGCGGAACCGGGCGGCGGGGGAGTGGACGTCGTTCGCCGAGCTGGTGGCCGACTGCGCTCGCACCGTCGAGGTGGTCGCACGGTTCCTGGCCCTGCTCGAGCTGTTCCGCGACGCCGCGATCGACCTCGACCAGGCGGAGGCGCTGGCCCCTCTCCGGGTGCGGGTGAGCGGCGACGCCGGCGCCGTGGCGGTGTCGGGTGCGGTGGCGGTGTCGGGTGCGGTGGCGGACGAGGAGTGGGCGTGAGCGAGGGGCCGGCGGACGTCGCCGGGCCCGCCGAGCTGGAGCTGCAGCCGACGCCGGTGCCCGACCTGCACGCCGACACCGAGCTCGACGCCGCGCTGGAGGCCCTCATGCTCGTGGTGGACGCCCCGGTGGGCGAGGAGGTGCTGGCCGGCGCGGTCGACCAGCCGGTCGCGCGGGTGCGGTCCGGGCTCGAGCGCCTCAGCGTCGGCTACACCGCCCGGGGCAGCGGGATCGACCTCCGCCGGGTGGGGGACGGGTGGCGGATGACCACCCGCGACGTGCACGCGCCCTACGTCGAGAAGCTGCTGCTGGACGGGGTCCGCAGCCGCCTGACCAGGGCCGCGTTGGAGACACTGGCCGTGGTGGCCTACCGTCAACCCGTCACGCGTGCCCGCATCGCTGCGGTGCGCGGCGTGAACGTGGACGGTGTGGTGCGCACGCTGCTGGCTCGCGGCCTGCTCGCGGAGGCCGGCAGCGACCCCGACACCCACGCGACCCTGTACTCGACGACCGAGCTGTTCCTGGAGCGCCTCGGGTTGTCGTCACTGGCGGACCTGCCCTCGCTGGCCCCGCTCCTGCCCGAGGTGGACCTGATCGACATGGACGAGAATGCCTGACAAGAAGACGCCCGCCGGCAACCGGTTCCGGGCCGCGGAGAAGGCCCGGCGCGAGCGCCCCCGCCCGGACAAGGACTGGCGGAACTCGCCGTCACCGACCAAGCCCGCCTCCGAGGGTGACGGGGCGAAGCCCGCCCGGGCGCCGCGCACGGGCAGCGCCAACCCCGCGAACGCCGAGGGGGTGCGGCTGCAGAAGGTGCTGGCCCAGGCCGGCATCGCCTCCCGCCGTGCCTCCGAGGAGCTCATCGACGAGGGCCGCGTGGAGGTGGACGGCAAGGTCGTGCGCGAGCAGGGCCGTCGGGTCGACCCGGAGACCGCGGTGGTCAAGGTGGACGGCGAGCGCATCGTCATCACCCAGGACCTGGTGCACCTGGCGCTGAACAAGCCCAAGGGCATGCACTCCACGATGAGCGACGACCTGGGCCGTCCCTGTGTGGGCGACCTGGTGGCCGAGCGCGTGGCGGCCGGTCAGCGGCTGTTCCACGTCGGCCGTCTCGACGCCGACACCGAGGGCCTGCTGATGCTGACCAACGACGGCGACCTGGCCCACCGGCTCATGCACCCTTCCTACGAGGTGCCCAAGACCTACCTGGCCACGGTGGACGCGCCGATCCCGCGGGACCTGGGCAAGCGGCTGCGCGCCGGCGTCCAGCTCGAGGACGGCATCGTCAAGGTCGACAGCTTCGGCGTGGTCGACGTGTGGGAGGGCGAGGCGCTGGTCAAGCTCGTGCTGCACGAGGGCCGCAAGCACGTGGTGCGGCGCCTGCTCGAGGAGGTCGGTCACCCGGTGCGCAAGCTCGTCCGCACCGATATCGGCCCGCTCAAGCTCGGCGAGCAGCGCCCCGGTTCCATCCGGGTGCTCAACCGCGGCGAGGTCGCCAGCCTGTACGCGGCGGTGGACCTGTGACCCTCCCGCCACGCCACCTCGTGAGCACCGACGCGCCGCTGGTCATCGCCATGGACGGCCCCTCGGGCACCGGCAAGTCGAGCGCGGCGCGCCGGCTGGCCGGCTCCCTCGGGGCGGCCTACCTGGACACCGGCGCGATGTACCGGGTGGCCACGCTCCACGCGCTGCGGGCCGGGGTCGACCTCACCGACGCCGGTGCCGTCGACCACGCCACGCGCGAGCTGCCGCTGGTGATCGGCACCGACCCCACCCACGAGCTCGTCGAGCTGGCCGGGGAGGACGTGCGGGTCGAGATCCGCGGTGCGGCCGTCACCGGGGCGGTCTCCGCCGTGTCCGCGGTGCCCGCCGTGCGCGAGCGGCTGGTCGCGGCCCAGCGCGCGCTGGTGGAGCAGGCCGGACGGATCGTCGTCGAGGGCCGCGACATCGGCACCGTGGTGCTGCCGGCGGCGGACCTCAAGGTGTACCTGACCGCCTCGGCGCAGGCCCGGGCCGCCCGTCGCGCCGACCAGGACGGCAGCGCCGACCGGGCCGCCGTCCTGGCCGACGTGCAGCGCCGGGACCACCTGGACTCCACCCGTGTGGCCTCACCGCTGCGCCCGGCCGACGACGCCGTGACCGTCGACACCTCGGAGATCGACCTGGACGGGGTGCTGGACCGCCTGCACGCCCTGGTCCAGCAGGTGGAAGGAGTGCGGCAGTGAGCGAGAACGACCACGACGTGGTGTCCGGCGACGGCATCTGGCTCGACGAGAGCGACTGGGAGAACGCCGGCGAGGAGCTGCTCGCCGAGGACGAGGGTCCCGCCGAGAACGTCCCCGTGCTGGCCGTGGTGGGCCGGCCCAACGTGGGCAAGTCCACCCTGGTCAACCGCATCATCGGTCGCCGCGAGGCCGTGGTGCAGGACGTGCCCGGGGTGACCCGCGACCGGGTGTCCTACGACGCCAACTGGAACGGGCGACGCTTCACCGTGCAGGACACCGGTGGCTGGGAGCCCGACGCCCGCGGCCTGCAGAAGTCCGTGGCCGCGCAGGCCGAGCTGGCCATGAAGCAGGCCGACGTGGTGCTGCTCGTGGTGGACGCCGTCGTCGGTGCGACGGCCACCGACTACGCGGTGGCCAAGGTGCTGCGCCGCGGCAAGATCCCCGTGCTGCTGGCCGCCAACAAGGTCGACGACGAGCGGGCCGAGGCCGAGGCCGCCGCGCTGTGGTCGCTGGGCCTGGGCCAGCCGTACTCGGTGAGCGCCACCCACGGCCGCGGCACCGGTGACCTGCTCGACGAGGTGCTCGCCGCACTGCCGCACACCCCGCGCGAGAAGGACGACACCGGTGGCGGACCGCGACGGGTGGCCCTGGTGGGCAAGCCGAACGTCGGCAAGTCCAGCCTGATCAACCGGCTCTCCGGCGACGAGCGCTCCGTGGTCCACGACGTCGCCGGCACAACGGTCGACCCGGTGGACTCCCTCGTGGAGCTCGGCGGCGAGGTGTGGCGCTTCGTGGACACCGCGGGGCTGCGCAAGCGGGTCAGCCACGCCTCGGGCGCCGAGTTCTACGCCTCGCTGCGCACCCGCTCGGCCATCGAGGCCGCCGAGGTCGCCGTCCTGCTCATCGACGCCTCCGAGGTGATCAGCGAGCAGGACCTGCGGGTGCTGGGCATGGTCGCCGACGCCGGCCGCGCGCTGGTGCTCGCGTTCAACAAGTGGGACCTGGTCGACGAGGACCGCCGCTACCAGCTCGAGAAGGAGATCGACCGCGACCTGGCCCGGGTGCCGTGGGCGCAGCGCGTGAACATCTCCGCCCACACCGGCCGCAGCGTGGCCAAGCTCGTGCCGGCGCTGCGCACCTCGCTCGCGTCGTGGGACAAGCGCATCCCGACCGGCCAGCTCAACACCTGGCTGACCGAGGTGGTGTCCGCCACGCCGCCGCCCATGCGTGGGGGGCGGCTGCCCCGGGTGCTGTTCGCGACGCAGGCCGCGACACGTCCGCCGACGTTCGTGCTGTTCACCACCGGGTTCCTCGAGGCCGGCTACCGGCGGTTCCTCGAGCGTCGGCTGCGCGAGACCTTCGACTTCACCGGGTCCCCGGTGCGGGTGAACGTGCGGGTGCGGGAGAAGCGCGAGCGCAAGAAGTAGGTCCCGAGCAGGGAGCCCCCGACCGCAGGTGCGGTCGGGGGCTCCCCTGTCGTTCACGCCGTGACGATCAGCGCAGGGCCTCGACCGTCTCGTAGCTGCCGACGCCCTTCGCCAGGTGGCCGAGGGCGCGGTCACCGTCGCCGAGCAGGTGGTCCAGCGCGGTGAGTCGGCTGGTGTAGTGGCCCACCTTGTACTCCGCGGTCATGCCGATGCCGCCGTGCAGCTGGATGGCCTCCTTGCCGATGTGGCGACCGGCCTTGGACGTCTGCAGACTCGCACGGTCGGCCGCCGCGAGCACGTCGCCGCCGGCCTCGAGCACCATGGTCGCCCACAGCGCCACGCTGCGGACGAGCTCGAGCGAGACGTACATGTCGGCCGCCCGGAAGGTCAGCGCCTGGAACTTGTTCAGCGTGACGCCGAACTGCTTGCGCGCCTTGAGGTACTCGCTCGTCATGGTCAGCGCCGTGTCCATCGCACCCACCGCCTCGTGGCAGTAGGCGATCTGGGCGCGGGCCAGGGCGAGCGCGATGGCGCCGGTCCGGTCGTCGTCACCCTCACCGAGCAGGGTGGCAGGAGTGCCGGCGAGGTCGATCTTCGCGGCCCGGCCGGAGTCGTGCGTGCGGTACCCGGTGCGGGTGAGGCCCTCGGCATCGCCGGCCACCATGAACAGCCGGGTGGTTCCGTCGACGACCGCGCTGACCACGAGCAGGTTCGCGCGGGCGCCGTGCTGGACCGGCTCCTTGACACCGGTCAGCGTCCAGCCGTCGCCGGCCGGCGTGGCGGTGACGCCGTGCGCCGAGGCGCTCCAGCGGACCTTGGGCTCGGCGTGCGCCAGCACGACGACGGAGGTGCCCTCGGCGATCGCACCGAGGACCTCCGCGCGCTGGGTGGCGGTGCCGACGTCGGCGACGAGCCCGCCGGCGAGCACCACGGTCTCGACGAAGGGCTCGGGGGCGAGCACCTTGCCGATCTCGCCGGCCACCAGGGCCACCTCGACCGGTCCGGCGCCCATGCCCCCGTCCGCCTCGGCGAACGGCAGGCCGAGCACGCCCATCTCGGCGAGCTGCGCCCAGGTCTTCTCGTCGAAGCCCGGCTCGGTGGCGGTGACGCTGCGACGCTGGTCGTCGCCGTAGGAGCGGTTCAGCAGGGCAGCAACGGCCTCACGGAGGGCGTTCTGCTCGGAATCGTGGTTGAAGTCCATGGTCAGCTCACAATCCCAGGATCGAGCCGGCGATGATGGTGCGCTGCACCTCGTTGGATCCGCCGTAGATGGAGGCCTTGCGGAAGTTCAGGTAGGACGGGGTGGCCACCCGCGCCCAGTCGGGCACGTCGGAGCCCTCCCCGGCGAACGAGGCCACCGAGTCCGGCCCCGCGATGTCGACGACCAGCTCGGTCGCGGCCTGCTGCAGCTCCGTGCCGCGGAGCTTGAGCACGGAGGACGCGGGGTGCGGCTTGCCGTCGGTGGAGTTGGCGACCACGCGCAGCGCGGTGAGCTCCAGGGCCAGCAGGTCGTTCTCCAGCTCGGCGATGCGGGCCGCCATGCGCGGGTCCTCCAGGAGCGGCACGCCGTCAGAGGTGACCTCGGCCGCGTGCTGCTTGGCCTGGGCGATGAGGCGCTTGGTCCAGCCCACGGGGGCGACGCCGACCCGCTCGTTGCCGAGCAGGAACTTGGCGTAGTCCCAGCCCTTGTTCTCCTCGCCGATGAGGTTCTCGGCCGGCACGCGCACGTCGGTGAAGAACACCTCGTTGACCTCGTGGCCACCGTCGATCAGCTCGATCGGTCGCAGCGAGACACCGGGGGAGTCCATGGGGAAGACGAGGAAGGAGATGCCGCGCTGACGCTTGGCCGCGCCCGGGTCCGTACGGACCAGGCAGAAGATCCAGTCGGCGTGCTGGCCGAGCGTGGTCCACGTCTTCTGGCCGTTGACGATCCAGTCGTCCCCGTCGCGGACGGCGGTGGTGCGCAGCGAGGCCAGGTCGGAGCCGGCCTCGGGCTCGGAGAAGCCCTGGCACCACCAGATGTCGAGGTTCGCCGTCGCGGGCAGGAAGCGCTTCTTCTGCTCCTCGTTGCCGAACGCCGCGATGACGGGTCCGACCATGGTGGCGTTGAACGCCAGCGGCGCGGGGACGCAGGCCAGCTGCATCTCCTCGTGCCAGATGTGGCGCTGCAGCGGGGTCCAGCCCCGGCCGCCCCACTCCGCGGGCCAGTGCGGCACGGCGAGGCCGGCGTCGTTCAGGATCCGCTGGGTCTCCACCAGCTGGTCCTTCTTGACCTCGTGCCGGGCCGCGACGGTGTCGCGGATGGACTGCGGGACCTTGGTGGTGAAGAACAGGCGCATCTCGTCCCGGAACGTCTGGTCCTCGGGGGACAGCTCCAGCTGCATGACTCTCTCTTCCTGACGGCCACCACGGCCGTCCGACGTCAGTACGCACGACGATCCCACACGCGGGGCGCCGTGGCGTGGCCAGGGCGGGGTTCCGACACTGACCAGGCGGTTCGTCCCCGGGGAGAACGCTGGGGTAACCTCTGCGAGCGCCTGGAGACGGGCGTTCTCGGGCTGTGGCGCAGCTTGGTAGCGCACTTGACTGGGGGTCAAGGGGTCGCAGGTTCAAATCCTGTCAGCCCGACAGAAGCTGTCGAGGAACCCGAGGGTGAGCGCCACGTCATGTGGTGTCCGCCCTCGGGTCTTCCCATGTCTGGGGCCGTCCGGATGGTCTCGGGGCCGCTGGGCGTCGAGCTTCTCGACAGATTTCCGCCGTGCACGGGGGAGAACTTTTCGTTCCCACCCCGGCCGTCGAGGCGACTTCCCTGTGGGCGGTGGTCCCCGGATCGCGGGCGGGGGCTGTCGGGGCCCGACGGGCTCACCGGCGCGAGCGGACCGTTCGACGACGCGGGAGCGACCACTGACACCGTGTCCGCGGTCTGGAGGGTGCTAGGTGTGCGGGACCAGCTCATCGCGGTGGCAGGTGCGCAGGGCGCCGGGTGGCAGGCTGGGGCCATGTCTGAGCTGATCAACGCCTTGGCCGCCACGGCCGTCGACGACTACCCCGGTGGGATCGCGTACACGTACAACGCCCTCGACGCACTCCGTGCCCGCATCCTGGTGGTCGAGCAGGGTGGGAAGGCGTTTCCCCACGGCGACAACATCGGCGCCCCCGACGACGCCGGGACAGGCAAGTGGGCCGGCATCCTGGACGGGGCAGGGCTCGAGCCCGGCATGTACTCCTGGTGGAACGCGATTCCCGTCGGCCTGGAACGGGCGGACACGGTGCAGGACAAGGCCAAGGCCCGCGCGTACGTCAAGCGCGCCGTCGCCCTGCACGATCGGCTGTTCGTCATCATCGCGGTGGGGAGCGTGGCCCAGGAGGTGGTGAAGGCGGTCGGCACCAACATCAAGGTGGTCAAGTCGCGGAGCCCGCTGCGCACCAACAACGGTCAGCGCGACGACATCCGCGAGGCGTTCGCCGAGGCCCGGGCCTATGCGTACCCCGTGGGGCTCGACCGGGACTGACGCCGGCCGCCCGCGGGGCGATCATCGACTGCACCGCAGTGGTGATGTCCTCGGTGGACCCCTGCCGCACGGCGGTCCGCAGGCCCTCGGCACGGTTCGGGCGTCCTCGAGCGGGGCGCCGAGGGCGACGAGTGCCCGGACCGCGGCGTCACCGGGTGCGGACAGCTGGCTCAGCGCCTCCTCGACGTCGGTGCTGCGACCGCTGACCTGGGCCCCGGGCTGGCCGGGGTCAGGGTCACGGCGTCCCGCTCGGGCAAGGCCTCCCCGTGCGAGCTCGGTTGCAGCACCAGCGGGAACGACCCCCGGTCGAGGAGAAGACCACAGCGGGTCGAGCGACAGGTGCGTCCTCCGCGCTCATTCCCACCCGGGACGGGGATGCCCGACCGCGGGGCGCCGTCGTCGTGCTGCACCAGCTCATCCTGAGCGGTGAGCGGTCGAACCAGCCTTGTCGCGGTCAGTCGACCTGGGCGGTGAGCCCGGCGGCCTCGATGCCGGCCACGGCCGCGGCCTCGTCGTGGTCGGACGTGTCACCGGTGACCCCGACGGCACCGAGCAGCGTGCCCGCGCCGTCGCGGACCAGGACACCGCCGGGCACGGGGATCAGCGAGCCGCCCACGGCCGCGGTGACCGCGGCGACGAAGAACGCCTGCTGCTCCGCGCGGGCCATGATCGCCCGCGAGCCCATCCCCAGCGCGAGGGCGCCGTGGGCCTTGCCGACGGCGATCTCGAACCGCTTGATCGACGCGCCGTCCTCCCGCTCGGCCGCGACGACGTGACCCCCGGCGTCGAGCACGACGACGGTCAGCGGCTTCAGCTCGGCGCTGCGGCCGTGCGTGCGTGCGGCCGCGATGACGGTCCGGGCGGTCTTGAGGTCGAGGGTGCTCACGAGGCGGTCTCCTTCTTCGCTGTGGTGGAGGACTTCTGGACGGCCCTGCGGCGGTGGAGGATCGGCTCGGTGTAGCCGCTGGGCTGGCTCAGGCCCTCGAAGACGAGGTCGTGGGCGGCGGCGAACGCCTCCCCGTCGAAGCCGGGCGACATCGGTGTGTAGGAGGGGTCCCCGGCGTTCTGCTCGTCGACGACCGCGGCCATCCGGCGCAGGGTCTGCTCGACCTGCTCGGCGCTGACCACGCCGTGGTGCATCCAGTTGGCGACGTGCTGCGCGGAGATGCGGCAGGTGGCGCGGTCCTCCATCAGCGGCTCGCCGGTGATGTCGGGGACCTTGGAGCAGCCGATACCGTCGTCGACCCAGCGGACCACGTAGCCGAGCAGGCTCTGCAGGTTGTTCTGGATCTCGTCCTGGCGGTCCTCGTCGGACCAGTCGGCGGGATTGCCCAGGGGCACCTGCAGCAGGTCCTCCCGGCCGCGCCGCCGGCCGCCGGCCAGCAGCTCCTCCTGGCGGGCCCGCACGTCGACCTGGTGGTAGTGCAGCGCGTGCACGGTGGCGGCGGTGGGGGAGGGCACCCAGGCGCAGCTCGCACCGGCCCTCGGGTGGCCGATCTTCGCCTCGAGCATCGCGGCGAGGCTGTCGGGCGCAGCCCACATGCCCTTGCCGATCTGCGCGTGACCGAGCAGCCCGCACTCCAGCCCGATGTCGACGTTGAGGTCCTCGTAGGCCGAGATCCAGGTCTCCGACCTCATGTCGTTCTTCCGGACCACCGGGCCGGCCTGCATCGAGGTGTGGATCTCGTCGCCGGTGCGGTCGAGGAAGCCGGTGTTGATGAAGGCGAGGCGCTCGCGGGCCTCGTTGATGCAGGCCTTGAGGTTGAGCGTCGTCCGACGCTCCTCGTCCATGATGCCGACCTTGATCGTCAGCCGCGGCAGGCCGAGCAGCTCCTCGACCCGGCCGAACAGCTCGACGGCGAAGGCGACCTCCTCGGGGCCGTGCATCTTGGGCTTGACCACGTACATCGAGCCCTGGGTGGAGTTGGCCAGCGTCGACTCCCCCCGCAGGTCCCCGACGCTGCCGAGCGCGGTCATCACCGCGTCGAGGATGCCCTCGGGCACCTCGTCGCCGTTGCGGTCGAGCACCGCGTCGGTGGTCATCAGGTGGCCGACCTGGCGGATGAACAGCAGCGAGCGACCCCGCAGGGTCACGTCCTGCCCGGAGACCGTCGAGTAGGTCCGGTCGGGGTTCATCGCCCGGGTGAACGTCTTCCCCCCCTTGGTCACCTCCTCGGCCAGGGTGCCGTCCATCAGCCGCTTCCAGTTGCGGTAGCCGAGCACCTTGTCCTCGGCGTCGACGGCGGCGACCGAGTCCTCGAGGTCCATGATCGTGGACACGGCGGACTCGAGCAGCAGGTCCTTGACCCCCGCTGCGTCGGTCCGGCCGATCGGGTCCTGCGGGTCGACCTGGATCTCCACGTGCAGCTGGTGGTGGACCAGCAGGACGGCCTCGGGGTTGTCCCGCGGACCTCGGAAGCCGACCAGCTGGGTGGGGTCGGCGAGCCGGTGCACCGCGCCGTCGACGATGACGGCGACGCCCTCGTCGTCCACCGCGTAGCCGGTGGCGCCGGCGTGCGACCCGGAGACGAGCGGGAAGTGCTCGTCGAGGAAGGCCCGGCCCTGGCGGACGGCCTCGTCGCCGCGGACCGTGTTGTAGCCCTCGCCCGGGGCGAGGTCGCCCTCGCGGGGGATGACGTCGGTTCCGTAGAGGGCGTCGTAGAGCGAGCCCCAGCGGGCGTTGACGGCGTTGGTGGCGAAGCGCGCGTTGAGCAGCGGCACCACCAGCTGCGGCCCGGCGGTGCGCGCGACCTCGTCGTCGACGTCGGAGGTGGTGACGGTGACGTCGGCCGGCTCGTCGAGCAGGTAGCCGAGCTCGCGCAGGAACGCGGCGTACGCCGCGGGATCGGGCGTGCCGGGGTGCTCACGGTGCCAGCGGTCCAGCGAGCCCTGGATCTCCTCGCGCCGGGCCAGCAGTGCGGCGTTGCGCGGGGCCAGGTCGTCGATGATGCCGGCGAGACCGTCCCAGAAGGCGGCCGGTTCCAACCCCGTGCCGGGGAGGGCCTCCTGCTCGACGAACCGGTGCAACACCTCGGCGACGCTGAGCCCGCCGACCTGAACACGCTGCTCCATGTCACTCCATTCGATGGATCGTAGCCAAACTCCATGATGCGGAACGGTCGGCCTAGATAATGAAACTCTCGTGGAGATCACCGATCGTGTCAACCCGATAATGTCCGAATGACCGTACACATACCCAGGGCCGGTGCAGGTCGCCGCCACACCCTCGTCGCCGACCTCGTGGCCGACCTGGCCGGCTACCCGACCTGCTCCGCCCACGTGGGCCCGGCGGAGGCCGCAGGCCTCGGTCGGGCTGACTGGGCGTGCCCGTCCCGCTGACCGACGAGCTCGCCGGCGAGCAACTCCCCGAGGCGCTGGACATCCCCCTCCCGGAGCTGGTCGACCGGATCGGCGAGGTGCTCGACGGCGAGGGGCGGGTGCACTGCCAGTCCGGCTCCCGGGCCTCGACCGGGGCGAGCATCCTCGACCGCACCGGTCGCCGCCCGGTGCATCGCCGCCGGCTCCGCCGAGGTCGTCGCCGCCGGGCTCACCGTCGAGTGCGGAACCCGACCGCTGAAGTGGCGCCCGGCCGGCCGGTGGTCACGGCAGCCTGTACGGTCAACAAGACAACACTTGCCGAGTGTCCGGAGAACCATGGCCCGCTCGACCGGTCCGGCGCCCCTCGACCGCGGCAGCGCGCTCCCACTCTGGGCCCAGCTGCTCGACGAGCTGCGCCGCAGGCTGCGGGCCGGCGCCTTCCACGACGCGTTCCCGGGCGAGATGGAGCTGGTCGCCGAGTACGACGTCTCCCGCCACACCGTGCGCGAGGCGCTGCGCCACTTGCGCGAGGAGGGGGTCCTGGACTCCTCCCGGGGGCGGGGCACCACCGTTCGCCGCACGCCCATCGTCCAGCCGCTGGGCAGCATCTACAGCCTGTTCCGGCAGGTGGAGGAGCAGGGCATGACCCAGCAGAGCATCGTGCTGGCCCAGGAGAGGGCCGTGCGGCCTGAGTCCGCCGTGGCCCTCGGCCTCCCGGACGACGCGGAGCTGTTCCACCTCGAGCGGATCCGGTGCGCCGACGGAGCGCCCCTGGCCCACGACCAGGTGTGGCTGCCCTGGGCGCTCGCGAGCCCCCTGATGGAGGCGGACTTCACCCATGCCGCCCTCTACGACGAGCTCGCCACCCGCTGCGCCGTGCACATCACCCAGGGTCGCGAACGGATCTCCGCGGTGGTCCCCACCGCCGCGGAGCGCACGCAGCTGACCGTGCCGCGGCACGAGGCGTGCTTCGCCATCGAGCGCACCGGCCGGACGCGCCGGAGCACGGTGGAGCACCGTCGCTCCCTCGTCCGGGCCGGCGCCTTCTCCCTGGTCGCGGAGTGGTCCCCGCAGGGCTACTCCCTCAACACGGCCGCCGGCGGCTGAGCACGGGACCCCTCACGCCCGCCCGGACAGGATCGCGTTCCAGCAGGGGGCGGGCAGGCCGTGGCGCGCGAGCACTGGTCCCCGGTGGTCACGGGGACTCCTCGGGATCGACGGGTGCTGCTGGGCTGCGGGCGTGGGCGACGGTGAGGTGTCCCCAGGGCCGGGACACCCGGGGTCCGCGCAGCTCGTGGGTGCTCACCCGGTCCAGGGTGAAGCCGGCGCGGGTCAGCATGTCCTCGACGGGTCGGACCAGGTGGCAGCCGCCGACGAGGGCCTGCTCGAGCGGGTCGAGGCGGTGCTGCCAGCGGGCCGTCCGGGGGTCCGGGGAGAGCCCGTGCTCCAGGACGTGCAGCACGCCGCCCGGCCGCAGGACCCGGCGGAGCTCGCGCAGCGCCCGGTCCGGGTCGGGCACGGTGCACAGGGTGAAGGTGCTCAGCGCGCTGTCGCAGGAGGCGTCGGCCAGCGGCAGGTCCTGCCCGTCCAGGCCGACGAGGCTGATCGCCACGGACGAGGCCGCGATGCGCCCTGCCGCCAGCCTGCGGGCGACGACGGAGGGCTCCACGGCGGAGACGGCGGTCACGGCAGCGGGGTAGTGGGGCACGTTGGGACCCGCGCCGAACCCGATCTCGACGACGTGTCCGCGCAGCCCCACCACGGCTTGTCGCCGGCGCCGCGTGACGTCTCTGCTGCTCAGCAGCCGGTAGGTCAACCGGGGCAGCACGTGCTCGTCCCAGAGGGTCACCACCGGTTCCGCCCTTCCGTCGAACACCTGCGGACGATACTCGGGCACGGCCGCGGCGAGGTAGGACCAGCTGCTCTGCCCGGCCGATCTCTCCCGTCGTATTGTACGGACACGAAGGGGGCCGACGAGAACGAGGGAGACGGACGTGGCGCACGGCGCGAGCAGGCCCGGTCCGGTGCGGTGGATCGCGTACGCCTACGGGCGGCGGCTTCCCGCGTCGATGGTCGACTGGGTCCGCAACGACCTGGTGGGGCCGCACGCCTTCGTGCGGCACCTCCTCCGGAGCCAGGTGATCTACGTCCCGGTGTTCGTGCTGCTCCTGCTGCTGCCGGGTCCGTTCTGGCTGGCGTTCCTGTCCTTCCTGCTGGCCCTGCTGCTCAGCCTGACCTACGCCGTGATCTACATGGAGCAGAACCGTGTGCGTCGGCTGCAGGCGCACGGGCTGCCGGGTGATCTCGAGTCGGCCAAGGCGCAGGCCACCCGGATCGCCGACCGCGACGCCTACGAGGCCACCTACCTGCCGCAGCGCCCCGGGCGCTGACTCCGAGCCCGTCGCCGGCGCCGTCGGGCTCAGTCGGCGAGCAGGCTCAGCGCGAGTCGGGGGCAGAGGTCGACGGCCTCGCGGGCGTCGGTGAGCTCGGCACGGTGCAGGGCAGGCTCGCGCCCGCCGTCGCGGGGCAGGGGATAGCCCCACTGGTCACGGGTGAGGACGCGGGGCAGCAGCTCGGTGCAGAGGCCCCGACCGTCGCACCGGGTCCAGTCGACGTGCAGGCGGGTCGTGCTGGTGCGGCGTGCACTCATCGGCGCTGCCCCGGGGTGGCCTCGCAGCGACCCTGCCGGTGCAGGCTGACGTCGTGGCCGAAGGCGCGCAGGGTGCTGGCCACCATGCGGGCGGTGCCGTCGGGATGACGGCAGGAGCCGCGCCCGGTGACCAGTGCGGCGAGGCGGGTGATCTCGCGGGGGAGCTCCGGGTCGGGGCTGCGGCGCGCGAGCCGGGTGAGGGTGGCGGCCATGGTGGGCAGGCCGTTGACGCAGGGCCCGCACTGGCGGGCGGACTGCTCCCCGAGCCAGGTGGCGATCTCCGCGGCGGCGGTGAGCCCGCAGCGGTGGACGCCGAGCACGTGCACGACCCCGGCTCCGGGGGTGGCCCCGAACCGGTGCAGCGAGGCGACCGACAGCTCGGTGCGCGAGAGCTCGGGGCCGGGGACCCACGCGCCGTGGTACCCGCCGACGAGGACGGCGCGGACCGTGGTGGGATCGGTGCCGGCGTCGCGGAGCAGCGCGGCGAGGTTGGTGCCGGAGGCCACCTCGAGCACCCCGGGGTGGGCCACGTCGCCGGAGAGGGTGACCAGGCGGGTACCGGGGTCGTCGGTAGGACCCACGGTCCGGAACCACGCGGCACCGTGTCGGGCGGCGAGCGCCAGGTGGGCGAGGGTCTCGACGTTCTGCACCAGCGTGGGAGCCCCGCCGAGGCCCCTGCGGGTGATGCGGGTGGTGCGGTCGTGGGGCACGGCCGGCCCACCGGCCAGGGCCCGCACCACGGCGGACTCCTCCCCGGAGATGAAGGTGTCGGGTGCCTCGGTCAGGGTCACCCGGAGCCCGGGTCGCTCGGTCAGTGCTGTCCGCACCGCGTGCAGGGCGTGGGCGCCGGCGTAGAGGTGCAGCTCGCGGGCACCGAGGGCCGTGCCTGCGAGCACGAGCCCGTCGAGGACCAGGTGCGGGGCGTCGGCCAGCAGCACGGCGTCCTTGCTGCTGGCGGGTTCACCCTCGGCCCCGTTGGCGACGACGACGGTGCTCCCGGTCGCGGTGGCGGGGACGTCGGCGAGCTTGCGCCAGGTGGGGAACCCGGCCCCGCCCCGCCCGGCGAGCCCGGACGCCTCCAGCAGGGCGACCAGCTGCGGTCCGCCCAGGACGGGCAGCGGACCGTGCGTGGTGACGTGGGCAGCGAGGTCGGCGGCGGGGGCTGCGAGCAGCCTGGCCGTGGGGGAGCGCCCCCGGACCGGGGTGACCCCCACCGGGGCGGTGCTGGTGGTCATCGGGCCCGCTCGGGAACGCGGGGGGCGAGCGGCTCGACCCGGTGGCGCCGGTGCTCGACGAAACCGGTCTGCACCCGCCAGGTGAGGGCGGCGACCACGCTGAGCACGCAGATCCCCGTGACGGCGAGGAACCACGTGGTGAAGGCGTCGGTGCCGTTCCCGAGCCCGTGCGCGACGGCGACGGGCCAGAGGGCGTAGGTGGCCCAGTGCACGCCCCTCCAGGTGCGCAGGCCGATGCGGCGGCGGAGCAGGCTGGTGACGACGACGGCGAGGAGCAGGTCGAGACCAACGGTGCCCAGACCCTGCCAGAACGGGCTGTAGCGGGCCAGGAACGGCACCACCACGTCGACCAGGTGCAGCTGTGCGTAAGGGTCGAGGAACAGCGACACCACGTGGATCGTCAGCATGGCCACGACGAGCAGGCCGGCGTCGCGGTGCACCCGGGCGACCGCGAACCGGGGCAGGCCCAGAGCCGGTCGGCCGGAGCGGGTCAGGACGCCCAGCAGCACCGAGATGGTCATGAGCACCAGGGTCACCGTCCCCGCACCACGGCCCAGCGCCCACAACGCCTCCGACATCAGCTGCCGGCCGTGGTCGCGTGGGTGGGGTCGGCCTGCCGACCGGGAGCCACGAGCGGTGCCGGCGCCACGGTGGTCGCCCCCGGTGCGGTCCTCGCCGAGGGGGCGGTGGTCGGGGCACCGGGGACGGTGCTCGTGCCCGCCGTCGCCGAGGCGTGGGTGCCGGCGAGCACGAAGCTGGTCAGGCCGGCCGTGGCGGCGACGCTCGCGACGACGAGGCCCCGCGTGGTGAGCGCGGCGCGGCGCCGTCCGTGCTCGGGGTGGTTCATCCGGGTCCTCCTCGGCTCGACGACGCTGAGCACGAGTGTCGGCCTCGGCGCTGTGGTGGTGCTGAGGACCTGGCTGTGGGTTGGCTGGGAGGACCCCGGACCCCGGACCCGGGGGCGTCTCACCGAGTGGTCAGCCGCGGTCGGCCTGCCGGCCCGCGACGTCGTACCGGTCGGCCATCATCACCTTGTCCCACACCGCGACGAAGTCACGCACGAAGCGGGGGTGACCGTCGCTGCCGGCGTACACCTCGGCGATGGCGCGCAGCTGGGAGTTCGAGCCGAACAGCAGGTCGTTGCGGGAGGCGCGGTAGGCCGTCGTGCCGGTGTCGCGGTCGTCGAGGGTGAACGAGGTGCCGGCCTCGTCCTGCTTGTGCCACTCGTAGTCCATGCTGGTCAGCGTCGTGAAGAAGTCGGTGCTGAGCACGCCGACCCGGTCGGTGAAGACGCCGCTGCCGGAGGAGTCGTGGTTGCAGCCCAGGACCCGGAGACCACCGGTGAGCGCGACCCACTCCGGGGCGGTGAGCTTCAGCAGCGCCGCCTCGTCGAGGAACGCCTGCTCCGGTGCCACGCGTGACGTGAGCGGGTAGCCCTGCTGCACGAAGTTGCGGAAGCCGTCGACGACCGGCCGCAGCCACTCGAAGGTGGGGACGTCGGTCTGCTCGGCGGTGGCGTCGACCCGGCCGGGAGTGAACGGGACCTCGAGCTCCTGGCCCGCTGCCCGGGCGGCCTGCTCGACCGCGACGCAGCCGCCGAGCACGATGAGGTCGGCCAGGCTGACCTCGGCGCTCGCGGAACCACCGTTGAACCTCTCCTGCACCTGGCGCAGGGCGGCCACGACGGCGACGGTGCGGGCGTTGACCGCCCAGTCCTTCTGCGGAGCCAGCGCCACGCGTGCGCCGTTGGCCCCGCCGCGCTTGTCGGTGTCGCGGTAGGTCGAGGCCGAGGAGAAGGCGGTGAAGGCGAGGTCGGAGACGGCGAGCCCGGAGGCCAGGACCGCCTGCTTGAGCGCGCCGATCTCGGCGTCGCTGACGACGGTGCCCTCCGCGGCGGGCAGCGGGTCCTGCCAGGGCAGGTCCTCGGCGGCGACCTCGGGTCCGAGGTAGCGCGACTTGGGACCCATGTCGCGGTGGGTCAGCTTGTACCAGGCCTTGGAGAACGCCAGGGTGAACGCGTCGAAGTCGGCCAGGAAGCCCTCGCAGATCGCGCGGTAGACGGGGTCGACCTTCAGCGCGATGTCGCTGGTCATCATCATCAGCGGGTGCTCGACGCCCGCGAGGTGCGCGTCGGGGGTCCTCGGCGCGGTGGGGTCGACCGGCGTCCACTGCAGCGCGCCGGCCGGGCTCCGGGTCTGCTCCCACTCGTGGCCGAACAGGTTCTCCAGGTAGCTGTTGTCCCACTGGGTCGGGTTGGGCGTCCAAGAGCCCTCGATGCCGTTGGTCATCGTGTGCTGCGCGTTGCCGGTGCCCTCGGGGTT
The DNA here is from genome assembly GCF_026153295.1 of Rhodococcus antarcticus. NCBI lineage: Bacteria > Bacillati > Actinomycetota > Actinomycetes > Mycobacteriales > Nocardiaceae > Rhodococcus > Rhodococcus antarcticus. Next base: position 1,810,813 of record NZ_CP110615.1, on the reverse strand, counting down.
GTGCCACCCGAGCCCCATCTGCTCCATCGGGGCGATCTCCGGCGGCGCACCGATCCGGGCGGCCGCGACCTGGCCGTGGCTCTTGCCGAAGGCGTGGCCGCCGGCGATGAGCGCGACCGTCTCCTCGTCGTTCATGGCCATGCGGCCGAACGTGATGCGGATGTCCACGGCGGAGCCGGCCGGGTCCCCGTCGGCGTTCGGACCCTCGGGATTGACGTAGATCAGGGCCTGGTGCGAGGCCGCGAGGGGCTGCTCGAGCTCGTAGTCGGCGCTGCCGGGCTCGCCGGTCCAGCGCTGCTCGCGCGTCACCATCCCGTCGTAGGAGTCCGGGTGGGTCATGTCGATGTGCTCGGGGCCCCAGTAGGTGGCGTCGTCGGCCTCCCAGGCGTCGCGGCGGCCACCGCCGAAGCCGTAGGTCGGGAAACCCATGACCTCGAGGGCACAGTTGCCGGTGAGGATCATGAGGTCGGCCCAGGAGAGGGCGTTGCCGTGCTTCTGCTTGATCGGCCAGAGCAGGCGGCGCGACTTGTCGGTGTTGCCGTTGTCCCACCAGCTGCTGATCGGGGCGAAGCGCTGCATCGCCTGCCCGGCGCCGCCGCGGCCGTCGGCGATGCGGTAGGTGCCCGCCGCGTGCCAGGCCATCCGGACCATCTGCGGCGCGTAGCTGCCGTAGTCCGAGGGCCACCACGACACGGAGGTCGTGAGGAACCTCTTGATGTCGGCCTTGAGCTCGGCGAGGTCGATGGTCGCGAAGGCAGCCGGGTAGTCGAGGTCCGCGAGGGGGTTGGCCGCGGCGCCGTCGCGGTGCAGCTGCTCGACCCGGAGCCGGTCGGGGTACCAGTCCGAGAGCGTGGGCTTCGAGGTGAAGACGCCGCCGATGGTGTCGCCGCCGGCGGGGCACGTCCCCTCGAGGACCCCCTGGTAGGTCGTGTAGTCGGTCATGTCGGTGTGGCCTTCCTCTCGGTGGTGCGGCGGGACCCTGCGGTCCTGGACCTCGGCACCCAGCCTCCCGCAGGCGTGCCGTCCCGGCCGGTCCACCCCGTTCCGCGCGCCGGGCGAGCGGACGAGGACGACCTGACGGGCGCGTGCGACCGGGGTGTCCGGGCCTCTGACCTGCGCTATCAGTGCAGCCTCACCTTCGTGGCGGCCGGGCGGCGACGTGCTTACGCTCCGTCCGTGACCACCACTCCGGAGACCACCAGCGACGAGCCGACCGGCCACCGGGACCAGGACGGTGCGCACGGCTCCGAGCCGCACGCGAAGGGGCTCGCCGCCCGGCTGAACTGGCTGCGGGCCGGGGTGCTCGGGGCCAACGACGGGATCGTCTCCACCGCCGGGCTCGTCGTCGGCGTGGCGGGGGCCACGGTGGAGCGGGGGCCCATCCTCACCGCCGGGATCGCGGGGCTCGTCGCGGGCGCAGTGTCCATGGCGCTGGGGGAGTACGTGTCGGTGAGCAGCCAGCGCGACACGGAGAAGGCGATGCTGGACAAGGAGCGGGCCGAGCTGGAGGAGTACCCGGAGGAGGAGCTCGCGGAGCTGGCCGGGATGTACCGGGCCAAGGGGCTGAGCGAGGAGACCGCGCAGAAGGTCGCCGAGGAGCTGACCGAGCACGACGCGTTCGCCGCCCACGTGGACGCCGAGCTCGGGATCGACCCCGACGAGCTCACCAACCCGTGGCACGCCGCCGGTGCCTCCGCCGTCGCGTTCACCCTGGGGTCCCTGTTGCCGCTGCTGGCGATCATGCTGCCCCCCGCCGGGGCGCGCGTGGCGGTGACCTTCGTGGTGGTGCTGGTCGCGCTGGCCCTGACCGGGCTGCTGAGCGCCGCGCTGGGCAGTGCGCCGAGGCGGACGGCCGTGCTGCGCCTGGTCGTGGGCGGTGCGCTGGCGATGGCGGTGACCTACGGCATCGGCCAGCTCGTCGGTGCTGCCGGCATCTGAGCCGCCACCACCACCGCTCGGTGCGGTCGGCCGGTCGTCGTCGGTCGCGCTACTGCTCGGGCCGCACCACGCGGTCGCGCCCGCTGCGCTTGGCGTGGAACAGCAGGGCGTCCACCCGCCTCCAGCAGCTCGCGATGGTCTCGTCCGCGTGCACCGTGTCGTGACCGGCGGAGAGGGTCTGACCGCCCGGGACGAGCGTCGCGAGCCGGGCCAGCAGTCCCTCGGCGTTCTCGGCGGTGCAGCGCGGCAGGGCGAGCGCGAACTCGTCGCCACCCCAGCGGGCGAACAGGTCGCCGGTGCGCAGCACGTCCCCTGCGCGGCGGCAGAAGTCGACCAGCAGGGCGTCCCCGGCGTCGTGGCCCCGGACGTCGTTGTAGGCCTTGAAGTGGTCGATGTCGAGGATGGCGAGCGTGAGGGGCTCGACGGCTGCCCGCGTGGCCGCGAGCTCGAGCAGGCCGTCGTGCCAGCCCCGCCGGTTGAGCGCGCCCGTCAGCGCGTCGTGCGCGGCCGCCGCCTGCAGGGCTCTCTCCGTGTCGCGGCGGAGGGTGATGTCCTGGACGGCGGCCATGGTCCAGCGCTGCCCCTGCGGACCGGGGACGGGGGCGGCCGAGACCCACCCCCACCGGATCTCCCCGTCGGGCCGGACGTAGCGCTCCTCGGCCCGGGGTCCGCCCGCACCCAGGGCCGTCCCGCCGATGACGTGCTCGAGCTCGTCGTGCTCCTTCGCGCCGTCGGGGTGCAGGAAGTCCCGCGCAGAGTGGCCCAGCACGTCCTCGCGGCGTCGGCCGACCAGGGTGCAGTAGGCGTCGTTGACCAGCACGTAGCGCCCGTGCTCGTCGGACAGCGCCATGCCCACGGGGCTGTGCTCGAACACGGACCGGTACCAGTCGGCCTGCTCCCCGCCCGCCGCCCCCGCAGCCGTTCCCCCGGTGCCTCCCACGCCACGACGATAGGGCGGCGCACCGTCGGTCGCGCGCCCGGTGCCCTGCCCGCGCGCGCCCGGGCTCAGCGCATGATGCCGGTGTGGCCGAGGGAGTACCGGCCGGGCTGCGGCCACACGGTGAGCCCGTGCGGTCCGTTGCCCACCTTGATCTTCTTGATCAGGTGCCCGTCGTCGGTGCTGAGGACGTAGACCACACCGTCGTAGCGCCCGGAGATCCAGAACTGGCTGCCGTCGGCGGAGAGGTTGCCCATGTCCGGGCTGCCGCCGCCGGGGATCTGCCACTTCGTCGACACCTGCCGGGTGGCGAGGTCGATGACCGAGACGCTGCCCTCGCCCCGGTTGGTCACGAACAGGCGGGACGAGTCGCGGCTGACGTAGAGCCCGTGAGCCATGGAGCCGGTGGGCACGAAGGTCTGGACACCCTCGGCCTGCCCGTCGATGAGGTAGACCCCGTTGGCGTTCATGTCCGCGACGTAGAAGGTCTGGCCGTCGGGGGAGAGCTTGACGTCCTGGGGCTTGCCGTTGGGCACCTGGGTCAGCGCGATGGAACGCACGACGGTGCGGCTGGCGACGTCCAGCACGATCATCTTCGACGCGAACTCGCAGCTGAACAGCGCGGTGCGGCCGTCGGCGGTGAAGTCCATGTGGTCGACCCCGGCGCACTCGGGCACGGGGACCGACTGCTGGAGCACGAAGGTGTGGGGGTCGTAGAAGTCCAGCCGCTTGAGCTCCTCGGCGACCACGATCGCCGAGCCGCCGTCGGGGGTGAAGTACAGGTTGTAGGGGTCCGCCACCTTGATGCGGGCCCCGGGCGTGCCGGTGGTCGGGTCGATCGGGGTGAGGCTGCCCCCGGCGGAGACCAGGTCCGAGGCGACGTAGAGGGTCTTCAGGTCGTAGGACGGGACCACGTGCTGCGGCTCCGGTCCCACCGGGAACGTCCCGGTGACGGCCATCGTCGCCTGGTCGATCACCGTGACTGTGTTGTCCTTGGTGTTGGGCACGTAGACCAGCGGCTTCGCGTCGGCGACCGCCGGGCTCATCGTCCGGTCGGCGGCGTAGACGTCGGTCGGTGACTGGGGCGCGGGCATGCCGGGCAGCAGGGTGCTGGGCGCGTCGGTGGTGCTCGCCGGGGCGCTGGTGGTGGTGGTGCTGCTGGGCGGCGGGTCGGTGGTGGTGGCCGGCGGGGCCGCGGTGGTCGAGGAGCTGCAGGCGCTGAGCGCGGTCGTGGCGGCCAGGACGACGACCAGGAGCTGACGCGTCCTCACGCCGCACCGAGCATGGTCGAGAGCGTGACGGGGGTGAGCCCACGGGCGGCGAGGTCGCCCAGCACCCCGGGCAGGGCGGACACGGTGTCGGCGTGGCCGAAGTGCATGCTCACGATGGATCCTCCGGTGGCGGTGGCGACCTGGGCGCGGACGGTGGCCGCCCCGGGATCGGTGAAGTCGAGCGAGTCCACGTCGTAGGAGACCACAGTGGGGTAGCCGAGCTCACCGGCGACCTTCCTGATCAGTGGCGTGGAGTGCTGCGCCCCGGACTGGCGGGCGTACCGCGGTGGGGTCCCGGCGGCGGCGAGCTCGTCGCGGCAGCGCAGCAGCTCGTCGCGGATGCCGGCCTCGTCGAGGTTCTCCAGCGTGGGGTGCGACCAGGTGTGGTTGGCCAGCTCGTGCCCGGCGGCGGTGATCGTGGCGGCCATCGCGGGGTTGTCCCGCAGCCAGGTCCCGACGACGAACACGGTGACCTGGGCACCTGTCGCGGCGAGGGCGGCCAGCACCTGCGTCGCGGTCGAGGCGGCGCCGGAGGCGTGGAAGGTCAGCGCGACCTGGGTGCTGCCGCGGGGGCCGTTGCCCACCTCCACGGCTGGTCCCGTCGCCGCCGCCGGGGTGGTCGGTGGCGGGGTCGTCGCGGTCGGCGCGGGGACGGTCGGTGTACCGGTAGTGGTGGCGGGTGCGGCAGCACCGGGGCGGGTGGCGCGGGAGCAGGCCGCCGCGACCGCTGCCACCGCGACGGCGAGCAGGGTCCGGCGGGGCAGGGAGCGGTTCACGGGACGACCGTATGCCCGCGCTCCTGAGCCTCGGCTGTGAGCGTCCCGGGTCACCCTCCGGCCGCGGTGTGCTCCTCGGCAGCGTGGAGCAGCTCGTCGGCGAAGCGGTGGGCGTTGACCAGCTCGTCCTGCAGGGCCAGGATTCGTGCCGCGGTCGCGCTGCGGAAGACCTGCAGGCGCTCGTGCAGCGCGGCCCGCTCGGCCGCCGTGGTGGCCGGGGTGTCGAGCTGATCGCGGACGGCGAGCAGGTCGCGCATGTCGTCCACGGAGAACCCGAGGGGCTTCATCCGCTTGATCACCAGCAGTCGGGCGACGTCGGCGTCGGTGTAGAGCCGGAACCCGCCCTTGCTGCGGGAGGAGGGCCGGACGAGGCCCATCTCCTCGTAGTAGCGGATGGTGCGCAGGCTCAGCCCGACCGCCTCGGCGACGTCGCCGATCTGCACCAGCTCACCCACGACGACCCGCCACCTCCCTGCCCACCGTGCTCCGACCTGTCGTGCTCCTGCCCCGCCGTGCTCCTGCCCTGCCGTGCGGGCGAGCTGCGGCTCGGACGGTCCGATGCTACGCAGCGCCGACGGGGACGTGGTGTCAACGCCCGGCCGAGGGCAGCCCGACCTGGACGTCCCCGCCGGCCGGGGCGAGGCCGCCGGGGGGACCGGACGTGTCCTCACCGGGGTCGGGCGACCCGTGCACCGGGGGCGGGGTCACGAACAGGGCGACGACGGCGACGGCCGCGGGCAGCACCGCACCGCCGAGCAGCGCCGGGGCGAAGCTGCCGGTCGCGTCACGGACCAGTGCGAACAGCACCGGTCCGAACGCGGTGGACCCCACGCTCACCGCCGCCACGAGGCCGCGGATGGAGCCGATGTGGGTGGTGCCGAAGTACCGGGGGAACGATGCGGACTCCAGCGAGCGGATGCTGCCGCCGGCGGCCCCGATGGCCGCGGCGAACCCGATCGAGGACCACCCCGGCGCCACGACGGAGCCCCAGACCAGCCCGAGCACCAGGCTCGTCATCGCCGCGGTCGTGAGCCAGCGGGGGGACACCCGGTCGACGAGCGCCCCGACGGCGAGGGTGGCGACGAGCGACGCCGCGGTCTGCGGCAGGAAGTTGGCGGCCGCGGCCGCGGTGGAGAACCCGCGCTCACCCAGCAGCGCGACCTGGTGGAACGCCACTGCGGTGCAGAGCATCCCCGAGGCGGCGACCCCGGCCAGCACCGTCCAGAAGAACGGGGTGCGCACGGCCTGGGCGCGGGTCAGCCCTGAGCCGGCCGCGCGGGTCTCCTCGTCGGTGGGGACCCGGCCGTCGGGGTGCTGGCCGAGGTCGGCGGGCCGGTCGCGCAGCCCGAGCACCGCGACGGGCAGCACCACCGCCAGCACCACGAGGCCCTCCAGCGCCCACGTCGTGCGCCAGCCGACGCCGGCGATGACCCGCTCCAGCAGCACCGGGGCCAGGGAGATGCCGGCCGATCCCGTCGCCGTGACGATGCCGATGGCCAGCCCGCGACGGCGGGTGAACCACAGGGCGGTGACGGTGGTGGCCACCAGGCCCAGCGCGCCCTGACCGGCGAGGCGGATGCCCACGAACCCCGCCGTGAGGCCGACCACGCCGCTGACCGCCGACATCGCCAGCAGCACCAACCCGAACAGGAGCCCGACGACGGCCATGGTGCGGCGTGGGCCGACCCGGTCCAGCGTGCGACCGACGAACGGCATGGCCGCCGCGCCGGCCAGCGTGCCCACGAGGTAGGCGGTGGAGACCGTCGACCGGCTCAGGCCGAGCTCGGCGATCATGGGGTCGAGGAAGGCCGAGACCGCCGCGGTCTGCCCCGGTGCGGTGGCGATGGTGGCCGTCGCGGCGAGGGCGACCACCCACCAGCCGTAGAAGCCGGTGGGGGACCGGACGCCGGTGCGGGGGGACGAGCTGGCCGTGGGAGCTCCTGGGGTCGAGGGCGCGGGAGCGCGTGCGGGAGGGGTGTCTCTGAGCCAGGGTGTCCCGGCGGCTGTCCGACCGGTCACAGCGGGACGAACTCTCCTCTGTCGTGAGAGTAGTGTCCCACTTGACGCGCGGCCCCGCTGGTGCGGCCCCGTCGACCCCCGCTACCCCCGGAGAGATGGCCCCACCGTGACCTCAGCCGTGCGCGCACCCCGCGCCCGTCCGACCGTGCCGCGTCCCGTGCTGCGCCGCCCCGCCTGGTTGAGCCCCCGGGTGGCGAGGGTGGAGGTGCTCGCCGGGCTCGTCGTGGCCCTGGCCCTGATCCCCGAGGCCATCAGCTTCTCCATCATCGCCGGGGTCGACCCGCGGGTGGGCCTGTTCGCGTCGTTCACGATGGCCGTGACCATCAGCATCGTGGGAGGCCGTCCGGCGATGATCTCCGCGGCCACCGGGTCGGTCGCGCTGGTGGTCGCCCCGCTCGCCCGCGAGCACGGGCTGGAGTACCTCGTCGCGGCGGTGCTGCTGGGTGGCGCGATGCAGGTGGTGCTGGCCGGGCTCGGGGTGGCCAGGCTCATGCGGTTCCTGCCGCGCAGCGTGATGGTCGGCTTCGTCAACGCCCTGGCCATCCTCATCTTCTCCTCGCAGCTGCCCTACCTGCGGGACGTGCCCTGGCCGGTGTACGTGCTGGCGGCGGTCGGTGTCGCGGTGATGGTCCTGCTGCCCCGGCTGACCACCGCCGTGCCCGCCCCGCTCGTCGCGATCGTCGCGCTGACCGGGTTCACCGTGCTGGCCGCCGTGGCCGTGCCGACGGTGGGGGACGAGGGCGCGCTGCCCGACTCGCTGCCCGTGCTCGGCGTGCCGGCGGTGCCGATGACGCTGGAGACCCTGCGGATCGTCGCGCCCTTCGCGCTGGCCATCGCCCTGGTGGGGCTGATCGAGTCGCTGATGACGGCCAAGCTCGTCGACGGGATCACCGACACCCACTCGGACAAGACACGGGAGTCCTGGGGGCAGGGTGTGGCGAACCTGGTGACCGGGTTCTTCGGCGGCATGGGGGGCTGCGCGATGATCGGCCAGACCATGATCAACGTGCGCAGCGGCGCTCGGACCCGGCTATCGACCTTCCTCGCCGGGGTGTTCCTGCTCATCCTGGTGGTGGTCCTGGGTGACGTCGTCGCCGTGATCCCGATGGCCGCGCTGGTGGCGGTGATGGTCATGGTCGCCGCCGGCACCTTCGACTGGCACTCGGTGCGCCTGTCCACCCTGCGGCGGATGCCGCTCTCGGAGACCCTCGTGATGCTCTCGACGGTCCTGGTCACCGTGGCCACCCACAACCTCGCCTACGGGGTCGGGGTCGGCGTGCTCGTCGCGATGATCGCCTTCGCGCGTCGCGTCGCCCACGTCGTCGACGTGGCCCGCGTGGTGGACCCCGACGGCACGACCGTGGTCTACGCCGTCACCGGCAACCTGTTCTTCGCCTCCTCCAACGACCTCGTCTTCCGCTTCGACTACGCCGACGACCCCACCACCGTCGTCATCGACCTCAGCGGTGCCCACGTGTGGGACGCCTCCACGGTGGCGGCGCTGGACGCGATCACCACCAAGTACGCCGCCCGCGGCACGGCCGTGACGATCACCGGGATGAACGCCCTCAGCGAGGACCGTCACGCCCGCCTGGCCGGGCACCTCGCCGGCAGCCACTGAGCCGCGGGGGCGCGCAGCCGCAGCCGTCCTGAGCGTCGGTCGTGGACAACGGCTCAGCGGGTGCGCGAGCGGCGTGGGCGCGGCGTCCGGCTCGGTCTCCGGGGTGGTCGGTACGGGCTCCGGCGTGGTCATGGACCCACTGTGCGCCGCCGGAGCCGAGTCGGGCAGGGCCTGCGGGGATGTCGGGACCTAGGGCCCACCGCGTCGTGACCGGCAGCCGCACCCGTCGCGGGCGCAGGTCCACTGGTTGCTGACCCGCGGACCGGCCACCGCCCGGCCCCACCCGGTGTGCGGCAACGGTGCGTCCGCCCCGTCCGAGGGGGACCTTGGGCCCTGCCCGGACGGGTCGGCGCTGACCAGGCTGGGAACATGACACAGACCGCGAGCGACAGGGTGCCCGTCTCCGACGCCGAGCTGAAGAGCGCCGTCCTGGCCGAGCTCAGCTGGATCCCCAGCGTCAGCTCCACCCACATCGGGGTGGCCGTGGCCGACGGCGCGGTGACCCTCTCCGGCGAGGTGGACAGCTTCCCGGAGAAGCTGCTCGCCGGGAAGGCCGTGGCGCGGGTGCGCGGTGTGCAGGCCATCGCCCAGGAGATCACCGTCCGCTCCCGCTGGGGGGCGGCGAACGACACCGACATCGCCCGCGAGGCGGGAGAGGCCGTGCACCGCGCCGTCGACGTCCCGGACACGGTGCACGTCGCCGTGCGCAGCCACGTCGTCACCCTCTCCGGCACCGTCGCCTGGCAGCACGAGCGCGAGGCCGCCGGCCGCGCCGTCCGCTACGTCCGGGGCGTCAGCGGGGTCCTGAACACGATCACGCTGCGGCCCACCGCGACGGCGACGGGGATCAAGGCCGCCATCGGGGCAGCGCTGGTCCGCAGCGCCCAGCTCGAGGGCAAGCACATCACCGTCACCGAGGACGCCGACGGCGTCGTCACCCTGGAGGGCACCGTCCGCTCCTGGGCCGAGCGCCGCGCCGCCGAGCACGCGAGCTGGTCCGCGCCGGGCGTCACCGGGGTGCTCGACCACCTGCGCATCGAGTACTGATCCCCGCCCACCCCCGCCCCACCCGCACCTGCTCGAGGAAGGGAACTGCTGTGCACCGCACGCTCGGAGTCCACTCGGAGGTCGGCGTCCTGCGCCAGGCCGTCCTGCACCGCCCGGGGCTGGAGCTCAGCCGCCTCACGCCCAGCACCTGCCGCGACCTGCTGTTCGACGACGTCCTCTGGGCGGCGAAGGCCCGCGAGGAGCACGACACGTTCGCTCAGGTGCTGCGCGAGCAGGGGGTGACCGTGCACCACTGGGACACCCTGCTCGCCGAGACCATGGAGCTCCCCGACGCACGGGCGTTCGTGCTGGACCGGGTGTGCACCCCGGAGCGGGTGGGCCCGACGCTGGTGGCGCCGCTGCGCGAGCTGTTCGAGAAGGTCGACGCCGCGTCGCTCGCCGAGCTGCTCGTCGGGGGCGTCACCCGCGCCGACCTCTCGCCGCTGCACGTGCACAGCCTGCGCTTGGCCACCCTGGACCTCGACGACCTCGTGCTCGCCCCGCTGCCCAACACCCTGTTCCCCCGGGACAGCTCGGCCTGGGTGTACGGCGGGGTGAGCATCAACCCGATGGCCAAGGCGGCGCGGCGCCGCGAGCAGCTGCACTGCCAGGCCGTGTACCGCTTCCACCCGCTGTTCACCGCCGCCACGTTCCCCGTCTACTACGGGGCGGACGACGTCGACCACCAGCCGGCGACCCTGGAGGGCGGAGACATCCACGTCCTCGGCCGTGGGGTGGTGCTGATCGGGATGGGGGAGCGGACCACGCCGATGGCGGTGGAGATCCTGGCCCGCGAGCTGTTCCGCACGTCGCAGGCGCACACGGTCATCGCGGTCGAGATGCCCCGGAGCCACGCGCTGATGCACCTGGACACCATCCTCACGATGATCGACCTCGACACCTTCGTCTGCTACCCGGGCCTGGACCCGCGGGCGATGCGCACGTGGGTGGTCACCGCGGCCGACCCGGAGGAGGTGGTGGAGCGCGCCACCGCCGGGCTGCGCGTGGAGGCGCGCACCGACCTGGTCGACACCATCTCCGACGCCCTGGGCGTGCCCGTGCGGGTGCTCTCGGCCACCGAGGACGCCCGCGCCGCCGAGCGCGAGCAGTGGGACGACGCCAACAACTTCCTGGCCCTGGCCCCGGGGGTGGTGGTCGGCTACGAGCGCAACACCGTCACCAACTCCATGCTGCGGGAGCACGGCATCGAGGTCCTCTCCATCCCGGGCAACGAGCTCGGCCGTGGCCGGGGCGGCTCCCGGTGCATGACCCTGCCGATCGAGCGCGACGGCCTCCGGTGAGCGCGCCGACGACCACCCGGGCCACCGGGCGCCACCCGGGCTCGCTGCTGCGCACCCTCGACCTGGACGCCCACGGGCTGCTGGAGCTCGTCCGCACCGCCGGCGAGCTCAAGCGCGAGCGGGCCGCCGGCACCGAGGTCCCCCGGCTGACCGGACGCAACATCGCGCTGGTGTTCGAGAAGAGCTCCACCCGGACCCGGTGCGCGTTCGAGGTGGCTGCGCACGAGCAGGGCGCCCACGTGACCTACCTCGACACGGCCGGCTCGCACATGGGCCGGGAGGAGTCGGTCGAGGACACCGCACAGGTGCTGGGCCGGATGTTCGACGGCATCGAGTTCCGGGGGTTCGCCCAGGAGACCGTGGAGCAGCTCGCCGAGCACGCCGGGGTCCCCGTGTGGAACGGCCTCACCGACTCCTGGCACCCCACCCAGGTGCTCGCCGACGTGATGACGATGCTCGAGCACCACCCCGGCCCGGTCGACGGGATCAGCCTCTGCTTCCTCGGCGACGGCCACGGCAACGTCGGTCGCTCCCTGCTGGTGGCCGGGGCGCTGCTGGGCATGGACGTCCGCATCGCCGCGCCGCGCGCGCTGTGGCCGCCCGACGACGTCGTGGCCACCGCGCACGCCCTGGCCGAGACCAGCGGTGCCCGGGTCCTGGTGACCGAGGACCCCGAGCTCGGGGTGGCCAACGCGGACTTCCTCTACACCGACGTGTGGGTGAGCATGGGCGAGCCGGAGAGCGCCTGGAGCACCCGGGTGCCGCTGCTGACGCCGTACCGGGTGACCGCCGAGCTGGTGGCGGCCACGCACAACCCGGACGTCGCCTTCCTGCACTGCCTGCCCGCGGTGCACGACCGCACCACGGTGCTCGGGGAGAAGGTGCACGCGACGTTCGGGCTGGACGGGGCCGAGGTCACCGACGCGGTGTTCCGCTCGGCCGCCTCCCTCGTGTTCGACCAGGCCGAGAACCGGCTGCACACCATCAAGGCGGTCCTGGTCGCTGCCCTGGGTCGCTGACGGTGCGCATCGTCGTCGCGGTCGGCGGAAACGCGCTGCTGCGCCGGGGCGAGCCGCCCGACGCCGCCGTGCAGCGTCACCACGTGCAGGCCGCGGCGGCCGCCCTGGCCCCGCTGGCCGAGTCCCACGAGCTGGTCCTCGTGCACGGCAACGGGCCCCAGGTGGGACTGCTCGCGGTGCAGAGCTCCGCCGACCCGTCGCTGAGCGAGCCCTACCCGCTGGACGTCCTGGGGGCACAGACCCAGGGCATGATCGGCTACTGGTTCGCGCAGGCGCTGCACGACGCGGGGGTGCGCCGCCCGGTGCTCGTGGTGGTGACCCAGACCGTGGTCTCCGCGCAGGATCCGGCGTTCGCCGCGCCGACGAAGCCCGTGGGCGCGGTGATGACGCGCGAGCACGCGGTGCGCCAGGCCCACGAGCACCGGTGGACCGTGCGCTCCGACGGCGAGCAGTGGCGCCGCGTGGTGGCCTCCCCGGAGCCCCTGCGCGTGGTGGAGCTCGCGAGCATCGCCGCGCTGGTCGACGCCCGGACGGTCGTGGTCTGCGGGGGAGGGGGTGGGGTGCCGGTGGTGGAGGGCGCCGACGGTGGGCTGCGCGGTGTCGAGGCCGTGGTCGACAAGGACCTCACCGCGGCGCTGCTCGCGCAGGCCCTCGACGCCGACCGGCTGGTGCTGCTGACCGACGTGGCCGGCGTGCTGAGCGGGTTCGGCACCCCGGCGGCGGCCCTGCTGCCGACGGTGCGCACCGTCGACGTCGACGCTCTGGAGCTGGCGGCGGGGTCGATGGGACCGAAGGTGGAGGCGTGCCGGCGGTTCGTGGTCGCGACCGGACGTCCCGCGGTGATCGGCGCCCTCGACGACGCCGCCGCCGTGGTCGCCGGGACGGCCGGGACCACGGTGACCGCCTGAGCTCACCCCGGCAGCGTGCGCACCTCGTGGGCGATCTGCAGGTCCTCGCGGGCGGTGACCACGAGCGTGCGCACCGACGAGCCCGGCGCGGACACGTCGGCGTCGGCATGGGCACGGTCGTTGGCCGGGCCGTCGAGGACCACGCCGAGGAAGGCCAGGGCCGCCGCCGCGCGGGCGCGCACCACGGCCGAGTGCTCGCCCACCCCGCCGGTCAGCACGAGGACGTCGAGCCCGCCCGTCGCGGCGGTCATGGCAGCGACCCCGGCGACGAGGGCGTGCAGGTAGACCTCCAGCGCGAGCACGGCCCGCGGGTCCCGCACGCGGGAGCGCCGAACGACCTCCTCCAGGTCCGCGGTCCCGGCGAGGGCGAGCAGCCCCGAGCGCTGCTCCAGCGAAGCGGCCACCTCGTGCGCGGCCAGGTGCTCGTGCTCCAGCAGCCACAGCACCAGCCCCGGGTCGACCGAGCCGGAGCGGGTCGCCATCACCAGGCCGTCCAGCGGCGTGAACCCCATCGTGGTGTCGACGCTGCGGCCACCGAGCACCGCCGTCACGGAGGCCCCGGCCCCGAGGTGGCAGCTCACCACCCGCAGCTGCTCCACGGGACGACCGACGAGCTCCGCCGCGCGCCGGGCGGCCCAGGCGTGCGACAAACCGTGGAAGCCGTAGCGGCGGATCCCCCAGCGCTGGCGCCACTCCAGCGGGACGGCGCAGGTGGCGGCCGCGTCCGGGATGTCGGCGTGGAAGGCGGTGTCGAAGCAGGTCACGGCCGGGACCCCGGGCAGCATCGCGGACACCGCGTCCAGCGCGGCGAGGGACGTCGGCTGGTGCAGCGGCGCCAGGTCGGTGAGCTCGCCCAGCGCCCGGCGCACACCGGCGTCGACCCGCACCGGACCGGTGAACTCGGTGCCACCGTGCACCACGCGGTGGCCGACCACGTCCGGGGTCGGCCAGTCCCGCAGCGCCGCGCCCGCGTCGCCGCCGGCCGGCAGGTCCGCGCTGCGCACCACCTCGACCCCCTCGAGCAGCCGCAGCTTCAGGCTGGACGAGCCCGCGTTGACGACCAGCACCCGGTCGGCGTGCACGTCAGGGCACCACCGGTGCGGGCTCGCACCGGAGGTCGACCGGCACGGGCGGGGGCAGGAGGGCGGTCACCCCGCCACGGTGGTCGGTCCGCGCTGTCCCGGCCAGCGACCAAGGTCCCGAGAACGTCGGGACCGCCGGTCCTGTCCCGCGGCGTGCGGGCGCGGGAGGGTCGACCCATGACCACCACCGCTGCTCCCACCACCGCACCGGAGACCACCGCACCGGAGACCACCGCACCGGAGACCACCGCTGGTCCCGCCCCGCTGCCGACCGACCCGACCGCGCTGGCCGCCCGTGTCGTGGTCGGCATGGACGACGACCCGGCCTCGGTGGCGGCGCTGCGCTTCGCGGCCACCGAGGCCGCCTACCGTGGTGGGGACGTGGTGGCGCTGCACGTGTTCCACTACCCGAGCATCTGGGGCGTGTTCCCCGTGTGGCCGGAGGAGGGTCAGCCCGCCGCGTTCATCGGCGCCGGGCTGCAGGAGACGGTGGACGGCGTCCTCGCCGAGCGGGTCGCCGCCGGCGAGCCGGCGGTCGAGATCACGGCCCTGGTCGTGGAGGGCATCAACGCCGACGAGCTGCGCCGCGCGGCGGCCGGGGTGGCCCTGCTCGTGCTCGGGGCGCGCCACCACAGCCGCGTCCTGGGCTCGGTCAGCTCGACGGTTCTGAACCACTCCGCGCACGGCCTGTCCTGCCCGGTCGTCGTCGTGCCCGCGGCCGCCGTCGTCGCGGCGTGAGCACACCGACCGCCCCGGCTCCGGTCGTCGTCGGGGTCGACGGATCACCGGCCGCCGGGAGCGCGGTGGCCTGGGCCGCCACCGAGGCCCGCCTGCGCGACGTGCCGCTGCTGGTGGTGGCCGCGCTGCCCGGTCCCGGGATCGGCGAGCTGAGCACCGTGCTCACCGACGCTGCGGTCAGCCACCGGTTCCGCACCAGCGAGGTGCTCACAGCTGCGGCCGCGCAGGCCCGCGCCCTGGGCGCCACCGACGTGCGCGCCGAGCTGCACCCGGGCCCGCCGGTGACCGCCCTGCTCGCCCACTCCCTCGACGCCGGCCTGCTCGTGGTCGGTTCCCGCGGCGTCGGCGAGCGCTCCGGTGGGCTGGCGCACTCGGTGAGCTCCTCGGTGGTCGGCCACGCCCGCTGCCCCGTCGTGGTGGTGCACGCCGCGGTGGCCACGCCCGAGCAGGGGCCCGTCGTGGTCGGGGTGGACGGCTCGCCCACCAGCGACCGGGCCGTGGAGCTGGCGTTCGCGGAGGCCGCGCTGCGCGGTGCCGACCTGGTGGCCGTGCACGCGTGGACCGACCTCGACCTGGCGGCGGTCTACGCGCTGGACAGCTCCGCCGCGGTGCTGGACCCCGCGCTGCTGCAGGCCGGGCACACCGAAGTCCTCGCCCTGGCGCTGGCCGCCCCGGCCGCGCGGCACCCCGGGGTGGTCGTCCGCGAGGTGGTGGTGGAGGACCGGCCGGTGCGCACCCTGCTCGCCGAGGCCGAGGGGGCCGCGCTGGTCGTGGTCGGCAGCCACGGCCGCGGCGGGTTCGCGAGCATGCTGCTGGGCTCCACGAGCCGCGCGCTGCTGCAGTCCGTCGACTGCCCGCTGGTGGTCGTCCGGGAGTCGTGAGCAGCGCCTGGAGCACCCCGTTCCTCACCGTGGCCGAGACGCACTCGGGGGTGCTGGTCCTCTCGGCCGACCGCGCCCACAAGATGAAGAAGCCCGTGCGCACCGCGTTCCTGGACTTCAGCACCCCGGCCCGCCGCCGGGCGGCCCTGGACCGCGAGCTCGAGCTGAACCGACGCCTCGCGCCCGACGTCTACCTGGGGGTGGTGACCGTCGAGGACCCGCTCGGGGGGGCGGCCGAGCCCGTGCTGGTGATGCGCCGGATGCCGGACGAGCTGCGGCTGTCCACGATGGTCACGCAGGGGCGCGCCGTCGATGCCCACCTGGTGGCCCTGGCGCACCTGGTGGCGGACTTCCACGGCACCGCCCGCCGAGGGCCCGAGGTCGACGCCGAGGGCGGGGCGGACGCCCTGCGGGAGCGCTGGGGCGACAACGTCGACCAGGCCCGCGAGATGGGGGTGCTCGACGCAGGGGTCCTGGACGAGGTCGCGGAGCTGGTCGCGCAGTTCCTCGACGGCCGCGGTCCGCTGCTGGCCCTGCGGGTGGCCCAGGGGTGCATCGTCGACGGGCACGCCGACCTCATCGCCGAGGACGTGTTCTGCCTGCCGGACGGCCCCCGGGTGCTCGACTGCCTCGACTTCGACGACCGGCTCCGCTTCGTCGACCGCCTCGACGATGCCGCCTTCCTCGCCATGGACCTGGAGCACCTCGGCCGCCCCGGGCTCGCCGCGGACTTCCTGCACGACTACGCGCTGGCCTCCGGCGAGACGGTGGCGGCACCGGACTCCCTCGTCCACCACTACACCGCCTACCGCGCGTTCGTCCGCGCCAAGGTCGAGGGCCTGCAGCACACCCAGGGCCGGGCCGGGGCGGCCGAGCAGGCGGCGGGCTACGCCGACCTGGCCCTGCGGCACCTCCGGGCGGCCACGGTGCGGCTGGTGCTGGTCGGCGGGCTGCCCGGCACAGGCAAGTCGACCGTGGCCGCCGCGCTCGCGGCCGAGCTGGGGGCGGTGGTGCTGGCCAGCGACGTGCTCCGCGTCGAGCTCCGGGCGGCCGGGGAGATCGCGGGCGAGGGCGGCACGGTGGACGGCGGTGCGTACTCGGCCGGGGCCAAGGAGCGGGTGCTCGCCGCGCTGCTGGACCGCGCCCGGTCAGAGCTGGGGCTGGGGCGCTCGGTGGTGCTGGATGCCTCGTGGACCTCCGCCGCCGACCGGACCCGGGTGGTGTCGCTGGCCCTCCAGGGCTCCTCCGACGTGACCGAGCTGCGCTGCGTGGTCCCCGCGGAGGTGGCGGCGCAGCGGATCCACCAGCGGCCGCGGGGTCCTTCCGAGGCCACCCCGGAGATCGCGGCGGCCATGGCGCGGTCGGCAGACCCCTGGCCTGAGGCGGTGGCGCTCGACACGACCGCGCCGCTGCCCGCCACCGTCCGGGAAGCGCTGCGGGCGGTGCTCGGCCCCGCGCGCTGATCCCTGGTGACCGGGCGACCAGCACGGTGGTGCGGTGCGAGCCCGCGGCCAGCAGGTTCGGGAGGGTGTCCGTGACGCCTACTGTCTGGGGGCGCGCCCGACCGGACCAGGGATCCTTCGTCCCGCCGGCCGGGAGGGAGGTCCCACCGCAGGGGCGGGACCTTCGCCCCTGTCGGCGCCTGACCGGGCGAGCGCACACTCGACCCACTCGTGCCCGACCACTCGAGGACGACAGGAGGGCCGCGGTGCCCCAGCTCGCCCGCACCACCGCGCTGCGTCGCGCTGCCGTGCAGGCGGTGCGCGCGCCGTCGGTGCACAACACCCAGCCGTGGCGCCTGCGCCTCACGCCGGACAGCCTCGAGGTGCACGCCGACTGGAGCAGGCGACTGTCCGTGCTCGACGGGCACGGCCGCCAGGTGCTGATGAGCTGCGGCTGCGCCCTGCTCAACGCCCAGGTCGCCATCGCCGCGGCCGGTCGGACGTGCCGGGTGGAACGGGTGCCCGATCCCGCCCGCCCGGACCTGCTCGCCCGGGTCGTGCTGCTCGACGAGCCGCCGGCCGGGTCCGCGCCGTCCACCGACGCGCTGGCGCGGCTGGACGTCGCCGTGGACGCACGCCGCACCACCCGGACGCCGTTCACCGGTGATCCGCCGCCCGCCGCCCTGCTGGTGCGCCTGGTGGGCGCGGCCGCGGACGAGGGGGCCGAGCTCCGGGTCCTGGACGCGGCCCAGGGCCGGACCGCCTCCCGGCTGAGCCGACGGGCTGACGAGGTGCAGGACGCGGTGCCCGGCTACCGCCACGAGCTCGCGGCGTGGACCGGCGGCGACGTCGGCCGCACCGACGGTGTACCGGTCTCGGCGCTGCCGCCCCGGACCGGACGAGGGCCCGACACCCGCGGGATGGGTCTGCTGACCGGCCAGGACGACCCGACGACCGGCGCGCTGATGGTGCTGGGGACGCGGCACGAGTCGCAGCTGGAGTGGCTGCGCGCCGGTGAGGCGCTGGAGCGGGTGCTGCTCGAGCTGACGGTCGCCGGCTTCGCGGCCAGCACGCTCATGCAGGTCATCGAGGTGGCGGAGACCAACGCCGCGCTGCGTGCCGGGCTCGGGCTGGTGATGCACCCGCAGACGCTGGTGCGCGTGGGCCGCGCCGGTGAGGTCCCCGCCACGCGTCGGCGCCGCCTCGTCGACGTGCTGAGCGAGACGGCGTGACCGCGGCCGCAGACGGGTCCAAGCTCGGCCTCGACGAGCTTCTGGTGCAGCTGATCGACCGTGCCCAGGACGTGCAGGCCACCCAGGGGCGGCTGCGTGGCCTGCTCAAGGCCAACCAGGCCGTGGTGGCCGACCTGTCCCTGCCGGTGCTGCTGCGGCACGTGGTCGCGGCCGCCTGCGAGCTCTCGCAGGCCCGGTACGGCGCCCTGGGCGTGCTCGACGCGTCCGGCGGGCTGGCGGAGTTCGTCACCGTCGGCATGGACGAGGCCACCGTCGCGCGGATCGGTCACCTGCCGGAGGGGAAGGGACTGCTCGGCGCCCTCATCGACGACCCGCGCCCGATCCGGCTGCACGAGATGTCCGACGACATCCGCTCGGTGGGCTTCCCGGAGCACCACCCGCCGATGAGCACGTTCCTCGGGGTGCCCGTCCGGGTCCGCGACGTCGTCTTCGGCCACCTCTACCTGGCCGAGCGCTTGGACGGGGACTTCACCGCCGAGGACACCGAGCTGGTCTCCGCGCTCGCGGCCACCGCCGGGGTGGCCATCGAGAACGCGCGGCTCTACGCCGACGCCCAGCGCCGCCAGGCCTGGCTGCAGGCGTCCACCGAGGTGACCCGTCAGCTCCTCTCGGTGGACGGGGAGGACCCGCTGGAGGTCATCGCCCGGCTCGCGCGGGACATCGCCGACGCGGACGTGGTCACCGTGCTGCTGCCGACCCCCGACGGGCGGCGGGTCATCATCGAGGTGGCCGCAGGGGACGGCGCCGCCGAGCTGACCGCCCGCACGTTCCCTCTGGAGGGCAGCGTGGTGGGACTGACGCTGGAGTCCGGGGCGCCCGTGCTGGTGGAGGACGCCCAGACCGACGAGCGCTTCACCGCCCAGGTGGTCGACGCGGTGACCGTCGGGCCGGGCATGTGCCTGCCGCTCGGGGGACCGGCCCGGGCACGGGGCGTGCTGTCCATCGGACGGCGCCGCGGTCGGCACCTGTTCACCCCCGCGGACCTCGAGATGGCCAGCACCTTCGCCGACCACGCCGCCGTGGCCCTCGAGCTCGCCGATGCCCGCACCGACCAGCAGCGCATCGCGCTGCTCACCGACCGTGACCGGATCGCCCGGGACCTGCACGACCACGTCATCCAGCGACTGTTCGCCCTGGGGCTCACCGTGCAGAGCGTCGCCTCCGGCCTCGACGACGACCCCCGGGCCCAGCGGCTGCACCGCGTGGTCACCGACATCGACGACACCATCCGGCAGACCCGCACGTCCATCTTCGCGCTGCGCGGCTCGCTCGGGCCGGCGACGAGCACGGTGCGCACCCGCCTGCTGACCGTGGCGGCCGAGGTGGGCCCGCTGCTGGGGTGCGAGCCGCACCTGCGCTTCCGGGGGCCGATCGACGCCGTGGTCCCCGAGCCGGTGGTCGACGACCTCGTCGCCGTGCTCCGGGAGGCCCTCACCAACGCCGCCCGGCACGCCGGCGCCGAGCACGTCGAGGTCGACCTGCTCGCCAGCACCACCAGGCTCAGCCTCGTGGTGCTCGACGACGGCACCGGGCTCGGCGGTGCGACCCGCCGCAGCGGTCTGGCCAACCTGCGGTGTCGCGCCGAGCAGCACGGCGGCACCCTCCTGCTGGAGCCCGGCACCGAGACCCCCACCCGACCGCACCACGAAGGGACCCGGCTGACGTGGACGATCCCGCTCGCCTGACCGCCGCCACCGAGAAGACCATCGGCGTCTTCCTCCTCGACGACCACGAGATGGTGCGCCGCGGCATCGCAGACCTGCTCACCGAGGAACCTGGCATCACCATCGTGGGGGAGGCGGCGACCGCGGCCGAGGCCGTCCGCCGCATCCCCGCCGCACAGCCGGACGTCGCGCTGCTGGACGCCCGCCTGCCCGACGGCTCCGGCATCGACGTGTGCCGGGACCTGCGTGCCTCCGCCCCGGCGGTGCGCTGCCTCATCCTCACCTCCTACGACGACGACGACGCGATCTTCGCCGCCGTGATGGCCGGCGCCGCGGGCTACCTGCTCAAGGAGATCCGCGGGACCTCGCTGGTGGACGCGATCCGCCAGGTGGCCGCGGGCAAGTCCCTGCTGGACCCTGCCGTCACCGAGCGGCTGCTCACCCGGCTGCGCGAGGGCGAGCCCAGCGATCCCCGCCTCGCCTCCCTGACCGACCGCGAGCGGGAGGTGCTCAACCTCATCGCCGACGGCCTCACCAACCGCGAGATCGGCAGCGCCCTGTTCCTGTCGGAGAAGACCGTCAAGAACTACGTGTCGGGGCTTTTCGCCAAGCTCGGCATGCAGCGCCGCACGCAGGCCGCCGTCTACGGGGCGGACCTGCGGCGGACCTGAACGGCTCAGCCCCTGGGCCGGACCACGGCTCAGCCCCTGGGCCGGACCACGGCGACGGGACACGCGCAGTGGTGCAGCAGCGCCTGGCTCACCGAGCCCAGCACCAGGCCGGCCAGCGCACCCCGGCCGCCGCAGCCGACCACCACGAGCTGGGCGTGGGCGCCCTGGGCCAGCAGGACCTCGGTGGCGGGCCGTCGCGACAGCACGCGCGAGACGGTCACCGCGGGGTACTTTTCCGACCACCCCGCCAGCCGCTCGGCGAGCAGCTCCCCCTCGGTCTCCAGGGTCGCGCGCAGGTCCGACTGCCGCTGCAGCGTGGGGTGGAGGTCCGCCCACCACGCGTGCACGGCCACCAGCGGCACCCGGCGGGAGGAGGCGGCGTCGAAGGCGAAGGCCAGCGCGTCCTCGCTGGTCGGGGTGCCGTCCACGCCGACCACCACGGGCAGGTCGGCCGCCGGAGCACCGTCGCCCCGCACCACGACCACCGGGCAGCCCGCACCCCGGGCCAGGGCCACCGCGCTCGAACCCACCAGCACCCCGGCCAGGGCGCCGAGCCCACGGTCGCCGATCACGAGCGTCCCCGCCCGGCGGGACTCCGCCCCGAGGACGGCGATCGGCTCGCCCACCACCACCCGGTGGCTCACGTCCACGTCGGGGACGACCTCGCCCACCTCCTGCGCGACCCGGGCGAGGTGGAGCTCACGCTCGTGCAGAAGCTCACGGCGGTAGGCGTCACCGTGCTGCAGGTGCCCGCTCTCGCCCGGCCGCCAGGGGAAGGCCGTGACCAGCCGGAGCGGCACCTCGCGCCGGACGGCCTCGGCCGCACCCCAGTGCACCGCCAGGTCCGCGCTCTCCGCGCCGTCGACGCCCACCACCACGGCCCGGTCCTGCTCTGTGCTCGTCACGCACCGAGCCTGGGCGCGGCGACGGCCCCGCGGCAGAGGCGAACGGCCCGCACCGCGGGGGAGGCGAACGGCCCGCACCGCGGGGGAGGCGAACGGCCCGCACCGCGGGGGAGGCCCAGGACCCCCTGGCACGGGACCTTGGGCCCTGCTGCACACCGGGCGTGCCGAGCAGGCTCGACCCATGACCACCGCCGCGCAGTCCACCTCCCCTCCCGTCCCCACCGACGCCGAGCTGCAGGCGGCCGTCGTCTCCGAGCTGATCTGGGTCAAGGACGTCGACGCCACCCACATCGGGGTCGCGGCGTCCGAGGGCGCCGTCACGCTCTCCGGGGAGGTCGGCAGCTTCCCCGAGAAGCGGCTCGCGGTGAAGGCCGCCCAGCGGGTCCGCGGCGCGAACGGCGTGGCCGACCAGATGACCGTGCGCACCACCTCCGGCGCGGCCAACGACACCGACGTGGCCCGGGAGGCGGGCGAGGCGATCGAGCGGGCCGTCAACGTCCCGCCCACCGTGCGGGTGGCCGTGCACGACCACGTGGTGACCCTGAGCGGAGCCGTCACCTGGCAGTACCAGCGGGTGGCGGCCGGCCGCGCCGTGCACTACCTCAAGGGTGTGCGCGACGTGTTCAACCTCATCACCATCAGCCCGGGGATCGCGACGGCCGGCATCCGGGCCGAGATCGGCGAGGCCCTCGTGCGCAACGCCCAGGTGGACGGCCGCACCGTCACCGTCACCGCGGACTCCGCCGGCATGGTCACCCTCACCGGCACCGTGCGCTCCTGGGGCGAGCGCCGCCAGGCCGAGCAGGCGTGCTGGTCGGCTCCTGGCGTCCTCGGGGTCACCGACCACCTGCACGTCGAGCGCTGATGACCACCGTGCTCGCCGTCCTCGCGGTGGTGCTCGTGGTGGTCCTCGTCGGCCTGGCGCTGGCCGTGCGGATCGTCCAGCAGTACGAGCAGGGCGTGTTGTTCCGGCTCGGCCGCGTCATCGGCGAGCGCGACCCCGGGCTGCGGATCATGATCCCGTTCGTCGACGTGCTGCACCGTGTCTCGCTGCGGATCGTCACCATGCCCATCCAGTCCCAGGGGATCATCACCCGGGACAACGTGAGCGTCGACGTCTCCGCCGTCGCCTACTTCCGCGTCGTCGACGCCGTGAAGTCCGTGGTCGCCATCGAGAACGTCTACTCCGCCATCGACCAGATCGCCCAGACCACGCTGCGCAAGGTCGTCGGCCAGCACACCCTGGACGAGACCCTGTCCGAGACCGACCGCATCAACACCGACATCCGGCAGATCCTCGACGTCGCCACCGTCGAGTGGGGCGTCGAGGTGACCTTGGTGGAGCTCAAGGACATCCAGCTGCCCGACAGCATGAAGCGCGCCATGGCGCGCCAGGCCGAGGCCGAGCGGGAGAAGCGCGCCAAGATCATCAGCGCCGAGGGCGAGCACCTCGCCGCCGCGGCCCTGGGCGACGCCTCCGACATCATGGCGGCCCACCCGCTGGCCCTGCAGCTGCGCACCCTGCAGTCCCTGGTCGAGATCGGCGTCGACAAGAACACCACCGTCGTGTTCCCCGCCCCGCTGATGAGCACCATCGCCGAGCTCGGCACCTTCCTGACCCACGAGACGGCGGCCGCGGTGGCTGCGCTCCCGGTGACCCCGGCCGCACCGGTGGTGCCGGAGACAGGGACGCACGACAACGGGCACCTCCACGAGCCGATCCGGCTCGCGGAGCTCGGGAAGTTCTGAGGAGGAGAGACGATGACGACCGAGACGGTGCCAGGCCTCGAGGTCCTGACGAGGGCGGAGTGCCTGCGCATGCTCGCCGGCGCGCCGACGGGGTGGTTGGTGTTCAGCACACCGCTGCGACCGCGGATGACGCTGGTCAACGTGGCGCTGCACGGCGAGGACGTGCTGGTGCGCACGGGTCCTGGTGAGGCGGTGCTGGCGGCCGAGAACGGACTGGTGATGACCATCGGTGTCAGCGCGATGGACGAGGTCAACCGCACGGGGTGGTCGGTGACCGTGACGGGGACGGCTCGGCTGCTCGATCCCGTGGTGGAGTCCGCGGACGGCGCCGCGCCCCACCCCTGGGCTCCGGGACTGAAGAACCAGGTGCTGGCCGTGTGCGCCGAGGACGTCACCGGGCGCCGGGTGACGGCCAGGCCCCTGCTCGGTGTGGGGGAGGCGTGCAGCGGCTGGTGGGGCTGAGACGGGGCGCGTTCCCGCGCGGCGGCTCAGAGCTGGGCGAGCAGGCGGTTCATCGTCGCGACCTCCGCGTTCTGGGCGGCGACGACGGACGTGGCGAGGGCCTTCACGTCGGTGTCCCGGACACGTCCACGGCCTGCGCGTGGTGCGGGTCCGTGTCGGTCAGGAACGTGACGTCGGCGTCGTTGAGCACGACGTCGGCTGGGCGCCGGTGATCGCCGGGATCACCATGCTCCTGCGGCAGCCGCACCGGGGCACCGGTCCCCGCCCAACCGCTCCGCGCAGCAGGTGCTCGCCGAGCGGCTGGCCCGCGGCGAGATCGACGAGGTGAGCTCACCCGGCGCCTGGCGACCCTGCACGGGACCACGAAGCTCGGACCGAGAGCCCACCCGCCGCGAGGAAGGAGCCCCCCGACGGCCGTGACGTCCGGGGAGCGCGGCTCAGACCGTGGTCAGCACCTCGTGGAGGGGCCGGCGGGGGGTGGTCGGGAGCTCCGGACCGCTGCTGGCCCAGCCCACCCGGACGACCACCTGCGGTTCGACGCTGCCGCCGAGGACACCGTCGCGCAGCGCTCGTCGGGTCGTCGGGACCTCGAGCACCTGGCTGAGGGGGCAGGAGGCGAGGCCGGCGTGGGTGGCGGCGAGCAGGACGGCGCTCAGGGCCTCGCCCGCCCGGAGCTGGGCGAGGCGGTCGTCGGAGCTGGTGCCGATGACCAGCAGCTCTGCCCCGTCGACGTCGTGCTCGGTGTCCTGCAGGGTTCCTGCCGCGAACCGACGACCGACCCCGTGGGGGTGCCCCGACGTCCCGGTGAGGTTGGCCGCGGGCACGCCCTCTGAGTCCGCGGTCCGACCGCTCCACAGCGCCAGCTCGCCCTCGTAGCCGGGGGTGGCGGCCTGGGCGACGTCGGCGGCGCGGGCATCGGCCAGCATCCGCGTCCGGTCCCCGGTGCGTCCCAGCACGCGGACCAGAGCCCCCTGGTTCTCGGCGGCCTCCCGCAGCGCGGCCAGCGTCTCCGCCGGCACCGGCCACGCGCGGAACGGACGGCGGTCGCTGCACCGCCGGCCCACATCGGCACCCCGCACCACTTCCTCGTCGGTGCCGCGGCCGTGGCGCAGCTCCACCGACGCGAGGTGGTCGGGCTCGTCGGGGTTCGGCAGCCGGTGCACCGAGGCGCGCACCCCGACCGAGGCGAGGGCGACCACGAGGTGGTGCAGCGCTGCTCCGCAGCTGACCACGAGGTCGCGCCCGTCGGGATCGGTGGCCGGCAGCCAGCGGTGCAGGTCGGCGTGCAGGGAGATGCTGTGGTCGGTCAGCTCCCAGGTCCAGGGTTGGGTGTTGTGCACCGACGGTGCGCGGCATGCCAGCTCGAGGGCGGCGTGCAGGGTGTTGCGGTCGATCAGCTCGTCGATCACGGCGTGCTCCTCTGCTCGTCGGTCCGTCCGTCGGGCAGGACGCCGTGACGCACGGCGCGGCGGACGGCTCGCTGCTGAACCCCCACCGCGCGCACGGACCGTCGTGCTCGGTCACCTCCGATCGTCCACCGGTCGTGAGGGCTCACGGTAGGGGCGAAGGTCACCGCGGCGCCGGTCCCGCCGCGTCGGTCTCGTCCCCGTGCACCACGACCACCGGGCACGCGGAGTGCTCGGCGCACTGCGCGCTGACCGAGCCCAGCAGCAGGCCCGCGAACCCACCGTGACCGCGGCTGCCGACCACGAGCAGCTCGGCGTGGTGGCTGGCCGCTATGAGCACGGGCGCGGGACGGCCGCGGCGGACGTGGGTGCGCAGACCCGCCGGGCCCGGACCGCCGAAGGCGGTGTCCACGGCGCTCGCGAGGATGGCTCCGGCGTCCACCTCGGGGTCCCAGCCACCGATCCCGCCGGCCATCCCGTAGCTCGCCGGGAACTCCCAGGACGTGACGGCGTCGAGCTCGAGTCCGAGCGCCCCGCCGACCCGGGCGGCCCAGCGCAGCGCCGCCAGCGAGGAGGGTGAGCCGTCCACCCCCACGACGACGCGGCCCGGCTCGTTGGCGGGGGTGGGCTGGGTGCTCATGCGGGTCTCCTGCGCTCGGGGGCTGTGCACCCAGCGTCGCGGCCGGGGCCCGCCCGACCCAGAGCCCGAGGGCCCGCCCCGGGGGGACCTCCGGCCCTGCTGCGGCGGGCGCGCCCGGCGTCCACTGGTGCCCATGAGAGCCACCGTCACCGCCTTCCGCGTCCCCCTCGATCAAGGTCGGCCGTGTCGACCGGCCGAGACCGTGGCGGTGTTCGAGCTGTGAGCACCCCGGTCACCAGGCTCGGCGGCGACATCCGATGACGAGCTGGACGCCCTGCTCCGCGACGGGTCCCGCGGGTTTTGACCTCGACACCGCGGTGCTGGTCTCCCCGGACGTGCTCGACTGCGCTGGCGGGCTCCGGACGAGCCGGGCCACGGCGACGCCCTGGCGGGAGTCGCTGTGGCGCACGGGCTCCGGTGAGCACGTGGTGGGCCTGGACAGCGGGGGAGCGGGTTCGAGCGGTCTGGACGCCGACCGGTGGCGCTGGGTGTCGCCGGCGCTCGCCGAGGAGTGGCTGCGGAGCCAGGGCCTGGACGAGGCGGCGGACGCCGCCTTCGGCCCGGTGCCCGGTCGCCCACCGACGCCGGTGACGGTCCTGCTCGACCGCGAGCACCGGGCCCGCCTGGAACAGCTGTGCGTCGACGAGGACGTCAGCATGTCGCACGTGCTGGTGCTGGCGCTGGAGCGGCTGCTGCTCGAGCGGTCCGATCCCGTGCGCGCCGTGACGCCCTGGTGGCCGGAAGGCGTCGCGCGGGAGGGGTTTCCGGTCCCGAGGGGTGCGCGGGGCCTGCCGGTGGAGACGTGGGAGCCGTGAGCACGCGGGTGCCCGAGCTCGTGCACAGCCCCCGGTTCCCCGCGCCCGTCGAGCTCGGTCGGCGGGTGGTGGTGGGGGTGGACGGGGACCCTGCCGGTCTGGCGGCCCTCCGCTTCGCCGCGGTGGAGGCCGCGCACCGCGGCGGCGACGTCCTCGCGGTGCACGTGTGGCACCACCCGGCCAGCTGGGGCATCTCCGCGACCACCTGGGGCTACGCCGGGGTGCGCCTGCCCGACGGCGAGCCGGCCCGGCACATCCTCGCGGCCCTGCAGGCGTCGGTGGAGCTGGTGCTGGCCGAGCGGGCTGCCGCGGGTGAACCCGTCGTCGTCATCACCGCCGAGGTGGTGGAGGGGGTCGACGCGCGCACCCTGCACTCAGTGGCCCGCGGCGCGTCTCTGCTCGTGCTCGGCGCCCGGCACCACAGCCGCCTGCTGGGGTCGGTCAGCCTCGCCGTGGTCGGTCATCCGCCGTGTCCGGTCGCCGTGGTCCCACCGCCGCACCCGGTGACCGTCGTGGTCCCGCGCAGTGCCGTCGACCCTGGGTGAGCGTCCCCGGTCCCCCGGTGGGGGCAGCGCCTGGGTCCGGGGCAGCGGGGCTGGAGATCGCGCTGCTCCTGGTCGGGTCGGTCCTGCCCACCCGTCTCGCGGCCGGGCGAGCACGGGGGACGGCGTGACCGTGCCGCGACGTCGACGGTGATCACCCGCACGCGCCACGCGCCTACTATCCTTCGTAGGGGTCGTGATCGACAACGGTGGGGATGACGATCATGGACGAGGGATCAGGGCAGGACGAGGCGCTGGATGCGACCGCGGAGGAGGACGCCGACCTCCGGGTGAGCCTGGCCGGGCTCGCGAGCCTGGCGACCGGGGAGATGACGCTGTCGGCGATGCTGACGCACGTCGCGGAGTTCGCCGTGGCCGCCATCCCGGGGGCCGACGGAGCGGGGGTCACGCTGATGCAGCGGGGTCGGGCCGACACCATCGTCGCGAGCGCCGACTTCGTCCGGGAGGTCGACGCGGTGCAGTACGGCATCGGCGAAGGCCCCTGCATCACCGCGGCCGCGGAGGGCGTCACGGTGCGCTCCGGGGCGCTGGGCACCGACGCCACCTGGCCGCGGTTCGGGGCGCGCGTGCGGAAGATGGGTGTGCACTCCGCGCTGTCGCTGCCCCTGGTGACGCCGCTGGGCATCCTGGGTGCCATGAACGTCTACGCCCACGCCGAGCACGCCTTCGACGACCGGGCGGTGGAGCTCGGCGAGCTGTTCGCCGTCCCGGCCGCCGTCTCCGTGCAGAACGCGACCGTGCTGGCGCAGGCGCTGGAGCTGGCCGGGCAGCTGCAGCGGGCCCTGGGCACCCGCGCGGTGATCGACCAGGCCCTGGGGATCCTGATGAGTCGGAGCGGGGCGGGTGCGGACGAGGCGTTCGTCACGCTGACCACGCTGAGCCAGCGGGAGAACCGCAAGCTGGCCGTCGTGGCGCAGCGCCTGGTCGACGACGCCGTGCGGCGGGCCCGGGCGCGACACGCCCGGGCCTGACGACAGGGGACGAAACGGGACCTCTGGCCCACCCGTGCGAACCCGCCGGTGCGTAGCGTCCTCCACAGCGGCGCAGGCGAGCGGGACCCGACCCCGTACCTGCCTCCGCGCCCCGCCGTGTGCGGCACCAGGATCCACGACCCGGCGATCGGGACGCCCTGAGGCACCCGTGAACATCCCCCCGGCGCTCGCCGCCGACCTCCTCCGGCTCGCCGAGGGCGGTGAGCCCGCCGAGAGCGGCCTCGACGAGCTCCTCGGTGGGCTGGCCGACGCCGCGGCGGTGGCGGTCGAGTCGTTCCTGGGGGTCAGCGCCACGGTGTCCACCCCGGAGGACTCGTTCACGGCCGTGCTGGTCGAGGACGGCACGGCCCAGGACCAGGTGCGGACAGCCGTACGGATCCCCTTGGGCGCCCAGGGTTCGGTGGTGCTGCTCGCAGGGGTGCCAGGTGCCCTGGTGGACCTCGCCGCCGACCTCGCGGTGGCCCTGGGGGTCCCGCCCGCCGACGTCGTCCTGGACGTCGATCTCGCGGTGGCCGGGCCCTGCTGGCCTCGCTCGTCCGGAGCGGCCCCCACCCGGACTGAGCGGGCGACCCTCGACCCCGACCGGTGGGGACCTTCGCCCCGCCGCCGGCGCCGGCGCGTCGACCGGGTTGGACCCCCAGCCAGACCCGGGTCGCGACCCCCGTCGGCCGGGTCGTGCGCGGGTGGCCGGGCTGGGTGCGGTGCTGCCGACCTCGCTACGGCGCAGCGCCCTGGCCCGGTGGACCACGGGCGGTGGATCCGAACGGGACACCCCGCCGGACCTGGTCCGAGCACCGCAGGCGGACCGGGGAGCCCTGGGGCCGAAGGACTCTGGCCGACCGACCGGCCGGAGGACCAGAGTGGGTGCTCCTGGCCCCTGACGACGAGGAGATCCTGTGCTCATCATGATGACCACCGACACCGCCACCCGGCAGTCCGCCCCCGAGCAGCAGGGGTGGGAGGACGAGCTCCGGGCCGGCCTCGACCGGTTCGCCCACGAGCTGACCAGGGTGGTGGCCCACCTCAGCTCGGAGTCCGGGCCGACGGGTCCCGCTGCGCTGCGGTGCGTCCTGGAGGCCGTCCCGGCCGGCCGCTCCCCGCTCGTGGTCACCGAGGACGCGAGCACGGTGGAGGGTTCCGTCCGGGGGGCGCTGCACCAGCTCGTGCGGCTCCTGACCAGCCACGACGGGAAGCTGCGCGACGACAAGGGCGGGGAGACCGTGCGTCACCCCCGACCGACGACGGCCTGACCCCGCCCACGGTGGCCCACCTGGCCCTGCCGGACGTGACGCCATCACCCGCGGACACGGGGTGCCTCGGGTCGGCGACGCCCGAAGGGGCGTGAGCACCGCCGTGGCCGTCGCGGCCGCCCGCGGGCAGGGTCCGGGGTCGCGCCCGTGCGGGAGGGCTGGACTCACCCAGTAGGGTGAAGATCGTTGGGACCCCAGCCAGACCCGGGCCACGGCCGCGTCCGCCCTGGTGCGGACACCGTGGGAGCGCCTGCTCTTAGCCGGGCACGTCCGGTGACCTCTCCACGGAGTCACCATGAGCACCACCTCGCAGACCGCCCCCGTCCGAGTCCTCCTCGTCGACGCCCAGGAGATCTACCGACGCGGCATCGTCCGCGCCCTCGCCGGAGACCTCGCTGTCGACGTCGTCGGCCAGACGGGCACGGTGGCCCAGGCCGACCAGCTCGTCGGGTCGCTGTGCCCGGACGTGGTCCTGCTGGACTCGCGCCTGCCCGACGGCAGCGGGGTGGACCTGTGCCGACGGTCGCAGCAGACGGCGCCGTCCACGCACTGGCTGTTCCTCACCGCCGACGGCGACGGGCTGGCCGACGCGGCGTCCGCTGGGGCGGCCGGGCACCTCCGCAAGGACGTCCACCCCCCCGAGCTGGTCCGGGCCCTCGTGCGGGCCGCGGCGGGCGGCACCTGGGACGCCGCGCGCGACGGGGTGGCCGCCACCGCCGTCTCCGAGCTCACGCTGCTCGTGGCGTCGTTGACCGAGCGGGAGGCGGCCGTGCTGCGGTTGATCACCGACGGGCTGACGAACCGCCAGATCGGGGCCGTGCTGTTCCTCTCCGAGAAGACGGTGAAGAACTACGTCAGCGGCGTGCTGGCCAAGCTCGGGGTGCAGCGGCGCACCCAGGCCGCGGTCCTCGGAGCCGACGCCCGCGAGCTGCTGGGCGCCCCCCGCTGAGCCGTACCCACGTCAGGAGGTGGCCAGGAGCCCCACGGCGTGCAGCACGCCGCCCTGGAGCGCCCGCGTCCGGAGCTGGTCTGAGCCCTCCGGCTCAACGACCGTCCGGTCCGTGCTCGCCAGGCCCTCTCTCGCCGGGCCCGTGCAGACCGGGTCCGCGGCCACCGTGCAGCGGACCGAGGTCACCCTGGGCCGAGCGCGTGCCCACCGGTCCCCCGCCCGGTCCGCGCAGCACCTGGGCGCCCAGCACGGCGAGAGCCGCCCCCAGCAGCGGGCCGAGCAGGTAGATCCAGAGCACGTTCACGTCCCCCTCGACCAGGGCGGGTCCGGCCGAGCGGACGGGGTTCATCGACGCCCCGCTGACCGGTCCTGCCCACAGCCCCCCGATGGCGATCGCCGACCCGACGGCCAGGGCGGACAGCGGGCCGACGTTCTGCGCGCTGGAGGACGAGCCCAGGATCGTGCTGACCAGCGCCAGCGTGGTGAGCACCTCCACGGCCAGGGCCTGGCCGACGGTGAACCCGGGGCCGACGACGGAGGTGCCGGCACCGGCCGCGTCCCCGAACAGCCCGCGCAGCGTGGCCGCGGCGAGCAGGGCGCCGACGAGCTGCGCGGTGACGTAGCCCGGGACCCTGGCCCAGCCGAAGTCCCCGCGCGCGGCGAAGGCCAGGGTGACCACGGGGTTGAGGTGGGCGCCGGAGACCGATCCCATGAACAGGATGACGGTCAGCACGACCAGTCCGGGGGCCGTCACGGCGGCCACCCGCCCCACCGCTCCGTGGGACACCGCGTCGACCACCCCCGCTCCGGCCGCGACCAGGACCAGCAGGTAGGTGCCGAGACACTCGGCGAACAGCCGTCGGAACCGGATCGAGGCGGGCGTGGAGGTCACGGCTGCTCCTGGGGACGAGGGCGTCCGGACGGGTGGCCCGCACCCGGCTGACGGTGGCAGCGCGCGGGCCGGTTGTCCCGGGCCGAAGGTCCCCGGCCCGGCGACCGGGGGCGTTGTGCCCCGGCCGACCGCCCGGGTCCGCGACCACACCGGGGGGGCCGGGGCCCGTCCGGGGTGCGGACGAGGAGACCACCGTGACCACGACCGACCCGACCACCACCACGACGGCCCGTCCGGGCGGGTCCCCGTCGCCCGGGTGTCTGCGCGCCCGGCCGAGGTAGGGGTGCACCGCGGTGGACGACGGGGTGGCGCGGTCGGCCGGGACCTTCTCCTCTGCCCCGCCGCGCCCGGCCCGGCCAGGCTTGCCCCGGTGCGGTGCCGGTGCCGGCCCGCGGTTGGAGGAACCACCGGTGACCACTCGCGAGACCACACCCGCCCGGCTGAGCACGCTGGGGCTGCCCGCGGCGGTGACGGCCTGCCTGTTCGACCTCGACGGCGTGCTCACCAGCACCGCGAGCGTGCACGCCGCCGCCTGGGCGGTGGCCCTCGACGCGGTGCTGCGCGCCCGGGCGGAGCGGGACGGGACCCCGTTCGTCGCCTTCGACCCGGTCCTCGACTACCGCGCGCTCGTCGACGGCCGACCACGCGACGATGGTGCCCGGTCCTTCCTGGCGGCCCGCGGGATCGTGCTGGCGGAGGGTGCCGCCGGAGAGCCCGCGGGCACGAGCAGCGTCGCCGCGGTCGGGGCGGCCAAGGGCGCCGAGGTGGACCGACTGCTGCACCGCGACGGCGTGCACGTCGTCGCCGGGGCCATCGGCTACGTCCGTGCGGTGCGGGCTGCGGGGCTGCGCTGCGCCGTGGTCTCCTCCAGCACCAACGCCCGGACGGTCCTGGCGGCGGCGGGTCTCGCGGCCCTGGTCGAGGTCAGGATCGACGGGGTGGTGGCCGCCGAGCGGCACCTGCGGGGCAAGCCCGCGCCGGACGGCTTCCTCGCCGCCGCCGCTGATCTGGGGGTCCGACCCGCAGCCGCGGCCGTGTTCGAGGACGCCGTGGTCGGGGTGCGTGCCGGTCGCACGGGCGGGTTCGGCTACGTGGTCGGCATCGGTCGTGGCCGGTCCGGGGCGGCGCTGCAGGCCGCCGGGGCCGACGTGGTGGTGCGTGACCTGGCCGAGCTGCTGGCGCGGGCCACCGCCGGACGCCAAGGGTGATCTGCGATCCCACGTTGGCCGTGGCGCCTGCGCGCCCCGTCCCTCGATCCTGACGTGCTGGCGCAGTAGGAGTCGCTACCGCCTGCCGTCGGTGACGACCCGCGCAGCATCGCCGGGCTGACCACCCCACGCGTAGTTCCCTCGCACGCCGTGGCCGACGCCGGCGTGCGACCGCTGCACCGGACCCGGCCCAGCGGCTGCTCCGCTGGAGACGGGCCTCAGGGGGCCACGGGCGGCGCGGGCGAGAGGTAGCGCGCGGGGTCGCCACCGGCACGGGCCCCGCTGGCGATCCAGGCCGCGAAGCCGGCCGGGGAACGGCGCTGCAGCTCGTCGAGGTAGGTGCGGCGCTGCTCGGCGAGGTGCTCGGCCCAGGCCGCGCCACCGTGGGTCTGCAGCTGGGCGTAGCTGACCCGCCAGGCGCGGCAGAGCTCTGCGTCGCTCCACCCGGACACCGGGAGCCCGCTCGGGCCCCCGGCCAGCACCACCTCGGAGGAGGGTGGCGGCGCTTCGAGGTCGGCCGGTTCCTGCTGCGCGGGGGAGGTGAGGCGCAGCTCGTGGTGCACCACGGCGACGGTCACCAACACCAGGAGCACGGCGAGGAACGCGCTCGCACCCCAGAGGACCAGGACGGTCAGCGCGCCGAGGGTTCCGGCGGACGTCGTGGCGACGGCGCGCGGGGTCACGGGGTGCCTCGGGAGGGGCAGCCGTCGAGGTGGCCGACGACGGGGACGGCCGCCGGGAGGCAGTCGCAGGAGAGGTGCTCGGCGACGACGAGGGCACGGTCCTGCGGGGTGGGGGCCACCACCAGGTCGGCCGGGGTGGGGACCTGCAGCGCGGTGCTCGGGTACTGGGCGGGTCGGGGGTCGTTCACGGTTCTTCTCCTTGGGGTCACGGGCAGGAGGTTCACGGGCAGGGGGTTCACGGGCGGGCGTCAGTTCAGCCGGGGGTGCGGGCTCGCGACCACGGCGCCGGGGGTGCGGACGCGGTCCCACACGCGGGGGCCGGCGGTCGGGTCGGGGCTGCGGAGCTGGTGCAGCGGCCACCGCCAGCGCCGCTGGACCGCCTCGGTGAGCGTCGCCGACCCGGTGGCGTGGGCGGCGGGCAGGAGCGGGTGGGACGCGGGGAAGACCAG
The DNA here is from genome assembly GCF_026153295.1 of Rhodococcus antarcticus. Lineage (NCBI taxonomy): Bacteria > Bacillati > Actinomycetota > Actinomycetes > Mycobacteriales > Nocardiaceae > Rhodococcus > Rhodococcus antarcticus. The sequence goes on along the minus strand of NZ_CP110615.1, from coordinate 1,777,282 downwards.
GTGCAGCAGCTCGCGGGCCACGCAGAGCGGTGTGTGCCCGGTGGACAGGCCGACGGCCCGCAGGCTCGCGCTCGCGCGGGCGGCGGTGGTGTGCTCCAGGGCGCTCACGAGCCCCAGGGCCTCGTGCAGGGTGCGCTCGTCCGCCGCCTGCCGGAGCACCCGCGCGGCGTCCGACCTCTCCTCGGGCTCCCCGGCGCGGGCCTGGTCGCTCATGCCGTGCTGCCCCACCCGGGCCGGTCACCGACCAGCCCCTTCTCCGGGTGGGTCCCCACCTCGGCGGAGACGGTGTCGGCCCTGTCGGTCACCGAGACGCCCACGTGGTTCGCGTCGAGGTCGGACACCCGGTCGAGCTCCTGGGTCACGGCGGGCCTCGGCTCGGCGTCGGTGCGGCGCGTGGTCGAGGTCATGGCGCCAGCGTGGTCGCGCGCAGCCCGTGCGGGCAGGGCCCAAGGTCCCCCTGCGCAGTGCCGGCCGGTCCGTCCGCCGCCCGCGCTCGACAGACCGGGCACACCGCTCGTGTTCCCGCCAGGGACCAACGGCACTGTCGCCCCGACCGCGGCTGCCCGAGGGTGGTCGGGACTGCTTCTCGACGTGGGGGCCGTCGTCCCCGACCCCGGACGACGCGCGCTGCGACACCGCACCGAAGGGCCCCATGCACGTCGACGACCGTCCCCGCCCGCCCAGCCCGGTCACGACGCCGACGTCCGCGAACCGCATGCTCGTCCTGGCCACGGTCGGCTTCGGCATCAACTTCTGGGCGTGGGCGCTGATCAGCCCGCTGGGACCCACCTTCGGGAGCGAGCTGCGGCTGACGTCGTTCCAGCAGGCGCTGCTGGTGGCCGTCCCCGTCGTCGTGGGTTCGCTGGGCCGGATCCCGGTGGGCGCGCTGACCGACCGGTACGGCCCGCGGGTGCTGTTCACCGTCGTCACCGCGCTGACCGTGCTCCCGGTGCTGTTCGTCGGCCTCGCCGGATCCTCGTACGCACGGCTGCTGGTCGGTGGCTTCTTCCTCGGCATCGGCGGCACGGCCTTCGCGGTCGGTGTGCCGATGGTGAACTCGTGGTTCCCCCCGGCCCGCCGCGGCGCGGCCCTGGGCGTCTTCGGTGTCGGCATGGGTGGGACGGCGATCTCGGCCTTCACCACGGTCCGGCTGGCCGACCACCTCGGCCGCAGCGCCCCCTTCGTCCTGGTCGCGGTCCTGCTCGCGGTGTTCGCCGTCGTCTCGGCCGCACTGATCCGGTCGCCGGCCGACCGTGTCCGTGCCGACGGCTCGTTCGTGGCCCGCACGGTCGCCACGGTGCGGCTGCCGTCGACGGTGCAGCTGTCCCTGCTCTACGCGGTCGGGTTCGGCGGGTTCGTCGCGTTCAGCGTGTACCTGCCCACCTACCTCCGCAACGTCTACGATCTCTCGATCGGTGACGCGGCGGTCCGCACCGCGGGGTTCGTGGTGCTGGCGGTGGTGGCGCGGCCGGTGGGGGGGTGGCTCTCGGACAAGGTCGGGCCGGTGCGGGTGCTCACCGCCTCCTTCGCGACCACGGCCGTGTTCGCGCTGGTGGCGGCCCTCGAGCTGCCGCTGCTACCGGTGGGCACGATCGGCTTCCTCGGTCTCGCCGCGGGGCTGGGCGCGGCGTCGGGGGCGTGCTTCGCCCTGGTCGCGGCCGTGGTGCCCGCACCCCAGGTGGGTGCTGTCACCGGGATCGTGGGCGCCGCAGGCGGTCTCGGCGGCTTCGTCCCCCCGCTGGTGATGGGCCTGCTCTACGGCGCGTTCGCCAGCTACACCGTGGGGTTCCTCCTCCTCGTCGCGGTGGCCGTCGCCGCCGCGGTGCTCACCTGGGGACCGGTGCGGCGCACCGCCGCAGCCCACGCGTCCCCCTCCGCCCCGACCACGGAAGAGAGTCCTGCGTGAGCCTGCGCCGAGCCCGCCGCACCCCCGCCCCGGCGCCCGTCCCGGGACCGCACGTGAACAGCGCCGCCGTGGAGGCACTGCTGAAGGCCCGCCGGTACTTCCAGCCGTTGAAGGTCGCCGAGGACCTGCGCACGCTGCACCAGATCGGTGGTCGTGGGGCGGACACGTTCTACCGGGACCGGTGGGCGCACGACAAGGTGGTGCGCTCCACGCACGGGGTGAACTGCACCGGCTCGTGCTCGTGGAAGGTCTACGTCAAGGACGGGATCATCACCTGGGAGGCGCAGCAGACCGACTACCCCTCCATCGGCCCCGACCGTCCCGAGTACGAGCCCCGGGGCTGCCCCCGCGGGGCGGCGTTCTCCTGGTACACCTACTCACCCACCCGGGTCCGATACCCCTACGTGCGCGGGGTGCTGCTGGACATGTACCGGGAGGCCCGGGCCCGGCTGGGCGACCCGGTGGACGCGTGGGCCGAGATCGTCTCCGACCCGGTGCGCGCGAGCGCGTACAAGTCCGCCCGGGGCAAGGGTGGTCTGGTCCGGGCGAGCTGGGACGAGGCGCTGGAGATGATCGCCGCCGCCCACGTGCACACCATCGAGACCGAGGGCCCCGACCGCATCGCCGGCTTCTCGCCGATCCCCGCCATGTCGATGGTCTCCCAGGCGACCGGCGCCCGGTTCCACGCGCTCATCGGCGCCACGATGCTGAGCTTCTACGACTGGTACGCCGACCTGCCCGTCGCCTCCCCCCAGGTGTTCGGCGACCAGACCGACGTGCCCGAGTCCGCCGACTGGTGGGACGCCGCCTACCTGGTCATGTGGGGCTCCAACGTGCCGGTGACCCGCACCCCGGACGCGCACTTCATGACCGAGGCCCGCTACCGCGGCCAGAAGGTGGTCGTCGTGTCCCCGGACTACGCCGACAACACGAAGTTCGCCGACGAGTGGCTCGCCCCGCACCCGGGCACCGACGGGGCGCTGGCGATGGCCATGGGCCACGTCATCCTCAAGGAGTTCTTCGTCGACACGACGACGGCGCCCTTCCACGACTACGTCACCCGGTACACGGACCTGCCCTTCCTGGTCACCCTGACCGAGCGCGACGGTGCCCACGTGCCGGGCAAGTTCCTCACGGCCGCCGACCTGGGGGACACCTCCGAGGGGTCGGGGGCCAAGACCGTCCTGCTCGACGCCGACGGGACACCGGTGGTGCCCAACGGCTCGCTCGGCTTCCGCTTCGGCGAGGCCGGCAAGGGCCGCTGGAACCTCGACCTGGGCGACGTCGAGCCCCTGCTCACCGTGCACGCCGCCGGCTGCGCCACCGCGACGGTGGACCTGCCCCGCTTCGACGCCGCCGACGGCACCGGGGCGGTGCTGCACCGCGGGGTCCCGGTCCGGGAGGTCGGTGGCCACCTCGTGACCACCGTCTTCGACCTGCTCCTGGCCCAGTACGGGGTGTCCCGCGACGGGCTGCCCGGGCAGTGGCCCACCGGCTACGACGACGACGAGCCGTACACGCCGGCGTGGCAGGAGGGCATCACCTCGGTGCCGGCGGCGACGTGCGCCAAGATCGCCCGCGAGTTCGCGCGCAACGCCGAGGAGTCCGGCGGCCGATCGATGATCCTCATGGGCGCCGGCACCAACCACTGGTTCCACTCCGACACCATCTACCGGGCGTTCCTCACCCTGACCACGCTGACCGGGTGCCAGGGCCGCAACGGCGGCGGGTGGGCGCACTACGTCGGCCAGGAGAAGGTCCGCCCGCTGACCGGCTACAACCAGGTCGCGAACGCGCTGGACTGGTCGCGGCCGCCCCGTCAGATGATCGCCACGGCGTTCTTCTACCTGCACACGGCGCAGTGGCGCTACGACGGGTTCCAGGCCGACGTGCTGTCCTCGCCACTGGCCACCGGCCGGTTCGCCGGGCTCTCCACCGCCGATCTCATCGCGCAGTCCGCCCGGCTGGGGTGGATGCCGTCCTACCCCACCTTCGACCGCAACCCCCTCGACCTCGCCGACGAGGCCGACCGTGCGGGCGTGAGCGCCGCCGAGCACGTCGTGGCCGAGCTGCGGGCCGACCGCCTGCACTTCGCCGCGGAGGACCCCGACGGCCCCGGCAACGCCCCCACGATCCTCACCGTGTGGCGGTCGAACCTGATCGGCTCCTCCGCCAAGGGCAACGAGTACTTCCTGAAGCACCTGCTCGGCGCCGACAGCTCGCTGCGCGCGCAGCAGACACCCCCGGAGCTGCGGCCGAAGCACGTGCGCTGGCGGGACGAGGCACCCAGCGGGAAGCTGGAGCTGCTGCTGTCGCTGGACTTCCGGATGACCAGCACGACCCTGTTCTCCGACATCGTGCTGCCCGCGGCCACCTGGTACGAGAAGCACGACCTCTCCAGCACCGACATGCACCCCTTCGTGCACGCCTTCAACCCGGCGATCGCACCACCGTGGCAGACCCGCACCGACTTCGACGCCTTCACCAGCCTGGCCGAGGTGTTCTCCACCATGGCCGCGAAGCGCCTGGGCACCCGGCGCGACGTGGTGGCCGTTCCCCTGCTGCACGACACCCCCGACGAGCTCGCCACCCCGGGCGGCGTCGTGCGCGACTGGCGCTCCGGGGAGTGCGAACCCGTCCCCGGGGTGACCATGCCGAAGATCGTAGTGGTCGAGCGCGACTACGGAGCCGTCGCGGCGAAGATGACCGCACTGGGCCCGCTCGTGGAGACCCTGGGCATGACCACCAAGGGCGTCACGTACCACCCGGAGCCGGAGGTGGAGCTGCTGCGCCACGCGAACGGCACCGTGCACGGTGGGCCCGGTGCTGGGCGCCCCTCCCTGGCCAGGGACACCGACGTGTGCGAGGCCATCCTCACCCTGTCCGGGACCACCAACGGCCGCCTGGGCACCCAGGGCTTCCGTGCCCTGGAGGAGCGCACTGGGGTGACCCTGGCCGACCTCGCCGCCGACAACGAGGGGCGACGGATCACCTTCGCCGACACCCAGTCCCGCCCGGTGCCGGTGCTCACCTCGCCGGAGTGGTCGGGCAGCGAGCACGGCGGGCGCCGCTACTCCCCGTTCACCATCAACACCGAGCGCCTCAAGCCCTGGCACACCCTCACCGGGCGCATGCACTTCTTCCTCGACCACGACTGGGTGCACGAGCTCGGGGAGGGGTTGCCCATCTTCCGTCCCCCGCTGGACATGCACCGGCTGTTCGGGGAGCCGCGCCTGGGCGAGGGGGGCGCCGCCGAGCTCACCGTCCGCTACCTGACGCCGCACTCCAAGTGGTCCATCCACTCCGAGTACCAGGACAACCTGCTCATGCTCAGCCTGTCCCGCGGGGGTCCGAACATCTGGATGAGCACGCCGGACGCGGAGTCGCTGGGGATCAGCGACAACGACTGGATCGAGGCGGTCAACCGCAACGGCGTCGTCGTCGCCCGCGCCGTGGTCTCGACGAGGATGCCGGCCGGGACGGTGTACATGTACCACGCACAGGACCGGGTGATCGACGTTCCGCGCAGCGAGACCAGCGGCAAGCGCGGCGGTACCCACAACGCGGTGACCCGGCTGCTGGTGAAGCCCACCCACCTCGTCGGGGGCTACGCCCAGCTGTCCTTCGCCTTCAACTACCTCGGCCCCACCGGCAACCAGCGCGACGAGGTCACCGTCATCCGCCGACGTTCCCAGGAGGTTCAGTACTGATGCAGCCGACCGAGACGTCCGGAGTGCTCCGATGAGGGTCATGGCGCAGATGGCGATGGTGATGAACCTGGACAAGTGCATCGGCTGCCACACCTGCAGCGTGACGTGCAAGCAGGCGTGGACCAACCGCACGGGCACCGAGTACATGTGGTGGAACAACGTCGAGACCCGGCCCGGCCAGGGCTACCCCCGCACCTACGAGGACCAGGAGGTGTGGCAGGGCGGCTGGGCGCTGTCCCGCCGCGGGGGGCTCGTGCTCAAGGCCGGGGGCCGGCTGAAGAACCTGCTCTCGATCTTCTCCAGCCCCAAGATGCCCAGCATCGGCGACTACTACGAGCCCTGGACCTACGACTACGACACCCTGCTGAGCTCGCCGCTGCAGGAGCACGTGCCCGTCGCCCGGCCGTACTCCCTGATCAGTGGCGAGCCGATGAAGATCGAGTGGAGCGCCAACTGGGACGACGACCTGGGGGGCTCGCCGACGCTCACCAAGAACGACCCCATCCTCAAGAAGGTCTCGGAGGAGATCACCCTCAGCTACGAGCAGACCTTCATGTTCCACCTGCCCCGGATCTGCGAGCACTGCCTCAACCCCTCGTGCGCCGCGTCGTGTCCCTCGGGGGCGATCTACAAGCGCACCGAGGACGGCATCGTCCTGGTCGACCAGGACAAGTGCCGGGGCTGGCGCAAGTGCGTCACCGGCTGTCCCTACAAGAAGATCTTCTTCAACCACAAGACCGGCAAGGCGGAGAAGTGCACGTTCTGCTTCCCCCGCATCGAGGTCGGCACGCCCACGATCTGCTCCGAGACGTGCGTCGGGCGCCTGCGCTACATCGGGCTGGTCCTCTACGACGCCGACAAGGTCCTCGAGGCCGCCTCCGTCGAGGACGAGGCCGACCTGCTGGCCTCCCAGCGGGCGGTGTTCCTCGACCCGAACGACCCCGAGGTCATCGCTGCGGCCGAGGCCGCGGGCATCGCGCGCGACTGGATCACCGCCGCCCAGAAGTCCCCGATCTGGGCGCTCATCACCACCTACCAGGTGGCTCTTCCGCTGCACCCGGAGTACCGAACCATGCCGATGGTCTGGTACATCCCGCCGCTGTCCCCGGTGGTCGACGCGGTCGCCGAGACCGGGGTCGACGCCGAGCAGGTGGACACCCTGTTCGCGGCCATCGAGTCGCTGCGCATCCCGGTGGAGTACCTCGCCGAGCTCTTCACCGCCGGCGACCCGAAGCCCGTCTCGGACGTGCTGCGCAAGCTCGCCGCGATGCGCAGCTACATGCGCGACATCAACCTCGGCCGCGAGCCGCAGCCCGGCATCCCCGCCTCGGTGGGGATGACCGAGGAGCAGATGTACGAGATGTACCGGCTGCTCGCCATCGCCGCCTACGACGAGCGCTACGTCATCCCCCCCGCCCACGCCGAGACCGCGCACAACCTGGAGGAGCTGGCCACCGAGTGCAGCCTCGACCGTGACGGCGGCCCCGGCATGGGCGGGTCGGGCCCGTTCGGCGAGGGGTCCGGCGGCCCCGTGGCCCTGTCGGTGGAGAACTTCCACGCCCTCAAGCAGCGGCAGACCTCCGACACGATCGCCGACCCGGCCGACAAGAGCAGCCGGGTGAACCTGCTCAACTGGGACGGCAACGGCCGCCCCAGCGGGATGTTCCCCGCCGACCCGCCGGCCGGCCCGTGAGCACCCTCGACCCCGAGGCGACCGCCGTGGTCTACCTGGTCGCCTCCCGGACGCTGGACTACCCCGACCCCCGGCTCGTGTCCGACCTCCCGCTGCTGCGCGCGGCGCTGTCGACAGTGCCGGCCGCGCACCGGGGAGAGCTCGACGCGCTGCTCGACCACCTCGGGTCGGTTCCGCTGGTCACCCTGGCCGCCGACTACGTGGCCACCTTCGACCTGCGCCGCCGGTGCTGCCTCTACCTGAGCTACTACGCCCACGGTGACACCCGCAAGCGGGGGATGGCCCTGCTGGCGTTCAAGCAGACCTTCCGGCGCGGGAAGGTCGAGCTCCTCGGCAACGAGCTGCCCGACCACCTGTGCGTGGTCCTCGAGTTCGCCGCCACCGCCCACCTGCAGCAGGGCCGCAGGCTGCTGCTCGAGCACCGGGCCGGCCTGGAGATGCTCCGGATCGCGCTGCGCGACAGCGGGTCCCCCTACGCGCTCGCCCTGACCGCCGTCAGCCAGACCCTGCCGCCGCTGGCCGGGGACGAGCGCGACGCGGTGGCCCGGCTGGCCGCCGAGGGTCCACCGGGCGAGGACGTCGGCATCGAGCCCTTCGCACCCCCCGACCTGGCAGGAGCCCGGCCATGACCAGCACCACCGACGTCGTCCTCTGGGTCGTCGTGCCCTACGTGTGCCTGGCGGTGTTCGTCGTCGGGCACCTCTGGCGCTACCGCTACGACAAGTTCGGCTGGACCACCCGCTCGTCGCAGCTCTACGAGCGCCGGCTGCTGCGCCTCGGCTCGCCGCTGTTCCACTTCGGCATCCTGGGGGTGTTCCTCGGTCACGTCGTCGGCCTCGGCGTCCCGGAGAGCTGGACCAGTGCCGTCGGTGTCTCCGAGGGGCTGTACCACTTCCTCGCCCTCAGCCTCGGGGCGCTGGCCGGCGCCGCGACCATCGTGGGCATGGCGATCCTGATCTACCGCCGCCGCACCGTCGGCCCGGTGTTCAGCGCCACCACCCGGATGGACAAGGTGATGTACCTGGTGCTCGGCACGGTGATCACCCTGGGCCTGGCCAACACCGTGCTGGCCACCTTCGTCGGTGGCTACGACTACCGCCTGGGCGTCTCGGTCTGGTTCCGCGGGATCTTCGTGCTCCAGCCGCACCCCGAGCTCATGGGTGCGGCGCCGATCGGGTTCCAGGCCCACGGGCTGGCCGCGCTGGCGCTGTTCGCGCTGTGGCCCTTCACCCGCCTCGTGCACGTCTTCAGCGCTCCGGTGGGCTACCTGTGGCGGCCCTACGTCGTCTACCGCAGCAAGGACGTCGCGCTCGGCGCCCGCGCGGAGCGGCCTGGCTGGGAGCACGTCCAGGTCCCGACCCCACGCGGGCGCCGCTGAACCCCGCTCAGGAGCGGGTGGCCACGGTGAGCAGCACGGTGGAGTCCTCCACCGCGGTCAGCGAGTGGCGGGCGTCGGGGACGGTCAGCAGGTCCCCGGGGGAGCCCTCCCAGCTGTCCTGTCCCGCCTTCAGCACCACGCGACCGAGCAGGACGTGCACGGTGGCCTCGCCGGGGTTCTCGTGCTCGTCGAGGCTGTGCCCGGCGGCCAGGGCGATCATCGTCTGGCGGAGCGTGTGCTCGTGCCCGCCGATCACGGTGTGGGCGCTGCGCCCGCTGGTGGCGGCCCTGGCCAGGGCGAGCTGGCTGCGGGACAGGGCGGTGAGCGACATCTTCTGCACGGGACCTCCGACGGTGATCGGCCCCCTGGTGGGCGCCGCTCACCCGATCCTGCCCGCTGCGCGGCGGAACGGGCAGAGCCCTACGTCCCGCACCCGCGCGCCGTGCCGTGCCGTGCCGGGCCGGGCCGGGCCGGGCCACGGTGGCCGCAGCGACCAACGTCCCGGGCGCCGGGGTCGCCCGGTCCTGCCGCGACGAGCGGGCAGCGCACAGGCTCAGCCACGGGCGCACGCCGCGCCCGTGACGACGAGGAGGCGCCATGAGCACGCTGACCGACCTGGCCACCCACACCCTCCTCGCCCCGGGGCCGGACGAGCTCGAGCAGCACGAGCTGGACCGGGTCCTCGCCCGGCTGACCGCGGAGTTCCCGGACGTCCGGCCGGAGGTGGTGGCAGAGCTGGTCCTGCGCGCGCACCGCCGCTTCGACGGCTGCCGGCTGCGCACGTACGTCCCCCTGTTCGTCGAGCGGTCGGTGCGCAGCACCCTCCGGCTGCCGCCGGCGCCCTGAACCTCGCGTAGCGTCCACCTCGTGAGCGGGGCGGGCGGGACGGTGCCGCTCTACCAGGCCAAGGCCGAGCTGTTCCGGACCCTGGGCCACCCGGTCCGCATCCGGGTGCTCGAGCTCCTGCAGGACGGACCACGGCCGGTGCGCGAGCTGCTGGTAGACACGGGCGTCGAGGCGTCCAACATGTCCCAGCAGCTCGCGGTGCTGCGCCGCTCCGGCCTGGTGTCGTCCTCCCGGCGGGGATCGACCGTGCTCTACACCCTGGCCACCCCGGACGTGGCGGACCTGCTGCGCTCGGCCCGCCAGATCCTCGCCGCGGTCCTCACCGGCCAGGACGAGCTGCTCACCGAGCTCCGGTCCGCCTCCGACTGAGCGACCGGTCCCCCCGAGGTCCTCGGGCCGCGTGGTCGGGACGAAGGTCCTCACCCGGTGATCCCCACGTCACATGACAACATGAAGAACTAGTCAATTAGGTTACGGTCCGGACATGGACCCAGCGACGACGGCCAGGGGACCCGCGGCCACGTTCCTCCTGGAGCACGCGTCCCGGGTCCGCAACCTGCTGCCGGCGCGGGCCGACCTCACCGCGGTGCGCCGCGACCCGCGCCGCGACCTGGTCGCCGGACTGACGGTTGCCGTCGTCGCGCTGCCCCTGGCGCTGGCCTTCGGGGTGGCCTCGGGGCTCGGCGCCCAGGCCGGGCTCGCCACCGCCGTGGTCGCCGGCATCGTCGCGGCCGTCTTCGGGGGCTCCAACCTGCAGGTCTCCGGACCCACCGGGGCCATGACGGTCGTGCTCATCCCGATCGTGCACACCTACGGGGCGTCCGGGGTGCTCATGGTGGGGGCGATGGCCGGGCTGGTCCTGATCGCCATGGCGCTGGCCCGCCTGGGTCGCTACGTGCGCCTGCTGCCCATCTCGCTCGTCGAGGGCTTCACCGCAGGCATCGCGGTCGTCATCGCCCTGCAGCAGGTCCCGGCCGCGCTCGGGGTGGCAGACCCGGCGGGGGAGAAGGTGTGGGCGCGGGCCGCCGACGCGGTGCGGCAGTCGCTGGCCCACCTGCACCCCGCCGCGCCGCTCACCGCGCTCGGTGTCGCGGCGGTGATGCTGCTCGGGGCGCGGTGGCGACCGGGGGTGCCGTTCTCGCTGGTGGGCGTCGCGCTCGCCGCCCTGCTCGCGACCGTGCTTCCGCTGGGGCTCACCACGCTCGGTGCACTGCCGTCCGGTCTGCCCACGCCCTCCCTCGCGTTCCTGCACCCCTCGGCGGCCGGCGCGCTGCTCACCTCGGCGCTGGCCATCGCCGCGCTGGCCGCCCTGGAGAGCCTGCTGTGCGCCACCGTGGCCGACGGCATGACCGTGGGGGAGCGGCACGACCCGGACCGCGAGCTGTTCGGCCAGGGCCTGGCGAACCTGGTGGTCCCCGTGTTCGGGGGCGTCCCGGCCACCGCAGCCATCGCCCGGACCGCGGTCAACGTCCGGGCCGGCGCACGGTCGCGGTTGGCAGCAGTGACCCACGCCGTGGTCCTGCTCGTCGTGGTCCTCCTCGCCGCACCGCTGGTCTCCTCGATCCCCCTGGCGGCGCTGGCCGGCGTCCTGTTCGCCACCTGCGTGCGGATGGTCGAGGTGAGCTCCCTGCGGGCCCTGCTCCGCTCGACCCGCACCGACGCCGTCATCGTCACCCTGACGTTCGGGGTCACGGTGGCCGTGGACCTGGTGACCGCGGTCGGGGTCGGCATCGCCGCGGCAGTGGTGCTGGCGCTGCGCGCCGTGGCCCGCAGCGCACGGCTGGACCAGGTGCCCGTGGACGGCGGTGACCACTCCGACGAGGAGCGCGCCCTGCTCGACGAGCACGTGGTCGCCTACCGGCTCGAGGGTCCGCTGTTCTTCGCCGCCGCCCACCGCGTCCTGCTCGAGCTGGCCGACATCGCCGACGTGCGGGTGGTCATCCTGCGGATGTCGCGGGTCAGCGCGCTCGACGCCACCGGCGCCCACGTGCTGGGCGACACCATCACCACCCTCGAGCGCCGCGGCACCACCGTGCTGATCTCGGGCATCACCCCCGACCACGACGCGGTGCTCGCCACCCTCGGCGTAGGGGCCCAGCTCCGCGCCGACGGGCTCGTCTTCGCCGACACCCCCTCGGCGATCACCGCGGCCCGGCAGCTCGTCGAGGCCCAGCTCCACCCCGCCCGTGCGTGAGCCACCGCCGCACCGCACCCGAACCCCCCGCTCCAGCCGCCCACCCCGAGGAGACACCGTGACCGTGACCACCGATCTCGCCGCCCGCGCCCCCGCTCCCACCGAGCACGGCGAGCTGCTGCGCTGGGTGGCGGAGGTCGTCGCGCTCACCAGGCCCGACGACGTGGTGTGGTGCGACGGCTCCCGGGCCGAGTGGGACCGCCTGACCACCCAGCTCGTGGACGCCGGCACGTTCGTCCGGCTCGACGAGAAGGCCAAGCCCAGCTCGTTCTGGTGCGTCTCCGACCCTGCGGACGTCGCGCGGGTGGAGGACCGCACCTTCATCTGCTCCGAGCTGGAGCTCGACGCCGGCCCCACCAACCACTGGATGCACCCGGCGGAGATGACCGCGGTGCTGGACGACCTCTACCGCGGGGCCATGGTCGGACGGACCCTCTACGTCGTCCCGTTCTGCATGGGCCCCCTCGGCGCGGCCGACCCGAAGCTCGGGGTGCAGATCACCGACTCCGCCTACGTCGCGGTGAGCATGCAGGTGATGACCCGGATGGGCGCGCGCGTGCTGAAGGCGTTGGGGTCCGACGCCCCGTTCGTCAAGGCCCTGCACTCGGTGGGGGCTCCGCTCGCACCCGGCCAGGCCGACGTCGCGTGGCCCTGCAACGAGACCAAGTTCATCTGCCACTTCCCGGAGACCCGCGAGATCCGCAGCTACGGCTCGGGCTACGGCGGCAACGCGCTGCTGGGCAAGAAGTGCTTCTCGCTGCGGATCGCGTCGGTGATGGGGCGCGACGAGGGCTGGCTCGCCGAGCACATGCTCATCCTCAAGCTCACCTCGCCCGCGGGCGCCGTGCACTTCGTCGCGGCGGCGTTCCCGTCCGCCTGCGGCAAGACCAACCTCGCGATGCTCTCGCCCACCATCCCGGGCTGGACGGTGCAGACCCTCGGCGACGACATCGCCTGGATGCGGCCGGGCGCCGACGGTCGGCTCTACGCCGTCAACCCCGAGCTCGGCTTCTTCGGCGTCGCCCCGGGCACCGGTCCGCACACCAACCCGCACGCGATGACCACCCTCGAGCGCGGGCACACGATCTTCACCAACGTCGCGCTCACCGACGGCGGCGACGTGTGGTGGGAGGGGGCCACGGACGTGCCGCCCGCCCACCTCACCGACTGGCACGGGCAGAGCTGGACCCCGGAGACAGGCACCCCGGCAGCGCACCCCAACTCCCGCTACTGCACACCCATGGCGCAGTGCCCGATCCTCGCCCCGGAGTGGGACGACCCGGCGGGCGTGCCGATCTCGGCCATCTTCTTCGGCGGCCGGCGCCGCAGCACCGTGCCGCTGGTCCTCGAGTCCCGCAGCTGGGCCCACGGGACGTTCCTCGGCGCGACGCTGTCCAGCGAGACGACGGCCGCGGCCACCGGTGCGGTGGGCGTGGTGCGCCGCGACCCGATGGCCATGCTGCCGTTCCTCGGCTACCACGTGGGCGACTACCTGCAGCACTGGCTCGACGTGGGTGCCCGCGCCGGGTCGGCGGCACCGAAGATCTTCTACGTCAACTGGTTCCGGCGCGGCCCGGAGGGGCAGTTCCTGTGGCCCGGGTTCGGCGAGAACAGCCGCGTGCTGAAGTGGGCGGTCGAGCGCATCGAGGGCACGGCGTCCGGGGTGCAGACTCCGCTGGGCGTCGTGCCCACCCCCGGGTCGCTGGACCTGGACGGCCTCGACGTCGACCCGGCCGACCTGGCCGCGGCGCTGGCCGTGGACCGGGAGCAGTGGCGGGACGAGCTCCCGCTGCTGGAGGAGTGGTTCGCGACCATCGGCGACCGGCTGCCCGGTGCGCTGCGCGACGAGCTCACCGACCTGCGGGTGCGGCTGGGCTGAACCCACCCACCAACCGGGCCCGGGCGGCAGGCCGGAGGTCCCGTTCCCCCCGGGTCCGCTCGGCCCTGCCACCCTCTCCGAGGAGCTCACCAACGTCCTCGAGACCGACCCGGCCCGGAGGACGACCGTCACCGGCCGTCGGGACGGGGGTGGTCGAGCTCGGGGGTGAAGCGCAGCGTGCGGGCGACCACCGCGTGCGCCACCTCCGAGAGCGGGAGCCCCTCGGCGAAGGCGTGCGCGCGCAGGCGGAGGTAGGCCTCGCGCACCCCCACGTCGAGCTGGGCCAGCACCATGCCCGTCGCCTGGTGCACCTCGGCGGTCAGCGGGTTGTCGTGCGGCCACCCGCCGTGCTCCTGGGGTGGTCCGGGCGCGGCGGCCACCCCGTCGAGCAGCAGCACGGTCGTCACGGTCTCGGCGGCGTCGACCACGGCGGCGAACTCGGCCGCCGCCAGCGGCGTGGTGTCCGGGCGGCGCAGGGTCAGCACCCCCAGCCGGATGGCGCCGCGCTGCAGGGGGAGGGCGTAGACGGCTCCGGCCAGCGCCTCGGGGTGCGCCGCCGCCAGCAGCGGCCACCGGGTGGTGCCCACGCCACGGCCCTGGTCGGCCAGCAGGACGGGGCCGCCTCGGGAGAGGGCCTCGAGCGTCGGTCCGTCCCCGGCACCGAGCTGGTGCTCCACCAGCCCTGCGGCCGCGCCGTCGCTCGCACCGGCCAGCTCGAGGGAGCCGTGGCCGAGCACGGAGACGACGGACGCGTCCTGCACGGGCAGGACGAGGGTGCACGCCACGCACAGGGCCGACGGGGACACCGTGCGCCCCGACAGCGCGTCGAGGTACAGCTCGCGCAGGTGGTCGGGCACCGCCGCGGGGAACGGCTCCACGCTCGCACCGGCCTCTCGTCGTCCACACGGGGTGTTCGACAGCCGGCCAGTGGTCCGGGGCAGCACTGCGTGGTCGCACGCTAGCCCTGTCCCGGACGGGCCCCCGCTCGGGATGGGTCGGGGCCGGGCGAGCTCGTTCTGCACGGGCAGGGTCGGACGTGGTCTGGTGGTCCCCGGACGCCGCGGTGCGGCTCGACCTGCTCGCGGGCGTCCTCCGGACCTGGTGGCCACGCGACGTGCGCCGCTCACCGGGGTGGGCGTCAGCGATCCTCAGGGCCCTGGCGCCCACCCACCAGCGTCGGGCTCAGTCCTGGTGCTTGGCGGCGTCGAGCTCACGACGTGCGGGCGCCGCGATCGCCGGTGCCTGGACCTCGGTGCCCCAGATGTAGCGGTCGACGTCCTCGCGCGCACGGGGCGGGCCGTCGTTGGCGATGAGCACGGCCACCCACGGCAGCGGCAGGGATGCGGCGACGACGATCAGCGGCAGCCACCACAGCCCGGTCGCGGCGTAGAGCACGGCCGCGAGCACGAGGGCCGGGATGCGCAGCGACATGAGCAGGACGTACTTGCGGACCCGGGCGTCGTGCTGCTCGGTGAAGGACACGGGAGCGTCGGTGATGAGGACGGTGTCACGGTCTGCGGCGGTGTGGTGGTGGTTGCGGTGGAGGGTGCTGGTGACGGACACAGGATGATTGTCGGCCGCCAGCAGGAGCTCCGCAGGCTCGGACGGTGTGGCGTTGGAGGCATCCTGACCTGGGAATACCTGGTGCCCCTCGCCAGCGACCCCGGCGTGGACCCGCTGCCGACCCGCCGCGCGCCGACTCCGCGCGCCGGAGCGGTTCTGTCGTAGATTCCCTGGTCTACGGCGACGCGCCGTGGTCGGAGGAGGTGCGCACCATGCCCATGCGGTCCATGTGGAAGGGCGCGGTCTCCTTCGGCCTGGTCTCGATCCCGGTGAACCTCTACGTGGCGACCGAGAGCCGGAGCGTCACCTTCCACCAGGTGCACGCCGAGGACGGTGGCCGGGTGCAGACGAAGCGGGTCTGCTCCGTGGACGGCGCCGAGGTGCCCTACCACGACATCGCGAAGGGACACGAGACCGCCGACGGGACGGTGGTGGTGCTGACCGACGAGGACTTCGCCACCCTGCAGGTGCCCAGCACCAAGGCCGTGGACGTGCTGGAGTTCGTGCCGCTGGAGGCCGTGGACCCCATCTACTTCGACAAGACCTACTTCCTGGAGCCGCAGAAGGGCGGGATCAAGCCCTACCTGCTGCTGCGCGACGCCCTGCACAAGTCCGGGCACGTGGCCGTGGCCAAGATCGCGCTGCGGCAGCGGGAGTCGCTTGCCCTGCTGCGCGTGCACGCAGACTGCCTGGTCCTCTCGACCATGCTGTGGCCCGACGAGGTGCGGGCGCCGGACTTCGCGTTCCTGCGGGAGGACGCACCCCCGGTGCGCGACGCCGAGCTGGCCATGGCGGGCTCGCTCATCGACTCGATGTCCGACGAGGTGTTCGACCCGCGCCAGTACCAGGACACCTACCGGCTCCAGCTGGAAGCCTTGATCGACCGCAAGGTGGCCGGCAAGGAGGCCGTGACGCCACCGACCGCGGACGACACCGGCGGCACCGTCATCGACCTGATGTCCGCGCTCACCGCGAGCATCGAGGCCAGCCGGCGCACCCGTGAGGGCAGCGGCGCGGAGCCCACCACGGCCCCGGCCGCGAAGAAGGCCCCGGTAGCGAAGGCCGCCGCCACGAAGGCTGCTGCGAAGAAGACCCCGGCTGCGAAGAAGACCCCGGCCACGAAGGCCGCGAGCACGAAAGCCCCGGCCACGAAGGCTGCGGCGTCGAAGAAGGCTGCGGCGACGCAGGCCTGACCAGGCTCGACGCGCTGAGGTCCGCGTTCTTGTCGGACCCCTCAGGTAATGACATGCTTGTCATTACCGACGAACGCGAGGTCACCATGGTCACCACCTGCCCCGACTGCACGGCCGAGCTGGACCACTGCCACGGCTCGCTCGTGGCGCACCTCGATGCGGCCGTGGAGTGCACGGAGCCCGGCTGCGTCGATCTCGACCGGGTCCGGCACACCCTTGCCGAGCTCACGTGCGAGGAGGTCGACGGCGGGTGCACCTGCGTCGTCGAGCTGGCCGAGCTCCTCGTCGCGTCCTGACCGGCCCGTCCGCGAGCCGTCAGCCGCCGGCCATCGCGCCGACCACGCGGAACGGCTCCGAGCCGGCCGCGACCGGTTCGGGCAGCGGTGCGTCAGGATCGTCGTGGGACAGGTCCTGATCGCAGGCGAAGAAGCGGACGAACGGGCGTCGTCGACCGCTGGACGGGTCTCGCAGGGTGCCGCGGAGCACCGGGTAGCGCAGCTCCACCGCGTCGAGGACCGCCCGCTGCGTGGGGGCAGCCTCCACCACCACCTCGCCCGTGCAGTGCGCCAGGGTGCGCAGGTGCCTCGGCAGCACGACCCGGACACCACTCACACCAGGGTCTGCACTTCCACCGAGAGCACGGGCGGCAGGTCGCGGACGATGGCCGACCAGGTGTCACCGGAGTCGGGCGAGACGTAGACCTGACCGCCCGTGGTGCCGACGTACACCCCGCACGAGGGCAGCGAGTCCACGGCCAGGGCGTCGCGCAGCACGTTGACGTAGCAGTGCTCCTGGGGCAGGCCCTCGGTGAGCGGCTCCCAGGTGTTCCCGCCCGTGCGGCTGCGGTACACCCGCAGCCTCCCGTCAGGGGGCACGTGCTCGGAGTCGCTGGTGATCGGGACGACGTAGACGGTCTCCGGCTCGTGGGCGTGCACGGCGATGGGGAAGCCGAAGTCGCTGGGCAGGTCCCCGCTCACCTCGTGCCAGCTGTCCGCGCCGTCGTCGCTGCGCATCACGTCCCAGTGCTTCTGCATGTAGACCGTGCGCGGCCGTGCCGGGTGCACCGCGAGGTTGTGCACGCAGTGCCCGACCTCGGCCGCGGGGGAGGGGATGCCGTCCGACAGCAGGCCCGCGTTCACCGGCGCCCAGGTCTCACCGCCGTCGGTGGTGCGGAACACCCCCGCTGCGGAGATGGCCACCAGGATGCGCAGCGGGTCGTTGCGGTCCAGCACGATGGTGTGCAGGCACATCCCACCCGCGCCCGGCTGCCACTGGTGCCCGGAGCCCTGCTCACGGAGCCCACGCACCTCGGTCCAGCTGCCCCCGGCATCGGTGGAGCGGAACAGCGCAGCGTCCTCCACGCCGGCGTAGACGGTGTCGCGCTCGGTGGGCGACGGCTCCAGGTGCCACACACGGGTGAACGCCCACGGCGCGGGGGTCCCGTCGAAGGTCTGGTGCGTGCCGGGCACCCCGGCGTAGCTGAAGTCGTTGCCGACCGGCTCCCAGGTGCGACCGCCGTCGGTCGAGCGCTGCAGCAGCTGGCCGAACCAGCCCCCGGACTGCGATGCGTACAGCAGCTCGGGGTCCACCGGGGAACCCGTCACGTGGTAGATCTCCCACCCGCTGAAGTGGGGCCCGCTGACCTCCCAGTCGACCCTGCGCTCGTCCGAGGTGAGGATGAAGGCCCCCTTGCGCGTTCCGACCAGGACCCGTGCTCCGCTCATGCCGTGCCTCCGTCTCGTGTGTCCGTGCACGGTGGACGGTCCTGCCGGGGTGAACTCATCGGTGGCAACCGGACCTCAGAGCGTGAAGCGACGCAACGCCCCCGGCACGCGCCGCGGCAGCCGTGCGCGCAAGGTCGTCGTGGCGGCCCGGGCGCGGCGTCGCACGGACCGCAGACGGGTGGAGACGACCTCGACGTCCGCGAGCACCGGGACACGGTCGGCCGCCAGGACGTGCCGCAGCGCCTCTGACGATCCCCCCAGGTCCGGGTGCGCGCGTCGCAGGGCTGCACGACGTTCGGCGCGACGGGCCCGGGCGAGGTCCTCGGGTGTCGACACGCATCCATCGTCCCACCTCCTGGGCGCCTCGCCGTGGTGCGGCGGGCCTATCTCACCCACGGAGTGCCCGCTGGCCGGTCGAACGGGCTACGGGGCGGCGGGCGAGCTGATCGGGCCCGTGCTCAGGGCCGGACCGCTCGACGGGACCGGCTCGGCGCTCGGAGGCGTGGCGGTGCTGGTGGTGGCTGCCGGTGCGGTGGCGGTGGCGGTGGTGGTGGTGTCGGTGGTCGGCGAGGGGGCGTCCGCGGCGGGTGTCCCGGCGTCCGCCGGCGTCGTGGTGGCCTTGGTGGTGGTCGCGCCCGCGGTGATGGCCGCGCCCGCGGTGGTCGCGGACGGCCCGGGTGTCGTGGTGGCCGCGCCCGCGGTGGTCGCGGACGGCCCGGGTGTCGTGGTGGCCGGGGCGGGCGGCAGGGCGGGGATCGTCACGGCACCCGTCGCGTAGGCGTGCGACCAGGCGAGGACGGTGTCCACGTAGGCGGAGGAGTGGTTGTAGCTGAAGACGGCCGCGCGCGCGGGACCGTCCTGGCTGAGGTCGCCGCCTCCGGAGCAGAGGTAGCGGCCGGTGCCGAGAGCTGAGTCGCGGATGTTGTGCGGGTCGGCCACCCCGTCCCCGTTGCCGTCGGCGCCCCACCGCTCCCACGTGCCCGGCAGGAACTGCATCGGGCCCACCGCACGGTCCCAGACCGTGTCCTGGTCGTAGCGTCCCTTGTCGGTGTCGCGGATGGCCGCGTTGCCGGCCAGCGTGCCGTCGAGCACCGGACCCAGGATGAGTGGTGCGGTCCGACCGGCGGCGTCGACCCGCCCGCCGCGGGCGTGCCCGGACTCGACGCGACCGATGCCGGCGATCAGGGTCCACGGCACGCGGCAGCCCGGCTGGTCGCGCGTCAGCCTGTCTGCTGCCGCCTGGTACGCGGCGACGGCCACGTCGGGGATGCCGAGGGCACCGACCGTGCCGGCGGCCGCTTCGGTTGCCGGCTCTCCGGGGGCCGGCGGTAGGACGAGCGGGGCGGAGACCGGGGGAGCGGCCGCGTCGCCGCTGCCGCCGCCGCCGAGCGGGGTGGGGTAGCTGACCCCGATGACCTGGTAGCCGATGGTGGGCAGCCCGGCAGTCCCGGCGAACGCGGGCAGGTCGGTCCGCGCGCTGGCGGGGACCGATGCCACCAGCAGGGCGGCTCCGAGCACAGTGCCCACGACACCCACCGCCCGCCGGCGCTGCGCCGGTCCCAACCTGACCCCCCGTGTGTGCACGTGCGAAGCATCACACACGGGGCGGATCCGCACACCCCCCCGGTGGCCGCGGCTGCCTTCCCGCCCGGCCTGCGCTGCTGCGGACGCACCCGCTGCGGGCCACGGTCACCTCGCTGGGCTCGACCATCCTCGTCACCGAGCTCCTGCGGGTGGCCCAGGTGGCCGCGGCCCCCACCTTCAAGTTCCTGCAGCTCTACGGCGTCGCGGCCGTGTACGACTGGATCATCTGTCTCGTGCCGAGCTTCGCGCAGTCGCGGCTCGAGACCCGACTCGACAGGTTCGTGGCCACGTGAGCTCAGCACCGACCACCCCGACCACCTCCGGCGTGGTGGTCCGCGTGCAGGGTCTCGAGAAGGCCTTCGTCGGTAACCGGGTGCTGAAGGGAATCGACTTCACGGTCCGCGCCGGCACCGTCACGGTGGTCCTGGGCCCGGCCCGGGCAAGACCACCCTGCTGCGCTCGCTGAACGCGCTCGACCTGCCCGACGCCGGCACCATCTCCATCGGCACCGAGACGGTCGACCTCGCCGCGGGCACGCCGTCGCGCGCGGTGCTCTCGCGCTACCGGGCCCGGAGCGGCACGGTCTTCCAGAGCCACAACCTCTTCCCGCGCAAGACGGTGCTGGAGAACCTCACCGAGGGTCCGGTGGTGGTGCAGGGACGTCCCCGGGCCGAGGCGGTGGCCGATGCGGAGGTGCTGTTCGACGAGCCCACCTCCGCGCTGGACCCCGAGCTGGTGAGCGAGGTGCTGGCCGTCATCAAGGACCTGGCCAGGCAGGGCCGGACCATGGTCATCGTCACCCACCAGATCCGGTTGGCGGAGAAGGTGGCTGACCAGGTGCTCTTCGTCGACGGCGGGCACGTGGTGGAGAAGGGCAGCCCCACCGTGGTCATCGGCTCGCCCGCGCACGCCCGCACCCGCCAGTTCCTCAGCCGGATCCTCGACCCGGGCTGAGCCCGGCCGCCCAGGTCGTCACGCCGGGGCGAGCGGGGTGCTCGGAGGAGGGAGCCGAGTACCAGGCGGCGAGCACGAGCCGCTCGGTCTCGGTCATCACCCGTGCCGCGCGCAGCGGTGGCGAGCCCAGCACCTGCTCGCGCGGGTGGGGCACCACCAGCCTGCTGTCCACGACGGCGCTCCCGTCGAGCGGCACGGCCACGAGCCGGCTGTCCGTCCCCGTCCGCAGGGCGGCCCACGACGGGGTGCCCGACGCCAGCTCGCGGAACACGTGGTGCACGGTCCCGAGGGGCGAGCCGTCGGCGTCGAGCACCGGGAGCCCCGGCACCAGGGCACCCGGACGGCGGGGTCCCCACCGGACGAGAGGAGGTCGGCGCTCGGCCTTCGCCCGGTACATCGTGGCGTCGGCCTGTGCGCGGGCGTGGGCGAGGGTGCGTCCGTCGGAGGTGTCGGCCACCCCGACGCTCACGGGCAGGTCGACCAGCGCCTCCCGCACCCGCGCCACCTCCACCCCGTCCGTGCTGACCTCGGGCAGCAGCACGACGAACTCGTCACCCCCCGAACGGCCCAGCACGTCGCGCGCCCGGACCGTCTCGCGCAGGCGCTGTGCCACGGCGTGCAGCAGGGCGTCGCCCGCGTGGTGCCCGGAGGTGTCGTTGACCCGCTTGAGCCCGTCCACGTCGCAGACGACCACCGTCACCACGTGGCCGTCGCGCCGGTGGCGGGCGTCCTCCGTGGCGCTCGCCTGCTCCAGCCCCGTGCGGTTGAGCAGCCCCGTGACCGGATCGGTGAGGGCGTCCCTGAGCACCTGGTCGTGCTCGTGCCGGGCGTCGGTCAGGCGTTCCTGGGCGAGGTGGGCGGCGGCGATGGTGCTGCCCAGCAGGGCTGCGGCGGTGCGGAAGCTCGGCAGCAGGTCGTGCATCTGCTCGCCCCGAGGGGTCCGGCCGAAGCCGCACACCGTGCCGAACAGGCTTCCGTCCGCGCGGAGCACGAGCGCACCCACGTAGCTGGCGAGCCCGGCGTCCGCGATGTTGGGGGCGTCGGCGTAGACGGGCACCGAGGCGAGGTCGGGGGCCACGGCGGGTCCGGTGCCCGCGGCCAGGTGCACGCAGAGCGAGCCCGACCACGACCTTGTGCGCAGGGCCGTGAGCCGACCCTCGAGCAGGGCCGCGTGCACGTGCTGCAGGTCACGGGACGGCTCGGCTCGGGTGACCATCAGCAGCTCCAGCCCGCTGATGGTCCACAGCAGCTGCAGCACCCGGGCGGAGTCTGACTCCGCGGGGGCGCCGGGCCAGCCCACCGCGGACGGCCTCACACCACCCACGACCACGTCCTGGTCCTCCTTCGGGCCGGACCTCGCGCGGTCCGGCCACACCACAAAGATCTTGGCCCCTCCGCGATCGTCCTGGCCAGGATCGTTCGCCGCGGTCACGACGTCGGGACCAGGTCCTCGACCCCGCCGTCGGAGAGACCGGGGTCGAGGGTGCCACCGTGCCGCTGTGGCAGGCTGGGACCGGCAGGTGCGAGGTCGAGGTCGAGGTGGTGGCAGTGGCGGTCGACGATGCCGCGCGCGATGCGACGGAGCTCGCCTCCGACGCACCCTCGACCGGCACCGTGGTCAGCGACCGCGTGCTCACCGTGCCCAACGCGCTCAGCGTGCTGCGCCTGCTCGGCGTCCCGCTGTTCCTCTACCTGCTGCTCGGGCCGCAGGCGGACGGCTGGGCGATCGTCCTGCTGGTGGTCAGCGGCGCCACCGACTGGCTCGACGGGAAGCTCGCCCGACTGCTGGACCAGTCCAGCCGGCTCGGCGCGTTCCTCGACCCCGCGGCGGACCGGCTCTACGTGCTGGCCACCCTCGTGGCCTTCGGGGTCCGTGACGTGGTGCCCTGGTGGGTGGTGGGGGTGCTTGTGGGTCGCGACCTCGTGCTCGCGGTGGCCCTGCGCAGCGTCCGCAGCCGTGGTGTGACGGTGCTGCCCGTGCACTACCTGGGCAAGGCCGCCACCTTCTGCCTGCTCTACGCGTTCCCGCTGCTGCTGGCCGCGCAGAGCAGCTCGACGTTCGCGACCATCGCCCGGCCGTGGGCCTACGCCTTCACCGTGTGGGGCGGTGGCATGTACCTGTGGGCCGGGGTGCTGTACCTCCTGCAGGTCCGCGCCGTGCACGCGCGGCTGCCCGTGCTCACCCGGAGCGCAGCCCCGTGAGCGCCCCCGCCGATCCCGCGACCGCACCGGTCCGCCGAGACCCCGCGCCGTCGCTGCTCACGTCCCTGCTGTCGGACCAACTCGACCCCGGGTACGCCGCGGCTGCCCGGCTGCCCGGACGCCGACCGCACGAGCGTGCGTGGACCGTGTTCGGGGCCCTCGCCGTGGGGCTCCTGCTCGGGGTGGCCGCCGTCCTGGCCTCCGCCGCCGCGCCCGACGCGGAACAGGTGCGCAGCGGGCTGCTCACCGACGTGCAGGACGCACAGCGCACCGCCGAGGACCTGGTGTCCCAGCGGGGTGCCCTCACCGACCAGGCCGACGCCGTCCGGTCGCAGGCCCTGGCGGGCGACGCCCAGGGCCGCTCCGCCCTGCAGCGGCTGCGCACGTTGCAGGCCGCGGCCGGGGCCACGGCCGTCACCGGTCCGGGGCTCGTGGTCACCGTCACCGACACGAGCACCAACAGCTCGCCGTCGGGCACGCCCGGGGTGCAGCGCGGCACGGTGCTCGACCGCGACCTGCAGCTCGTGGTCAACGACCTCTGGGCCTCGGGGGCCGAGGCGGTGGCGGTCGGCGGCGTGCGCCTGGAGCCCACGAGCACCATCCGGCAGGCCGGTGGCGCCATGCTGGTCGACGACCAGCCGGTTCCCTCGCCGTTCGTGGTCCAGGCCGTGGGCCCGGCCGGCCGGATGCAGACCTCGTTCGTGGTGAGCGACGCCTACCTGCGGCTGTCGGCCGTTGCGCAGGTCTACGGCATCGGTTTCACCGTCGAGGCGGCCGACACCCTCGACCTGCCCGCGGCCGTCACGCCCGTCGTCCGCCTCGCCGTCCCGGAGGGACCCCCGTGATCGCCGTCCTCGCCCTCGTCGCCGGGGTCGTCCTGGGCCTGCTCGTCAGCCCCCAGGTGCCCGAGCTGCTCCAGCCCTACCTGCCCATCGCCGTGGTGGCGGCCCTGGACGCCGTGTTCGGCGGTCTCCGGGCGCGGCTCGACGGGATCTTCGACGCCAAGGTCTTCGTGGTCTCGTTCGTGTCCAACGTCGTCACCGCCGCGCTCGTCGTCCTGCTCGGCGACCAGCTCGGCGTCGGCACCCAGCTCTCCACCGCCGTGGTCGTGGTCCTGGGCATCCGCATCTTCGGCAACGCCGCCGCCATCCGCCGACACCTGTTCGGAGCCTGACCCGTGACCGACCACGAGCACCGACCCTCCCCGGTCCCCCGCCACGCAGCGGCGACCGGGACCGAGGCGACCTGGACCGAGGCGACCGGGACCGAGGCGACCGGGACCGAGACGACCGGGACCGCGGCGACCGGGACCGGGGCGCCGCCCACCCCGACCGGCGCCTCGCGACGCTCGCGCGCGACGTCCACGGCGCTGGTCGCGCTGCTGTGCGCCGCCCTCGGGGTCGCGATCGTCACCCAGGTCAAGCGCACCGGCTCGGGAGACTCGCTGGACTCCGCCCGCCCCGCCGACCTCGTGGTGCTGCTGGACAACCTCCAGCAGCGCGAGGCCTCCCTGCGCGAGGAGGTCGGCACCCTGCAGGCCACCCTCGGATCGCTGCAGACGTCGGGCCGGGGCTCGGAGGCCGCGCTCGCCGAGGCCCAGCAGCGGGCGCAGTCCCTGGCCGTCCTGGTGGGCACTGCGGCCGCGACGGGGCCCGGCCTGACGCTGGAGCTCAGCGACCCCGGGGGTGCGGTCGGCCCGGACGTGCTGCTCGACGAGGTCCAGGAGCTGCGCGCGGCCGGTGCCGAGGCCATGCAGGTGGTCGGCTCGGCGGGCGACCCCGTTCGCATCGGCATCGACACCGCGTTCACCGGGCGGGCGGGCTCGGTGAAGGTGAACGGCACGCGCATCGGTGCTCCGTACACGCTCGTCGTGATCGGGGACCCGCCCACCCTGGCCGCAGCCCTGAACATCCCCGGCGGCGTGGTCGACACGGTGAGCAGGGCGGGCGGGCAGCTCGTGGTCCAGCAGCAGGACCGGGTGGAGGTGGCCGCCTTGCGGGTGCCGCGCGAGCCCCAATACGCTCGCCCGGCGGGGTGAGCCCCGGTCGTACCGAGAACCAGCGCTCGACCACCACAGGGCAGGAGTTCACAGGAAGTGTCTGACGAGAAGGTTCCGGCCGAGCTCAGCTACACCGCCGAGCACGAGTGGGTGCAGCGCTCCGGCGAGACCACCGTGCGGGTCGGGATCACCGACTACGCGCAGGCCCAGCTCGGCGACGTGGTGTTCGTCCAGCTCCCCGAGGTCGGCGCGGTGGCTGCGCCGGGTGGCGCGATGGGCGAGGTGGAGTCGACCAAGAGCGTCTCCGACGTCTTCGCCCCGCTGGCCGGGACCGTGTCGGCGGTGAACAGCGGGCTCGACGCTGACCCCGAGCTGGTCAACTCCGACCCCTACGGCGCCGGGTGGCTCGTCGAGATCGAGGCCCCTGATGCTGCCTCCCTCGACGCCGCCCTCGCCGCCATGCTGGACGCGCAGGGCTACGAGGCCCTGACCGCGGGTGAGCACTGACGGTCGTCGGTGACGGTAGGTTCACCCAGGAGACAGCGCAGGCAGTGTCGGGACCGGTAGACGGTCCCCCCGGAGGAGGAGTGCAGTGAGCCAGAACGACGAGAGCGGGTCCGTCCCGTCGGTGGAGACCACCTCCGTGTTCCGCGCGGACTTCCTCGTGGAGATGGAGCGCGCGGCCAACGAGGGCACGGCGAGCGCCGAGGCCCCGGTGTCCGGTGTCGAGGCGCTGCCCTCGGGCTCGGCGCTCCTGGTCGTCAAGCGCGGGCCCAACGCGGGCTCGCGGTTCCTGCTCGACCAGCCGATGACCTCGGCCGGGCGGCACCCGGACAGCGACATCTTCCTCGACGACGTGACGGTCAGCCGCCGGCACGCCGAGTTCCGCCGGGACGGCGTGGAGTTCCTCGTCGTCGACGTCGGCAGCCTCAACGGCACCTACGTCAACCGCGAGCCCGTCGACTCCGCCGTCCTCGCCAACGGCGACGAGGTGCAGATCGGCAAGTTCCGTCTCGTCTTCCTCACCGGCCCGCGCGCCGTGGCCGACGCCGAGCGCTCGGCAGGTGCGGCCGGCCAGTGACCGCCGCCGGCCGCGCACCACGCGGGGGCGCCTCGATCGGTGCGGTGCTGGACGCCCTGCGCCCCGACTTCCCCGACGTCACCATCTCCAAGATCCGCTTCCTCGAGTCCGAGGGGCTGGTGACCCCGGGACGCACGCCCGCCGGGTACCGGCAGTTCAGCGCCGCGGACCTCGAGCGGCTGCGCTTCGTGCTCACCGCGCAGCGGGACCACTACCTGCCGCTGAAGGTCATCAAGGACCAGCTCGACGCGGTGGACCGGGGGCTCGAGCCGGCCACGCCCCTCCCACGTCTGCCCCGCTCCCTCACGGTGGCGGTCGCCGCGGAGCCCTCCTCGGGCACCCCGGTCGGTGCGGGCACGGTGCGGGTGACCCGGGAGGAGCTGCTGGCCGAGTCCGGCGTGGACGACGAGCTCCTGACGGCCCTGCTCACGCACGGACTGGTGCGTCCGGGCGAGGCAGGCTTCTTCGACCTCGATGCCGTCGTCACCGCCAGGGCGGCCGGTGCGCTCGCGGAGTTCGGCGTGGAACCCCGGCACCTGCGCGCCTTCCGGGCCTCCGCCGACCGCGAGGCCGGCCTGCTCGCCCAGATCGTGGGGCCCGTCGCGCGGCAGCGCGACGCCGGTGCGCACGCGAGGTCCCAGGAGCTCGTGCGGGAGCTGTCCGGACTGTCGGTGCAGCTGCACTCCGCCCTCGTGCGGACCGCACTCCGGGACGCCCTCGGCGGGTGATCCCCGTCGGCGTCGCGCCGCGCGGGGGAGGGTGCCCGCGTGTAGCGTCGCAGGGGCTGCGAGACGATCGGTGGACCAGCACGAGGACGGTCGGAGAGGCAGGCACGGTGAGCGAGATGCGCGTGGTCGGCATCAGGGTGGAGCTGCCCAACAACCAGCCGATCCTGCTGCTGCGGGAGTCCGACGGAGATCGCTACCTCCCCATCTGGATCGGACAGGGTGAGGCGACGGCGATCGCGCTGGAGCAGCAGGGGGTCAAGCCGGCGCGACCGATGACCCACGACCTCATGAAGAACGTCATCTCCGCCTTCGGCCGGGAGCTGGAGCAGGTGCGGATCGTCGACCTCCGCGAGGGCACCTTCTTCGCCGAGCTGATCTTCGACGGCGACCTGCGCGTCTCCGCCCGGCCCACCGACTCCATCGCGCTGGCCCTGCGCTCCGGCGTGCCCATCCACGCCGACGAGGCCGTGCTCGCCGAGGCGGGCCTGCTCATCCCCGACGAGCAGGAGGACGAGGTCGAGAAGTTCAAGGAGTTCCTCGACTCCGTCTCGCCGGAGGACTTCGGCGCGACCGGCGGGCCCTCCTCCTGAGCACCTCCGCCCAAGGTCTCGATCTGGTCTCACCCTCAACTCGAGGTTGAGTGTTGCGCGTGTCCCGTTGACCGTGGTGTGCACCCGCACCTACCGTCACCTCGACGAACAACACCGGTGGGGTTCCCCCACCGAGCGGGTAGTGGCGAGCAGGGGAGACGGCCGTGGTCGACCGACCGCAGGACAGCAGCTCGGACCACGGTGAGGTCCAGCCAGGGCTGTTCCCCGACGACACGCTGCCCGACGAGCTCGTCGGGTACCGGGTCCCCACGGCGTGCCAGATCGCGGGCATCACCTACCGCCAGCTCGACTACTGGGCGCGGACGTCGCTCGTGGTGCCCTCCATCCGGGGCGCGAAGGGCTCCGGTAGCCAACGGCTCTACTCGTTCAAGGACATCCTCGTGCTCAAGGTGGTCAAGCGGCTGCTGGACACCGGGGTGTCGTTGCAGAACATCCGGGTGGCCGTGGACCACCTGCGCCAGCGCGGGGTGGCCGACCTCGCCCGCATCACCCTGTTCTCCGACGGGACCACGGTCTACGAGTGCACCTCCGCCGAGGAGGTCGTCGACCTGCTGCAGGGCGGGCAGGGGGTCTTCGGCATCGCGGTCTCCGGAGCCATGCGCGAGCTGTCCGGCACCATCGCGGAGTTCCCGTCCGAGCGGGCCGACGACGGCGAGGTCGAGCAGGCACCGGAGGACGAGCTCGCCCGTCGGCGCACCGCCCGCACGTCTCGGCGGACGGGCTGAGCAGCACCTACACTGAGCGTGCGTCGACGTCGCGCGGGAGAGAGCTCCGACAGCCGGACAGTCCAGCTGATCGGAGCCGCCGAAGGAGCAGCACCTCCCCGTCAACCTCTCAGGCACCCAGGACCGCGCGGGCACCGACGCCTCTGGAAAGCGGTGGGAGCACCCACCCGCCCACGGGGAAAGCCCTGCCGCCGTGATCTCGGCTGCGGCGGGGTGAATCTCTCAGGCGCCTGATCGTGGGCAGACGACAGAGGGGGAGGGACCGGTTCGTCCCGTGCCGTGCCCCGCCCCGGAGGTCTCATGTCGTCAGGTTCCACTCCCGCCCCGTTCCGCTCGCTGCTCCAGACGGAGCACACCTTCGCCGACCGGCACGTGGGGCCGGACGCCGCCCAGGTCCAGCGGATGCTCGACGTCATCGGCGTCGCCACGCTGGAGGAGCTGGCCACCGCTGCCGTCCCGGCGGCGATCCTCGACCCGCACGGCGCGCTGGCCGCGCTGCCCCCCGCCGCCACGGAGACGCAGGCGCTCGCGGAGCTGCAGGCCCTGGCCGCCCGCAACACCGTCACCACCTCGATGATCGGCCTCGGCTACCACGACACGCTCACGCCACGGGTGATCCTGCGCAACGTGCTCGAGAGCCCCGCCTGGTACACCGGGTACACCCCGTACCAGCCGGAGATCAGCCAGGGTCGGCTGGAGGCCCTGCTCAACTTCCAGACGATGGTCAGCGACCTCACCGGCATGGACCTCGCCAACTCCTCGATGCTCGACGAGTCGACCGCGGCGGCCGAGGCGATGACCCTGCTGCGGCGCGCCGGGAAGTCCCGCTCGAACCGCTTCGTCGTGGACTCCGACGCGCTGCCGCAGACCCTGGCCGTGCTCGCCACCCGGGCCGAGCCGCTGGACATCGAGCTGGTGCACGCCGACCTGGCCGTCGACGGGTTGCCCGACGGCGAGTTCTTCGGGGTGCTCGCGCAGCTCCCGGGGGCCTCGGGCCGGGTCACCGATCACACCGCTCTCATCGCCGAGGCCCACGAGCGCGGCGCCCTGGTCGCCGTGGCGGCCGACCTGCTCTCCCTCACGCTGCTGACCCCGCCCGGGGAGCAGGGCGCGGACGCAGTGCTGGGCACCAGCCAGCGCTTCGGGGTACCCATGGGCTACGGCGGCCCGCACGCCGGCTACCTGGCCGTGCGCACCGCCACCGCCCGCCAGCTGCCGGGCCGCCTGGTCGGCCTGTCGGTCGACGCGGACGGCGACCCGGCCCTGCGGCTCGCGCTGCAGACCCGCGAGCAGCACATCCGCCGGGACAAGGCCACGTCCAACATCTGCACGGCCCAGGTGCTGCTGGCGGTGGTGGCCGCCATGTACGCCAGCTACCACGGGGCCGACGGCCTGCGGACGATCGCCGCCCGGGTGCACCGGCACGCCGCCGTGCTGGCCGCCGGACTGCGCTCCGGTGGCGTCGAGGTCGTCCACGACGCCTTCTTCGACACCGTGCTGGCCCGGGTGCCCGGCCGGGCCGGAGCCGTGGTCACCGCCGCGCACGACGCGGGGATCTCGCTGCGCCTGGCCGACGCCGACCACGTGGGGATCGCCTGCGACGAGGCCTCGACGCCGGAGCACCTGCGGACCGTCCTCGCGGCGTTCGGGATCGGCACGGACCTGGACGAGACCGTGCCGGACGCACTTCCCCCCGCGCAGGCCCGCACCAGCGAGTTCCTCACCGCTCCGGCGTTCACCGCGCACCGGTCCGAGACCTCGATGCTGCGCTACCTCCGCGCGCTCTCGGACAAGGACCTGGCACTGGACCGCACCATGATCCCGCTGGGCAGCTGCACGATGAAGCTGAACGCCACCGCGGAGATGGAACCCATCACCTGGCCGGAGTTCGGCGGGCTGCACCCGTTCGCGCCGATCGCCGACGCGGCCGGCATGCAGCAGGTCATCACCGACCTGGAGCGGTGGCTGGTGGAGATCACCGGCTACGCCGCCGTGAGCCTGCAGCCCAACGCCGGCAGCCAGGGCGAGTACGCCGGCCTGCTCGCCATCCGGGGCTACCACCGCAGCCGAGGTGACGCCCACCGCGACGTCTGCCTCATCCCGTCCTCGGCGCACGGCACCAACGCGGCCTCCGCCGTGATGGCCGGCATGCGCGTGGTCGTGGTCGCCTGCGACGCCCAGGGCAACGTGGACCTGGACGACCTGCGGGCCAAGATCGCCGACAATGCCGGTGCCCTCGCCGCGATCATGGTCACCTACCCCTCCACCCACGGGGTGTACGAGCACGAGATCGGGCAGCTCTGCCAGCTCGTCCACGAGGCGGGTGGCCAGGTCTACGTGGACGGGGCGAACCTCAACGCGCTCGTCGGCCTCGCCCGGCCGGGGCGTTTCGGTGCCGACGTCAGCCACCTCAACCTGCACAAGACCTTCTGCATCCCGCACGGTGGTGGTGGCCCCGGGGTCGGTCCCATCGGCGTGGGGGCGCACCTCGCGCCCTTCCTGCCCGGCCACCCCTTCGCCCCCGGGCTCGGCGGGGACGTCCCCAGCACCGGCGGTGCGGTCTCCGGGGCGCCCTGGGGCTCGGCATCGATCCTGCCGATCAGCTGGGCCTACGTGCGGATGATGGGCGCGGACGGCCTGCGTCGCGCCACCACCACCGCCGTGGCCACCGCCAACTACGTGGCCCGGCGGCTCGACGAGCACTTCCCGGTGCTCTACACCGGCGACCGCGGCATGGTGGCCCACGAGTGCATCCTCGACCTGCGCCCGATGACCAAGGCGACCGGTGTGACCGTGGACGACGTGGCCAAGCGGCTGGCGGACTACGGCTTCCACGCCCCCACCATGAGCTTCCCGGTGGCCGGCACCCTGATGGTGGAGCCCACCGAGAGCGAGGACCTGGGCGAGGTGGACCAGTTCATCGACGCGATGATCGCGATCAAGGGTGAGATCGACCGGGTCGCAGCGGGGGAGTGGCCGGTGGAGGACAACCCGCTGCGCGGAGCGCCGCACACCGCACGCAGCGTGATCGGGGAGTGGGACCACCCCTACACCCGCGAGGAGGCCGCCTATCCGGGCGCCGGCATCGGCGGGCTCGACACCCGGGCCAAGGTGTGGCCGTCGGTGCGCCGGATCGACGGCGTGCACGGCGACCGCAACCTCGTCTGCAGCTGCCCGCCCATCAGCGCCTACAGCTCGTAGGGGTCGTGGGCCGCCCTGCTCAGGTGAGCAGGGCGGCCAGGGCGGCACCCATGGCGTCCGAGCCGCCGGTGGGGACCTGGGTGACGGTTCCCCCCGTGGACCGGGCCAGGGCCGTGAGGGCCCCGATGTCGCCGCTGCCGATCGCGATGACGTCGACCTGGACGGGCCGCGCGGGATCGGTGGCGGTCCCGGCCTCCGCCAGCACACCCGCCTCGGTGGTGCCGCCGTTGTCGTTGGGTCCGTCGGTGACGACGACGACGCGGTTGGTGCCGGCGGCGGAGTAGGCGGCCACGGCATCGGCGAAGGCGCGCACCACCGACGAGTCCACGGAGGTCGCCCCACGGGTCTGCAGCGCTCCCAGAGCGGCCAGCAGGGCGCTGCGCTGGGCACCGTCCGCGGTCAGCGCAGCGACGGGGACGTCCGGGCTCATGGGTGCGCTGCCGCCGAGCCCGCGCACGAAGGTGGACAGCCCGATGCTGGTGCCGTCCGGCAGCGCCCGAACCCGCGCCGCCAGGGCACCGGTGGTCGCCGCGAGCCGTGTGCCGCCGCCCTCACCGGTGCCCATCGAGGTCGACACGTTGAGCAGGACGGTGGTCCGGGGGGCGACCACGGGGGTGGTGAGGGCCGCGACCAGCGCGTCGGTCGCGGCCGGGTCCGCGGGTGCGAGCGTGGCGGCGGGCGGCGCGAAGGCCACCGCGTCCGAGGCTGCGGGCAGGGTGCCGCGGGTGCGGAAGCCTGCGTCGGCGAGCACCTGCTGGGCCTCGTCGCCGGCCAGGTACTCCTCGAAGGCCGCGGCCGAGCGTGACTGCGTCTCGTCGACGGCGGGGCCGGAGAGCAGGGCGAACGGGTAGTCCTCGGTCGGGACGGTGCCGGCGAGGACACCGGCGCTGACCGTGCCGGGGGATGCCTGGGCGGCGGCAAACACCTGCTGCTCGGTGGCCGGCACCGCCTGGTACGGGCTACCCGCAACGGTGGTGAGCGCACCCAGGGCGGTGAGGGCGGCTGCCGTGTCGTCGGGCTGGGGGGTGGGCCCGCGACCCAGGGCGGTCAGCGCCCGACCGACGGCGGGGTCGGTGAGCGCCGCCCGGGTGGGGGCAGCACCGGTGACCCCGGCCACCACGGCCTCGACCGCCGACGGGGTGAGCGTGCTGCCGGAGGCGCCGGACGGCAGGGCCGCGGTGAACGCACCCCACGACGGCTGGCCCAGCCGGGTCCACCCGTCGGCCGATCGCTGCAGCCCGGGCAGGTCCGCCCAGCGCATGCCCGACGCGGTCACGGTCGTCCCCGCCGACCGCGGCACGGCCAGCACCAGCGGGCTGGACGCCACGGAGGTGGGGTCACCGCTGAGCCGAGTGGCGGAGGCGCTGGCCAGCCGGGCGGGGAACGAGGAGTCCTGGGCGATCCACCCGGCCGGTGGCGGCCCCATCGTCGTGGGATCCCAGCCGTTCTGGAGACCGGTGAGCACCCGGCCGGAGGGCAGCGGGGTGACGGTGAGCGTCACGCACCGGTCGCGAACCACGGGGGTTCTGGCGGTGTAGCGCCGGGCGAGCTCGGTGAGCGGGGCGGCCACGTCCGGGTCGGCGACCACCGTCACCTCGGACGTGCCCGAGACGCACGCGGCGGCGGCCTGGGCGCCCTGCTCGCCGACGTTGTCGCGCAGGCGGAACCAGCCGAAGGTCAGCAGGACCAGCGCCACCACGACCGCCACGGCGATGACAGGACCGCGGCTGATGCCACGAGTGGCCACTGCGTCGCGGTGGCGTGCCACGGTGCACCTCCTGCTCGTCGTCGGTCCCCGGGAGGGCGTCCTGGACTCCACACTACTGAGCGCGACCCGGGCCCGGGCCGCCCGGACGGGCTCGCGCCGGACGAGCACGGGGGTCGCTGGTCAGGGGTGCGTGCCGGCCCTGAGCACGCTCAGGGTGCGGGCGTGCCGGTCCGCTCGAGCAGCTGTGCGCACACCGCGACGAGCCGCTGGCGCAGCACGCCGGCCCGCTGGGACAGGGCCTGCTGGCGCTCCACGTACTCCGCCTTGCCCGCCGGGGTCTCGACGGCGACGGGCTCGTGGCCGTGCGCGGTGAGGTCGTAGGGCGAGGCCTGCATGTCGAGGCGGCGCACCTCCCCGGCCAGGGTGAAGCAGTCCAGGGCGAGCGTGCCCGGGACCGCGGGGCCGAGCTTCGCCGCCCACTTGTGGCAGTCCATCGACGCGTGCAGGCAGCCGGGCTGCTCCATCGACACCTGCGTCTCCCGGGTGGGCTGCAGACGGTTGAGCGGCACCGCGTCGGGGGTGAAGAAGCGGAAGGCGTCGACGTGCGTGCACCGGAGCGGGTGCGACTCCACGACGGCGTCCGTCCCGGCTGGCCCCAGCCGCAGCGGGGCCGGGTGCCGGGTGGCGTCGGCCCGGTAGACCATGGCCCACTCGTGCAGCCCGAAGCAGCCGGTGAACGCCGGTCTCGACGCGGTGGCCACGAGCAGCCGGTGCACGAAGGCGACGGCACTCGCCCGGTCGGCCAGGTACGCGTCGGCGTCGAGCGCCACGGCGCCGTGCCGGTCGGTGGTGTACCAGCGCCAGGCCGCGTTCGGCGCCGGCCCCGCGGCCCCCGGCTCCAGCACCACGCCCGCACCCGGGTGCCAGCGGCGCAGCAGCGACGGCTTGGTGCCGTAGTAGCTGAACAGGAAGTCCTCGACGGGATGGGTCTCGCCGCGCGCCCGGCGGGCCCGGTGCGCGGCCGTGAGCCCGTCCGCCCGGGCGGCGTGGTCGGCGACGAGCGCACCCCACGTCCCGGCGTCGAGCACCGTCACCGCCGGGCTGCGATCGCCCGTCCCAGGGCGGTGCCCGAGGTCCACGCCGCCTCCACCTTGGCCGCGCCCCAGCCGTCACCGCACAGTCCGAGCCCGTCGGTGAGCCAGTGGGTGTCCTCCCGGGAGCCGGCGGGCTGCGCGAACGTCCAGCGGTGCGCGTGGGTCCACTCGACGGTGAGCTCACCCGGGAGCACGTCGGCCAGGGCCGTGAGCACGGCAGGGACCACCGCGTCCGGGTCCTCGAGGTGCTGGGCGGCCAGGGCGTTCGTGGTGTGCGCGAGCAGCACCGGTGCGCCGTCCCCCCGGCGGGCGCCGTCGTCGACCACGAGGGCGAGCACGGGGTGGTCGTTGACGAAGGTGGCGGTCAGCTCGCTCCACGTGCGCGTCCGGGCGCCCACGGCCACCGCGATGACCGGCTTCCAGTCCCGGCCGGTGAGCTGGGCCCGCGCCGCGGCGTGGGTCGGGTCGAGCAGGCGCAGGGCCTGCGGGTCGGGCATGGCCAGCACCACGGCGTCGTGCGTGGTGCCGTCGACCAGGAGTCCTGGCCCCACTGCGGACACGGCGCTGCCCAGCCGCACGTCGAGCCCGTCCGCCAGATCCGCGACCAGGGAGCGCAACCCGCCCGGTGCGCTCCACCGCGCGGGCCCGTCCTTGGTGGTGGCGCCCCCGGGGGAGTGCACACCCATCGTGGTGGTCCACTCGTGGGCGAGGCCGCGGTGCGACCAGTCCGCGGCCACCGCGGCGAAACCTGCGTCGGGCGCGACGGTGAAGTAGGCCGCCCCGGTGTCCACCCGGCGCTCGTGCAGCCGCGGGCTGGCCATCCGACCACCGACGGCCCGTGAGCGCTCGTGCACCACCACGTCCACCCCGGCCGCGGCCAGGGCGCGGGCGCACGCGACGCCGGAGATCCCGGCGCCGACCACCGCGACGCTCACGAGGACTTCCCGGGGGCCGTGTCCGGCGAGCGGTGGGTCGCGTCGCGCACGGTGCCCACGAACTCCTCCACGAGGTCCTCCAGCGCCACCACGCCCACGGTGGCCCCGCTGCCGTCGACGGCCCGGCCGAGGTGGGCCGAGGCCCGGCGGAGCCCGGAGAGCGCCACGTCCAGGTGGTCCGAGCAGGGCACCTGCGGCAGGGCCCGAACCCGGGAGGCGGGGATCACCGTGTCCGGCCCGGCACCCTCGTCGAGCACCGCGTCGAGCACGTCCTTGACGTGCAGGTAGCCGATGAGCGAACCGTCGGCCAGCTGCACCGGGTAGCGCGAGAACCCGGTCTCCGCCACCGCCTGCTCGAGCGCGCCGAGGGTGGGTCCGTGCTCGCCGTGCGGCAGGCTCCGCAGCCGGTCCAGCGGGATGGCGACCTCGCTCACGGTGCGTCCTCTCGTCGTCAGCGCCTGGGTCAGGCGGCGGTGCTCCTGGGCGTCCAGCATGCCCTCCGACCGGGACTCGGCGATCATGCCGGCCAGCTCGCCGGGGGTGTGGGCCGTCTCCAGCTCGTCCTTGGCCTCCACCCCGAAGCCGTGCAGGATCCGGTTCGCCACCCAGTTGTAGACCCCGATGACCGGGCGGGCGGCGCGCACGAACGCCAGGTGCGCGGGAACCAGCAGCAGCGCGCTGCGCTCCGGACCGGCGATGGCGATGTTCTTGGGCACCATCTCGCCGAGCAGGATGTGCAGCACCACCACGAGCGCCAGCGCCAGGGTGAAGGCGACGGGGTGCAGCAGACCCGCCGGGACGCCGACCAGCTCCATCGGCGCCCCGATCAGGTTCGCGACCGCGGGCTCGCCGACCCGGCCCAGCAGGATCGAGCAGATGGTGATGCCCAGCTGGGCCCCGGCCAGCATGAGCGAGAGCTGTTCGCCGGCCTCGATGACGGTGCGGGCTCCGCGGCGGCCCTGGGCCTCGAGGGTCTCCAGCCGGTCGCGCCGCGCGGTGATCAGGGAGAACTCCGCGCCGACGAAGAAGGCGTTGCCGGCCAGCAGCAGCACCGCGAGCAGGACTGCGAGGACGTCACCCACGGTGCTCACCGCCCCCGGTGTCGTCGGTGTCCTCGGCGGTGGCGTGCTCGGGGACCGGGCGCAGCAGCACCGACTCGACCCGGCGGCCGTCCATCCGCTGCACGGTCAGGTTCCAGCCGTGCAGCTCGAGCTGGTCGCCGACCTCGGGAACGTGGCCCAGGTGTGCCTGGACGGTCCCGCCGAGCGTCTCGTACTCACCTTCGGGGGCGGTGAACCCGGTCGCCTCGGCCACCTCGTCCACCCGCAGCAGCCCGGAGAGCTCCCACCCGCCCTCCAGCCGTCGCACGTCGACGTCCGCGGCGTCGTGCTCGTCGCGGACGTCACCGACGATCTCCTCGATGAGGTCCTCCATGGTCACCATCCCGGCGGTGCCGCCGTACTCGTCGACCACCAGCGCCACCTGCAGCCCGTCGCCGCGGACCCGGTCCATCAGGGCGTCGCCGTCGAGGGTCGCGGGCACGGTGGGCACCCGTCGGACGATGCGCTCGAGGGTGGTGCTCGCGCGCTGGGCGTCCGGGATGGCGAAGGCCTGCTTGACGTGCACCACGCCGAGCGGGTCGTCGAGGTCGCCCTGCACCACGGGGAACCGGGAGAAGCCGGTGCGTCGGGCGGCGGCCAGGAGGTCGTCGACCGTGTCCTCGGCACCGAGGGTCTCGATGCGCACCCGGGGCGTCATGAGCTCGTCGGCGGACCGCTCGCCGAAGCGCAGCGAGCGGTCCAGCAGCGCGGCGGTGCCGGCGTCCAGCGAGCCCTGCCGCGCCGACGTGCGCACCAGGGAGCCCAGCTCCTGCGGGGATCGCGCCGAGCGGAGCTCCTCGGCCGGCTCGATGCCCAGGCGCCGCACGATGCCGTTGGCGGCCCCGTTGAGCCCGGAGATGACCCAGCGGAACACCCGGGAGAACCTGGCCTGCGGCCCGGCCGTGAGCCGTGCGGTGGCCAGCGGACGGGCGATGGCGAGGTTCTTGGCCACGAGCTCGCCGAAGATCATGGACAGCGAGGTCGCGATGACCAGGGCGAGCACGAGCGAGATGCCGCCCGACACCGCCGTGCTGAGCCCGGCCGCGTCGAACGCCGGACGGAGGAACCCCGCCAGGACGGGCTCGGCGATGTAGCCGGTCACCAAGGTCGTGATGGTGATGCCGAGCTGGGCGCCGCTGAGCTGGAACGAGAGCGTGCGGTGCGCGCTCTGCACCTGCAGCGCCCGTGCGTCACCGTTCTCGGCGTGCGCGTCGACGGTCGAGCGCTCGAGCGCGGTCAACGAGAACTCGGCCGCCACGAACAGGGCGGTGCCGGCGGTGAGCGCGAGCACGCCGAGCACACCGAGGACCGGGATCAGGACGTTCACGGGGTGGCCCCCGTCGGGCGAGCAGCGGTGCGGCCGGGAGGTCCTCCCGGCCCGGTACTCGCGGACTCCGCGTCGGACGGGTGGTCGGGCGTGCTCGCCGGTGCGGGTGCAGGGGCGGCGGGAGAGGGTGCCTCAGGCACCACGGTCCTTCCTCAGGGGTCAACGACGCGGCCGATCCTACGGCAGCAGCGGCGCCCCGCTCGTGCTCAGCCCATCCGCGCGGCGACCTCCGGCGGGAAGCCGCCGGTGGCGATGGGGCCCCAGCGGGTGGGGGTGATGCGCAGCAGGCTCTTGCCCTGGGACTCCATGGCGGCCTTGTACTCGTCCCAGTCCGGGTGCTCGCCGGAGATGGAGCGGAAGTAGTCCACGAACGGCTCGGCCGCCTCCGGCATGTCCAGCACCTCGGCGGTGCCGTCCACCTGGACCCAGGCGTCGTCCCAGTCCTCGCTGAGGACGCAGACGCTCACCTCGGGGGTGCGCCGGGCGTTGGCCGTCTTGGCGCGACCCGGGTAGGTGGAGATGACGATGCGGCCCTGCGGGTCCACCCCGCAGCTGACCGGCGACAGCTGGGGTCGACCGTCCCTGCGGGCCGTCACGAGGACCGCGTGGTGGCGGGGGCGGACGAACTCCAGCAGCTCGTCGCGGGACACGGCGTCGGCGGTGGCAACCTTGGGCATGCCGTCGACGCTACCGGGGCCGGGGCTCACCACCCCGACGGCAGCGGACGTCCCTCGGCGAACCCGGCGGCGGACTGCACCCCCAGCACGGCCTTGGCGTGCAGCTCGGCCAGGGTGCGGGCGCCGGCGTAGGTGCACGTGCTGCGCACCCCGGAGCAGATGTGGTCGATGAGGTCCTCCACCCCGGGCCGCTCCGGGTCCAGCCGCATGCGGGAGGTGGAGATGCCCTCCTCGAACAGGCCCTTGCGGGCGCGGTCGAAGGCGCTGTCCGCGCTGGTCCGGGCAGCGACGGCCCGCTTGGACGCCATCCCGAAGCTCTCCTTGTACTGGTTGCCGTGCTCGTCGCGCTGCAGGTCCCCGGGCGACTCGTGGGTACCGGCGAACCACGAGCCGATCATCACGTTGGACGCGCCGGCGGCGATGGCGAGAGCGACGTCGCGCGGGTGGCGCACCCCGCCGTCGGCCCACACGTGGCCACCGAGCTCGGTGGCGGCGGCGGCGCACTCGGCCACCGCGGAGAGCTGCGGGCGGCCCACACCGGTCATCATCCGGGTGGTGCACATGGCTCCGGGCCCCACTCCGACCTTGACGATGTCGGCGCCCGCCGCGATCAGGTCCCGGGTGCCCTCCGCGCTGACGACGTTGCCCGCCACCAGCGGCACCCCGAGGTCGAGGGCCCGCACGGCGGCCAGGGCCTGCAGCATCTTCTCCTGGTGCCCGTGCGCGGTGTCCAGGACCAGCAGGTCGGCGCCGGCCTCGACCAGGGCGCGGGACTTGGCCGCCACGTCCCCGTTGACCCCGACGGCCGCGGCCACCCGCAGCTTCCCGGCGGCGTCCAGGGCCGGGGCGTAGATCCCGGCGCGCAGGGCCCCGGTGCCGGTGAGCACCCCGGCCAGCGAGCCGTCCGGGGCCACCAGGACAGCCACCCGCGCGTGCGCGGCGTGCAGCGCGTCGAACACCTCGCGCGGGCTGGTGTCGGCCGGCAGCCGCACGAACCCGGTGTCCATCACGTCGGCGAGCCGGGCGAAGCGGTCGACGCCCGTGCACGAGGCCTCGGTCACCACCCCCACCGGTCGTCCGTCGAGCAGGACCACCGCCGCCCCGTGCGACCGCTTGGGCAGCAGGGCCACCGCGTCGGAGACCGCGTCGTCCGGGTGCAGCACCACCGGGGTGTCGGCCACCAGGTCGCGGGACTTCACGAACGCGACCGTGTCGGCCACGGTCTCGGGCGGCAGGTCCTGGGGGAGCACGACCAGTCCGCCCCGCCGGGCCACCGTCTCGGCCATCCGCTTGCCCGCCACCGCCGTCATGTTCGCCACGACCACGGGGATGGTGGTGCCCGATCCGTCGGTGGTGGCGAGGTCGACGTCGAAGCGCGAGGTCACCGCGGTGCGGTTGGGCACCAGGAAGACGTCGTCGTAGGTGAGGTCGTGGGGCGGGGTCCGGCCGTCGAGGAAGCGCACGCTCGGCCACGATACGGCCCGCTCGGACCCCGCACCCTCGGCCGCGGTGGGACCATCGGCCCATGACGCGGTGCGCCCTGCTCGTCCGCGGCGTCAACGTGGGCGGGAGGAAGCTGGTGATGGCCGAGCTGCGCGAGCTGCTGGCCGGACTGGGGCTCACCGACGTCCGGACCGTGCTGAACAGCGGCAACGCCGTGTTCACCACGGGGCGCACTCCGGCCGAGCTGGAGCCGGTTCTCGAGTCCGCCCTGGCCGACGGGCTGGGCGTGCGCGCCCGCTGCCTGGTGCGCACGGGCGCCGAGCTGGCCGTCGTGCGCGACGGGCACCCGTTCCCCGCGCTGGCCACGAACGGCTCGCGGATGATCGCGCTGTTCACCTCCGCCGACCCCACGCCCGAGCAGCTGGCGACGGACGACCCCCGTCTGCTCGACCCCGACCACGTGGTGCTGGGGGAGCGGGTGGTCTACCAGTGGTGCCCGGACGGGGTGCTGGCTGCGCCGGACGTCAGCGGGCTGCTGGTGAGGCGCTGGGGTGTCGGGGTGACCGGCCGGAGCTGGAACACCGTCGAGAAGCTGGTGACCCTGACGTCCTGAGCCCGGGACGGCCTGAGTCGCACCGCCACCGCCGTGACGGGCAGGATCGTCGCCATGCGCATCGCACTCCTCGGCACGGGCCGCATGGCCACCCACCTCGGCCGGCACCTGATCAACGCCGGCCACGAGCTCACCGTCTGGAACCGCACCGCCGACCGCACCGCGCCGCTGGTCGAGGCCGGGGCTGCGGCCGCGGCCTCACCTGCCGAGGCCGTGGCGGAGGCGGAGCTGGTGGTCACCGTGCTGTTCGGTCCGCCGTCGGTCCGCGAGACCGTCATCAACGCGGACCTGCTCGGCGAGGGGTCCCTGTGGCTCGACGTCACGACCGTGGGCCCCGAGGACGCGGACTTCCAGGCGGCGTGGTCCTCCACCAAGGGCGTCCGGTACGTGGCGGGGCCGGTGCTCGGATCCATGGCGCCCGCGCAGAAGGGTGCGCTGGGCGTGCTGCTCGGCGGGGCACCCGAGGACGTCGCGGCGGTCAAGGACGTGGTGCTGCTGTGGGGTGACGAGGCCAAGGTGCGAGAGCTGCCCACCGCCCGGGACGCCGCTGCCGGCAAGCTGGTGGCGAACCTCGCCCTCGGGGTGGCGCTGCAGGGCGTGGCCGAGGCGCTGACCTTCGCCTCCGACGTCGGGCTCGACCGCGACACCACGCTGTCGATCCTTGCCGGGTCGGTGCTGGCGCCCGTGGTGGCCGCCAAGAAGGACAAGCTCGCCGAGCGGGACTTCGACGACGCCGAGTTCACCGCGAACGCGCTGATCAAGGACATGGACCTGGTGCTGTCGGCGACGCTGGGCCTGCACGCCGTCCAGGCCGCCCACGACGCGCTGGAGGCCGCCATCGAGGACGGCCGCGGCGACGAGGACTTCTCGGTGATCGCCGACGTGTAGCCGCGCGCGCCCGCGCGCCGGGGTGGGCGGCGCGGGGCACCACTGAGGTCGGGCGTGTGGTGGAGCG
Source organism: Rhodococcus antarcticus (assembly GCF_026153295.1). Lineage (NCBI taxonomy): Bacteria > Bacillati > Actinomycetota > Actinomycetes > Mycobacteriales > Nocardiaceae > Rhodococcus > Rhodococcus antarcticus. Next base: position 1,736,259 of record NZ_CP110615.1, on the reverse strand, counting down.
TCACTGCCCCGGCGGTCCGGGCGGGGGTGCCACCAGCAGCTCGCCCCGCCACACGGTGACCGCGCCGCCACCGAGGTGCACGCGGTCCCCGTGGGGACCGTCGAGCTCGAGGCGCATGTCCACCACGCCGCCCCGGGCACTCGCCTGGTGCCCCCGCAGGGTGGTCCGCCCGGTGCGCACGGACCAGAACGGGGCGAGCGCGCAGTGCGCCGAGCCGGTCACCGGGTCCTCGGCCACCCCGACGGCGGGTCCGAACCAGCGGCTGGTGCAGTCGACGCCGTCCGCGCCGCCCGCCGCCGTCACCACGATCCCGCGGTGCGGCAGGCGCCCCAGCGCGCCCAGGTCCGGGGTGAGCCCGCGCACCTCCTCGACCGAGCCCAGCTCCACGAGCAGGTCGGCACCGCCCTCGTGCACCGAGAGCACCGCGGTGCCCAGGGCGGTGGCCAGCCCGGCCGGTACCGACACCTCGGTGGGCGCTGCAGCCGGGAAGTCCATCTCCACCCGGCCGGGCTCGGGCACCGTGCACCGCAGGAGGCCACTGCGGGTGTGGAAGGTCGCGCCACGGCCCAGCACGTGCGTGGTGGCGAGGGTGGCGTGTCCGCACAGGTCGACCTCGACGGCGGGCGTGAACCACCGCAGGTCGGTGTCCCCGTCCGGCCGGAGGACCGCGAACGCCGTCTCCGACAGGTTCAGCTCAGCCGCGACGGACTGCATCCAGCGCACGTCGGCCGGAGCGTCCAGCAGGCACACCGCCGCCGGGTTGCCGCGGAACGCGGTCGTGGTGAAGGCGTCGACGACGGTGATCGAGGTGGTGGCCACGTGAGCCATCCCACCATCCTGACCGCTCGGGTTGAACCTGACCCGTGGGTCAGCGAAGATCGGTGACGTGCCCCGTCCGACCCGAGAGCAGGTGCTCACCGAGATCCGTGGGGCGGCGCTGCGGCTGTTCGTGGAGCAGGGCTACGACGCCACGACCCTCGCCCAGGTGGGGGCCAGCGTCGGCTACTCGAAGTCGGCGATGCTCTACCACTTCGCGTCGAAGGAGGCGCTGCTCGCCGCCGCCCTGGTCGACCCGGTGCAACGGCTCCGGGAGCACGTCGCCGCCACCGCGGACGCCGACCTGCAGACCCGGCTCGCCGGCCTGGTGGACCTGGTCCTCGCCCACCGCCACGAGGCCGCGCTGCTGGTCCGCCAGAGCGAGCTGCTGCAGGAGGTGGCGGGCGCGACCGAGGTGGTGGAGCAGCTCGTCGAGGGGCTGCTGGGCGGGGAACCCTCGCTGGAGCGCCAGGTGGCCGTCCACCTGGCCCTCGCCGGGATCGCCGATGCCGCCCGGTGCTTCCCCGACACCGACCCGGCGCAGCTGCGCGGACCGCTGCTCGCCGTGGCCGCCCGAACCCTGGGCCTCGCTGCGCCCGCCCCGACCGCCCGCTGACCCCGACCGCCCGCTGACCCCGACCGCCCGACGAGAGAAGTTCGCATGGCCACCCTGCTCGCCCGCCTGGGCCGTTCCGCGTTCCGCCGCCGCCGCGCCGTGCTGGCCACCTGGCTGCTGCTGCTCGTGCTCGCCGGGTCGGCTGCGCTGGCCTTCCGCGGGACCACGGACAACCAGTTCACCATCCCCGGCACCGAGAGCCAGCTGGCCCTGGACGTGCTCCACCAGCGGCTGCCCGCGGCCACCACCGCCGGCGCGGACCTGGTCTTCGCCCCGCCCGCCGGACAGACGGTCACGAGCCCCGCGGTGCAGGCCGTGATCACCGACGTGCTGGCCAGGGCCGCGCAGATCCCGGGGGCCACCGTGGTGCCACCGGACAAGACCGGCCTCGGCGCCCCGGACGGGAGCCTGGCCGTCGCCCAGGTGACCCTGGCCAAGACCATCGACCAGGTCACCCCGGCGGACCGCGCCACCCTCGAGGCCACCGCCGACACCGCCCGGGCCGGCGGCGTGCAGGTGGAGTTCGGCGGGCAGGTGTTCCAGGGCGGCTCGACCGCCATCTCGGTGCTGGAGGTCGCCGGCATCGCGATCGCCTTCGTCGTCCTCATCGTCACCTTCGGCTCGCTGGCCGCCGCCGGGATGCCGCTGCTGACCGGCCTGATGGGCGTGGGCATCGGGCTGGCCGGGCTCACCGGGCTCTCCGGAGTCATCACCCTGTCCTCCACGGCTCCTGTGCTCGCGCTGATGCTGGGCCTCGCCGTCGGCATCGACTACTCCCTGTTCATCGTCTCCCGCCACCGCGCCCAGCTCGCCCAGGGCATGGGCCTCGAGGAGTCGGCGGCCCGGGCGGTGGGCACGGCCGGTGGCGCCGTCGTCTTCGCCGGGCTCACCGTCATCATCGCGCTCTCCGGCTTCGCCGTGGTCGGGATCCCGTTCCTCACCGTCATGGGACTCGGGGCGGCCGGCACGGTGCTCGTCACCGTGGTCGTGGCGCTGACCCTGGTCCCGGCCATGCTCGGCTTCGCCGGGGAGCGGCTGCGTCCGAAGCCGGGCTCCCGGGCCGCCCGGCGGGAGACCGGCGGGGCCACGGTGGGCTCCCGCTGGGTCGCCGGCGTCACGCGTCGTCCGGTCGCTGCCCTGCTGGCCTGCGTGATCGGGCTCGGGTTGATGGCCATCCCTGCCCTCGACCTGCAGCTGGGCCTCCCCTCGGCCGGCACTGCGGCGCCGGACAGCACCCAGCGCAAGGCCTACGACCTGATCGCCGAGCGCGTCGGCCCCGGGGTCAACGGTCCGCTGACCCTGGTCGTCGACACCGCGGGCTCCGGCTCGTCGGCGGCGACGGCGGGCCAGGCGCTGGTCCAGGCGCTGACCGGCACGCAGGACGTCGCCGCCGCCACCCCACCGCGGCCCATCCCGGGCGACACCCTGGCGGTCGTGTCCGTGGTGCCCGCGAGCGCCCCGGACTCGCGGGAGACCTCCGACCTGGTGCGGCGCATCCGCGACCTCGCGCCCGGCATCGAGCTCGCCACCGGCTCGCAGATCTCGGTGACCGGGCCCACGGCGCTGGGCATCGACGTCTCGGGCGCGCTGTCCGGGGCCCTGCCGGTGTTCGTGCTGGTCGTGGTGGGACTGGCCCTGCTTCTGCTCGGCCTGGTGTTCCGCTCGATCGTGGTGCCGGTCAAGGCTGCGCTGGGCTTCCTGCTCACCGTCGGGGCCTCGCTCGGGGCCGTGGTCGCGGTCTTCCAGTGGGGCTGGCTCGCGGGACCGCTCGGGGTGAGCACCACCGGGCCGATCATCAGCTTCCTGCCCGTGCTCATGGTCGGCATCCTGTTCGGCCTCGCCATGGACTACCAGGTGTTCCTGGTCTCCCGGATGCGGGAGGACTGGGTGCACGGCACCCCGGCCCGCGAGGCGGTCGGGACCGGGTTCCGCGCCGCTGCCCGCGTCGTCACGGCGGCCGCGCTGATCATGACGTCGGTCTTCGCCGGGTTCGTGCTGGCCGACGACACGATCATCAAGCCGATCGGGTTCGCGCTGGCCCTGGGGGTGCTGATCGACGCGTTCGTGGTCCGGATGACCCTCGTGCCCGCCGTGATGGCGCTGTTCGGCGAGCGCGCGTGGTGGTTCCCGCGCTGGCTGGACCGCGCGGTCCCGCACGTGGACATCGAGGGCGACGCCCTGAGCAGTCCGGACGGGGCGAAGGACCCGGTCAGCGCCTGACCCGGACCGACGCCGACGAGCGCCCCGTGGAGGATCTCCACGGGGCGCTCGTCTGCGGTGGACCCTGCTGGGTCCGTGTCCGGGATCAGCGGCTGGTCGACCCGCCCGAGGACCACTTCACCGTGGCCCCGGAGCCGCCACCGGAGCCTGAGCTGCGGCCACGGCCGCCGGTGGGACGACCGGTGCTGCCGCCGCCGGAGCGGGCGCCGCCGCCACCACGGCCGCGGCCTGCTGCTGCGGCGCCGGCCGTGCTGCGTCCGCCGCCGGAGCGACCGCCCCCGCCGGAGCGTCGGGGCGTGCCCTGCACCTGCGCCACCGGCTCGTGGATGGGGGCGCCGCTGGGGGTGCGGGCCCCGGTGATCCGGGCCAGCTCGGTGTCACCGGCGGTGACCGAGGTGCTGATGGCCTTGACACCGGCCTTCTTCGTCATCGCCTCGACCTCGCGGCGCTCCGGGTGGGTCACCAGGGTCACCACGATGCCGTCGTCCCCGGCACGGGCCGTGCGGCCGGCGCGGTGCAGGTAGTCCTTGGGGTCGGCCGGCGGGTCGACGTGCACCACGAGGGAGACGTCGTCGACGTGGATCCCGCGGGCCGCGACGTCGGTGGCCACGAGGACGGGCGTGGTGCCGTTCTTGAACGCGTCCAGCGTGCGGGTGCGGTTGTTCTGGGCCTTGCCGCCGTGCAGGGCGCCGGCGTTGGCCCCGGTGGCCCGCAGCTGCTTGGCCAGGCGGTCCACCCCGTGCTTGGTGCGCACGAACATGATGGTGCGGCCCTCGCGGGCGGCGACGTGGGCGACGACGTTCTTCTTGTCGTCGGGGTCGATGAGCAGCAGGTGGTGCTCCATCGTGGTGATGCTGGCGGCCATCGGTGCGGTGGAGTGCACGACGGGGTTGGTCATGTAGCGCTGGACGATCTTGTCGACCTCGCCGTCCAGGGTCGCGGAGAACAGCAGCCGCTGGCCCTTGGGCGTCTTGTCGAGCAGGCGGGTCACCTGGGGCAGGAAGCCCATGTCGGCCATGTGGTCGGCCTCGTCGAGCGCGGTGACGACGACCTGGCCGAGGTCCACGGTGCGCTGCTGGACGTGGTCGGCGAGGCGGCCCGGGGTGGCCACCAGCACGTCCACGCCGCGGCCGAGCTCGTCGATCTGCCGGTTCATGGACACCCCGCCGACGACGGTGGCCACGCGCAGGTTGAGGGCGTGGGCCAGGGGGGCCAGCGCGTCGTCCACCTGGGAGGCGAGCTCGCGGGTCGGAACCAGGACCAGTCCACGCGGGGCCCTGGGGGCGGACCTCGCCCCGGCCAGCTTGGCCAGCATCGGCAGCCCGAACGCCAGCGTCTTGCCGGAGCCGGTCTGCGCCCGACCGAGCACGTCGCGCCCGGCGAGGGAGTCGGGGATGGTCACGGTCTGGATCGCGAAGGGCGCCATGAGGCCCTTGTCGTGCAGAGCGCTGACCAGGGCGGTCGGCAGGCCGATGTCGGCGAACGTGGCGCCCTCGCGAACGACGCTCAGCGGGATGGAGTCGTTCGGCGAGGCGGCGGGGGCGGTCGGGGTGGTGCGGGGGGCGCCGGCCGGGCGGGAGCCGCCGGAGCGGCGTCGACGCGGCGCGGACGCGCCGCCGCCGCGGGGGTTGGACGTGGGGGATGACACAGCTGTACCTCCGGTACGTGGTCACGTCCCGGTGGCACACAACACTGTGGCGTCGAGACGTCGCGCCGAGAAACAACCGTGGTCGGGGCCCGGCAGCGGGGTGGTCCGGGGCTGAAGGCCCCGGGTGGGCGGCTGGTGCCGCCGGTGGCGGACCTCGCGGTCCCGCCTAGGTCAACCCTACAGCCCGGGCGGCTGTTCCCGGCCGAGCACGGCGAGGTGGAGCCGGTCCTGCGTGCGGTGCCGAGGCGGACGGAGTCCATCATGTGATCACCGCCACCACACGCGGTGGTCGACGCGCGGCACCGGCGACCCCGGCACCGCCCATCAGAGGAGCACCACGTGAAGATCGGCGTCCCCACCGAGGTCAAGCCGAACGAGTTCCGGGTGGCGCTCACGGCCGCCGGGGTCCGAGAGCTCCGCGCCCACGACCACACCGTCCTGGTGCAGCGCGGCGCCGGGGTCGGCTCGGGTATCACCGACGAGGCCTACGAGGCCGTCGGAGCCACGCTGGTCGACACCGCGGACGAGGTGTGGGGGCAGGCGGACCTCCTGCTGAAGGTCAAGGAGCCGATCGAGCAGGAGCACGGCCGCATGCGCGCGGACCAGGTGCTGTTCACCTACCTGCACCTGGCGGCAGGCCGGGCGTGCGCCGAGGCGCTGCTGGCCTCGGGCACCACGGCCATCGGCTACGAGACGGTGATGCTGCCGGACCGCTCGCTGCCGCTGCTCGCCCCGATGAGCGAGGTGGCCGGGCGGATGGCCCCGCAGGCCGCGGCGCGGTTCCTCGAGCGGTACGCGGGTGGGCGCGGGGTCCTCATGGGCGGTGTTCCCGGGGTGCGCCCGGCCCAGGTCACCGTGCTCGGGGCGGGGGTGTCCGGGATGAACGCCGCCACCATCGCCGTGGGCATGGGCGCCGACGTCACCGTGCTCGACCTCAACCCCGCCCGGCTGCGCGAGGCCGACCGGATCTTCGGCAACCGCATCCGCACCCTCGCCTCCAGCACGCACGAGATCGAGACCGTGCTGCCGGAGAGCGACGTGGTCATCGGTGCCGTGCTGGTGCCCGGGGCGAAGGCGCCGATGCTGGTCACCGACGCCATGGTGGCCACCATGCGGCCGGGTGCGGTGCTCGTGGACATCGCGGTCGACCAGGGCGGCTGCTTCGAGTCCACCCGCGCGACCACCCACGAGGACCCGGTGTTCACCGTGCACCAGGCGCTGTTCTACTGCGTGGCCAACATGCCCGGCGCCGTGCCCGTCACCTCTACCGCCGCGCTGACCAACGTGACGCTCCCGTACGTGCTGCGCCTGGCCGACCAGGGGTGGGTCGAGGCAGCCGTCGGGGACCCCGCCCTGGCGGCCGGGGTCAACGTCGTCGACGGGAGGCTGACCTGCGCCGGGGTGTCCGAGGCGTTCCCGGACCTGCCCAGCGCCGCACTCGAGTCCGTCCTCCGCTGACCGCCCTGCAAGGAGCCTGCCGTGCGTGACATCCAGAACTTCATCGACGGGGAGTCCGTGCCCGCCGCGGACGGCCGCACCACCGAGCTGGTGGACCCGAGCACGGGAGCGGTGTTCGGCACCGCGGCCCTGAGCGGACCGGCCGACGTGGACGTGGCCTACGCCGCGGCGTCGCGAGCCTTCCAGGGGTGGGGCCGCACCACGCCGGGGGAGCGGCAACGGGCGCTGCTGCACGTGGCGGACGCCCTCGAGGCGGCCGGCGACGAGCTCGTGGCGCTGGAGTGCGAGAACACCGGCAAGCCGGTCGCGCTCACCGCGTCGGAGGAGGTGCCGCCGATGGTCGACCAGCTCCGGTTCTTCGCCGGCGCCGCGCGGGTGCTGAACGGGCTGTCGGCGGGGGAGTACCTGGCCGACCACACGTCGTTCGTCCGGCGTGAGCCGGTCGGGGTGTGCGGCCAGGTGGCCCCGTGGAACTACCCCATGATGATGGCGATCTGGAAGCTGGCCCCGGCGCTGGCCGCGGGCAACACCGTCGTCCTCAAGCCCTCGGACACCACGCCCGTCACCACCGTGCGGATGGCGCAGCTGGCCGCGGAGTTCCTGCCGCCGGGCGTGCTCAACGTGGTCTGCGGGGACCGGGACACCGGCCGCGCGCTGGTCGAGCACCCGACGCCGCAGATGGTGAGCATCACCGGCTCGGTCCGGGCCGGGATGGAGGTGGCGCGCTCCGCGGCCCGCGACCTCAAGCGCACCCACCTCGAGCTCGGCGGGAAGGCGCCGGTGCTCGTGTTCGCCGACGCCGACCTCGAGGCGGCGGCGACGGCCATCGCCGGAGCGGGCTACTTCAACGCCGGGCAGGACTGCACGGCCGCGACCCGGGTGCTCGTGGCCGCAGAGGTCCGCGAGGACTTCACCGCCCTGCTCGCCGCGGCCGCCCGCACCACCACCGTGGGCCTGCCGTCCGACGAGGTCGACCTCGGGCCGGTGAACAACGCGCTCCAGCTGGAGCGGGTGCAGGGCTTCCTGTCCCGGCTGCCCGACCACGCACTCGTGGCGGCGGGCGGCGGGCGGATCGGTGGGACCCTGGCGAGCGGGTTCTTCCACGAGCCGACCGTGGTCAGCGGGGTGCGCCAGGACGACGAGATCGTCCAGAACGAGGTGTTCGGGCCCGTCATCACGGTGCAGTCGTTCACCGACGAGGCGCAGGCCCTGCGCTGGGCGAACGGGGTGCCCTACGGCCTGGCGAGCTCGGTGTTCACCCGCGACCACTCCCGGGCGATGCGGGTCTCGGCGGCGCTGAACTTCGGCTGCGTGTGGATCAACACCCACATCCCCCTGGTCGCGGAGATGCCGCACGGCGGGTTCGGCCACTCCGGGCACGGCAAGGACCTGTCGATGTACGGCCTGGAGGACTACACCCGCATCAAGCACGTCATGTCGTACACGGGCTGAGCCCGGACCGACGGGGGCCCCGCGCCAGCTCGTGGTGCGGGGCCCCGTTGCCGGGCGGTGCGGGTCAGGCCTGCACCTCGGGTCGGCCGTCCTCGCCCCACAGCGTGTGGAAGTCGCCCTCGGCGTCGACGCGCTCGTAGGTGTGCGCGCCGAAGAAGTCGCGCAGGCCCTGGGTCAGCGCGGCGGGCAGGCGCTCGGCGCGCAGCGCGTCGTAGTAGGAGAGCGCGGAGGCGAAGCCGGGGATCGGGATGCCGGCCTGGGTGGCGGTCACCACGACGCGGCGCCAGCTGTCCTGCGCCTGCTCGACGACCTCGGCGAAGAACGGGGCGACGATGAGGCTGACGGGGCGCTCGTCTGCGTCGTAGGCCTCCTTGATCCGGTCGAGGAACGTGGCGCGGATAATGCAGCCGCCGCGCCAGATCATCGCCATGTCCCCGAGGTCGACGTCCCAGTCGTGCTCGGCGGAGCCGGCGGCGATCTGGTCGAAGCCCTGCGCGTAGGCCACCACCTTGGACGCGTACAGCGCCTGGCGGACGTCCTCGGTGAACCTCTCGGCGTCCTCGACCGACCAGCTGGTGGAGCCGCCGCTCATGCCCTGCACGGCAGCGCGCTGCTCGGTGTGCCCGCTCAGCGCGCGGGCGAAGACGGCCTCGGCGATGCCGCTGACCGGGACGCCGAGGTCGAGCGCCGACTGCACCGTCCAGCGGCCGGTGCCCTTCTGCTCGGCCGCGTCCTTGATGACGTCGACCATCGGTTCGCCGGTCGTGTGGTCGACCTGCGCCAGGACCTGGGCGGTGATCTCCACCAGGTAGCTCTCCAGCTCGCCGGTGTTCCAGCTGGTGAAGACCTCGGCGACCTCGGCGGGGGACTTCCCCAGGCCCGTGCGCAGCAGGTGGTAGGCCTCGCCGATGAGCTGCATGTCGGCGTACTCGATGCCGTTGTGCACCATCTTCACGAAGTGCCCGGCGCCGTCGGGGCCGATGTGCACGCAGCAGGGGGTGCCGTCGACCTGGGCGGAGATCTTCTCGAGCATCGGGCCGAGGCTCTCGTACGCCTCCGTGGAGCCCCCGGGCATGATCGACGGGCCGTTCAGGGCACCCTCCTCGCCACCGGAGACGCCGGCACCGACGAAGTTCAGCCCCTTCTCCTTGAGGTCGGCCTCGCGCCGGATCGTGTCGGTGAAGCGTGCGTTGCCACCGTCGATGATCACGTCGCCGGACTCCATCAGGGGGACGAGGGAGTCGATGACCGCGTCGGTCGGCTCGCCGGCCTTCACCATGATGAGCACCCGGCGCGGCTTCTCCAGGGCGGCGACCAGCTCCTCCATGGTCTCGGCGCGGACGAAGCTGCCCTCGTCGCCGTGCTCGTCGAGGAGCTTGTCGGTCTTCTCGATGCTGCGGTTGTGCACCGCCACGGTGTACCCGTGGTGGGCGAGGTTGCGGGCCAGGTTCGCGCCCATCACCGCGAGGCCGGTGACACCGATCTGTGCTGAGGCGGAGTTCGTCATGACTCCTACAGTGGCCCGTCCGGCGGCCCGATGCGAGTGGGACGTTACGGTCGCGAGCGGGCGGCGACGCGGCCGCCCCGAACGCTGGGAGAGCACGTGAGCGGGTCGTTGCAGGGCAGGACCATCCTGATGTCGGGCGGGAGCCGGGGGATCGGCCTCGCGATCGCGCTGCGCGCCGCCCGGGACGGGGCCAACATCGCGCTGCTCGCCAAGACGGCCGAGCCCGACCCGCGGCTGCCCGGCACGGTCTACACAGCGGCCGACGAGATCCGCGCAGCCGGCGGCCGGGCCCTGCCCGTGGTGGGTGACGTCCGCGAGGAGGCCGACGTCCAGCGCGCCGTGGAGCAGACGGTGGCGGAGTTCGGCGGCATCGACGTGGTGCTCAACAACGCGAGCGCGATCAACCTCGCCTCCACCGCGGAGCTGCCGACCAAGCGCTTCGACCTGATGCAGCAGATCAACGTGCGCGGAACCTGGCTGCTCACCAAGACGGCGCTGCCGCACCTGCTGGTCAGCGACAACGCGCACATCCTGACGCTGTCCCCGCCGCTGAACCTCGACCCTCGGTGGCTCGGTGCGCACCCCGGCTACACGCTGGCCAAGTACGGCATGAGCCTGCTGACCCTGGGCTGGGCCACCGAGCTCGCGGCCGACGGCATCGCCGCCAACACCTTGTGGCCGCGCACCATCATCGCGACCGCAGCCGTGCAGAACCTCCTGGGCGGCGACGACAGCATGGCCCGCTCGCGCACCCCGGAGATCGTCGCCGACGCCGCGCACGTGGTGCTCACCTCGACCGGGCGGTCGATCACCGGCCAGAGCCTGCTCGACGACGAGCTGCTCGCGACCATCGGCGTCACGGACCTGTCGGGCTACTCCGAGGGCACCGACGACCAGCTGGTGCCGGACATCTTCCTGGACTGAGCACCCCCACAACCGCCAAGTGCGGGCTTCTGGTCGTCATTCCGGGTGGAATGAGAGCCAGAAGCCCGCACTTGGCGCGGGTGGAGCCGGTCAGCGGGGCGGGGTCGCGCCGCCCTTGCCCTTGCCGCGGAGCTTCTGCGCGGCCTGCTCGATCTTGGCCTTGTTCTCCGGCTTGGACGCGAAGTCCTTGGCCTGGCTGATCGCCTTCTTGCCCTGCGGGCTGGACGCGAACTTCGCGATCTTGCTGAACAACGACGATGCCACGATGTCCTCCTGGATGGGGTGCGGGCGGAGCCTACCGAGCGCGGACGGTCAGGCCTGGCTGGCGGCGGGGCCGGTGAAGCCCTCGTAGGACCGTCCCGCGGTACGGCTGCGGAAGCCGCCGGAGCGCTCGGGTCGGGCCGAGGGGGCCGAGGACGGTCGGCTGGGACCGCCCTCGCGACGGGGGTTGCTGCCCTGGTAGCCGCCACCCTCGGTGCGCGGGCGGGGGTTGCTGCCCTGGTAGCCGCCACCCTCGCGACGCGGGCCGCCGGTCCGCGGGCGGGGGTTGCTGCCCTGGTAGCCACCGTTGCGGGGACGCTCGACGTCCTTGACCTGCACCGGCAGCGCGTCGCCGCTGGGGGTGCGGGCCCCGGTGATGGTGGCCAGCTCGGCCGAGCCGGGCGTGACGACGGTGGCCTTGGGGTCGATCCCCGCCGTGGTCGTCATCCTGCGCACCGTGCGGCGCTGGTTCGGGAGCACGATCGTGACGACCGTGCCGGACTCGCCCGCGCGGGCGGTGCGGCCGGCGCGGTGCAGGTAGTCCTTGGCGTCGGCGGGCGGGTCCACGTGCACCACGAGGGAGACCCCGTCGACGTGGATGCCTCGGGCGGCGACGTCGGTGGCGACGAGCACGGGAGCGCGGCCGGACTTGAAGCGGTCCAGGACGCGGGTGCGCTGGTTCTGCGCCTTGCCGCCGTGCAGGGACTCCGCGGCGATGCCCTGGGCCCGCAGCCGGTCGGTGATGCCCTCGACGCCGAGCTTGGTGCGGGCGAACATGATCGTGCGGCCCTCGCGGGCGCCGATCTCGGCGAGCACGGCGTCCTTCTGGCCACGGTCGACCAGCAGCACGTGGTGCTCCATGGTGTCGACGCTGGCGGTGGCGTCCTGGGTGGAGTGCTCGACGTGCTCGGGCAGGAACAGCCGCACGAGCGCCTGCACCTCGCGGTCCAGGGTCGCGGAGAACAGCATCCGCTGACCGTCGGCCGGGGTCTGCCCGAGCAGCGCCTTGACCTCGGGCAGGAAGCCCAGGTCGGCCATCTGGTCGGCCTCGTCGAGCGCGGTGATCTCGACGGCGTCGAGGATGCAGGTGCCCTGGCGGAGGTGGTCGCCGAGGCGGCCCGGGGTCGCGACGAGGACGTCGACCCCGCGGCGCAGCTGGTCGGCCTGACGGCCGAACGGGGTGCCGCCGACGGCCGGACGCACCTTGAGCCCGAGGGCGTCGGCGTAGCCGGTCAGGGAGTCGACCACCTGGAACGCGAGCTCACGGGTGGGCACCAGAACCATGGCGCGGGGCCGCTTGGCCTGCGGACGGCCACCGGAGGTGGGGGAGTGGTAGGCCAGGCGGGCCAGCATCGGCAGCCCGAAGGCGAGGGTCTTGCCGGAACCGGTCTGGGCGCGGCCCAGGATGTTCTTGCCGGCCAGGGCGTCGGGGACCGCCGCGGCCTGGATGTCGGACGGGACCGTGATCCCGCTCTTCGCCAGGGCGGTGACCAGGGCGTCGGGCAGGCCCAGCGCGCCGAACGTGGCGGTGGGGGCAGCCACCTCGGCGGGGGCTGCAGTGGCGGCCACCTCGGCGGGGGCGGTGGGGTCGAGCTCAGGGGTGGAAGCAGACAGCACGGAAGAGACCTCTCCGGGACATCGGCGCGTCGCGGAGGGAGCTGTCGTGCAGCACGCAGTGAGACGAGCCAGGTGCACGCTCACCACGGCCTCGAGAGCCGGGGCTGTGCACCAGGGGGTCGAGCTGCCGCGAGTGCGGCGAGGACGACACTACGCGCTCATGGCGCCCCGGGACGGGTGGACGCGTGTGTCCTGGGGCACCCGCAGGTCACTGCGCCGCAGCGGTGTCCAGCTCGCCGGCCGCGCCCGGGCTCCCGGCGGAACCGTGGACGCGGAGGTCCTCGGCCAGCGTCGCGTCCTGCCGGACGTCCTCCTCGTCGAGGATCGCGCAGGCCAGCCACTCCTGCGGGATCGCGAACGCGTCCACCAGGGTGCGGCTGTGCGGGCGGAGCTCCCCGCACAGCTCGTTCACCGCGGCGGTCACGGCCTTGGACCGGGCCGGGGTGAGGCGGCCGTGCTCGAGGAACCAGCCCTTGTCGGCCTCGACGGTGCTCAGGGCGTAGAGGTCGCACACCGTCTCCAGCAGCGCGCGAGCGCTCGGGTCGGTGCACCGCTCGGTGCCGGCGACGAAGGCCTCCAGCACCACCCGGTCCACGTGGGCGTGGGCGACGCGCAGCACGTAGTCCTGGGCGGCGTTGAACACGGCGAACGCCTGGTCCCCGGTGGCCCGGCGCAGCCGCTGGACGAGCCGGCCGAACCACCCACGCTGACCCGGCCGCGCACCAGGGTGCCGAGCATGGTGAAGAACCGCCGGGAGGGGTTCTCGATGGCGGAGGTGTACGTGCCGTCCGCCGCCACCTGGGCGTAGCGGTCGAGCAGGGCGTCGCGCGGCACGGAGACGTGGTGGAAGGACAGCCGCCCGTTGTCCACCCCGTTGAGCCCGGCCTTGGGACCGTCGTCGGTGATGGTCACCCCGTCGCAGTGCCGGCCGTCCGCGTCGCGGACGGGCACCAGCCAGGCGTGCACCCCGTGGGCCCGCCCGCCGCTGACCAGCTGGGCGAACACCACCGCCAGCCGGCCGTCGCGGGCGGCGTTGCCGATGTAGTCCTTGCGCGCGCCATCGTGCGGGGTGTGCAGGTCGAAGGTCTCGGTGGCCGGGTCGTAGGTCGCGGTGGTGCGCAGGTTCTGCACGTCGGAGCCGTGGCCGGTCTCGGTCATGGCGAAGCAGCCCGGCACGGCCATCGAGATGATGTCCGGGATGAGCGCGGCGTGGTGGCGCTCGGTGCCCAGCGCCTGCACGGCCCCGCCGAACAGACCCCACTGCACGCCCGCCTTCACCATCAGGGACAGGTCGGCGAAGGCCAGCATCTCGATGGAGGCGACCGACCCGCCGAGGTCCCCGCCGCCGCCGTGCCGGGTGTCGAAGCCGAGCCCGGTCTGACCGGCGGCGGCGAGGTCGTGGGCCAGGCCGGTGATCCGGGCGCGGGCGGTCTCGGCGTCCTCGCCGTAGACCGGGGCCCACTTCTCGCCGGCCAGCACGCGGCGGGCCTCCTCGCGCACGTGCGCCCAGCGACCGTCGAGGACGGACTGCAGCGCGCGGGCGGTGGTCGGGTCGCTGTCGGTGCTCACCGAACCGTTGTTACTCGCCAGTAGGGTCACGCGGAGCGCCACGTGCGGCACGCTCGGGGGCATGGATCGTGACGCGCTCACCGCAGCCCTGGCCGCAGACCCCGCCCGGGCCGCGCTCGTGCTCGACTTCGACGGCGTGCTCGCGCGCATCGGGGACGACCCAGCGGCCAGCGCGCTGGAGCCGGGGACGGCGGCGGTCCTCACCGAGCTCGCGCAGCACCTCGGGGTGGTGGCCGTGCTCTCCGGGCGGCCGCTGGCCTTCCTCCGGCAGCGGGTGGACGTCCGGGGAGTGGCGCTGCACGGCTCGTACGGGGTGCAGTGGCGCGAGGGCGACGAGGACCGCGTGCTCGAGGAGGTGGGGCGGTGGCAGCCGGCCGTGGACACGGCCGCCGGGGCCCTGCGCGCGGCGTTCGGCGACACCGACGGCGTGCACGTGGAGGACAAGGGGATCGCGGTGGCCGTGCACTGGCGGCGCGCCCCCGAGCAGGAGCAGGCGGTGGCGGCCGTCGTCGCCGAGCTCGTGGCCGGCACCGGCCTGCGGGCCGAGCCGGGCAAGCTCGTGGTGGAGCTGCGGCCCCCGCTCGAGCAGGACAAGGGCACCGCCCTGCGCCGGATCGCGGCCGGGCTCGGCACGGTGGTCTACGCCGGGGACGACCGCGGCGACCTGCCCGCCCTGCGGGTGGCCCGTGAGCTCGGCGGCCACGCGGTGGTCGTCGAGCACGGACGGGAGACCGACCCGGAGCTGCTCGAGGTGGCGGAGGTGGTGCTGCAGGGGACGGACGAGGTGACCCTGTGGCTGACCGGGCTGAGGGACGCCCTCACCGCGGGGACGGGAGCCGGGGAGGCCATGATGCAGCCATGACCGATCGCACCTGGGGCATGCGCACGCGCGCCCTGCACGCCGGCGCCCGCCCGGACCCCACCACCGGAGCCCGCGCGGTGCCCATCTACGCGAGCACGGCGTTCGTGTTCGAGAACACCGAGGACGCCGCGAACCTGTTCGCGCTGCAGAAGTACGGCACGATCTACAGCCGCATCGCCAACCCCACGGTCTCGGTCTTCGAGGAGCGGATGGCCAGCCTCGACGGGGGCATCGGGGCCGTCGCGGCCGCGAGCGGGCTCGCCGCGGAGTTCCTGGTGTTCGCCGCGCTGTGCGGCCAGGGCGACCACGTCGTCGCCGCGGCCAGCCTCTACGGCGGCACCCTGACCCAGCTCGACGTGACGCTGCGCCGGTTCGGCGTGGAGACGACCTTCGTCACGGGCACCGATCCGGCCGACTACGCCGCGGCCGTCACCGAGCGGACCAGGTGCGTCTACGCGGAGGTGGTGAGCAACCCCTCCGGCGAGGTCGCGGACATCGCCGGGCTCGCCGAGGTGGCGCACGCCGCGGGGGTGCCGCTCGTGGTCGACGCGACGACGGTCACCCCGTGGCTGTGCCGGCCCATCGAGCACGGGGCCGACATCGTGGTGCACTCGGCGACCAAGTTCCTCGGCGGGCACGGGACCACCCTCGGTGGAGTGGTGGTGGAGTCCGGGACCTTCGACTGGGGCAACGGGAAGTTCCCGACGATGACCGAGCCGATCGACTCCTACGGCGGCATCACCTGGTGGGGCAACTTCGGCGAGTACGGCTTCCTCACCAAGCTGCGCAGCGAGCAGCTCCGCGACATCGGCGCGAGCCTGGCCGCCCCGTCGGCCTGGCAGCTGCTGCAGGGGGTCGAGACGCTGCCCCAGCGGATGGACGCCCACATGGTCAACACCAGGATCGTCGCGGAGTGGCTCGAGGCGGACGACCGCATCACCTACGTCAACTGGGCCGGGCTGCCGGGCCACCCGCACCACGAACGGGCCCTGCGGTACACGCCCAAGGGGCCTGGGGCGGTGTTCAGCTTCGGCGTGCGGGGGGGCCGAACCGCGGGCCAGACGTTCATCGAGTCGCTCCAGCTGTGCAGCCACCTCGCGAACATCGGTGACGTCCGGACTCTCGTGATCCACCCGGGCTCCACCACCCACCAGCAGCTCAGCGCAGCCCAGCTCGAGGCCGCCGGGGTGCCCGAGGACCTGGTGCGCATCAGCGTCGGGCTCGAGGACGTCGAGGACATCCTGTGGGACCTCGACCAGGCCCTGGCCACCGCCACCGCGTCCTCCGACGACACCCTGGAGTCCTGATGACCACTGCGGACCGTGCCTGGACCGGACCGGGGCCTGCGCAGCGCCAGCGGATCCTCGGCCGGACGAGGACCATCGCGATCGTGGGGGCCTCGGACAAGCCCAGCCGCGCGAGCTACTTCGTGGCCACCTACCTGCTCTCCAGCACCGACTACACGGTGTACTTCGTGAACCCGATGCTCAGCGAGGTCCTCGGCCACGAGGTGTACCCGTCCCTGGCCGCGCTGCCCGTGGTGCCGGACATGGTCGAGGTGTTCCGCAAGATCGACGACGTCCCCGGGGTGCTGCAGGAGGCGATCTCGGTGGGGGCCACGACCTTGTGGCTGCAGCTCGGCCTGTGGAGCGACGACGTCGCACGAGTGGGCGAGAACGCCGGGATGGACGTGGTGATGGACCGCTGCGTGAAGATCGAGCACGCGCGCTTCCACGGCGGTCTGCACCTGGCCGGCTTCGACACCGGGGTGATCGACTCCCGTCGGCCGGCGCGGTAGGGCTGCGGTTCAGCGGCCGACGACCCGGCTGATCTCGGTCAGCCACGGCACGGCCACGGCGAGCGTGGGCGCCACCAGGATCGCGACCGAGAGCAGGTAGGCCGCGGTCGCGGTCGCCCGGCGCGGGCCGCACGGCTGCGCCAGCCGCTGCACCCGCGCGAGGGTGTCCGGCCCTCCGGCGGCCAGGGCCCCGCTCGGGGCGCCACCACCGGCACAGACGACGAGCGCGCGGGCCAGCGGTTTCGGACCGGCCCGCCGCACGGCCGAGTCGTCGGCCAGCAGCTCGACCAGCAGCCGGACCGCGCGCAGGGCCGAACGGCTGCGCACGCCGCGCGGGAACGCGGTGTGCAGCACCAGGAAGGCCTCGAGCACCAGGTCGTGGCGGGCCCGCAGGTGCGCCCGCTCGTGGGCGAGGACGGCGCGGAGCTCCTCCGGCTCGAGCGAGGTGAGCGTGGCGTCGCTGACCACCACCCGGGAGCGCAGACCCGGCAGGCAGTAGGCCATCGGCTCGGCGGCGGTGAGCACGCGCAGGTCGGCCGCGCGACCCCACAGCTCGGGCACGTGCACGGTGTCGAGCAGGTCCACGAGGTCGCGGTGCCGCTCGCGCAGCCGCCGGGTGCGCACGGCCACCCGCACCAGCGTCAACAGCAGCCGGGCCCCGATCACGAGCGTCAGGGCGAGCACCACGACGTAGACGGTCCACAGCGGCAGCCCGATCACGGCGATCTCGGCGGTGGGCCTGGTGGTCGGGCGCCCGGAGGTGTCCGGCACGAGCAGCCGGCTGGCGATGGCCAGGCCCGCGCCGAAGGCCGAGAGCACGGCCGCCGCCGCGATCGACTGCCACAGCGCGAGCGCGGCGCGGGGGGAGTGCAGCGGCCAGCGCGCCCGGGCCAGCGCGGCGGGGACCGGCCCGGCCAGCACGAGCGCCAGCAGGCTGAGCACGACCACCGGTGCGGTGTCCATCAGGCGCCGGCGGACATCAGGTGTCGGTGTCCATCAGGTGTCGGTGTCCATCAGGACTCCAGGGTCGCCAGCGCCGCCCGGAGCGCCGCCGCCTCGGCGGGGGTGACCCGCTCGACGAAGCTCACCAGCGCCGCCCGCCGGCCCCCGGAGTCCTCGGCCTGGCTCAGCGCGTCGACCATCAGGCTCGCGACGAGCTCCTCGCGGGCGCGGGCCGGGGCGTAGCGGTGCGCGCGCTCGTCGCGCTCCTGGCTGACGAGCTCCTTCTTGGCCAGCCGCTGGAGCACGGTCATCACGGTGGTGTAGGCCAGGCCGCGATCGGCCAGCGCCTCGTGCACCTGCCGGACGGTCTGCGGCTCGGTCGACGCCCAGAGGTGCTCCATCACCGCGCGCTCGAGCTCTCCCATGCCTGCCATGCCCACCACTCTAGCCGGTGAGTACTACGTGACGTAGTGACCCGCCGCACGATGACTACTACGAACTGTCGTACTAGCGTCGGGGAGGTCAACGACAGTTCGTAGTAGATGAGTTCTCCCTGGAGGTGGCCGCCGTGGACGCAACCGCTCTCGCGCGCTGGCAGTTCGGCATCACCACGATCTACCACTACCTCTTCGTCCCCGCCTCGATCAGCCTGGCCACGCTCACGGCCCTGCTGCAGACGGCGTGGCGGCGCACCGGCAGCGAGGTGCTGCTGCGGCTGACCAAGCTCAGCGGGAAGCTGCTGTTGGTCACGTTCGTGGTGGGCGTCGTGACCGGGTTGGTCCAGGAGTTCCAGTTCGGTCTGGCCTGGAGCGACTTCGCCCGGTTCTACGGCGACGTGTTCGGGCCCACCCTGGCCGTCGAGGGGATGCTCGCGTTCTTCCTCGAGGCGACGTTCCTGGGGCTGTGGTTCTTCGGGTGGGACCGGCTGCCCGCACGGGTTCACCTCGCCTGCGCCTGGGTGGTCGCCGCCGGGACGCTGATCTCGGCCTTCGTCATCCTCGGGGCCAACTCGTTCCTGCAGAACCCGCAGGGCTACACGCTGGACCCGGAGACCGGCCGCGCCCGCCTCGACAGCTTCTCCGCGCTGCTGCTGAACCCCGTGAACACCCACTCGTTCCCGCACGTCGTGGCCGGGGCCTACCTCGTGGGCGGGGCGATGTTCCTGGCGATCGGCCTGCACCACACGTTCCGGGGCTCGGCCGACGCCGCCGGTGCCCGGGTGCTGCTGCGCCTGGGGGCGTGGGTCACCGCGGCCTCCGGGGCGGCGCTGGCCGGCACCGGAGACCTGCTCGGCAAGCTCATCGCCGAGGTGCAGCCGATGAAGATGGCCGCCGCGGAGGGGCTGTACGCGACGACCAGCGGGGCCCCGTTCTCGGTGTTCAGCTGGTTCAGCGGCGGCCGGAAGGTGTGGGGCCTGGAGGTCCCGAACCTGCTCTCGTTCCTGGTCAGCGACTCGTTCACCGCGCGCGTGCAGGGGATCGACGACCTGCAGTCCACCTACAGCGCCACCTACGGCGCCGGTGACTACGTCCCGGTGGTGCCGGTGGCCTTCTGGAGCTTCCGGGCGATGATCGGCTTCGGGATGGCCGCGGCCGGGATCGCCGTGCTGGTGCTCTGGCTGACCCGGGGTGGGCGCACCCTCACCAGGGGCACGCGCCTGGGCCGGCTGCCCGTCGGCCGGCTGCTCGCCCTCGGCGTCCCCGTGCTGCCGCTGCTGCCGCTGGTCGCCAACTCCACCGGGTGGCTGTTCACCGAGACCGCGCGGCAGCCGTGGCTGGTCTTCGGGCTGTACAAGACCGCCGACGGGGTCTCGCCGGGCACCACCGCGGCCGAGGTGATCGTGACCCTGGTGGCGTTCACGGTGGTCTACGGCGCCCTGGCGGTGGCCTACGTGACCCTGGTGCTGCGGCTGAGCCGCAGCGCCCTGGACGCGCCCGAGGAGGCGCCGGTGCCCGAGCAGCAGCCGGAGCGGGAGCTGGCGACGTGGTGACCTGGTTCGGGGTCGACCTCGCCCAGCTGTGGTTCGGCCTCGTGGTGCTGTGCTGGGTGCTGTTCTTCGTCCTGGAGGGCTTCGACTTCGGCGTCGGTGCGCTGCACCGCGTTCTCGGCCGCGACGAGGAGGGCCGCTCGGCCGTGCTCCGGACCATCGGACCGGTGTGGGACGGCAACGAGGTGTGGCTGGTGGCCGCGATCGGGGCGACCTTCGGTGCGTTCCCGCTCTGGTACGCGGGGATGCTGTCCAGCCTCGCGCTGCCGATGGTCGCGATCCTGCTGCTGCTCGCGCTGCGCGGGGTTGCCCTGGAGTTCCGGGCGAAGCAGGAGGGCGTGGTGTGGCGGCGGCGCGCCTCGCTGGTGCTCGAGATCAGCTCGGTGGGGGTGGCCGCCGTGTGGGGTGCGGTGCTGGTGGTGCTGGTGCGGGGGCTGCCGATCGGAGCGACCGGGGAGGTCACCGGCGGTGGTCTCGGCCGCACGGTGGAGGGTCTCTGGCACTGGCAGGTGGGCCTCGGGGCACTGGGCGGGGTGCTCGCGGTGCTGTGGCAGGGCGCGTCGTTCCTGCGGCTGCGCACCGCCGGCGCTCTGCGGGCACGCGCGGAGCACGTGCTCCGGGTGGTCGGACCGGCGGTGGCCGTGGCGCTGGGCCTGGTGGCGGTGTCCACCGGCAGCACCCTGCTGCTCGCCGCCACCCTGGCCGCGGTCGGGGCGGTGCTCGCCGCGCGCACCGTGCACGACGGGTGGGGCTTCGCCTGCTCGTGCCTGGCCGTGGCGCTCGGCGTGGTGGCGGTGTTCTGCTGGCACCTGCCGGACGTGCTGCCCTCGACGCTGGACCCGGCCTTCACGTTGTCGCTGCGCGGGGCTTCCGCCTCGGCCGCGGCGCTGGAGCTCATCACCGGGGTGGGGGTGGTGGTGCTGCCCGGGGTGATCGCCTACCAGGCGTGGAGCTACTGGGTGTTCCGCCACCGCCTCACCGACGGGCGTGTCGCGGTGCCGGCGTGAGCACCGTGGCCGCCCCGCGGGGGCCGCTGGACCCCCGGCTGCTGCGCCACGCGCGGTCCGCCCGGGGTGGTGTCGCGCTCGCCGCCCTCGTGGGGCTCGGGACGGCGGTGGCGACGGTGGTGCAGGCCCTCGCCCTGGCCACCGTCGTCGCGCGGCTCGTAGGGGGGACCGGCGTGGCCGGGGTGCACACCCCGCTCGTGGTCCTGGCCGGCGTGGTGGTGGCCCGGGGGGTGCTGGGCTGGGCGGCGGAGGTCGTGGCTGTGCGGACGGCCGCGGCCGTGCAGGCCCAGCTGCGGGTGGCCGTGCTCGCCGCGGCGCTGCAGCGGGGTCCGGTGTGGCTGGAGGGGCGGCCGGCCGGCGCGCTGGCCACCCTGCTCACCTCCGGTGTCCGCGCCCTGCAGGAGTGGTTCGGCCGCTACCTGCCCGCCCTCGTGCTCGCCACCGTGCTCCCGGCCGCGGTCGTGGTCGTCATCGCCGTGCACGACGTCGAGTCCGCCGTCATCGTCGTGGCCACCCTGCCGCTGGTGCCGGTGTTCGCGGTGCTCGTCGGCTGGGCCACCCGGGAGCGGGCGCAGGCCCAGTGGCGCGCCACCGGCGACCTCACCGGACACTTCCTCGACGCGGTCGCGGGACTGCGCACCCTGCGGACCTACGGGCGGGCCCAGCGGCAGGTCCGGGTGGTGGCCGACGTGGCCGAGCGGCACCGGCGCACGACCGTGCCCGTGCTCAGGCTCGCCTTCCTGTCCTCGGCCGCCCTCGAGCTCGTCGGCACCATCTCGGTCGCGCTGGTCGCCGTCTCGGCGGGCCTGCGCCTGGTGGCCGGCTCGCTGGGTCTGCAGGCCGCGCTCACCGTGATCCTGCTGGCGCCGGAGGCCTACCGGCCGCTGCGCGAGGTGGGCGCCCGCTTCCACGCCTCCGCCGACGCGTCCACGGTGCTCGGCGAGGTGGAGGAGGTGCTCGACGGTGCCGTCCCGGTACGGGTGGGCGAGTCGGCCGGGGTGCGTCTGCGCGGGGTGCGCGTGCTGGTCGACGGTGCGGAGCTGCTCGCGGCCACCGACCTCGATGCCGGTCCCGCCGCGCTCACGGTGCTCACCGGCACCTCGGGGGTGGGCAAGTCCACCCTGCTCGACGTGGTGCTCGGCCACCGGCGACCGAGCTCGGGGACCGTGACACGGCCGGGTGGACCCGTCGCCGTGGTGCCGCAGCGGCCGGGCTTCCCGGGCGCACGGACCGTGGCCGGTGCGCTGCGCGGCGGGTGGTCGCAGGCGCGCCCCGAGGACCTGGTGGCCGTGCTCGCCGACGTGGGGCTGGACGGGGAGATCGAGCTCGCGCAGCCGCTCGCCGAGGCGGGGGGAGGGCTCTCGGCCGGGCAGCGCCAGCGCCTGGCGGTGGCCCGCGCCCTGCTCGCGGTCCGGGGCGGGGCCCGGGTGCTGGTGGCCGACGAGCCGACCGCGCACCTGGACCCGGTGTCCGAGGCCCGGGTGGTCGCGGCGCTGCTCGCGCTCGCGCACCGCCACGACCAGCCGTGCACGGTGCTGGCCGTGGCGCACCGCCCGGCGCTGGTGGCGGCGGCCGACGGGGTGGTGCGCCTGGCCGACCCGGTACCTGGCGCAGTGACGGTCGCGCCCCGCGCAGTGACGGTCGCGCCCCGCGCAGTGACGGTCGCGCCCCGCGCAGTGACGGTCGGACCCCGGGCAGCGCAGTCGCCCCCGTCCCCCGCCACGGCACCCCGGGTGCGGGCCACCGCCGCCCTCGGTCTGCTGCTCGGCGTCGGGGCGGCCGTGGCCGGGATCGGGCTCACCGCCACGGCATCCTGGTTGATCGTCCGCGCGGCCGACCGCCCGCCGGTGCTGGAGCTCAGCATCGCCGTGGTGGCGACCCGCTTCTTCGGGGTCAGCCGTCCCGTGCTGCGCTGGCTCGAGCGCACCACCACCCACTCGGTGGCCCTGGGCTCGGTGGCCCGGCTGCGCGCCTCGGTCTACGCCGCCCTCGTGCCCCGCGTCCCCGGACCCGCGGTTCCCCGCTCGGGTTCGGTGCTGACCGGGCTGGTCGACGACGTCGACGCGCTGGCCGACCGCGGCGTCCGGGCCGTGCAGCCGCTCGCCGTGGCCGCGGTGGTCGCCGTGCTCGCCGCGGCCGCCGCCGCCCTGGTGCTGCCCGCTGCCGCGGGTGTCCTCGTCGCGGGCCTGCTGGTCGCCGGGGTGCTCGCGCCGGCGCTCACCGTGCGCGCCACCCGCCGCGCGGACCGTGCGGGTGCGGCGGCGACGGCGGCGCTGGCCGAGGAGCTGGTCGAGGTGCTGCGCAGCCCCCGCGACGTCACCGAGCCCGCCCCCCTGCTCGCCCGGGCCGCCCGGGCCGCCGAACGGGTGCGCACGAGCCAGACCTCGCGCGCAGGAGCCCTCGGGGTGGGGGCCGGGCTCGGCGCGGCCGCCCTCGCCGCCCTGCCGCTGGCCGTCGTCGCGGTCGCGGCCCCCGCCCTGGCCACCGGACGGATCGGCCCCACCCTGCTGGCCGTGCTCGTCCTGACCCCGCTGGCCCTGGGCGAGGTGCTGGCCGAGGTGCCCGTGGCCGTGGCCGCGCTGCTGCGGGCCGCCGCCGCCCGCCTCCGGCTGGACGCGCTGCGCTCCAGCCCACCTCCGGCCACCGAGCCCGCGGTCCCCGTGCCGGCACCGGCGACCGGGCAGCCGGTGACGGTGCTCGTCGAGGGGCTCGACGCGGGCTGGGGTGAGCGTCCGGCGGTCCGCGGTCTGGACCTCGAGCTGGCCGAGGGGGAGCGGGTGGCCGTGCTCGGCGCGTCGGGCAGCGGGAAGTCGACCCTGGCGGCCGTGCTCCTGCGGCTGCTCGACCCCCTCGCCGGATCGGTGCGCCTGGGTGGGACGGACACCCGTGAGCTCGACGGAGACACGGTGCGACGGCACGTGGGCTGGGTCAGCGACGACGACCACGTCTTCGCCGCCTCCCTGCGGGCCAACCTGGCGCTGGCCCGACCGGGGGCGACCGAGGACGAGCTGGCCCGCGCCCTCGACCGGGCCGGGCTCGGATCCTGGGTCGGGCGCCTCGAGGTGACCCTGGGTGACGGTGCGCTGACCCTCTCGGGCGGGGAGCGACGCCGCCTCGCCCTGGGTCGTGCCCTGCTCGCCGGAGCGCCCGTGCTCGTGCTCGACGAGCCGACGGAGGGCCTCGACCCGCCCACCGCCCGACGCGTGCTGGCCGACGTGCTGGACGCCGCCGACGGCCGCACCGTCCTGCTGCTGGCCCACCGGGACGAGGGGCTGGACCGGGTGGACCGCGTCCTCGAGCTCGTCGACGGTCGGCTGGTGGGCACCCGGACCCCGGTGTGAGGCCCGCAGGGCGCGTGCCAGGATCCACACGCCGTTCACAGGGTGTGCTCAGCACGGTCACGGTGCCGGGGTCCATGCTCCCGTGGGCCCCAGGGTGGGGACGTCGAGAAGGAGCCGCGTGGTGCACGGGGTCGGTCAGCTGTCGTTGATCTCGGGGTGGCTGCCCGTGGTGATCCTGGTCCTGGGGGTGCTCGCGCTCGGGTGGCTCCTGCTGCGCCGGGACCGCCGCCAGCTCCGCACCGTCCTCGCCGTGCTCGTCCTCGCCGTGGTGCTCACCCTCCTGCTGCGCTACGTCGTCGAGGACGTGTGGCGACCGTTCCCCGACCCCCTGCCGATCTCGCTCTACACCTCGATCGGCGTCGGCATGCTCGGGCTGCTGCTGGCCGGTCCACGCCTGCGGAACGCCCGCACCTGGCGGGGCCGTGGCCTCACCGTCCTCGCCGCGGTCGTCGTCGTGCTGGCCGCCACCGCGCAGGTCAACCACTTCTTCCGCGCCTACCCCACGGTCAGCGCTGCGCTCGGCAACGGACGAACCGGCGAGGTGGCCCTGGACTCCGTCCCCGGACCGCAGGCCGACGCCGTCACCGGCACGCCCCTGAGCGCGGTGTGGAAGGCCCCGGCGGACATACCCTCGGGGGGTGTTGTCACCCAGGCGAGCATCCCCGCCACCGCATCGGGGTTCAGGGCGCGGCCGGCCCGGATCTACCTCCCGCCCGCCTACCTCGTCTCCCCGCGGCCGGTGCTGCCGGTGCTGGTGCTGCTCGCCGGCCAGCCCGGAGCCCCGGACGACTGGCTCACCTTCGGCGGGATCAAGCCCTTGATGGACGGTTACGCGGCCACGCACGCCGGGCTGGCCCCCGTGGTGGTCATGGCAGACGCGACCGGAACCGAGCTGGCCAACCCGCTGTGCCTGGACTCGAGGCTCGGCCAGGTCCAGACCTACCTGGCCGTCGACGTGCCGGCCTGGGTGAAGGCCACCCTGCAGGTCCGCCAGGACGCCGCGGGCTGGGCCATCGCCGGATCGTCCTACGGGGGCACCTGCTCGTTGCAGATGGCCCTCAACCACCCCGACGTCTACCCCACCTTCGTCGACATCTCCGGCCAGTCCACCCCGACCCTCGGCGACGCCCAGCGCACCCTGGACGCCACGTTCGGGGGGGACGCGGCGCGCTTCGCCGCGGTCAACCCCCTCGACCTCATGCGGAGGAACCAGTACCCCCAGCTGGCCGGCACGTTCACCGTGGGGGCGAACGACGGTGTGTACCGCCCGGAGCAGAAGAAGGTCCTCGCGGCCGCGCAGGCGGCGGGGATGACCGTCACGTACACCGAGGTCCCCGGTGGCCACGACTGGGGCGCCTGGCGCGCCGGGCTCGAGAGCAGCCTGGGCCTGCTCGGCACCCGGTTGGGGATCACCCGGTGAGGGCGCTCGGCGTGCGCGTGCTCGGCCTGGCCCGTTCGGCGCCGGTCACGCTCGGCCTGCTGGTGGCGCTGTGGGTGGTGGCAGTAGTCACCGGGAGCCTGGTGCACGGACCCTCGGCGCACCTGACCCGGATGGTGGCCGCAGGTGTCCGCAGCCTGGAGAACGGCCACCTGTGGACCCCGCTCACCGCCGCCGCCTTTGCCCCCGGGCTACCCGGCTACATCCTGGGCACCGTCGTGGTCCTGGCGCTCTGCGTCCCTTCCGAGCGACGGCTGGGCTCGTCCCGGTTCGCCCTCGCGGCGGTGCTCACCCAGGTGTTCGGCGTGCTGCTCGCGCTCGGTGTGGTGCGGCTGGTCGGCCTCGCCGACGCGCAATGGGCGCGCGAGCTCTCGCGCAACCCGGCGGTCGGACCCACCACCTACGCCGTCGGCGTCGCGATGGTCCTGAGCGCCGGGCTCGGCACCCTGTGGCGGCGCCGCCTGCGGGTCGGCCTGCTGGTGGTGCTCGCCACCGTGATGCTCTACGGCGGTCTGCTCCAGGACGTGGTGCGCTTCTCCTGCGCCGTGATCGGGCTGCTCCTCGGACCGGTGCTGCTGGGCCGCCCGCGGCGCGGGGCACGGCTCGCGGGCACCCGCCGGGAGGGCCGGGTGCTCGTCGCCATCGTGGTGGCCGCGAGCGCGCTGGGGCCGGTGCTCGCCGCGTTCTCCCCGACGGCCGTGGGCCCGTTGTCGGTGCTGCAGCTCCTGTTCACCTCCGCCCCGCCGGACGCCGCCACGGTGCAGGACACCTGCGCGGACCCGGCCACCACCGCGGAGTCCTGCCGGGACCTGCAGACCCAGCTGCGGCTGTCCGGGGTGGGCCCGTCGATCCTGTCGGTGCTGCCCTCGCTGCTGCTGGTGGTGCTCTCCGACGGGCTGCGGCGCGGACGACGGGCCGCCTGGGTCGCCGCGGTGGCCCTGCACGTGCTGCTCGTCGCCCTCAGCGTGTTCCTGCTGCTGCACTCGACCATCGGCCGGTCGGGCCGGGTGGTGCTCACCGAGGCGCTGCAGCACGTCCGCTTCGTCCAGACCCTGACCATCCCGCTCGTCGCGCCGCTGGTGGTGCTGCTCGTGCTCGTGGCCAGCCGGCGCCTGTTCGACGTCGCGGCCCCGCGGAGGACCTACCGTCGGCTCGCGCTCACCGCCGCCGGGCTGGTCGCTGCGCTGGCCGTGCTCTACGTCGTCGGCGGGCTCGTGCTGGGCTCCGGGTTCGACCGCAGGCCGGGGCTGCTGAACCTGGTGAAGGACGTCCCGCAGCGCTTCGTCCCACCGGGCTACCTGGGTGCGCTGGAGCCGGACTTCCTGCCGGTGAGCACCCCCGCGACGCTACTGTTCGAGTGGACGGGAGTGGTGTTCTGGGCGGTGCTCGCCGTGCTGGCGGTGCGCTCGTTCCTGCGCCCGGTGACGGCGGACGACAGCTCCGCGGGCCGGGGGCTGGAGCTGCTGCGCGCCCACGGGGGCAGCCACCTGTCGTGGATGACGACGTGGACGGGCAACCAGCGGTGGTTCACGCCGGAGGGTGACGGGTTCGTGGCCTACCGGGTGCTGCTGGGCGTGGCGGTGACGACGAGCGACCCGGTCTGCGCCACCGACCGGACGGCCACGGTGGTGCTGGGTTTCGCCGACTTCTGCACCGCCAACGGCTGGACCCCGTGCTTCTACTCGGTGACGGAGCCCGTGCGGGCGGCGACGGCGGCCCTGGGGTGGGGGGAGCTGCAGGTGGCGGAGGAGACGGTGCTGCCGCTGACCGGTCTCGCGTTCACCGGCAAGAAGTTCCAGGACGTGCGCAGCTCGTTCAACAAGGCCGCCAAGGAGGGCATCACGGCCGAGTGGCTGAGCTTCCCCACCGCACCGCTCGCCCTGACCGAGCAGATCATCGCGATCTCCGAGGAGTGGGTGGCGGACAAGGGCATGCCCGAGATGGGGTTCACCCTCGGCGGGCTCACCGAGGTGGACGATCCCGCCGTGCGCTGCCTGGTGGCCGTGGACGCCGACCGCACCGTCCACGGCGTCACCTCCTGGCTGCCGGTGCACCGCGAGGGCGAGGTGGTCGGGTGGACCCTGGACTTCATGCGGCGGCGCACCGATGGCTTCCGTCCGGCCATGGAGTTCCTCATCGCCTCCGCGGCGCTGCTGCTGCAGGAGGAGGGCGCCGAGCTCCTCAGCCTCTCCGGGGCACCGCTGGCGAAGATCGACCGCGGTGACGGGGGCGAGTCGGCGCCGGAGAGCACGGTGCAGCGGCTGCTGGAGCTGCTGGGTCGCAGCCTCGAGCCGGTGTACGGCTTCCGCTCCCTGCTCGCCTTCAAGTCCAAGTTCCAGCCCGAGCACGTCCCGCTCTACATGACCTACCCGGACGTCGCCGCGCTGCCCACCATCGGGAACGCCATCGGCCGGGCCTACCTGCCGGAGGTGTCGTTCGGCCAGGGACTGACCCTGGTGCGCAAGCTGGTCCGCTCGCGCTCGTGACGGCGCCGCCCGGGGTGGCTGCTCCCGGGTGTGGGCGGCGTGGAGCGGCTCGTAGGCTGCTGGTCATGGACAAGACGACGCTGAAGGCCGCCCAGGACCCGCTCAAGCAGCAGTACCGCGACGACGCAGGCTCGGCAGTGGTCACGATGCACGCCGAGGGTTCGCTCGACGGGGACGGGGTGACCTGCTCGGTGCAGACCGGCCGTGCGCTGGTCGAGGCCGGACTGCACGAGGCCAGCGGGGGTGACGGCAGCTTCGCGTGCTCCGGGGACATGCTGCTGCAGGCCCTGGTGGCCTGCGCCGGCGTCACGCTGCGCGCGGTGGCCACCTCGATGGGGGTGACGGTGCGCTCCGGAGCCGTGCGGGCCGAGGGCGACCTGGACTTCCGCGGCACGCTCGGCGTGGACAAGACCGCCCCGGTGGGCTTCCAGGACATCCGGATGAGCTTCGACCTGGAGACCGACGCCGATGCCGACACCGTCGCCACGCTGATCAAGCTCACCGAGCGCTACTGCGTGGTGCTGCAGACGATCCGGGTCGCGCCGCCGGTGGCGGTGTCCGTGCACGCCGGCGCGGAGGCCGTGTCGGCATGACCGTCCCGCTCGACGTGGGTGAGCTCAACCGCCACATGGACGCCGGGTTCGTCAAGGTCCTGGGGCTGGTGTTCACCGCGGTCTCGCCCGACGAGGTCCGGGCCGAGTGGACCCTGCGGCCCGAGCTGATGCAGCCCTACGGGATCACCCACGGCGGCGTGCACTGCGCCGTGGTCGAGACCGTGGCCAGCACCGCAGCCGCGGTGTGGCTCGGCGATCGCGGGCAGGTGGTGGGGGTGTCCAACACGACGGACTTCCTCCGTGCCTCCCGCGAGGGCACGATCACCGCGGTGGGCACCCCGGTGCACCGGGGACGGTTGCAGCAGCTGTGGGAGGTGCGCCTGACCGACGCCGACGACCGCCTGCTCGCGAAGGGGCAGGTACGGCTGCAGAACATCCTCGACGCGGACCGGTTGGGCCGCTAGCGCCCGGGTCCCGGTGTCGACCCCGCGGTGCAGGTGCGCGCACGGCGGGTCGGGTACGCGGTCGCGGCGCGATCGTGCCTGTTCCGGCCAGCGTGACGGCCGCGGACCCGGCCAGCGGGACGGATCCCCCACCAGACCCTCGCCGCGTCGGACCTGGCGCACCGCTGGAGTAGACAGGACCCATGACGTCCGTGCAGGCGCGCCCGACCGCGCTGACCCCCGACCACCTGGCCCGGCTCGCCGAGGACTTCGCCGCCCGGCCGGAGCTGCGGCGCAGCCAGAACGCGGTGACGCGGGTGGGGGTGGACGAGGTGGCCCTGGACCACGCGGTGGCCACCGGCATCTCCACGTCGGTCTCCCACCGCATCGACGACTGGAAGGTCACCAACCAGAAGAAGTCCGGGCGCTGCTGGCTGTTCGCCGCCCTGAACCTGATGCGCACCGGGACCAAGAAGGAGCTGGGGGTCAAGGAGTTCGAGTTCTCGCAGAACCACGCGATGTACTGGGACAAGCTCGAGCGGGCCAACTACTTCCTCGAGTCGGTGCTGCAGACGGCCGACGCGCCGGCTGATGACCGGCTGGTCTCGTTCCTGCTGGAGACGGTGCTCGGTGACGGCGGCCAGTGGAACATGGCGGTGAGCCTGTTCGCCAAGCACGGAGTCGTCCCCAAGGAGGCCATGCCGGAGACGCACTCCTCCTCCGACACCCACCGGATGAACACGGTGCTGCAGACCGTCCTGCGCCGCGGCGCCCACCGGCTGCGCGAGCTGTCGGGGATGGGGGCCGACGCCGCCGAGCTGCAGGTCGCGCGGGCGTCCGTCGTCGCCGACGTGCACCGCGTGCTCACCATCCACCTGGGCACCCCGCCGACCAGCATCGACTGGCAGTGGACCGACGACGACAAGGAGTTCCACCGCGTGGGTGCGCTCACCCCGCAGGAGTTCTTCGCCCGCTACGTGACCCTGGACCTGGCCGACTACGTCTGCCTGGTGGACGATCCGCGCCCCGAGCACCGCAAGGGCTCCACGCTCACCGTCGAGCACCTGGGCAACGTGGTGGGTGGAGACCCGGTGCTGTACCTGAACGTCGACATCGCCACCGCCAAGAAGGCGGCCACGGAGTCGATCGTCGCGGGGGAGCCGGTGTGGTTCGGCTGCGACGTCAGCCAGCAGATGCAGCGCGGCGACGGGGTGTGGGACGCGGCCCTGCTCGACTACGAGGGCGTGTACGGGACGGCGCTGGCGATGGACAAGGAGTCCCGTGTGCGCC
The DNA here is from genome assembly GCF_026153295.1 of Rhodococcus antarcticus. Taxonomy (NCBI): domain Bacteria; kingdom Bacillati; phylum Actinomycetota; class Actinomycetes; order Mycobacteriales; family Nocardiaceae; genus Rhodococcus; species Rhodococcus antarcticus. The sequence goes on along the minus strand of NZ_CP110615.1, from coordinate 1,706,023 downwards.
ACCACGACTCGCTCATGACCCACGCGATGCTGCTCACCGGTGTGGACGTCCTCGACGGGCGCTCGCGCCGCTGGCGGGTGGAGAACAGCTGGGGCTCCACGGGTGGGCAGGAGGGTTTCTACACGATGAACGACTCCTGGTTCGACGAGTACGTGTTCGAGGTGGTGGTGAGCAAGCAGCGGTTGTCCGCCGAGCTCGTCGCCGCGCTGGACACCCCGCCGACCGTGCTCCCGGCGTGGGACCCCATGGGCGCGCTCGCCCGCGGCTGAGCGACGCGCCCGTCGGGCGGGCGCGTCAGCCCTCGGGTGCGGATAGGGCGCGGACCGGCGCTACGACGAGGTGGCCGGGCGGGACCGGCCCGTCCGCCCCAGCCGGGCCACCACTGCGGCGTGCGGGACCGTCAGCGCGAGCAGGACCACCAGCACCGACGCGGGCACCGAGCCACCGACGACCACCAGTGCCCCCAGCGCCGCGAGCGCGGCGCCGGTCGGCAGCACGGCCGCCCGGCCCAGTCGCGTGACCCGGGTCCAGGTCCCGCCGTCGGGCTCGAGGTCGAGCAGCCGGACCAGGTGCCGGGGCGCGTGCCAGGCGCCGAACCAGGCCGCGAAGACGAGCAGCGGCGGGGCGACCAGCCCGGCGACCACCACCACCGCCAGCTCGACGAGCTGGCGGTGGCACCTGCGTCGCACGGACGAGAGGACCCCCGCGAGCACGAGCAGCCCGGTGACCAGCAGGACGGGTGTGCGCACGACCTCGAGCACCGGGGCCAGACCGGGATCGAGGGCGTCGAGCACCGGACGGACGGCGTCGGGACGCAGGAGCAGGGGGCCGGCGATCACGGCGGTGCCCAGTGCTGCTGCGGCAGCACCCGACCCGGGCTCCCCCCGCAGCCGTGCGAAGGCCAGCTCGCCCTCGGCGAAGTGTGCGCAGGAGAGCACCAGCAGGACGAGGACGGCCGGCACCGTCAGGACGAGCGCGGCCCAGGCGACGCCGGCGGCGAGGAGGGCGTAGCCGAGGAGCAGGGCGGGCCGGGCTCCCGCTGTCCCGATCCACCCCGGGTCGATCCCGGGAGCGCCCGGTTCGACGGGCCGCGACCACCCCATGGCCAGGTGGTCGACGGCACCGTGCGGCAACCCCAGCACGCCCGCCACGACCAGCAGCGCGGGTCCGGCCGCGCCCGAGGCGGGCAGGACCACCCCGACGGCGGCGGCGGCGGCCACCGCGAGGACCGAGGCCGTCCCGACCACGGCGGTGGCCCGCCCGCGGTCCCAGCGCCCACCGCGGGTGCGGGCGCGGGGGGTCGCACGGGGTCCGGTCACCGCCGAAGCGTGCGCTCCTCGTCGGTCCTCCGCAGCCCGAACGCACCCGTGAACCGCTTCAGTTGTTGTTCAGGTTGCGGTGTGCCCCACGTGAGTCCATGGTGTGGTCACCCGGCCGGGTGGACCACGAGGAGGGCCCTGCGGCGTGGGTCGGCGATCGTCCACTGTGGGCTGACGATCGTCGTTAGCCGGCGGCCAAGTCTGGTGCGCCGGAACACGAGTGGGAGGAACTACCGTGATCGTCGCCCAAGGGATCCAGGTCAACGAGCTCAGCTCGGGCCAGTACGACTCGATCTACAACCTGTTCTCGCTCGCGATCGCCAGCCTGGGCTTCACCGGCCTGTTCCTGGTGATCTCGCAGGGTCGGGTGCTGAAGCGGTACCGGAACGCGCTCATCGTGAGCGCCACGGTCTGCTTCATCGCGACCTACCACTACTTCCGGATCTTCAACAACTTCAAGGACAGCTACCAGACCTCGGCCCAGGGCGGGCGGGGCACCTTCACGCTGACCAACGTGGAGTTCAACGAGGCCTACCGGTACGTGGACTGGTTCCTCACGGTACCGCTGCTCCTGGTGGAGACGATCGCCGTGCTGGCCCTGGCCAAGGCGGTGCAGAAGAGCCTGCTGTTCAAGCTGGTCCCCGCCTCCGCGCTGATGATCGCCCTCGGCTACCCCGGCGAGCTGGCGACCGACACCGCCACCCGCCTCATATGGGGAACCCTCTCCACGATCCCGTTCCTGTACCTGCTGTACGTGCTGTTCGTCGAGCTGAGCAAGTCCCTCGACCGCCAGCCGCCCGAGGTCCGGGGCACGGTCAGCAGGCTCCGCATCATGCTGGTCGGGCTGTGGGGCGTGTACCCGATCGCGTACCTGTTCCCGGTGTTCGGGTTCGACGGGTCCAACGCGTTCGTCGCCCGGCAGGTCGGCTACTCGCTGGCTGACATCTTCGCCAAGGCGGCCTTCGGCCTGGTCATCTTCAAGATCGCCCGGATGAAGAGCGAGGTGGAGGACCCCGCCTTCGCCGAGCAGGAGGACACGGAGGTCGTGCACGCCGCACGCTGACGTCGTTCTTCCGGCGACCGGGGTGCTCCGCGCACCCCGGTCGCCGTGCGTCCGCGTCCGTTCGGGGGCACGGGGCACGGGGGCGGTGGCACCATGGAGCCGTGACCGGCGACGCTCTGCACGACCTCGACGCGGCGCGGAGGCGGAGGATCGACCGGGTCGGCCGCTTCTACCTGCTCGCCGCGGCCCTGCTCGTCCCGTGGGTGGTCTACCTCGCCGTCGTCCTTCCCTCGAGGCAGCTCTCGGCCCACTACGACCTGGCCTGGGCCGGTTTCGACGCCGCCCTGGCCGTGTCGCTGCTCGTCACGGGCGTCCTCGTCGTCCGGCACAGCCCCTCGGTGGTGCTGCCCGCCGCCGGCACTGCGGCACTGCTGGTCACCGACGCCTGGTTCGACGTGGTCACGGCCTCCCGCAGCGGCCAGCGCGAGGTCGCCCTGGTGCTCGCGGTCCTGGTCGAGGTGCCGCTGGCCGTCCTCTCGCTCGCCGTCGCCCTGCGGGTGCTCCGACGCGTGACGTCCGCGTCGACCGCTCGGGGCTGAGCGGGCGCGTCACCGGAGGACGGCACCACCTCCTGGTCTCACGGCAGCTCCGCCGCGTCCCCGTCCATCCCCGCGAGCAGGTCGCCGTGTGTCTCCACCCGCGCGCGCACGTCGCCCGGGGTGAACACCAGCTGGTCGGCCCGGGTGCAGGCCGCAACCTCGTCCCAGGTCACCGGGGTCGACACGGTGGGCGAGTGCCGGCCGCGCAGGGAGTACGCCGCCACGGTGGTCTTGGCCGGGTTGTTCTGGCTCCAGTCCACGAACACCCTGCCCGGCCGCAGCGCCCGCGTCATCTGCCACACCACCCGCTCGGGCTCCTCCGCGGCGAGGCGCCGGGCCAGGGCCTTGGCGTAGGTGGACGTCGCCCCCGGCTCCCCCGGCCGCACCGGGACCAGCAGGTGCAGCCCGGCCGAGCCGCTGGTCTTGGCCCGCGCCGTGAGGCCGTCCTCGGCGAGGACCTCGCGCAGCCGCAGCGCCACCGCGCAGCACGCCACGACGTCGGCCGGTGCCCCGGGGTCGAGGTCGAGCACCAGCAGGTCCGGGGGCCGCGGAGAACCCTGCTCGTCCGAACCCGGCGCACCGAAGCGCCACTGCGGGACGTGCAGCTCGAGGGCGGCGAGGTTGGCCGCCCACACCAGGGCGGCGGGCTCGTCGAGGACGGCGTGCCGCACCGGGGTGTCCCCACGGCCGGCCACCAGCTCGGTGCGCAGCCAGTCCGGCACGTCGCGCGCGGCGTGCTTCTGCACGAAGGAGCCGGCCCCCACCCCGTCCGGCCAGCGGCGCAGGGTCACCGGCCGTCCCGCCACGTGCGGCAGCAGCACCGGGGCGAGCTCGACGTAGTAGGAGATCACCTGGGCCTTGGTGAACCCGGGGTAGAGCTCCTTGGCCAGGTTGCTGACCCTGAGCTCGCGACCGTCGACGTGCACCAGGTCAGCCACCGTCCACCAGCCCCCTCCACCGTGCCTGCCGGAGCAGCCCGTCGCCCGTCCAGCCCGCCATGGCCACCTCGGCGGCCAGCTCCGGCTCCACCCAGCGCGCGGTGCGGGCGCGGGCGGCGGGCACGGCCCCGGAGAACGGTGAGCTGGTGCGCGACAACGTCTTCAGCTGCGTGCCGAGCCGGACCAGCTCGCGATCGGTGAACCCGGTGCCGACGTGGCCGACGTACCGCAGCCCGCCCTGCTCGAGCACCCCGAGCAGCAGCGAGCCGACCATCCCCGCGCGACGCCCGGCCCCGGGCTGCCAGCCCCCCACGACCACGTCCGCCTTGTGCAGGTTCACCAGCTTGCGCCACGCGTCGCTGCGCCGGCCCGGCGTGTAGGCGCTCGAGCCCAGCTTGGCCACCACGCCCTCCAGCCCCTGGGCGCGCACCGCGGCGAGGACGTCCTCCGCGCGGCCGGGCAGCGCCGGCGGGGTGGCCCACACCGGCCCGGCCAGCGCGAGCGAGTCCAGCTGCCCGCGGCGCTCGGCGTGCGGTCGGTGCAGCCAGGAGCGCCCGTCCAGGTGCAGCACGTCGAAGACCAGGTAGGTGACCCGCGGTCCGCGTGCTCGTGGGGCACCCATCCGCTGCTGGAGCAGGCCGAAGTCCGGCCGGCCGTCCGGACCCAGCACCACGAGCTCGCCGTCGAGCAGGGCGTCGCGCCCGGCCAGCGCCTCGCCCAGCCCGGCGATCCCGGGGACCGAGGCGGTGACGTCGTGGCCGCCACGGCTGCTCAGCGCGAGGCGCCCGCCGACGACGCGGGCCAGCGCCCGGTGCCCGTCCCACTTCACCTCGTAGGTCCAGCCGTCGCCGGTGGGTGGGTCGCCGTGCTCGGCCAGCATCGGGGCCACGGCGTCGGGCACCGCCTCGTGGTCGGGGTCGGTCGGCGGGTCCAGGCGGGTCAGCGTCCAGTGGTCGTGCCCCCCGTCGGGGCGCCGCCGCAGCCGGTGCCGGCCCTGCAGCACCGCCCCGTGCAGGGTCAGCTCGACCTCGTCGGCGGTCCACCGGGCGACCTCGAGCGGGCCGACGTCGGTGATCCGCATCCACCCGCCCCCGTGCTCATCCTCGGGGATGGTGCCGGCGAAGCGGGCGTAGGCCAGCGGGTGGTCCTCGGTGTGCACGGCCAGGCGCTCCACCCCTGGCGCGGCGGGCAGGCCCTTGGGCACGGCCCAGGAGACGAGGACCCCCTCGTGCTCCAGGCGCAGGTCCCAGTGCAGGGAGCTGGCGTGGTGCTCCTGGACGACGAAGGCGCGCCCGTCCACCCCGGTGCCGCGCGGGTCGTCCGAGGCGGGCTCGGGCGTCAGCGCAGGGTCCCGCCTGGCGCGGTAGTCGGACAGTCGTTCCTGCACGGACGGCACCGGATCAGGCCGGCTGCTGGGGCGCGGTCGCGGGCACGAGGTCCAGCCTGCCGGTCGCGGGATCGAAGTGCACGAGCCCGTCCTCGTGCAGCCGGGTCAGCCAGCCGCTCATCGGCCACCAGCCGTGCCGCTCGTGGAACAGGTGGGCGTTGCGGACGATGGAGGGCGCGTTGGCCGCGGTGGGCCCGGACGGTCCGTGGTGCTGGTGGAACGCGGTCGCCCCACCGACCCAGGCCAGGGGCACCCCCGCGGCCGCGGCGACGATCGCGAAGTCGGTGTCCTCGGCCCCGTAGCCGGTGTACCCGGGGTGGAAGCCCCCCACCCGGGCCCAGGTGCAGGCAGTGGTGGCGAAGGACAGCGACCAGAACAGCTCGGTGCGCGGCTCCGGGACCACCTCGCCGTCGGCGGGGACCGGGCGCGCCGGGTGCGGGGCAGCCGTGGCCGCGAGCTCGGCCAGGTCGTAGCCCGCCGGCGGGGCCACGGGCAGGTAGGCGACCGGACCCGCCAGCAGCACGCCCGGGTGGGTGCGCGCGGCTGCCACGTAGCGCGACACGAGCTCCGGCGCGGGGATGCAGTCCACGTCGAGCAGCACGAGCAGCTCCGCCCCGAGCTCCGCCGCCCGCCGTGCGCCGGCGTTGCGGGCAGCGGCCAGCGGGAGCCCGGAGGGGGGGACCTCGACGTGCACGACCTCGGTGCACAGACCGGGCACCTGCACCACCTCCTGCCCGCCCATCACCACCACCACGTGCACGTCCGGTGCCACCGTGCTGCCCACCAGCCCGCGGCGCTGCGTGCCCAGGTGTATCTCGCGACCGGCGACGATGGTGATCACCGCGGTGCGCACGAGGCCAGCACCTCCCGCACCAGCGCCGCGGCCCGCCGCGCCCCCAGCCCGTCGTTCCACCGGGCCCACCGATCCCCGTCGCGGGTGGCCGTGCGCTCCAGCAGGGTGGGCCAGTCGCTCGGCCACGACGTCCGAACCTCGGCGAGGTCGGCGCCGGCCAGCACGCGCCCGGTGGTGGCCTGCTCGTCGTGCGGTCGCACCTGGGGCAGCACCACGGCCGGGCGTCGGGCGGCCGCGACCTCGGCCAGCGCGTTCTGCCCCGCGTGGGTCACCACCACCTGCGCCGAGGCCAGCACCGGCCACGGGTCGGCCACCCAGCCCGTCCCACCCAGCACCGTCCAGGTCCAGCCCGGGGTCTCGCCGCGGGCGGTGTCGAGCCGTTCGCGGGTCACGTCGTCCCCGCCGGCGCCGAGCAGGACGGTCACCGTGCGGGGCACCACGGTGGGGCGCACACGGTGGTCGGACCGGGAGAACGCGCCGACCGCCACGGTCTTCGCCCGCCAGGCCGCGGGCCAGCCCACCGGCTGCACCCAGCTCGGCCACGGGGCCAGCAGGGCACCGGCGGCGTCGAGGGCGGCGCGGTGCGGGCGGTCGAGGCGGTCGCCCGGGGCGGCCACCACCACGACGGGCACCCCGAGCAGCCGCAGCAGCAGGGTGACCTCGACGGAGGCGTCGACGACGACCATCTCGGGACGTGCGGAGGCCACCCACGCGGCGAGGACGGCCGCCCGGTCCCGGTAGCCGGGGGTCAGCGGCGCCCAGTGCAGCACCCCGCCTGCGGTCGGGTCCGGGCCGGGGTCGGTGTCCGTCGGCAGGTCCACCCACGGCCCGCTCCACCCCGCCGGGGCGGGGCCCGACGACAGCCCGGTGACCTCGACGCCGCTCAGCGCCGCGGCCACCGAGGCCGCGCGGTGGGCGTGTCCGCGGCCGTGGTGGTGGACGTACCACCCGATCACGCCGCCGACTCGACCAGCAGCGCGGAGTACAGGGTCTCGTACTCGTCGACCATGGCCGTCAACGAGCAGTGCGCCACCGCGTGCTCGCGGGCGGCGGTGCGCGACAACGACACCGCCGCCGTGACGGCCACGGCCAGGGCGGCGGTGTCACCGGGGGCGGCCAGGCGCCCGCAGTCCGGTCCGAGGGCCTCGGGCACCCCACCGCGGCGGTAGGCGGCGACGGGCGTGCCGCAGGCGAGGGCCTCGGCCGCCACCAGCCCGTAGGGCTCGTTCCACAGCGGCGTGACCAGCGCGACGTCGGCCTCGCCCACCAGCTGCACCAGCTGCGGGTGGGTGAGGTGGCCCAGGTGCTCGACGTCCCCGCCGAGCAGGGGGCGGACGGTGGACTCGAAGTAGGCCGTGTCGATTACTGGGCCGGCGATGCGCAGCGGCAGCCCGACCGCCCGGGCCGCGGCCACCGCGTGGTGCAGGCCCTTCTCCGGGACGATGCGGCCGGTCCACACCGCACCCGAGCCACCCCGTCCGGGGACCCACCGCGAGGTGTCGACGCCGTTGCGCACCACGGGCACCCGCCCCAGCACGGGGGACCAGGTGGCCGCGGTGTGCGCGCTGACGGCGCACGCGGTGACGGGGCGGCCCCGGCCGAGCACCGCGGCCGAGCGCAGGGCCGACTCCAGCAGCGGGAACGGCGGGGTGTGCAGCGTGGTCACCACGGGACAGGCGACGGCCGGGGCCATCGCCACGGGCAGGTGGTGCAGGGAGTTGTTGTGCAGCAGGTCCAGCGGGGGATCGTCGTGGACGAGGCCGAGCATCACGCCCAGGTAGGCGTGGTGCTCGGCCATGACGAGGCCGGGATCCATGGAGACGTCGCGCCGGGAGGGCCCGGTGAACCCGCTGAGGTCCAGGTCGAGCTCGCGCAGGCCGAGGGTGGGGTCCGATCCGGGGGCCGCGTACAGGGTCACCTCGTGGCCGCGGTCGACCAGCGCACGGGCCAGGGTCCCGGTGTGGGCCTCCAGCCCACCCGCGTACGGCTCGGCGACGGGGTAGCGCGACGGCGCGACGATCCCGATGCGCATCGACCGCCGGGTGGGCACCGGCAGGGACGCGGGCGCTCGGGACCCGGGGGGTCGGGACGCGGGGGTGCGCAACGAGGTCTCGTCGACGAGCACAACACCTCCAGGGCGACGGCAGAGGGGGAGAGAACACCCCGCCACGCAGCTGGACGAGTGGTCGAAAGATAGCGATCCTCAGCCTCGGGCGCCCGACGGTGCGGTGTCGGTCACCCCGAACAGGGCCCCGAGCGCCGCGTCCTCGCCCAGCCCCAGCGCCGGGGCGTGCCGCCGGGCCCGTCGCAGCGCACGCGTGGCCCGCACCTGGCCACCCGGCCACCTCAGTGCGCCCACCGTCCCGGGCCGCACCAGCTCGACCGCGGCGTGCAGGGGGGTCGGCGGCACCCCGTCCACCACCACCCGGGCGCGCTCGAGCACCACCTGCGGAACCTCCCCGGTGTGCACCCGCACGTCGGACCACCCCAGGTCCACCTCCGTCCACACCCCGACGTCGAGCCCGGAGGCCAGGGCCACCCGCACCGCCGCAGCCGGGTCGGACCCGGGGGCACGCAGCACCACCTCCGGCCACGGGAACCAGGCCGGCCCCGCGCGGGCGACCGGCACGCGGCGCGCCACGGCCCGGGTCTCCGCCGCCTTCTGCGCCACCGCGGTCGCGCGGTCGTCGGGGCGGCCCGCCCAGTCCGGTCCGTCGTGCCAGGCGACGGCGCTGCGCTCGTGGGCCAGCACGGCTCCGGCGGTCCACATCCGGTGCGCGAGCTCCCAGTCCTCGCCGCCGTAGCTGGTGAACGTCTCGTCGAACCCGCCGACCTCGGTGAACAGCTCGCGCGAGCACGTCATCACCGCGCTGATCACCGCCCGGTACGAGCCGTCGTCGGCGTGGGCGAGCCCGGCGGAGAGCGCGGCGAGCCAGCTCGGCTCCTCGAGCTCGGTGGGGCCCGGACCGTCGCCGAACCACCGCAGCAGCCCGGCCGGTGTCCACCCGGTGAGGTCGGCGTGCCGGCGGCGGCCGGTGACCAGCGCATCGGGTGCCAGCGCGGGCAGCCGGCTCGCCCGGGCGACGTAGCCCGGCTCCGGCACCGTGTCCGCGTCGAGGAAGCACAGCACCTCGCCGTCGGCCGCCGCCGCGCCCAGGTTGCGCGCCGCGGCCGCCCGGAAGCCCCGGTCGTCCTGCGCGAGCACCCGCACGTCGAGCCCGGCGGCCGCGGGGTGCACCGCGGGACGGACGGGGGAGCCGTCGTCGACCACCAGCACCTGCAGCCGGCTGCGCGGGTGGGTCTGGTGGGCGAGCCCGGTGAGCACGAGGTCGAGCTGGGCCTGCTGCCGGTAGTGCGGCACGACCACGCTGACCTCCGGCGGCTCCTGCGGGTGCACGTCGTCGAGGAGGTCGGCCCGGTTGCCGGGCAGCACCCAGCGTCCGCCCGGCAGCGCCAGCGCCCCGCTCACGCGAAGCCCGCCCAGGCCCGGCGGTAGGCCTGGCCCACCTCGACCCCCGACGGTCCCAGCACCACCTCCGGTGCGAGCCAGGTGCGCTCGGGCTCGGCCAGGGCCAGCGCGAGGGCGGCGGTCAGCCCACCGGTGTCGTAGGTCCACAGCGCACCGGGGGAGCGGGCCAGCAGCTCGGCGGCGTAGCGGCCCGCGGGGACCAGCGGTCGGCGCCCGGCCGACAACCAGGTGCCCACCGAGCCGGACGCGGAGACGGCCCGGTGCGGGGCCAGCGGGACGCCCGCGCTGCGCAGGTGCGGCGCGAGGTCCTCGACGAAGCCGGTGACCCGCACCGCTCGCCCACCCGCCCGCTCCCGCAGTCGCGCGGGCAGGTCCTCGTGACCGGGTGCAGGACGGCCCAGCGCGACCAGGCCGACCCCCGCGGGCAGCGCGGCGAGGGCGTCCAGGGCGTCGTCGTGGCCCTTGCCGGGGTGCAGGAACCCCAGCACCGTCACCTGCCCGTCGCCCGGTTCGGGCAGGGTGGGGGTGTGCGGCTCGACGGGCAGCGGGACCACGGCGCGGGGGCGCAGCACGGGACCCGGATCGTCCCGCAGCACGGCGTCCAGCAGCGTCGACTCGTGCTCGCTGCTGACCACCACACCGACCGCGGCCCGCACCACGGCGCGGTAGCAGGCGGCCCGGCGCACGAGCAGCGCCGCACCGTCGCCGGGCTGCGGCAGGTCGTGCAGGGTCACCGAGCACGGTCGGCCCAGCTCGCCCACCAGGCGCACGAGCGTGGCGGCAGCGTCCTCGCAGCGCGGGGCGTAGAGCGCGTCGGTGTACTGCAGGTGCACCAGGTCGCACCCGGCCAGCCGATCGGTCCAGCCGGGTCCCAGCTCGGCGACCGACGTGGCGCGGACCACCGGGCCGGGGTGCTCCAGCGCTGCCAGCACGCCCTCCGCGAAGCGGACCACCCCGTGCTGGGCGGGCCCGAGCACCAGGTGGCCGACCACGGGCCGGCCGCGCACAGGACCGTCGGTCACGGGGCGCACCGGGCGTAGACCTCGGCGTGCGCGCGCCGCACCGCGTCCAGCTGCTCGGCGCGCCACGCCGGGTCGGCGGCCGGCGGTGGTGAGCTGGCGAGGGCCTCGGCCACGGCACGGGACAGCGAGCCCTCCTGCAGCCCGTGGACCTCGTCGTGGACGGCCGTGCGGACGTCCACCCACTGCTCGGCGTAGAACCCGCACGACGGTGCGACCACGGCCGTGCCCACGTCGCGGCACGCCTCGAGCCAGCCGGAGTGGGTGCCGAAGCGGTGCGGGAGCACGCACACGTGCAGCCGCTGCAGCGACGCGGCGAGCTCGTGGTCGTCGAGGCGCCCGTGCACCTCCAGCTCGAGCTCCCCGGCCGTGGCCAGGGCGCGGACCAGGGCGAGCTCGGGGCGCTCCACCACGTCGGTGTGCACGTCCACCCGCAGGGAACCGCCGCCGGACCGCACCCCGTCGAGCACCGCCCGGACGACCCTGGCGGGCTGGACCACGTTGCGCCGCAGCGACTTCAGGTGGATCCCGACGAGCCCCGGCACCGTCTGGACGCCGTCGACGGCAGTGGTGACCGCCGGGTGCGGCACCACCGTGGCCCGCACCCCCCAGCGCTCGGCGATCTCGGCGGCGGCGCCCGGGGTGAGGGTGAGCACCTCGGTGGCCGCGGGCACGAGCACGTCGAGGTGGGCGTCGTGGCGGTGCCGGTCGAGGTGGTGGGGGTTGCGCAGGTCGTGCACGGTGAGCACCAGGGGCACCCCCAGCGCGGCGAGCTGGACAGTCCACGCGCGCAGCTGCGCCGGCTCCAGGTGGTCGAAGCCGAAGTGCACGTGCACGACGTCGATCCCGTCGGCCAGGGCGGTGAGCACCGCGGGGTCCCACAGCTCGCTGGGTGCCCACGGGTCCGGGCTCACCACGGGCGCGTCCACCCGGACCACGTCCACGGGCCGGACCGCGTCGACGTAGGCGTGGGTGCCGGGCACCGTGACCACCCTCACGCCGCCACCCTCGCGGCGGCCACCCTGTCTCCGACCACCCTCGCGCCGGCCACCATGTCTCCGGCAGTCTTGTCTCCGACCACGTGGTCGCCGGTCACCGCTCGAGCTCGGCCACCGGCACGAAGACGTTGCCCTCGGTGTTCGGGCGGTGCTTCCGGCTCACGCCCAGGGTCCGCATCATCGGTCCCACCAGGACGTCGTAGAGCCCCGGCAGCACGGTGAACGCCACGCTCATGCCCTTGTTCAGCAGCCCGCCGAGGGCGTCGGCGTCCCGCTCACGGCTGCCGTGCTCGACGGCGCGCAGCACCTGGACGGCCACCCGCTCGGGCGTGGTCACCGGCGGCGGCGGCGAGCCGGTCCGGCCGATGACGGTGGCGGCCTGGGCGTAGATGGGGGTGCGCACCGCACCCGGGGCGACCGAGGTGACGTGCACCCCGGGATGGTCGCGGCTCTCCTGGCGGAGCGTGCGGGTGAGCCCGCGCAGGCCGAACTTCGACGCCACGTAGGAGCCGGCCAGCGGCACGGCAGCGCGCCCGAGCAGCGAGCCCACCACCACCAGCGTCCCCTGCTCCTGGGCCCGGAACACCCCCAGCGCCGAGCGGGCCACGTTCGCCGCGCCCAGCAGGTTCACCGTGACCACCCGGTCGAACACCTCGGCCGGCGTGTCCGCGTGCTGGCCGTAGGACATCACCGCCGCCGCGGAGACGCACACGTCGAGGCGGCCGAAGCGGGCCACCGCCCGGTCCACGGCGGACTGCACCTGCGCGGCGTCGGCGACGTCGGTCACCACCACCTCCACCTCGGCGCCCAGGTCCGCGCAGCGCGCCCGCACCCGCTCGAGGGCGTCGGCCGAGCGCGAGCACAGCACCAGCCGGGCTCCGCGACCGGCGTACAGCTCGGCCGTGGCACGGCCGATGCCGCTGGAGGCGCCGGTGACCAGGACGACGGGGTGGGTGGGTGGTGCCGTCGGCGTGGGCCGCCGGCGCGATCGGGTGCGGGTGCGCACGGGTGGTTCCTCTCGTCGTCGGTCCCCCGAGGGTGGTCCAGCCCGCGGGTCCCCGCCCGACGAAGGATCCGCGTCCGGCCCGCCGGGCCGGGCCGAGGTCGTTCTGCGGACCCTCTGCGGTGCCGCCATGATCGCGATGCCTCCGTCGAGCAGTCCGCGGCTGCGTCCGTCGACCGCACCCGCCGACCGAGGAGCCCCGTGCCGAGCGTCCACCGCACCACCCCTGCCGCCCCTGCTGCCGTCTGGGCCGTCCTGGCCGACGGGTGGTCCCTGGCGGGCTGGGTCGTCGGGTCCTCCCGCATCCGAGAGGTGGACGTCGGCTGGCCCGCTGCGGGCACCCGTGCGCACCACTCGGTCGGCGCCTGGCCCCTCGTGGTCGACGACAGCACCTCGGTGGTGTCGGCGGTGCCGGAGCGCGAGCTGGTGCTGCAGGCCCGCGGGTGGCCGGCCGGCGAGGCGCGGGTGACCCTCCGGCTGCGCCGCGAGGGCGGTGGCACCCGCCTGGACATGACCGAGGTCGTCACCCACGGACCCGGTCGGCTCGTGCCGGGACCGCTGCAGGCGCTCGCCGTGGCACCCCGCAACGCCGAGTGCCTGCGTCGGCTGGTGCTGCTCGTCGAGGGGCGCTCGCGGTGATCGCCGACCGGATCGTCGTCGTCGTCCCCGCCCACGACGAGCGGGACCTGCTGCCCGCGTGCACCGACGCCCTCCGCGAGGCCGCCCGCCGGGTCGCGGTACCGGTGCAGCTCGTGGTCGTGCTGGACGCGTGCACCGACGGCAGCGCCGACGTCCTCGGGCCCGACGTGCTCGCGGTGCACGTGGACCGGCGCAACGTCGGAGCGGCCCGGGCCGGGGGGTTCGCCGCGGTGGCCCTGGGGGAGCGCACCTGGTGCGCGACCACGGACGCCGACTCCACCGTGACCCCCACGTGGCTGCTCGACCAGCTGACCCATGCCGCCCGCGGGGCCGACGTGGTGGCGGGGACGGTGCGGGTGAGCGACTGGGCCGGGCAACCCGTGGGCCTGCGGCAGCGGTACGAGGCGGGCTACACCGACGCGGACGGGCACCGCCACGTGCACGGAGCCAACCTCGGGCTGACCGCGTCCGCCTACCAGCGGATCGGCGGGTTCGCCCCGCTGGCCGTGCACGAGGACGTCGACCTGGTCGACCGGGCCCTGCGGTCCGGCTGCACCGTGGCCTGGACCGGCGACGTCGTGGTGCACACGTCCTCCCGCACGGCCGGCCGCGCCCCCGGGGGGTTCGCGCAGCACCTGGCCGACCTGGCGGTGGCGCGGTGAGCACGGTCGGCACCAGCTCGGTGGCCGTGGAGCTCGCCCGGGCCGTGCGCGACGGGGAGCTCGACCTGCCGCTGCCCGGCGCCGGGCGCACCGCGCAGCGCTGGCGCGCGCTCGCGGCCGTGGCCCGGGTGGACCCTGTGCTGGGGCGCATGGCCGAGGCCCACACCGACGCCCTGGCCATCCTCGCCGAGCTCGGCGGTCCGCCGCCGGAGCCCGGTCAGGTGTGGGGCGTGTGGGCCGCCGAGCCGCCGCAGCCGGTGCTCACCGCGACCCGGGACGGCGACGGCGGCTGGATCCTGGAGGGGGTCAAGCCCTGGTGCTCCGGTGCCTCGAGCAGCACCCACGCCCTGGTCACCGCCCGCGTGGGTGAGATGAGGCCGTTGTTCGCCGTGGACCTCGGCCACCCTGGGGTCTCGCCGGTGCCGGACACCTGGCCCGCCGTGGGCATGGCGGCCAGCGACTCCGGCTCGGTGGCCTTCGACGCCGTTGAGGCCGTGCAGGTGGGCCCGGACGACGGGTACCTGCACCGTCCCGGCTTCTGGCACGGCGCCATCGGGGTGGCCGCGGCGTGGTTCGGCGGAGCGTGCGGGGTGGCCGATGCCCTGGCCGCCCGCGCCGGACGGGCCGACGCGCACCAGCTGGCGCACCTGGGCGCGGTGAGCGCCGCGCTGGCCGGTGCCCGGTGGTCGCTCGAGCAGGCCGCCGCGGAGGTCGACGCCGACCCGGCTCGCGACGTGCAGGCGACCGCGATGGCCGTGCGTGCCGTGGTCGAGGCCGCGGCCACCCTGACGCTGGACCGGGTGGGCCGGGCCCTGGGCGCCGGCCCGCTGTGCTCGGACGCCGCGCACGCCGCCCGCGTCGCCGACCTCACCGTCTACCTGCGGCAGAGCCACGCCGAGCGCGACCTGGCCGAGCTGGGCCGGGTGGGGGTCCCGCTGTGGAGCTGATCGAGGGCGAGGGCACCCCGGAGTCGCAGTGGCAGGCGTGGTCGCGCGACTGGCCGCCGTTCTCGTTGGCCGGGTGCCGGCGGCTCGTGGTGGTGGCGCCGCACCCCGACGACGAGGTCCTCGGGGTGGGCGGCACGATGGCGCTCGCCGTGGCCGCCGGCGTGCAGGTGCAGGTGGTGGCCGTGACCGACGGCGGTGCCTCGCATCCCGGCTCGCCCACGCTGAGCCCCGACGAGCTCGTCGCGCTGCGCCCCGGTGAGTCCGAGGCGGCCCTGGCGCAGCTCGGGGTGGTGCGTGCGCCGCTGCGGCTGCGCCTGCCCGACGGAGCGGTCGCCCAGGGAGAGGGCGACCTGGCCGCGGCGCTGGAGCCGGTGCTGCGCGGGCCCGGCACGTGGGCGCTGACCACCTGGCGCCAGGACGGTCACCCCGACCACGAGGCCACCGGCCGGGCCACCGCAGCAGCGTGCGGCCGCACCGGTGCGCGGCTGGTGGAGTTCCCGGTGTGGACCTGGCACTGGGCGGGTCCCGACGACGCCCGGGTGCCGTGGTCGCGCGCGGCCTCGGTGCTGCTGCCGCCGGAGGTCCAGGCGGCCAAGCGGCGGGCCGTGGACTGCTTCGCCACCCAGGTGCGGCCGCTCTCCGACCACCCCGCCGACGCACCGGTGCTGCCGCCCCCGGTCCTGGCCCGCCTGCTCCGCCCGACCGAGACGGTGTTCGAGTGAGCCTGCCCGCCCGCTACTTCGACGACTTCTACGCCCGGGGCGGGGAGGACCCCTGGGGGTTCACCCACCGCTGGTACGAGCGCCGCAAGCAGGCCCTGACCATGGCCGCGCTTCCCCGGCAGCGCTACCGGTCGGCCCTGGAGCCGGGGTGCTCGGTGGGGGTGCTCAGCAGCCTGCTCGCCCAGCGCTGCGACACGGTGCTCGCCACCGACGTGGCCGCCTCGGCCCTCGAGCAGGCCGCGGCCCGGGTGCCCGGCAACGTGGAGCTGCGGCGGTGGTCGCTGGACGACCCGTGGCCGGAGCAGTCCTTCGACCTCGTGGTCCTCAGCGAGGTGGCCTACTACCTGGACGGACCCGCGCTCCGGGTCGCGCTGGAGCACGCCGTGGGTGCCCTGGAGCCCGGCGGCACCCTGCTGGCCGTGCATTGGCGCCACCGGGTGGATGACTACCCGCTCTCCGGCGACGCGGTGCACGAGGCGGTCCGCGCCACCCCCGGTCTCGGCCGCCTGGGAGGCTGGTGCGACGAGGACGTGGTCCTGGACGTGATGGTGGCCGAACAGGCACCCGTGCGGTCCGTCGCAGCGAGGGAGGGTCTGGCGTGAGCACCGTGGACGCCGTGGTCATCGGAGCAGGGCACAACGGGCTGGTGGCCGCGGCGGCACTGGCGGACGCGGGCTGGGACGTGCTCGTGCTCGAGGGGCAGGACACGGTGGGTGGGGCCGTGCGCTCGGCCGAGCTGTTCGACGGGTACACCAGCGACCTCTACAGCGCGTTCTACCCGCTCTCGGCGGCCTCCCCGGCCATCGTGGGGATGGACCTCGGCGCGCACGGGCTGCGGTGGGCGCACGCCCCCACCGTTCTCGCCCACCCCCTGGGGCCCGAGGACGAGACCGGGGCGGTGCTGCACCGCGAGGCGAGCGACACCGCGGCGGCGCTCGGCGACCGGGACGGCCAGGCCTGGCTGGACCTGGTCGAGGAGTACCAGCGCGTCAAGGGGCCCCTGCTGCGCACCCTGTTCGACCCGTTCCCCCCGCTGCGCGGGCCGCGGGAGCTGCTCGGGGTGCTCGGCGCCGCCGGGGCGCTGCGCTTCGCCCGGTTCGCGGCGCTGCCCGCCCGCCGGATGGCCGAGGAGCTGTTCACCACCGAGCGGGCCCGGGTGCTGCTGGAGGGCAACGCCATGCACGGCGACACACCGGTGGACGCACCGGTCAGCGGTGCCTTCGGCTACCTGCTGGCCATGCTCGCCCAGGACGTGGGTTTCCCCGTGCCCGTGGGTGGGGCGGGCGAGCTGACGCAGGCGATGCGACGGCGCGCGGAGGCCGCCGGGGCGCAGGTCCGCACGAGCACGCCCGTCGAGGGCATCGAGGTCCGGGGTGGACGCGCCGTCGCGGTGCGCACCGCGGGCGGGGAGCGGATCGCCGTCCGGCGGGCCGTGGTCGCCGACGTCTCCGCCCTCAGCCTCTACCAGCGTCTGCTGCCCCCGAACGCCGTCCCCGCCCGCGTGCACGCCGACCTCGCCCACTTCGAGTGGGACACCCCGGTGGTCAAGGTCGACTACGCCCTCGACGCCCCCATCCCGTGGACCGCGGCGCACGCCCGGGGGGCGGGCACCGTGCACCTCGGCGCGGACAGCGACGGGCTGGTGCACTGGATGGCCGACCTGCAGACCCGGCGACTGCCCCCCAGCCCCTTCCTGCTGTTCGGCCAGATGACCACCGCCGACGCCACCCGCTCACCGGCGGGCACCGAGAGCGCCTGGTCGTACTCGCACCTTCCGCGCGGGGTCACCGACGACGCGTCGGCCGACGAGCTCGCCGAGCGGATGGACGCCGTCCTAGAGGCGCACGCCCCGGGCGCGATGGACCACGTGGTGGGCAGGCGGGTGCAGCGGCCGGGCGACCTGGAGGGATCTGATCCCAACCTGGGCAGCGGCGCGGTCAACGGTGGCACGGCCCAGCTGCAGCAGCAGCTCGTGTTCCGCCCTGTGCCGGGTCTCGGCCGGTCGGAGACCCCGGTGCGCGGGCTCTACCTGGGCAGTGCGGCCGTGCACCCCGGGGGAGGGGTGCACGGGGCTCCGGGGCTCAACGCGGCACGGGCGGCGCTCGGCGAGCACGGTCGTCTCGGGTGGCCGCGCCGCAAGGTCACCAGCGCCCTGCTACAGCTGCTGGTGAAGGACTGATCAGGCCTTCTCGAGCTCGCTCTCCAGCTTGAGGACCTGGCTGCCGTCCTCGGTCTCCACCAGGTAGGCGGGGCAGTCGTCGCTGCCGTTGCGGGTGATCTCGGAGCCCTTGAGGGTGCGGGTGACCTTCTCGGTGTGCACCTCGAGGACGGTGCCCTCGCCCGTCCCGCTGCCCCAGCTCCAGCTGACCGTGCTGCCCCTGCGGTACATGTGCGTCATGCCTGCATGGTGCGTCGACGGAGCGGGCGGCGCCGGGCGAGTGCTCGGTTACGGTGGCGACATGACGGTGGATCCCGGGGTGGGAGCGGGGGGTGCGGAGGGCGCGAGCACCCGGGAGCGACTGCTCGACGGGGCCTACCACCTGGTCACCACGCAGGGCTGGTCGAGCATCACCATGGGCCGGGTGGCCACCGTGGTGGGGGTGAGCCGGCAGACCGTCTACAACGAGCTCGGCACCAAGGACGGGCTCGCCGAGGCGCTGGTGGTCCGCGAGACCGATCGCTTCCTCGCGCTGGTGGCCGAGCAGCTGCTGCTGCACGGGGTGGACGTCGTCGCCGGCATCACCGCGGCCACCGTCGTGGCGCTCGAGCACGCCGAGACCAACGAGCTGATCCAGGCCATCGTCGGCGCCGGGAACAGCGCGGACGGGGGAGGCCTGCTGCCCCTGCTCACCACCCGCCCCGAACCCGTCCTCGAGCGTGCCGTGCGGATGCTCTCGGGGTTCGCCGACGAGGTGTGGGCGGACATCGGCCTGGACCAGCGGCAGCGCCACGACCTCGTGGACACCGTCGTGCGCCTGGTGCTCAGCCACCTGGTGCAGCCGCGGTGGACGCCGCAGCACTCGGCCGCGGTGATCGGCCAGGTGGTGCGGGGGATCGTCGCCGGGGCGTGACCCGGTCACCGCGTCCGTGGCGCGGTGCACACCACGTCGCGGCGGTGGAGGAAACCCCGGGACCCGCGTGACCTGCAGCGTGGTACGGGTCGTAGCGTCGGTGCCATGACGACGGCACAGCAGCACATCGGCAGCGGGTTCGGGGCCCGGACGACGGCGACGGAGGTGCTCGAGGGCATCGACCTCGCCGGCCGGCTCGCGATCGTCACCGGCGGGTACTCCGGGCTGGGCCTGGAGACCACCCGTGCCCTGGTCGGCGCCGGAGCCACGGTCGTCGTCCCGGCGCGCCGCCCCGACGTCGCCCGCGAGGCGCTCGCCGGGCTGGAGCGGGTGGAGGTCGACGAGCTGGACCTCGCGGACCTGGACAGCGTGGCGTCCTTCGCCGACCGCTTCCTCGCCTCGGGTCGCAGCGTGGACCTCGTGATCGACAACGCGGCGGTCATGGCGTGCCCGGAGACCCGCGTCGGCCCCGGCTGGGAGGCGCAGTTCGCGACCAACCACCTCGGCCACTTCGCGCTGGTGAACCGTCTCTGGCCCGCGATCACCGCCGGGGGAGGAGTGCGGGTGGTCTCGGTGTCCTCCTCCGGTCACCGTCGCTCGGGGATCCGCTGGGACGACGTCCAGATGACCCGGGGCTACGACAAGTGGAACGCCTACGGCCAGGCCAAGACGGCCAACGCCCTGTTCGCGGTGCACCTCGACGCCGTCGGCCAGGCGTCCGGGGTGCGGGCCTTCTCCGTGCACCCCGGCGGCATCCTCACCCCGCTGCAGCGGCACCTGCCCAAGGCGGAGCAGGTGGCCTTGGGCTGGATCGACGAGGACGGCAACGCGCTGAACCCGGGGTTCAAGACCCCGGAGCAAGGTGCGGCCACCGCGGTGTGGGCGGCGACCTCTCCGCAGCTCGACGGCATGGGCGGGGTGTTCTGCGAGGACGTGGACATCGCGGTGCCGTGGACCGAGGGGGCCGACCACGGGGTGCGCGAGTGGGCCACCGATCCCCAGCAGGCGGCCCGGCTGTGGGCCTTGTCGGCCGAGCTCACCGGGGTGGATGCGTTCGCCTGACGGACAGTCCGGACGGGCCGGGAGTGCGCCTGCGGTGCCGCTGCAGCACGACGGCGCCGACCCCGAGCCCCACCAGCGAACCCCCGACCCCGACCACCGTGGCCACCACCGCGAGCCGGCCGTCGCCGTCGGCGGCGGCCCGACCGAGAGCGGTGTAGGCGAACGCCCGGGGGGCGGAGCCGACGAGGCTGCCCAGGGCCATGGCGGGCACGGACACCCCGAGGCTGCCGAACAGGTAGGAGAAGGGTGCGTCGGGGATGCCCGGGATCCAGCGCTGCAGCACCACCACGAGCAGCCCGCGCCGCTGCGCGAGCTCTGCCAGGGCCAGGGCCCGGGGACCGGAGACCGTCCGCACCGCTCCCGCGCCCGCCCGGCGGCTGATCAGCAGCGCCACCACCGACGTGAGCACGGAGCCGGCCAGGGACACCACCAGCCCGAGCCCCGTGCCGAACAGCGCACCGCTGACCCCCGCCAGCAGCGGGCCGGGGACGAACCCGAGCGCGAGGACGGTCGAGATGAGCACGTAGACGACCGGGGCCACCGGACCGAACCGCTCCACGGTGCTGGTCACGCCGCCGGTGCTCACCGGCACGACGAGCAGCAGCAGCACGGCCACGACGACGAGGGTGGCCACCAGGGCGCTGAGCCGCACGATCGCCTGCCTGCGGCCCTGCGCGGCGGCCGGCGGCGGGGGAGCGGACACGCTCAGCCGGTCACGGCGGCGGCCCGCCCCGGCGGCGTGCGCAGCTCGATCATGCGGCGATCCTGGCACGATGACGCCATGACCACCCTGAAGGACTTCTCCGCGACCTCGATCACCGGCGAGGACGTCACCCTCGCCGACTACGCCGGGAAGGTGGTGCTCGTGGTCAACACCGCCTCGCAGTGCGGCTTCACGCCCCAGTACAAGGGCCTGCAGGAGCTGCAGGACACCTACGCGGACAAGGGGTTCACGGTCCTGGGCTTCCCGTGCGACCAGTTCGGCCACCAGGAGCCGGGCAGCGACGCCGACATCGGGGCGTTCTGCGAGAAGAACTTCGGCGTGACGTTCCCGCTGTTCTCCAAGATCGAGGTCAACGGCAGCGGTACGCACCCCCTCTACCAGTGGCTCAAGGGGGAGAAGGGCGGCCTGGTCGGCTCGAAGATCAAGTGGAACTTCACCAAGTACCTCCTCGGCCGTGACGGCGAGGTCATCGACCGCTACGCCCCGACGACCAAGCCCGACAAGATCACCGCGGACATCGACGCGGCGCTGGCGTCCTGAGCACCTTCACCCGCACGGCGACGGCCAGCGCAGTCGTCGACGCGACGCGCGAGCAGGTGTGGACCGTCCTGACCGATCCCGACGTGGTCGCGGGTCTCACGCCGCTCGTGCGCTCGATCACCGACCTCGGGGGAGACCTCTGGCGCTGGCAGCTGGGGGGCATCGACGTGCTCGGTGCCTCGCTGTCCCCGTCGTTCACGGTGACGATGGCCTTCCGGCCGCAGGAGCGCATCGACATCACTCCGGCTCCGCCACCGGGGCGGTCCGAGCGCGCGACCGTCACGGGCTGGTACGTCCTGACCGAACCGCCCCCGCGCCGGTCCGGGGTGCACCTCGCCACGAGCCTGACGATCGGCGTCGAGCTGCCGCTGCCGCGCCTGTCGAGGCGGGCGGTGGAGGCCTCGATGCAGCGGGTGGTGGACGGCATGGGCGTCGCGTTCGCGAAGAACCTGCTCGCGCACCTCGCCTCGGGCTGACCGGGGGCCCGAGCGCACCGTCGAAGCGTGAAATGACATAATGTCGCTTATCGGCACACGAGGAGAAGAGGGGATCCTGGCGAGTGGTGGGGATCTCGCGCCGCACCTCGCAGTCGGGCTCTGCCAACGTCACCCGGGTCCAGTCGGTACGGGTCCACCAGCTCGTCCCGTCTGTCGTCGGTCACCCCGTCGTCGGTCGCCCCGTTGTCGGCCGGGGCCGAGTCGGCTGGACCGTCAAGGGTGAACCCGACGACCACCTCGCCCACGACGCTGGGCAGTCGTCGCAGTCTCACCGTGACTATTCGTCACTGTGGCGAAACGGCGGTTCCCAGCGGGGCCGCCGTTCACGGGCCGGGCGCTGACGACCAGAGGCTGTCGGCGGCCGTCGCGAACGCCGTCATCCCGTCGAGCACCGACTGCCGCTCGTCGGCGGACACCCGGGCGAGCACCGCGCGCAGGTCGCGGCGACGACGCTCCATCACGCTGTTCACCGTGCTCCGTCCGGCGGCGGTCAGCACCAACCAGGTCTGCCGCCTGTCCTCCGGGTGCACCTCGCGGACCACCAGGCCCTGGACGACCAGGCGGTCGACCATGCGCATGGCCGTGGACGGGGCGACGTCGAGCTCGCTGGCGAGACCGCTGAGGTTCAACGAGCCCCGGTCCAGGACGACGAGCATGCGGTACTGCGGGAGCGTCACCCCCCGGACGCCGGCGATCGACCGGGCCGACACCGCGACGAGCTCTCGGGAGGACACCAGCACCGCGTCGACCAGCTCGTCGAGGGCACCGGGATCGTCCGCAGGTCGGTGTGTCACCGGTTCATTGTGCATAGGGTTATGGTTGCACAGTGCAAATGATAGGTGCCCCCCGCTTCCAGATGACCACCGGTCACCGCCAGCAGGGTGGGCTGCTCGCTGTGGCGGTGCTCATCGGAGCCGGGGCGGGACTGGGCGCGGTGGTCTTCCGCGAGCTGATCGTGGGTCTCACCCGCCTGTTCTCCGGACACGCGGACTACGCCGGTCTCGGGCGGGTCGGCAACCCGCACCTGCCCTGGCTCGGCGCCGGCTTCGTCCTGCTCACGCCGGTCGTCGCCGGACTCGTCTACGGGCCGCTGGTGCAGCGCTTCGCCCCGGAGGCGCGGGGCCACGGTGTTCCCGAGGTGATGGTGGCGGTGGCCCGCAACCACGGCCGGATCAGGCCGCAGGTCGCCCTGGTCAAGAGCCTCGCCTCGGCGCTGTGCATCGGCAGCGGCGGCTCGGTCGGCCGGGAGGGGCCCATCGTCCAGATCGGGTCCGCGCTCGGCTCGTCGGTCGGGCAGCTGCTGCACTTCGACGAGCGACGGCTGCGGCTGCTCGTGGCGTGCGGGGCGGCGGGCGGCATCGCGGCGACCTTCAACGCTCCCCTGGCCGGGGTGTTCTTCGCGATGGAGCTCATCCTGCGGGCCTGGTCGGCCGAGGCGTTCGGGATGGTCGTGCTCTCGTCCGTCGTGGCCAGCGTCATCAGCCGATCGCTCCTGGGTGACGCGGCGTTCCTCGTGCTCCCGGACTTCCGTGTCGAGCACTTCGTCGAGTACCCCCTGTTCGCCGTCCTCGGTCTCCTGGGCGGCGCGGCGGGCGTCGTGTTCTCGCGCGTGCTCTACGCCATCGAGGACGCCTGCGACTGGGCCTGGCGCGGACCGGAGTGGCTGCGCCCGGCCGCCGGTGGCCTGCTCCTCGGTGGCCTGCTGCTCGCGCTGCCCGAGATGTACGGGGTCGGCTACCCCGTGCTCGACAACGCCGTGGGAGGGCGCTACGCCATCGCCTTCCTCGCCGTGCTCTTCGTGGGCAAGATCGTCGCCTGCAGCCTGACCATCGGCATCGGCGGTTCCGGCGGGGTGTTCGCGCCGAGCCTGTTCTGCGGCGCCGCCCTCGGTGCCCTGTTCGGCGAGGCGGTGCAGGGCGTGTCCCCCGGTTCGATCGGGACGGTCGGCGCCTACGCCCTGGTCGGCATGGGTGCGGTGTTCGCCGGGGCCGCCCGGGCGCCGATCACGGCGGTGATCATCCTGTTCGAGCTGACCGGGGAGTACGCGATCATCCTGCCGCTCATGCTCGCGATCAGCCTCGCCACCGGGGTCAGCCACCTGCTGTCGGCGGACACGGTCTACACCCGCAAGCTGCTGCGGCGCGGGATCGACATCGACGAGCCGGCCGTGGCTGCCCTGCGCCGCCGTCCCGTCGGGCAGCTGATGGCCGAGCCGCCGGCGGCGATCTCGCTCGCCTCGCCCGTCTCCGACGTGGCGCGGGCCTTCCGCACCAGCGGTGAGGCAGTCCTGCCGGTGGTCGACGAGAACGGTGCCTACGCCGGGATGCTGACCGCCCACGACCTCCTGCACGCCGTGGCCGACGAGGAACCCGTCGACCTGGCGGCGATCACCCTCGCGTCGTCGGCGATGGGTCCCGCCGACGACGTCGGCGCTGCGTGGCGTCGCCTCGACGACGGTGAGGTGGCCATCGGCATCGCCGACGACTCCGGTGTGCTGGTCGGGTGGGTGCGGCACCGGGAGCTGCTCGGCGTGGTCGCCGAGACACCCGTCTGAGCCGGTGTCGACGGGTGCGCCTCGACGGCCGGCACCCGCCGGGACCGGACCCACTCCACGGCGCCCGCCAGCAGGTGGGCCACCACGCGCTGCCTGCGGCACCCGCCGCGGACCACCACGCAGGGGATCGTCCACACGGCCACGTCGTCGACCGGGCTGATCAGCCGCCCGCCGGCCCTCGCGGGGGCGGTGGAGGTCGTCGGTGGCAGGGGGGCACCTGTCCCCGACCTTCACGCACCGGCGACGAAGTCGCTCACGAGCCCGGCGCACACGTCGGGGTCGTCGACCATGGGCCAGTGGCCGGAGCCCGGCAGCACGACGACCTCCGCGCGGGGGAACGCCGCGCGCTGGCGCAGCGCCTGCTCGGCTCCGATGTAGTGGTCGCGGGCACCCCAGAGGACCAGGGCGGGGCAGTCGATCCGGCTCAGTGCGGCCACCAGCTCCGGCGCGCGGTCGGTGAGGTGCTCCGAGGCCCGGTACAGCCGCAGGACGGCGTGCCGGGTGTCGGCGTCGAAGTCGTGGCCCATGTGGTCGAGGAACGCCCGCGGCAGCCTGGGCGGCCGGGGCCTCCGGGCGTAGCCGTGGTCGAGCAGGGCCCTGAACAGCCAGCGAGGAGGTTGCTGCGCCATGAACGCCTCGCCGAGCCGCGGGGTCTGCCACAGCCGGGCGAGCCAGTGCCAGCGGTAGGCCTGCAGCACGCCGGTGTTGACCAGCGTCACGCTGGCCACCAGCTCGGGGTGCCCGGCGGCCCAGGCCAGGCCCCAGGGCCCGCCGAAGTCGTGCAGCACCAGGTGCACCTGCTGCACGCCGAGCTCGATCCGCGCCGCCTCGAGGTGCGCGGCGTAACCCTCGACGGTGTGGTCGAAGCTGCGGGGCTTGTCGGCCTGGCCGAACCCCGGCATGTCCATCGCGAGGGCCCGGGTGTGCTCCCCCACCGCGGCCAGCACCCCGCGCCAGTCGTGGGACGAGCCGGGGTTGCCGTGCACCATGACCGCGGCGGTGGTGGCGCTGTCGTCGCCCGCGCTGAGCAGGGGCGAGCACAGGCCCGCCACGACGACGGACCCGGATCGCACGGAAGCCATGCCCGGGAGTCTGGCAGCAGCGTCCGGCGCAGCTCAGCCCGGCTGATCGGCGGTGGGCCGTGACGCAGCGGGGGCCACCGCGGCCGCTGTGCTCTCCGGCGCGGGAACGCTGTCGGGAGCAGGGTGCTGCAGGTGGTCCTGCCACCCCCGCAGCACGTCGTGCACGGCCACCGCGCCCTGCAGGTGCGCCGCGGGCGGGGGCAGGTGCGCGGGGTGCAGCAGGAACGCGACGCTCTGCTGTCCGCCGAGCCCGCCGTGCGATCCCACCTGCTCCTCGAACGCGCTCACCTCGTCGGTGTCCGGGAAGTAGGCGCTGTTCACCATGAGGTCGGCGACGTGCGGGAAGGCGTCGGTCCGCCGCACCACCTCCAGCGCTCCGGGCCCGAACGGGGCGAGCGGATCGGTCCCGTGCACGGCGCCCGTGGCCAGCACCACGCTGCCGGAGCGCCCGATGACGACGCTGCCACCGTGCTCGCGCGCGACGAGGACGAACCCGATGCCCTCGTGGGCCAGCAGGTCCTCCACGAGCCCGGGGTGCAGCGCGTCGATGGCCTCCAGCGTCGCGCGGCCCGGGAGGTCCGGGAAGCTGACCAGGCCCAGGTTGCCGGAGCAGAGCACGACGGGCTCGTGCTCTGCCACCACGGGTGGCGCCGGCGGCCGAACCGCCCGCGTGGAGGCAGCGCGTGCCTCGGCGCCACGGCCCTCGGTGCGAGGTCGGCGCGTGGGGCGCCCGGACCCGTCCAGCGCGCAGCCCCGGCGCACCAGGTCCTCCAGCGACGATCCGTAGCGGGCACGGAACGGCTTGCCCTGGCTCTGCCCGTGGTCGGAGAGCACCACCAGCTCGTAGCGCCGTGCGGCGCGCGCGGCCACCTTCACCAGCAGGCCGATCTCGGCATCGAGGCGACGCAGGACGGCCATGGTCTCCGGGCGCTCGACCCCCGAGTGGTGCGCCACCTCGTCGTAGCCGACCAGGTCGGCATAGATGATGCTGCGACCCTCCAGCAGCGCACCGGCCACGGCCGCGACCACCACGTCGGTCTCCACCACCGTGGCGAACGCACGGACGAACGGGTACGTCCCGCCGCGCCGCACCCGGGGCCGGATGTCCAGGCGGCGCTGGCGCAGTCCCTGCACCACCTCGCGGACCACCTCGGCCACCAGCCGCAGGCTCGTGCGGACCGTGTTGGAGGGATCCACGAAGTACGAGCCGTACCCCGCTCTGCCCCGCACCCCGCGCGAGTGCCGGAAGGTGCTCACCACCAGCGTCGAGTGCTCGGCGCCGCCGGTGAACAGGTTGCCGTGGCTCGCACCGTCGTCGGCGAGCAGCCCGTGCCGCTGCGCCATCCGCTCCTCCACCTCGTGGGTGTCCGACGGGCTGCTCATGACGAGCACCCGGCCGGTGTCCTTCTCGTACCACCGGAATGCCGGTACCTCGGTGTTGTCACCGTGCAGGATGCCGAGCTGGCTCGCCCCGGTCTGGCTGCTCCAGTCGGTGTGCCAGCACTGGAGGCGGTGCGAGCCGCAGCGCAGCAGCCGGGCCAGGTTCGGCACGTCGCCGCGGACGACGGCCCGCCGGAGCACCTCGTGACCCAGCCCGTCGAGCTGCAGGCACAGCAGTCCGGGTGTGGAGTGCTCGACGGTCGCACCGCTGCGGCGGATCCGCCGACGGGACCGGCGGACGAGCATGAGCTGGTAGGAGTCGTCGGTGCGGGCGGCCATCGCCCCGGACACCAGCGAGGTCACCGTGGAGAGGACCAGCGAGATGAGCAGCGCGTCCGGCAGGTAGGTCACCCGGGCCTCGGGCACGACGCGCAGGGCCAGCAGCATCAGCGAACCGTTGACCACGAACAGCGCCACCAGCACGAGCAGGGCCGACACCCGGAGCAGCGCCTGCACCAGCAGCGGCCACAGCAGCGCGTTCAGGATCCCGAACGCCCAGGCCAGCAGGACGGCCCGGCCGAGAAGCTCGGAGATGCCCGTCTCGTCCGAGCTCTGCAGCTGGAAGCCCGGTAGCGCGGCCGCCAGCAGGGCCAGGGTGAGTGCGGCGCTGAACCAGAGCACGCAGAACTCCCCGACCCCCCGCACACCCTCGCGGAACCTCCGCACCGCACCTCCCCGCGCTCACCTGGAACAGTAGGGGGCGTGTCCGACAACCCTGCTGTCCCCGGGCCCGCCAGGGTCACGTGGTGGGGCCACGGCACCGTCGCCCTCACCGACTCCGGCACCACCGTGCTGACCGATCCGGTGCTCACCGACCGGGTGGCGCACCTGCACCGGCGGCGCGGCAGCGCCCCGCCCGCGTCGGCGGCGCGGGTGGACGGGGTCCTCGTCTCCCACCTGCACTCCGACCACCTGCACGTCGGTTCGCTGCGGCGGATCCCGTTCGACGTGCCGGTGGTCCTGCCGCGGGGTGCGACCCGGCGGGTGCGCGGGCTCGCCCGCACCGGCCACCACCTGATCGAGGTCTCCCCCGGTGACGAGGTGACCCTGGGGGCGCTGACCGTGCACGTGGTCCCTGCGGTGCACGACGGACGGAGGCTGCCCCGCGGACGGCAGGACTGCCCCGCCCTGGGGTTCGTCGTCCAGGGGCGCCGCCGCACCTACTTCGCCGGCGACACCGCGCTGACCGACGACATGGCCGGCTGGGCCCCGGACTGCGACCTGGCCCTGCTGCCGGTGGGGGGCTGGGGCCCGAGCCTGGGACCGGGACACATGGACTCCGCCCGCGCCGCCGAGGCCGCGGAGCTGCTCCGGCCCCGCCTCGCCGTGCCCGTGCACTTCGGCACGCTGTGGCCGCTGGGCTGCGACCGGCTGCACCCGGAGATGTTCGCCCCGCCCGGGGCGGAGTTCGTCCGGTGCGCGACCGAGCGCGGGGTGCGCGCGGTGGAGCTCGTCCCCGGTGGCTCCCTGGTCCTCGACGAGGTCCTGGGATGAGCCCGCTGGCCGTCGAGCTGTCCTCGCTGAGCCTGCCGAGCTCGTCGACGCTGCCCGGGCTGTTCAGCATCGTGGCCCTGGGCTCGCTGCTGCCCGTCCTGCCCACGGGGGCGGCCGTGAGCGCGGCCGCGGTGCTCGCCGTGCGGGAGGGCGTGCCCGCGACCATCGCCGTGCTCGTGGTCGCCGCGGTCGCGGCGATGGTGGGTGACCTCGCGCTGTACAAGCTCGCCAGCTGGGGTGGCGAGCAGCTGCTGGAGCGGCTGCGCCTGCCCGTCAGCGAGGAGCGCCTGGCCCGGGCACAGAGCCAGATCGAGGACCACGGCAAGGCGGTGCTGACCCTGTCGCGGCTCATCCCCGGTGGACGGATCCCGGTCATGGTGGCGTGCATCGGCCTGCACGTCTCGCTGCCGGTGTTCGCCGCCGCCGACGTGGTGGCCGCGTCGGCGTGGGCCGCGCTCTACGGCGGGATCGGGATCGCGGGTGGGGCGATCTTCCCGCACGTGTGGCAGGGCGTGGTCGCGGGCGTCGTCGTCGTGGTCCTCATCGCGGTGGCGCCGGGGCTGTGGAGCCGGTGGCGCGCCGACCGGCCTGCCGCCAGCCCGACCGATCAGCGCGGCGCGACACCCGAGTAGGCCGCTGCCCACGTCTTGGGTCCGAGGATCCCCGAGTCCCTGATGCCGTTGGCGCGCTGAAGGTCGAGCACGGCCGCACGTGTCTTGTCGTAGTAGCACCCGGTGCCCTGGAAGCCGTAGCCGTAGCGGTTCATCTGCAGCTGCCAGGTGCGCAGGGCCGGCGCGCAGTCACCGTAGGTGTAGGTGCTCCCAGGCCACGCCGGGATGCTCGAGGCCGGCGGCGGGGTCGGTGCCGGCGGCGGGGTCGGTGCCGGCGGCGGGGTCGGTGCCGGAACGCCTCCGCCACCCCCGATGTAGGCCGCCTCGGCGTAGGTCGGCACCCGGCCGCTGCGGGCGTCGCCGTCGCTGGTGAGGCCCTGGGCGCAGGTCCACGGCTGCCACCCGCGCATGCGGTACAGGTAGAGGGCCCGGTAGTCCTGCTCGGCCGGGGAGGCCTGGTCGGGTCGGCCGCTGCCGCCGACGCTGCTCCAGGTGGCCTGGTTGAACTGGTAGGCGCCGTAGTACCCGTTGCCGGTGTTGATGGAGTAGATCCCGCTGGACTCGCACTGGCGCACCTGCGCCCACTGGGCGGAGGACGGGTCGGCAGACGCGGCAGGCGTCCCCACCCCCACCGAGACCCCGACGACTGTTCCGAGGGTAAGCAGGCCAGCGGCGACACGGCGAGGGAGGGTGCGGTTCACCCGGGCACCGTGGCACACGAGCCCCACCTGCCACAAGAGGCTCAGCCAAACCTTCAGTGTGCGCCTGTCACACGTGCACCAGAGCGCGACACGCCGATGCGCCTCGCCCGATGACGTCGTGCCCGCGGAACGTGCCGCTCGGCCCGCCCGCGGAAGGTGCCCGCAGACGTGCCTGGAGCGCCCGCGTGAGGCGGGGCCGACCCGGGCTCAGCGGACGCGCTCGGCCGCCCGGGCCAGTGCCACCAGCTCCGCGCACAGCGGACCGAGCTCGTCGGCGTCCGCCCCGTCCGCCACGGCGGTCGCCACGTCCTCCGCTGCGCAGCGCAGGGCGAACGCACGGTCGGCCAGCGCGCTCGCCTCCTCCGGGGTCAGCACCAGGGCGTCGGTGGGCACGGCCGTCCCGACGAGCGACTGCCGCTGCTCGTAGGCGCGCTGGCGGCACGACTGCTTGCAGTAGCGGCGCCGACGGCCCATCGGGGTGTCCAACACCTCGCGCCCGCACCAGGCGCACGCGACCGGCCGCCTCGTGCGCGCTGCTGCCCCTGAACCACCCTGCCCGGCCACGGGCGGCAGACTACGGCTCGTGGCCCAGCACCCCTTCCTCGCCGGGCCGCACCCGCGCGCCATGGCCCACCGCGGCTGGCACACCGGCGGGACGGCCGGGCTGGAGAACACCCTGGTGGCGTTCACCCGTGCCGTGGCCGAGGGCTACGCCTACGTGGAGACCGACGCGCAGGCCACCGCCGACGGCCACGTGGTGCTGCACCACGACCTCACCCTCGGCCGCACCACCACGTCCGAGGGCGCGGTGGGCCGGTTGACGCTGCGCGAGGTCGGTGAGGTTCTCGTCGGCGGGCGGGAGCCGGTGCCCACCCTGCGGGAGGTGCTCACCGCCCTGCCGGGGGTGCGGCTGAACCTCGACCTCAAGACCGACGCCGCCGTGCTGCCCGTGCTGGCCGTCCTGGAGGCCACCGACGCCTGGCACCGCGTCTGCCTGGCCTCGTTCTCGGAGTCCCGCCTGGAACGGGTGCGCCGGCTGGCCGGGCGACGGCTGCTCACCGCGCTGGGGCCGCGCTCGGTGGCGGCGCTCCGGGCGCGATCGGTGCTGCCGGTGGCGCTGCCCGCCACGGGCCTGCCGCGCGGCGACGTCGTCCAGGTACCCGTCGGCGTCCCCGGGGTGCGGCTGGTCGACCGGCGCCTGGTGCACGAGGCCCACCGCGGCGGCCGGGAGGTGCACGTGTGGACCGTCGACGACCGCACGAGCATGGTCCGGCTGCTCGACCTGGGTGTGGACGGGATCATCACCGACGCCCCGGACGTGCTGCAGGAGGTGCTCGAGGTCCGCGGGGAGCGACGTCACGGCGCCTAGCGAAGCTCCGTGACCAACACCCCGCGTCGAGCCCGCTGCCCGCGGGTCGTGCACCCCGACGTCGCGGCGCGTCCACCCTGGGGGCCTCGCGCGCCCGGCGTCCCCAGGTCGCGTCGTTTGGGTGCTCCGGGCGCCTGCGCCAGGATGGGCGGGTGAGCACCGACCCGACCGACGCGCTGTCCTCGGTGCCGGCCGCGGGTTCCCGGCGGGCCCGCCCCGTCGCCGGGCACGTGCGCTTCTTCCACGGGCCGATGGACTGCGGCAAGTCCACCCTCGCGCTGCAGATCGACCACAACCAGACCCGGCAGGGCCGCCGAGGGATGCTGCTGACCCGGCACGACCGCTCCGGCGCCCCGCAGATCTCCAGCCGCATCGGCATCGTCCGGGACGCCGTGGAGGTCGACGCCGCCGCGGACCTGCGCACCCTCGTGCGGGACCGCTGGTCCAGCGGGTGCCGGGTGGACTACCTCGTGGTCGACGAGGCCCAGTTCCTCTCCCCCGCCCAGGTGGAGCAGCTCGCCGAGCTCGCGGACGACTCCCAGGTGGACGTGTTCTGCTTCGGCATCGCCACCGACTTCCGCGGCCAGCTCTTCCCCGGGGCGCAGCGGCTGGTGGAGCTGGCCGACGAGGTGGTGCCCGTCCAGGTGCAGGTGCTCTGCTGGTGCGGCCTCGAGGGGAGGTTCAACGCCCGGGTGGTCGACGGGCGGGTTGCGCGCAGCGGTGACACGGTGGTGGTGGCGGACACGGCCCGCGTGGAGGCGGCGGGATCAGCTCCCGAGGTCCGCTACCAGGTGCTCTGTCGCCGTCACCACCGTCTCGGCGACCTGGGCCCCGTCGTCGAGGAGCAGGACCAGTTACCCCTGGGGTGAACCTGCTCACCCGCGCAGCCGAACACCGGGTGACGGGGGAACGTCCAGCCCGGTCGCGTCGTTGACCAGCACAGGAACGAATGCGCACCCGCGCACACGTCGTGGGTGCACGAGCTCGACTTCAGGAGAGGACACCACCATGGCCGATCGAGTCCTGCGGGGCAGCCGGCTCGGAGCGGTGAGCTACGAGACCGACCGCGACCACGACCTGGCCCCGCGCCAGGCGGCGCGGTACGAGTGCCCGAAGGGTCACACCTTCGAGGTGCCGTTCGCCGACGACGCCGAGTTCCCCGGCACCTGGGAGTGCCGCCTGCACGGCCGTGAGTCCGCGCTGCTCGACGGCGTCGCACCCGAGGCCAAGAAGGTGAAGCCGGCGCGGACGCACTGGGACATGCTTCTCGAGCGTCGCTCCACCGACGAGCTGGAGGAGCTTCTCAACGAGCGCCTCGAGCTGCTCAAGGCACGCCGCAAGGCCTCCTGAAACCCTCTCGACCCCTGCGAACAGCGGGCTGCCTGCTGCTCCCGCCCGTCGCGGAGCGCAGGCGGCCCGCTACCGGTGCGAGAGGGCTCAACGGCGGCCGCGGAGGGCGTTGACCCGGTTGCGCACGCCCCACTTGGTGACCAGCAGCAGCGCCTCGCGGACGATGCCGCCGCTCATCTTCGACTCGCCGATCTCGCGCTCGGTGAAGGTGATCGGCACCTCGACCACCGTGAAACCCTGCTGGACGGAGCGCCAGGCCAGGTCCACCTGGAAGCAGTAGCCCTGCGACGCCACGGCGTCCAGGGGCAGCGCCTCGAGCACCTCCCGGCGGTAGGCCCGGTAGCCGCCGGTGATGTCGTTGAGCTTCACGCCCAGGGCCAGGCGGGAGTAGATGTTGCCCCCGCGCGAGAGCACCTCCCGGCGCTTGGGCCAGTTCACGACGCTCCCACCGGGCACGTAGCGCGAGCCGAGCACCAGGTCCGCGCCGGCCTCGATGCGGCCGAGCAGCCGCGGGAGCTGCTCCGGGGCGTGGCTGCCGTCGGCGTCCATCTCGACCACCACGCCGTACCCGCGCTCCAGGGCCCAGCGGAACCCGGCGATGTAGGCCGCGCCCAGGCCGGCCTTCTCCGTGCGGTGCAGCACGTGCACCCGCTCGTCGGCCTCGGCGAGCGAGTCCGCGATCGCGCCCGTGCCGTCCGGGCTTCCGTCGTCGACCACCAGGGCGTGCGCGTCGGGAACGGCCGCCCGGAGGCGGGCCACGATGAGCGGCAGGTTCTCGCGCTCGTTGAACGTGGGGATGATGACGAGCACGCTGCGCTGCTCCTGCGAGCCGTCAGCCCCGGACGCCTGCTCCGTCATGGATCTCCTCCTCGTCAGCGGCCTCCGCCGACTCCGTCGTCTCCCGACTGCTGCGAGTGCGCAGCAGACCGGCCCCGAGCGCCGCCACGGCGAGGCCGCTCAGCGCGATCTCGGGGCCCGCTCCGAGCCGGGTCGCCAGCGTAGTGGAGGTGCGCAGCGGAACCCGACCGACGAGCGCGGCCGGGGTGAAGATCTGCGTCTGCTGCTCGACGGTGCCGTCCGGCGCCACGATCGCGCTGACCCCGCTGGTGGCGGCGACGACGACGGCCCGACCGTGCTCCACCGCCCTGACCTGCGACATCGCGAGCTGCTGGTAGGTCATCTCCGTGCGTCCGAAGGTGGCGTTGTTCGTCGGCACGGTGATGAGCTGCGCCCCGTCGCGCACCGATTCGTTGACGAGGGAGTCGAAGGCCACCTCGTAGCAGGTGGCCACGGCGACCGGCACGCCGTTGAGGGTGACGACGCCGTTGCCGTCGCCGGGGACGAAGTTGCCCGCCAGGTCGGCGTAGGAGGAGAAGTGCCGGAAGAAGTCGCGGTAGGGCAGGTACTCGCCGAAGGGCACGAGCACCCGCTTCACGGCCTGCTGACCGGGTCCGGTGACCGGGTCCCAGACGATGACGGTGTTGCTCGTGGTCCCGTCGTCGTTGCGCAGCACCGCGCCCACCAGGATCGGCACCCCGACGGCCCGCGCCGCACGGGTGATGGCGGCCGCGGCGTCCGGGGTGCGCAGCGGGTCGACGTCCGAGGCGTTCTCCGGCCAGATCACCAGGTCCGGCTTCGCCTCGCGCCCGGCGGCCACGTCGTCGGCCAGCTGCAGCGTGCGGTTGACGTGGTTGGTCAGCACCGCCTCCCGCTGGGCCGCGAAGTCCAGGCCCAGACGGGGGACGTTGCCCTGGATGAGGGCGACGGTGGCCGTGGTGGCGCTGGAGCTGGTCGCCCGCACACCGGGGGCGAGTGCGAGGCCGAGCAGGAGGGGGGCCACCACCCCGACGACGGCGGCACCGGCCAGCACCCGGCGGCGGGCCCGGGCGTGGACCACCAGCGCAGCCAGGCAGGTGCCGGTGACCGCCACCGCGAAGGTGAGCCCCGGGGAGCCCGCCACGCTCGCCAGCGGCAGCAGCGCGCCGTCGGACTGGCCGAAGGCGAGGCGGCCCCAGGGGAAGCCGTGGAACGGGACCCGGGAGCGCAGTCCCTCGGTGGCCACCCACGCGCCCGCCATCCACAGGGGCGCCCCGGGCACCCGCCACAGCTGCGTGACGGCCATCCCGAACAGCCCGACGGCCACCGACTCCGCCGCGGCCAGCGCCAGCCAGGGCACGGCCCCGACGTACACCCCCACCCACGGCAGCAACGGCACCAGGAAGCCGAGACCGGCCAGGTACCCGTAGCCGAACCCGGCCCGCAGGCCCCGCCCGCGCAGGGCCAGGACGATGACGGCGATCCCGATCGGGGCCAGGAACCACAGCGGGCGGGGCGGGAAGCTCGCCCACAGCAAAAGCCCACCGACGACCGCGGACACGCATCGGAGCACGGTCGACCAGGACGGACGCCCCCAGGAGCGGACGAGCAGCACGCAGACCTCTTCCCGGGGACGTGACGGTGGGACGTCCCCGAGCCTACGGTCGTCGTCGTGAGCACGCCGCCGCCCGAGCCCGGGGGCGGGATGGTGCGGTGCGTCTTGCCGGAGTCCCGCACCCGCAGGGGGATCCGCCACGGCCGCAGGCCGGGGAGGTCGGTCATGGCGACCACCACGGGGGACGGACAGCTCAGGCCGTGAAGATCGACGCCCCGTCGCGCACGGTCTCCACGCAGCGCGGCAGGACGGCCCCCGGGGCGAGGTCCGGCAGCGCGGGCACCCCCGAGCGAGGATCGAGGGACCACCGCTGCACGGAGTCGCTCGGCGCGCTCACCACGAGGTGCTCGACCTCCCACACGGCGTACGTGGCCGGGGCGCCGGGGACGAGGGTGCCCGCCACGCCGTCCCGCTCGCCGCCGGCCCGCCAGGCCCCGCGGGTGGCCGCGGTGAACGCAGCGCGCGGGGAGATGCTCTGCCCCGGTGTGCGGTGCGCCGTCGCGGCCCGCACCGCGGCCCAGGGATCCAGCGGGGTCACCGGGACGTCGGAGCCGATGGCGAGGCCCACCCCGGCGGCGGCGAGGGTGGCCAGCGGGTTGAGCAACGGTCCGCGCACGGGTCCGAGGCGTTGCGCGTACACCCCGTCGGTGCCCCCCCACAGCTCGTCGAACACCGGCTGCAGGCTCGCGAGCACCCCCCATCCCCCGAGCAGCGCGGCCTGCGCGGCGTCGACCATCTCCAGGTGCTCCAGGCGGTGCCCGCGGCTGGCCACGGCGGGGCCACCGAGCTCGGCGACCACGCGGCCGAACGCCTCGACCACCGCCGCCACCCCGCCGTCGCCGATGACGTGGAACCCGCCCTGCACCCCGGCCTGGGTGCAGGCCCGCAGGTGGGCGGCGATGGCGTCGACCTCGAGGTAGCGGGCACCGGTGTTGTGGTCGCTGTGCGGGTCATCGGCGAAGGGCTCGGTCAGCCACGCGGTGCGTGAGCCCAGGGAGCCGTCCACGAACAGGTCCCCGCCGAGGCCGTGCGCTCCTGTCTCCGCCAGGACGGCGCGGGCCTGTTCCGCCGTCGTCACGGCCTCGCCCCAGTAGCCACGGACCTGGACCGCGTGCGCGCCGGCCAGGAGCTCGCGGAAGTCCTCGACCCCGGCGATCTCCGCTCCACCGCACTCGTGGACGCACGCCACCCCGTGGGCGGCGGCGTGGTCGAGCAGGGCGCGCTGGGCGAGACCCCGCTGGTCGGGGGCCAGGGCGGCCCGGGCGGCCTCGCGGGCCACGTGGTGGGCCTGTTGGCTCAACGGGCCCTCGCTCGACCAGCCGGGCGCGTCGGTCACGCCGGCCGCGCGGTGCACCAGCGCGGTGGAGACCAGCGCGGAGTGCACGTCGATCCGGCTGAGGTACACCGCGCGGCCCGGGGCGCACTCGTCGATCTCGGCCCGGGTGGGTGGCCGGTTCTCCGGCCACCGGGAGTCGTCCCAGCCGTGACCCCAGAGAATCCCCCGGGGGTCCTCCGCGGCGCGAGCGCGCACCAGGTCCAGGCACTCCCGCAGGCTGCCCGCGCCCGAGAGGTCGAGCCCCAGCAGGGCGAGACCGGCGGACGTGGCGTGCACGTGGGTGTCGACGAAGGCCGGGGCCACGAACCGACCGCCCAGGTCCACCACCTCGGCCCCGGGGTGCAGGGCGCGGCCGACCGCGTCCTCCCCCACCCAGGACACCACCCCGTCCGTCACGGCCATGGCTGTCGCGTCGGGGGCGGCGGGGGTGTAGACCGCTCCGCCCACCAGCAGTCGGGTGCTCATGGGGGCTGAGTGTGGATCAGGGCTCGGTCGGCCGCTGCAGAGGGGTGCGACCCCGCCCGCGTCCCGCCGGGTCGTCGGTGTCGACGACCTCACCCTCGACGACCTCACCCTCGACGACCTCACCCTCGACGACCTCACCCTCGACGACCTCACCCTCGACCACCCGACCTGCTCCGAACCGGCCGCCGCCGGCCGCGGAGAACCGCTGCGGCACGACGAGCACCGTGCGAGCGACCGCCGCGCCGAGCAGCGGACGCACCAGCGTCCGGGTGGGTGGCAGCACCAGCAGCAGTCCCACGACGTCGGTGAGGAGCCCGGGAAGCACCATCAGCAGCGCCCCGATCCCGCCCAGCGCCCCGTCGGCCAGCTCCTTGCCACCCGTCCGGTGCGCGGCCTGCGCCTCGCGCAGCTCGGCCAGCGTCCGACGCCCCTGGTTGCGCAGCAGGAACCCACCGAGCACCGACGTGCCGACGAACAGCAGGACGGTCCAGCCCACGCCGATCCAGGTGCCCACCGCGACGAGCGCGGCCACCTCCACGACGAACAGCACCAGCAGCACGATCAGGGGCATCCGGCTCATCTCCTCCAGTGGTCTCCCCCGGACAACGCACGGGACCGCCCGTTCTCTCCCGGCCGGGTCCGTGCTCGGGGTCATGCGTCGCGCCGGTTGACCACCACGAGGGCGAGACCCAGCACGACCGCCACGACCACCGCGAAGTAGCCGAGGCTGCCCCACGGGCCGAGCGTGTCCCCGACCGGCGCCTGGTCCAGGAAGCGGTTCGCGTTGACGAAGGGCATCCAGGTGTGGAGGTCGTCGCCGATCCTGGGGATGAGCTGGACGAGGTTCTCCACGGCCAGGGGGAACAGCAGCAGCAGGGCCACGGCGCCCGCGGACTGCCGCAGCAGGGCTCCGACCGCCACGGCGAGAACGGCGGCGAGGCCGTAGACGAGCCCGAGCCCGGCCGTGGCCCGCCAGTCCGCGCTCGTGGCGAGCGGGAGGCCACCGCCACGGACCAGGCGGGCGACCAGCAGCGAGCCGAACGCGATGACCTCGCCGATGACCGCGGCGACCACGCCGAGCAGCAGCGCCTTGGTCAGCAGGACCGTCGAGCGGCCCGGGGTGGCCTGGAACGTGGTGCGGATGACCCCGAAGCGGTACTCGGTGGTCACGGCCAGCGTGGCCATGATCATGATGACCGACAGCCCCAGCAGGACGCCGCCGGCCTGCGTGCCGGAGACGGTGAGCTCGAAGGTCTGCCCCTCGGGTCCGGTCTGGTTGGAGCCGTAGGCGATGAGCGAGGCGAGCCCGACGGACAGCACGAGCGCGATGGCCGTGCACCACCAGGGGCTGCGGGTGGTGAGGAGCTTGATCCGCTCGGCGGCGAGGACGCTCATCGGGTGACCTCCTGGGTGGTGGGGGCCGCCACGGGCGGCCCGGGGGGCGGAGGGGTGGTCGAGTACTGGACGTCACCGCTGGTCAGCTGCATGAAGGCCTCCTCCAGCGAGCCGCGCTGGGCGCTGAGCTCGTGCAGCACCGCGCCCTGGGCGGCCGCCAGGTCGCCGACCTGCTCGGTGCTGGAGCTGCTGACGACCACGGCGTCCGGTCCGTCGTCGCGCACGGTGAGCCCGTGCTGGACGAGTCCGGCCCGCAGCGCCGCCAGCTGGGGGCTGCGCACCCGGACGGTGTTCTCGCTGGCGCTCTCCACGAAGTGCTGCGTGGTCGACTCCGAGATGAGCCGCCCGCGGCCGATGACCACGAGGTGCTCGGCCGTCAGTGCCATCTCCGTGAGCAGGTGGCTCGAGACCAGCACGGTGCGGCCCTCGGCGGCCAGGCGCTGCATGAACGTGCGGATCCAGACGATGCCCTCGGGGTCGAGGCCGTTGACGGGCTCGTCGAACAGGAGCACGCCCGGGTCCCCGAGCAGGGCGCCGGCGATGCCCAGGCGCTGGGACATGCCCAGGGAGAACCCGCCCGCGCGCTTCCCGGCCACGTCGCTGAGCCCGACGAGCGCGAGCACCTCGTCCACCCGGCTGCGCGGGATGCGGTTGGAGGCGGCCATCCAGCGCAGGTGCGCGCGTGCGGAGCGGTTGGGGTGCACCCACTTCGCGTCGAGGAGGGCGCCCACCTCGCGCAGCGGCTGCTTGAGCTCGGCGTAGCGCTTGCCCCCGATGAGCGCGGTGCCGGCGGTGGGGCGGTCGAGGCCCAGGATCATCCGCATGGTGGTGGACTTGCCGGCGCCGTTGGGTCCGAGGAACCCGGTGACCGCGCCAGGTCTGATCGTGAACGTGAGGTCGTCGACGGCGCGAGTCGCCCCGTACGACTTGGTCAGGTGCTCGACGGTGATCATGGGCACCACCCTGCCGTGCCCGGCACCACCCGCGCGGCAG
Organism: Rhodococcus antarcticus; assembly: GCF_026153295.1. Taxonomy (NCBI): domain Bacteria; kingdom Bacillati; phylum Actinomycetota; class Actinomycetes; order Mycobacteriales; family Nocardiaceae; genus Rhodococcus; species Rhodococcus antarcticus. The sequence goes on along the minus strand of NZ_CP110615.1, from coordinate 1,667,350 downwards.
CTCGGGGTTTCTCGGCTCCGGAACCGTGGAGCGCCACCGGGCCGTGCGGAGCCGTGGGGGGGCCGTGGAGGCCCGGTCCCCAGTCGTCCCGCGGTCGAGCACTAGCGTGCCGACGGTGAGCCCCCGCGCGGTCAACCCCGAGTTCCTGGCCCTGCCGCTGCGAGCGGTGGCCGACGCGGGGCTGGGCCGGGCCCGCGAGCTGGGCGCCACCCACGCCGACGTCCGCGTGCACCGGCTGCTGACCCAGGACCTCAGCCTGCGCGACGGGGCCGTCCAGTCGGCGATCGACTCGTCCAGCGTCGGGTTCGCGGTCCGTGTGGTGGTGGACGGCACCTGGGGCTTCGCCAGCCACGCCGAGCTCAGCCCCGCTGTCGCGGTCGCCACGGCGGAGCGCGCCGTCCAGGTGGCCCGGGCGCTCCGCGCGCTCAACGCCGACCCGGTGGTGCTCGCCGCGGAGGTCGTGCACGGCTCGCTGGACGCCCCGTCCACCTACGTCTCGCCGTACGAGGTGGACCCGTTCACCGTGCCCACCGCGGACAAGGTGGCGCTGCTGGGCGAGTACTGCGGGCGGTTGCTCGCCTCGGACGGCGTGGACCACGTCAGCGCGTCCTGCCTGCAGGTCAAGGAGCAGACGTTCTACGCCGACCTCGCGGGCACCTGCACCGTGCAGCAGCGCGTGCGGCTGCACCCGGAGGTGGAGGCCACCACCGTCGACAGGTCGGCCGGTGCCTTCGAGACGATGCGCACCCTCGCTCCGCCGGTGGGGCGCGGCTGGGAGTACCTGGGCGGCGGCACCTGGGACTGGGACGCCGAGCTCGCGCAGATCCCCGAGCTGCTGGCCGAGAAGGTGAAGGCGCCCAGCGTGGTCGGGGGCCCGACGGACCTCGTCATCGATCCCTCGAACCTGTGGCTGACCATCCACGAGTCCATCGGCCACGCCACCGAGTACGACCGGGCGATCGGCTACGAGGCGGCCTACGCGGGCACCTCGTTCGCCACCCCCGACCTGCTCGGGACCCTGCGCTACGGCACCGACGTCATGCACGTCACGGCCGACCGCACCACGCCGCACGGGTTGTCCTCCGTCGGCTGGGACGACGACGGGGTGTCCGGCCAGGACTGGGACCTCGTCCGCGACGGGGTGCTGGTGGGGTACCAGCTGGACCGGGTGTTCGCCCCGCGACTCGGGCTGGAGCGCTCCAACGGCTGCTCCTACGCCGACTCCCCGCACCACGTGCCCATCCAGCGGATGGCGAACGTGAGCCTGCAGCCGGACCCCGTCACCGACACCACCACCGAGGAGCTGATCTCGCGCGTGCAGGACGGCGTGTACGTCGTCGGCGACAAGTCGTGGTCGATCGACATGCAGCGCTACAACTTCCAGTTCACCGGCCAGCGGTTCTACAAGATCACCGACGGCGTGCTCTCCGGCCAGCTCCGCGACGTCGCCTACCAGGCGACGACCACCGAGTTCTGGGGCTCGATGGAGGCGGTGGGCGGGCCGTCCACGTGGCGCCTGGGCGGTGCCTTCAACTGCGGCAAGGCCCAGCCCGGCCAGGTCGCCGCGGTCAGCCACGGCTGCCCGTCCGCCCTGTTCCGCGGCATCAACGTCCTCAACACCCGGAACGAGGCAGGCGCATGATCCCCGCACAGGACCTCGTCGAGTCCGCCCTCTCGCAGTCCTCCGCCGACGGGTGCGTGGTGCTGGTCACCGACGCCTCCGAGGCCTCGCTGCGGTGGGCGAACTCCACCATGACCACGAACGGCGTGAGCACCTCGCGCTCCTGGGCCGTGGTGAGCGTGCTCGGCACGAGCGTCGGCGTCGTCACCTCCACCAGCGTCGACCCGGCCGAGGTCACCGCCGTGGTCCGCGCCAGCGAGGAGGCGGCCCGGGCGGCCGGACCCGCACGTGACGCCGCCCCCCTGGTCACCGGGGGTGCGGAGGAGGCCGGCTGGGACGGTGCGGCCGCGCAGACCGACGTCACGGTCTTCGACACCCTGGCCACCGAGCTCGCCGCCGGGTTCCGGGGCCAGGACGTGCTGTACGGCTTCGCCGAGCACCAGCTGCACACCACGTGGCTGGGCAGCTCCACCGGGCTGCGCCGCCGCTTCACCCAGCCCACGGGCTCGGTGGAGGTCAACGCGAAGCGGGACGGCTCCAGCGCCTGGGGCGGGGTGAGCACCAGGGACTTCACCGACGTGGACCTGCCCAGCATCCTCGCCGACCTCTCCACCCGCCTCGGCTGGGGTCGCACGCAGGTGGAGCTGCCCGCCGGGCGCTACGAGACGCTGCTGCCGCCGTCGGCCGCCGCGGACCTGATGATCTACCTGGCGTGGTCCATGGAGGGCCGTGGTGCCCAGGAGGGCCACACCGCCCTCTCCCGGGCCGGCGGCACCCGCATCGGGGAGAAGCTCACCGATCTGCCGCTCACCCTGGCCTTCGACCCGCACGCCCCGGGCCTGGAGTACGCGCCGTTCGTGGCCACCACCCACTCCGACGACTCCACCTCGGTGTTCGACAACGGACTGGCGGCCGAGCGGGTGGAGCTGGTCCGCGACGGGGTGGTCAACGCCCTGACCTACCCGCGGGCCGCGGCCACCGAGTTCGGCGCGCCGGTGGCCGTCCCCGGGGACAACCTGCTGCTCACCGGCGGGTCCGGTGCGACCATCGGGGACATGGTCGCGAGCACCGAGCGCGGGCTGCTGCTGACGTGCCTGTGGTACATCCGCGAGGTCGACCCGGCCACGCTGCTCGTCACCGGGCTCACCCGGGACGGGGTGTACCTCGTGGAGGACGGCAAGGTCATCGGCGAGGTGAACAACTTCCGGTTCAACGAGAGCCCGCTGGACCTGCTGCGGCGGGTCACCGAGGTCGGTGCCACCGAGCGCACCCTGGCGCGGGAGTGGAAGGACTGGTTCACCCGCACCGCCGTCGGGCCGATGCGGATCCCGGACTTCCACATGTCGTCCACCTCGCGAGCTCGGTAGCCGACCCGTGCGTGCTTTCTGGACCCAGGACGCGAGAAATCCTTCACAGTCGGGGCGGCGATAGCGTCACGGGCGTGAGCGGCGACGAGCTGGAGAACCACGAGGTCCCCTTCGACGAGGGGATGCTCGACGTCGGCGATGGCAACCGGGTGCACTACTCCCAGCACGGTGACCCGGACGGCAAGCCCGTGGTCATGGTGCACGGTGGGCCCGGCTCCGGGTGCACCACCGCCATGGCACGGGCCCTGCACCCCGCCTACCGGATGGTGCTGCTCGACCAGCGCGGCTGCGGGCTGAGCACCCCGCACGCCAGCGATCCGGCCACCGACCTGTCGGTGAACACCACCGAGCACCTGGTGGCCGACCTGGAGCGCCTCCGCGGTCACCTGGGCATCGAGCGGTGGATGCTCACCGGCGGCTCCTGGGGCTCGACCCTGGCGCTGGCCTACGCGCAGCGCCACCCGGAGCGGGTCACCGAGATCGTGCTGTCGGCCATCACCACCACCCGCCGCAGCGAGGTGGACTGGCTCTACCGGGGGGCGGGCCGCTTCTTCCCCGAGCAGTGGGAGGCCTTCCGCGACGGGGTGGACGAGCCCGATCGTGACGGGGACACCCCGCACCTGCTCGCGGCGTACGGACGCCTGCTCGCCGATCCCGACCCGCGGGTGCGCCAGCGCGCCGCGGTCCGCTGGGCCACCTGGGAGGACGCGGTGCTCTCCACCGAGACCACCGGCACACCGAACCTGTACGGAGACCGGCCCGACGACGCCCTGGTCGCCCTCGCCCGGATCTGCGCGCACTACTACGGGCACGGGGCCTGGCTGGAGGAGGGCGCGCTGGTCCGCGCCGCCGGCAGGCTCGCCGGTATCCCCGGGGTGCTGGTGCACGGTCGCCTCGACCTCAGCGGCCCCGCGGACACCGCCTGGGAGCTGGCCCGGGCGTGGCCGGGCGCGGAGCTGCACGTGGTCGAGGGAGCCGGACACAAGGGCCACCCGGAGAAGCGGGTGATCATGCAGGAGGCGATGAGTCGCTTCGCGACCCGTGCGTGAGGACCGGGGACGGGGACCCCACCAGCACGCACGACCGCGGGTGGGGACGAGCAGGATGAGCCGGTGACCCACTCCCCCGCCGACCTGAACGCCGACGCGCTCGAGCTCCTCACCGTGCGCCACCTCGCCACCCTGACGACGCTGCGCAGCGACGGCAGCCCGCACGTGGTGCCGGTCGGCTTCACCTGGGACCCCGAGCGCCGCCTCGCCCGCGTCATCACCAGCGGGACCAGCGTGAAGGCGCGGCTCGCGGCGCGCGGTGGCCGGGTCGCGATCTGCCAGGTCGACGGCGCACGGTGGTTGACCCTGGAGGGCACCAGCTCGGTCTCCGACGACCCCGCCGCAGTTGCCGACGCCGTCGCCCGGTACGCCGCCCGCTACCGCCAGCCGCGGGTGAACCCCGCCCGCGTGGTGGTCGAGGTGGCCGTGACCCGCGTCCTCGGCTCAGCCTCCCTGCTCGCCCCCTAGGGTCCTGCACCTTGATCCGTGCCGCCGGCCCGGCCACCAGACCCTGGTCTGGCTGCGCACCTCGGCCGTCCCGGCGCTCTCGACGGCGGTGCGGACGAGCGCCGAGAACCTCTCCACCTCGATGGCCGGGCACGAGGCGTCCACCGGGGGCGCGGACCCCAGCAGCGAGGGGCAGAACCGGCTCGTCGGGCCGAACGGGACCGCCGCGGCGCTCCACCCCACCACCGCCGGCTGCACCCGCATCGCCGGGCTGCTGGACCCGCTCGTCGCCGACCAGCAGGATCGACCGGGTGACACCTCCCCTGATGCTGCTGGACGGCGCCAGCCTGTGGTTCAGGGCCTTCCACGGGCTCCCCACCTCGCTCACCGGTCCCGACGGGCGCCCGGTCAACGCCGTCCGCGGGTTCACCGACATGGTCGCCTCGCTGGTGCGCCGCGAGCACCCGGGGCGGCTCGTGGTCTGCCTGGACCTGGACTGGCGGCCCCGGTGGCGGGTGGACCTGGTGCCCTCCTACAAGGCTCACCGCGCGGTGGCGGGCACCGACCACACCGAGGACGCCCCCGACGAGCTCGCACACCAGGTACCGGTGATCCTCGAGGTGCTCGCGGCCGCCGGGATCGCCACGGCCGGGGCGGCCGACATGGAGGCCGACGACGTGCTCGGCACCCTGGCCGCGCGGGAGCGCACCGACCCGGTCGTGGTGGTGAGCGGGGACCGGGACCTGCTGCAGGTGGTCGCCGACGACCCGGTGCCGGTGCGGGTGCTCTACGTGGGCCGCGGTCTGGCCAAGGCCGAGATGTTCGGCCCCGCCGAGGTGGCGCAGCGCTACGGGGTGCCCGCAGGGCGGGCCGGGACGGCGTACGTGGAGCTCGCGCTGCTGCGCGGTGACCCCTCCGACGGCCTGCCCGGGGTGACCGGAATCGGCGAGAAGACGGCCTCGCGGCTGCTGCTGGAGCACGGGTCGCTGGCCGCGATCCGGACCGCCGTGGACGACCCCGGCTCGTCGCTGGCCAGAGGTCCGCGCGCCCGGCTGGCCGACGCCCGGGACTACCTCGACGCGGCGCTGCCCGTGGTGCGGGTGGTCACCGACGCGCCCGTGCAGCTCTCCGGCAGCGACGTCCTCCCCGACACCCCCGTCGACCCTGCCGCGCTCGTGGCCCTGGCGCAGCGGTGGGGCCTGTCGAGCTCGCTGAAGCGCCTCGTGGACGCCATGGCCGAGCGTCGCTGAGAATCCGGGACCCGCTGGGCCGCTAGAAGTAGGTGCCCGACCAGGGTGCCCGATCAGCGGCGAACAGCAGGTCGGCCCGGCGCAGCGCGGGGGCGTCGCCACGGACCCGTCCGGCCGTGGCCAGCGCCGCGAACCGGGTGCCGCCCAGGTACACCGACGCCAGCTCGGACACCCCGATCTCGACCTCCACGGCCGCCTCGGTCCGCTCGGCACCGTCCGGACCCACCCGGTAGCGACCGGAGTTCCCCGGCACCAGCTGGTCGTCGACCCCGAGCACCACGGCGTCCGCGGACCCGTAGGTCCGCGCGGACAGTGCGGTGGGCACGTCGAGCAGCCGCAGCCACGTCTCGTCCTCCACCGCCGACAGGCGTGCCGCGCGGGGGTCGACGAGCGCCAGCGGGAGGCCGTCGTCGAGGGGCCGTCCCTGGGCGACCACCGTCTCGGCGAGGTCGATGGCCATGGCCGCCTGCCAGAGCGCGAGCTCCACCTCGGGGGTTGCGCCCACCAGGTCGATCACGCTGACCTGAGCGCGGTGCTCCCCGCTCGCGGTGTCGGTGTGGGTGGCGGTGTAGACCACCCACCCGTCCACCTCGCCGTCGCCGTCCTCGGTGCACAGCACCCACAGCGGCTCGTCCTTGTCGAGCATCCGCGCCACCTGGTTGGTCCACCACCACGTGGGACGGCTGATGGCGCCCGGCCGGGACCTCACCAACCGGTCGTGGACCTGCGGCAGCAGCTGCAGCGCAGCGGTGGGGTTCACCAGGCGCAGCGCGCGCTCCGGCGCCGCCCCCGCCCGCAGCCGAGCCCGGGCCCGGTCGACGGTCAGCGTGCCGTAGGAGCTGGCCACCCCGTAGCCGAAGCGCTCGTAGATCGTGGCCTCGGTGGCCCGCAGGGTCGCGGCGACCGCACCTGCTGCGCGCAGGTGCTCCAGCTGTGCGGTCATCAGCGAGCGCAGGTGGCCGCGCCGACGACGATCAGCGCGGACCCCGACGCTGCTCACCCCGGCGGCGGGGACGCAACCGCCGGGAACGGCGAGCGTCACGTCGAACGCACGGGCCACGGCGCCGATGCTGTCGTCGTCCTCGAGCACGGCGTGCACCGTGCTGCCCTTGTACGTGGCTGCCGAGCGGGACCACATGCGGTCGGTGACCGGACCGACGAGGTACGCGCCGCCGAAGACCTCCGCGGCCTCCCGGTGGCGCTCGGCGGACAGGACGACGGGGACGGCAGGCACGACCCCGATCATCCCATCCGGATCCGGCCCGCCGGCACCCGCACCGTCAGGGGCGGGCCACCTCGTAGGTGCCGCCGCTGTCCTTCACCGTCACGGTCACGGGCGTGTCCTTGCCGCCGATGCTGGCCCGGCAGGTGAACGTGCTGCCCGTCTCGACCTTCTGGGCGGCCGGGCAGGTGACGGAGTCGACCTTCTGCCCGTAGCTGCTGGTGAGGATCCCCTGCACCCCGCTCTGCAGCGCCGTCTGGTCGAACGTCTTGCCGCCCGTGAAGAACGCCGGACCGGTGAACCCGAGAACGAGCACGATGACGACCACCAGAGCCACCACCCCGCCGATGATCAGCGGCAGCTTGCTCCCGCTCTTCGCGGGCGCGCCACCGAACGGGCTCTGGCCGTAGGGCTGTTGCTGGCCGTAGCCGCCCTGCTGGCCCCACGGCTGCTGGGGCTGCTGGCCGTAGCCGCCCTGCTGGCCCCACGGCTGCTGGGGCTGCTGGCCGTAGCCGCCCTGCTGGGGCTGCTGGCCCCACGGCTGCTGGGGCTGCTGGCCCCACGGCTGCTGGGGCTGGTCACCCTGCTGGCCGTAGCCGCCCCGCTGGGGCTGCTGCGGGTCCGAACCCTGCTCCGGCGCACCGTAGGAACCCTGGTACGGCTGCGGTGAGCCCCCGCCCTGCTGCGGCTCGTTCGGGTTGTACGGGGTGCTCATGGATTCCTCCGGAAGTCGGCCGGCCGGTGCGCAACGGGGACTCCGACCTGGTGGTACCGCCCCCCGAGCCGCCGCTGCGATCTCGCAGCGCGATCCAACCACAGCGCGTCGCCGGCGGATCGCCCTCGGCGGAACCCGCGCGCACGGCTTCCTAGGCGGTGCCGAGCGCGACCACGCCGCGCCGCACCGCGCGGACGGCATCCGCCGCCACCCGGCCGAGGGGGTCCGACCCCGAGGCGACCCGAACCTGGTCGAGCAGGTCCACCACCTGCCGGCACCAGCGAACGAAGTCCCCCGCCGAGAGCTGCTGCCCGTTCTCACCGGCCGCGGCGAGCACGGTGGCCAGCGACTCGCCCCGCGCCCAGCGGTGCACCGGCCAGGCGAAACCCAGGTCCGGCTCGCGGGTGGGGGCGATCTTGTGGCGCCGCTCGTCGTCGGTGAGCTCGGCCCACAGCCGCACCGTGTCCGCGAGGGCCGTGCTCACGGACCCTGCGGGGACCCGGGGCAGGGTCTCGGCCTCGCGGCGGCTCTCGAAGACCACCGCCGAGACGACCGACGCCAGCTCGGCCGCGGTGAGCCCCTCCCAGGTGCCACGGCGCAGGCACTCGGCGACGAGCAGGTCGGACTCGGAGTAGATGCGCTCGAGCCGGCGCCCGTCCGTGCTGACCTGCTGCTCCGACCCGGTGCCCGTGAGGTAGCCGCGCTCGGTGAGCAGCGCCCGGATGCGGTCGAAGGAGCGTGCCAGCGAGTGCGTGGTGGAGGCGACCCGCTGGCGCAGCGACTCGGTCTCGCGCTGCAGCCTGTCGTGACGCTCGGCCCAGCGGGCGTGGTCCTCGCGGTGCTCGCAGCCGTGGCAGGGGTGGGTGCGCAGGGCCCGGCGCAGCGCGGCGAGCTCGGCGTCGTCCGCGGCGGAGGCACGCTGCCGGCTGGGCCGCCCGGGGGCGACGATCCCGCTGGCGCGCAGCGAGGAGGCCACCTCGCGCCGGATCCGCGGCACCCGGTGGTCCACCCGCTTGGGCAGGGCGAGGTGGCCGAGCACGGTGGCCGCGGTCGGGAAGTCGCTGACCGAGAGCCGGCCCGCCCAGTGGTCCTCGGTGAGCACGAGCGGCCGGGGCTGGTCCTCGTCGCCCCCGGTGTCCAGCACCACGGCCAGACCGGCCCGCTTGCCGCCCGGCACGGCGATGACGTCCCCGCGCCTCAGGGCCGCCAGGGACTCCCCCGCCTCGGCGCGACGGGTGGCGCTGCCCTGCCGGCTCAGCGCCCGCTCGCGCTCCCCGATCTGCCGTCGCAGCGCGGCGTAGTCCGCGAAGTCGCCCAGGTGGCAGGTCATGGACTCGGCGTACCCGGCCAGCGCCTCGGTGTTCCGGTCCAGCGTGCGGGAGTGCCCGACCACGGAGCGGTCGGCCTGGAACTGGGCGAACGAGCGCTCCAGCAGCGCACGCGCCGCGTCCGGGCCCAGCGCGTCGACCAGGTTCACCGTCATGTTGTACGCGGGCTTGAACGAGCTGCGCAGCGGGTAGGTGCGGGTGGATGCGAGCCCGGCGACGGCCTCCGGCTCGACCCCCGGCTGCCACAGCACCACGGCGTGGCCCTCGACGTCGATGCCCCGGCGACCCGCCCGTCCGGTGAGCTGGGTGTACTCCCCCGGCGTCAGGTCCACGTGCGCCTCGCCGTTGTACTTCACCAGCCGCTCCAGCACCACGGTGCGGGCCGGCATGTTGATGCCCAGGGCCAGGGTCTCGGTGGCGAAGACCGCGCGCACGAGCCCCCGCAGGAACAGCTCCTCCACGCACGTCTTGAACGCGGGCAGCATCCCGGCGTGGTGCGCGGCCACCCCGCGCAGCAGCGCCTCGCGCCACTCCCAGAAGCCGAGCACCACCAGGTCGCCCTCGGGCAGGTCCCCGGTGTGGCGGCCCACGACCTCCATGATCTCGGCCTGCTGGGCGTCGGTGGTGAGCCGGGTTCCCGCGCGGACGCACTGGGTCACGGCGGCCTCGCAGCCGGCGCGGCTGAACACGAAGGTGATGGCGGGCAGCAGCTGCTCACGCTCGAGGCGCTCGATGACGTCCGGGCGCGGCAGGGGCCGGTAGCCGGAGTGCGACGGGCCCGAGAGGGCCGCCGGTGCACCCCGTCCGCGCCGGGAGTGCCGGGGCTGCCAGCTGTCCTCGCGGCGGGTGCGCTGCTGCACGTGGCGCACGAGCTCGGGGTCGACGACCAGGCGGCGCCCCGCGGAGTTGTCCCGCTCGCTGAACAGGTCGAACAGCCGCCCGCCGACCAGGATGTGCTGCCACAGCGGGATCGGGCGGTGCTCGTCGACGACCACCGTGGTGTCACCGCGCACGGTGGAGATCCACTCGCCGAACTCCTCGGCGTTGCTGACCGTCGCCGAGAGGCTGACCAGCCGGACGTCCTGCGGCAGGTGCAGGATCACCTCTTCCCACACCGCCCCGCGGAAGCGGTCGGCCAGGTAGTGCACCTCGTCCATCACCACGTGGCTGAGCCCGTGCAGGGCGTGCGAGCCCGCGTAGAGCATGTTGCGCAGCACCTCGGTGGTCATGACGACGACCGGGGCGTCGGCGTTGATCGAGGTGTCCCCGGTGAGCAGCCCGACGTTCTCCCGGCCGTGCCGGGCGACGAGGTCGGCGTGCTTCTGGTTGCTCAGCGCCTTGATCGGCGTGGTGTAGAAGCACTTGTTGCCGGCCGCGAGGGCCAGGTGCACCGCGAACTCGCCGACGACGGTCTTGCCGGCCCCGGTGGGTGCGCAGACGAGCACCCCGTGGCCGTCCTCCAGCGCCGTGCAGGCCTCGTGCTGGAACGGGTCGAGGGCGAAGGGGAGCCCGGCGGTGAACGCGGTGAGCTCGGGGTGCGCGGTGCGGCGCCTGGCGGCGGCGAACGCCTCCGCGTGCGAGACCTCGGCCGGGGATGTGTCAGCCACGACCGCCAGGTTGCCACAGCACCCGGCGGGCCGTCGGCTGCGGCGGCGTGGGTCCGGCCGCGGTCAGGTCGCGTCGGTGTAGCGGTCCGGGTCCTGCACCGCGCGCACGGTCGAGGCCACCGGGGTCGGTGAGGTCGTCACGTCCGCGGTGCCGCCCCCCGGGTCCAGCGGGGACACCGCGTCGTCGTCGAGCTCCGAGAAGTCCTGCGCGTCGGTCGAGGTCGCCTTGCGCTTGTCGTGGAAGGTCGCGATGACCCGGGCCAGCTCGAACAGCAGCGTCAGCGCGATGGCCAGGACCAGCATGGAGATGGGGTCGGTGCCAGGCGTGGCGACGGCGGCGAAGACGAACAGCGCCATGATGATCCCGCGGCGCCACTTCTTGAGGTTGGCCGCGGGCAGGATCCCCACCTGGTTGAGCATCACCACCAGCAGCGGGAGCTCGAAGCTCACGCCGAAGATGACGAGCAGCGCCAGCATGAAGCCGAAGTAGTCGTTGGGCGACAGGGCGACGGTGACGACGTCGGCGGAGAACCCGAGAAGCACCTGCAGGGCCTGGGCGACGACGTAGTAGGCGAGCACCGCACCGGCGGTGAAGAGAACGGCCGCGGCCGAGACGAAGATGTACGCGAACTTGCGCTCCTTGGCGTACAGCCCCGGGGTGATGAAGCCCCACAGCTGCGCGAGCCACACCGGGCTGGACAGGATGACCCCGGCGCTGACACCGACCTTGAGCTGCAGCAGGAACGCGTCGAACACGCCGGTGGCGAGCAGCGAGCAGCTGCCGGGGGTGTTGGTCAGGTTCGCCCGGGCGCTGTCGGGCAGGCTGCAGTACGGGTTGGTGAGGATCTTGCCGAGGCTGGGCAGGCCGAAAGGGTCGTGGTTGAACCACACGAACCCCAGCGATGCGCCGACGACGAGCGCGAGCGCGGCGATGGTGAGGCGGCGACGCAGCTCGAACAGGTGCTCCATGAGCGACATGGAGCCGTCCGCGCTCGCCAGGGGTGGCCCCTTGAGCGCAGCGATCGGGTTGAACACCCCTCGCTCAGCGCGGCTGGGTGGGCGGCACCGACGGCGCGGGAGCGGGCGACGCGGTGGCGTCGAGGAACCGCTGCGCCTCCAGGCGCTGCTCCTCGACGGTCTTCGTCTGGGCAGGCAGCGGGGAGGGCTCGTTGTCCGGGGTCTGCGTGTAGTCGGCGGTGGCCGCGGGGGCCTTCACGTCGTCCTCGCGCAGACCCTTGGTCTCCGCCTTGAAGATGCGCAGCGACCGACCGATCGAGCGGGACGCGTCGGGGAGGCGCTTGAACCCGAACAGCAGCATGACGACGACCGCAATGATGATGATCTCGGTGGGTCCCAGGTTCACGGTGTTGCCTCCTCGAGTGGTGTGCCGATTGCAGCGTACGCGCGCCGGAGCAGGCGCACGTGGGGGCTAGGTCGACGGGGTGGACGGCGGGGGGAGCTGGTAGGCCGCCAGAGCCCGACGGGCGCGGTCCGCGACGTCCGCGGCCAGGTCGGCCGGGGTGACCACCCGGGCCCCCGCGCCGAGACCGAGCACCAGACGGACCAGCCACTCCGCGTCGGTGTAGCGCAGCGCGACGCGGAGGCCACCGTCGTCGAGGGGGCTGGTCGACTCCACCGGGTAGTACTCGGCGACCCAGGAGTGCTGCCGGCCCAGCTCGAGCTCGGCCAGCGGCAGGCCCTCGCCGAGGTCGAACGGGTCGGCGGCCGGGCTCTGCGCACCCACCTCGGCCGGGGGCAGGACCTCGTCGAGCACCGCGACGTCCTCGACCCGGTCCACCCGGAACAGCCGCACGTCCTCGGCGCGCCGGCACCACCCCTCGAGGTAGGTGCGGCCCTCGACCACGAGCAGCCGTCGGGGTTCCACCACCCGGTCGGTGACGTCGTCCCGGGAGGCCGTGTAGTAGCGCAGGTGCACGGGGTGGCCGTCGGCCAGCGCACCGGCCAGCACGGCCGTGGTGGCCGCGGACTCGTCGTCGCCGTGCTCGATGCCGACGGCCACCGCGCTCGGCCCGCTCGCACCCCCGGCTGCGGCCTCGACCTTGGCCAGGGCGCGCTCGACGACGTCACGCTCGACGAGGCCGCCCACCTCGGCGAGCGCACGCAGGGCCACCCCCAGCGCGCCGGCCTCCCCCCTGGACAGCCGCAGCGGACGGGTCATCCCCGCGTCGAAGACCACGTCGACGGTGTCACCCTCGAAGGAGAGGTCGATGAGCTCGCCCGGCCCGTAGCCGGGCAGCCCGCACATCCACAGGAGCCCGAGGTCCTTGCGGAGCTGGGCGGGGGTGACGTCCAGCTCCGCGGCGGCGTCGACCACCCGCACGCCGGGGTGCGCCTGCAGGTACGGCACCAGGGCCAGCAGGCGGGGCAGCCGCTCGGTCCCGGCGCTCACGAGACCGAGCCGCGCAGGGTCGTCAGGACGCGCTCGCGCAGGTCGTCCGGGGACAGCACCCTGACGTCGGGCCCGTGCCCGGCGATCCACCGGGCGCCGACGTCGAGGGTCGCCAGCTCGAGGTCGACCACGGTGCCGTCCGGGAGCTCCTCGACGACCTGGGCGCGACGGCGCAGGCCCTGGGCCCGCCCGGGGGCCACGAGCACGCGGGCACGCACCGGACCGGAGGTGGTGCTGCTCGCGGACCGGCTGACCAGCGCGAGCAGGTCGGTCTCCGGCGGGACGACCACGGTCCCGGCGGGCCCGCTCGCGCGGACGTCGCTGATGCGGGAGACGCGGAAGCAGCGCACGGCGTCGCGGTCACGGTCGTGGCCCACCAGGTACCAGCGACCGCGGTGGGACACGACGCCCCACGGTTCCACGGACCGCCGGCTCGGCGCGGCCCCGGGGTGCGCGGTGTGGGTGAAGCCGACCGCACGAGCGTTCTCGACCGCCACCACCAGCGGGTCGAAGGCGGGGTCGCTCGCCCGGACGCGGGGCTGCAGGCCGGGAGCCGCGGAGGTGTCCACCTCGACCCCGGCCGCGCGGAGCTTCAGCACGGCCGAGCGGGCCGAGCCCGCGAGCTGCGGGGAGTCCCAGAGCCGCGAGGCCAGGGCCAGGGCCGCCGCCTCGTCGGGCTCGAGCGAGATCTCCGGCAGCTCGTAGTCCCGCCGGGCGATGCGGTAGCCGTCCCCCGCGTCGAAGTGGCTGGTCCGACCCGTCTCCAGGGGTACCCCCAGCTCGCGGAGCTCGGACTTGTCGCGCTCGAACATCCGGAAGAAGGCCTCGTCGGTGGGTGCCTCGTCGTACCCGGCCACGGTGGACCGGATGCGCTCGGCCGAGAGGAACTGCCGCGTGGAGAGCAGGCAGATCACCAGGTTCACCAGGCGTTCGGTACGGGCGGCGGACACGCGGACCACCCTAGGGGGACAGCAGGTGCGCCCAGCCCAGGCTCGGCCTACATGGAGGCGATGAGGCGCTCCACGCGCTCGTCCACCGATCGGAACGGGTCCTTGCAGAGCACCGTGCGCTGGGCCTGGTCGTTCAGCTTCAGGTGCACCCAGTCGACGGTGAAGTCGCGGCCGGCGTCCTGCGCGGCGGAGATGAACTCCCCGCGCAGCTTTGCCCTCGTCGTCTGCGGCGGGGTCTGCTCGGCCGTGGTGATGTCCTCGTCGGTGGTGACACGAGCGGCGAGGCCCTTGCGCTGCAACAGGTCGAACACCCCACGGCCGCGGCGGATGTCGTGGTAGGTGAGGTCGAGCTGGGCGATCCGGGGGTCCGAGAGGTCCATCCCGTGCTTGTCCTGGTAGCGCTGGAACAGCTTCTGCTTGATGGCCCAGTCGATCTCGGTGTCGACCAGCGACGGTGTGCTGGTCTCCACCGCGTCCAGGGTGCGGCCCCACAGCTCGACCACCCGGGTCATCGTGGGGTCCGGAGTGCGGTTGACGAGGTGCTCGACGGCCTTGGCGTGGTACTCGCGCTGGATGTCCAGGGCGCTGGCCTCGCGACCGCCGGCCAGGCGGACGGGGCGGCGACCGGTGAGGTCGTGGCTGATCTCCCGGATGGCGCGGATGGGGTTGTCCAGGGAGAAGTCCCGGAAGGCGACGCCGGCCTCGATCATCTCCAGCACGAGGGCGGCGGAACCCACCTTCACCATGGTGGTCGTCTCGGACATGTTCGAGTCGCCGACGATGACGTGCAGGCGGCGGTACTTCTCCGCGTCGGCGTGCGGCTCGTCCCTGGTGTTGATGATGGGCCGGCTGCGCGTGGTGGCGGAGGACACGCCCTCCCAGATGTGCTCGGCGCGCTGGCTCAGGCAGAAGGTGGACCCGCGCGGGGTCTGCAGCACCTTTCCCGCGCCCGCGATGAGCTGGCGGGTGACCAGGAAGGGCAGCAGCACGTCGGAGATGCGGGAGAACTCGCCCTGCCGCGCGACGAGGAAGTTCTCGTGGCAGCCGTAGGAGTTGCCGGCGGAGTCGGTGTTGTTCTTGAACAGGAAGATGTCCCCGCCGATGCCCTCCTCGGCCAGGCGCTGCTCGGCGTCGACCAGCAGGTCCTCGAGGATGCGCTCCCCGGCCTTGTCGTGGCTGACCAGCTGGACCAGGTCGTCGCACTCCGCGGTGGCGTACTCGGGGTGCGAGCCGACGTCGAGGTAGAGCCGGGCCCCGTTGCGAAGGAACACGTTCGAGCTGCGTCCCCAGGAC
This sequence comes from Rhodococcus antarcticus, assembly GCF_026153295.1. Taxonomy (NCBI): domain Bacteria; kingdom Bacillati; phylum Actinomycetota; class Actinomycetes; order Mycobacteriales; family Nocardiaceae; genus Rhodococcus; species Rhodococcus antarcticus. The sequence continues at coordinate 1,652,091 of NZ_CP110615.1, read as the reverse complement.
ACCACCCGGCGGAACAGGTAGCGCGCCACCTCGTCGGGGCTCAGGCGCCGTTGCCCCTTGAAGGTGCACGTGACGCCGAACTCGGTCTCGATACCCATGATGCGTCGTTCCACGAGCCCGACACTACGGCGCACCCCTGCGGCACGCTCAGGGCTGGTCGACCTCCGGCCGTGCGGTGCTCCGGAGGTCGGTGTCGGTCCCTGGTCCGGCGGCCGGGTCGGGCGTGGGCAGCATCGGGACGAGCGCAGCGGCGGGCAGCCGCCGGAACGCGCGGCGGGGACGGGCCTGCTCGAGCACGGCCACCTCGAGGGCAGCGACGTCCAGGGTGCGCGGCTCCCCTCCCCCACCGACCTGCTGCAGGGCGTCGACGGCGGTGCCGACGGCCTCGGTCAGCGTCATCCCGGGGCGGTAGGCCTGCTTGAGCGCGGCCGAGATGGGCTCGGTGGTTCCACCCATGGTGATGAAGTCCGCCTCGTCGCCGATGGAGCCGTCGTAGGTGATGCGGTAGAGCTGGGCGACCGTCTCCACCGCGCCGGGCGGCCCCACCTCTGCCACGCAGATCTCCACCTCGTAGGGCTTGGCCTGCTCGGTGAAGATGCCGCCGAGGGTCTGGGCGTAGGCGTTGGCGAGCGAGGCGCCGGTGACGTCGCGGCGGTCGTAGGAGTAGCCCCGAAGGTCCGCGTGCTGGATGCCGGCCCGCCGCAGGTTCTCGAACTCGTTGTACTTGCCCACGGCGGCGAACCCGATGCGGTCGTAGATCTCGCTGACCTTGTGCAGCGTCGAGGAGGGGTTCTCCGCGACGAACAGCACACCGTCGGCGTAGGTGAGCACCACCACGCTGCGCCCACGTCCGATGCCCTTGCGGGCCAGCTCCGAGCGGTCGCGCATGATCTGCTCGGCGGAGGCGTAGTAGGGCATCGTCACGGTGGTCAGCTCCTGCTCGGGGTACGGGCTCGCGGGACGGGCTGGCGGGGCTGGGTGCTGGCGGGGCTGGGTGCTGGCTGGCCGTTCAGCCGCCGGGGCGGGAGTGTCGGTCGGCCACCACGGCGGCGGCCACCTCGGCCGTGGCCGCGTCGGGCACGCGGACCGCACCGTGCTCGCCGGTGATGGTGATGACGACGGGGTACAGCCCGCGCACCAGGTCCGGCCCGCCGGTCGCGGAGTCGTCGTCGGCGGCGTCGTACAGCGCCTCGATGGCCGTGCGCAGGGCGGTCGGCTCGTCCGACCCGGCCTCGTAGCGCTTCTTGAGGGCTGAGCGGGCGAACAGGGAGCCCGACCCCACGGCGTGGTAGCCGGAGTGCTCCTCGTACCGGCCGCCGGTGACGTCGTAGGACACGATGCGCCCGGCCCGCGCGGGATCCACGGCGTCGACGTCGTAGCCCGCGAGCAGCGGTACCACGGCCAGGCCCTGCATGGCCGCCCCGAGGTTGCCCCGCACCATGGACGCGAGCCGGTTGGCCTTGCCGTCCAGGGACAGGGGACGGCCCTCGATCTTCTCGTAGTGCTCCAGCTCGACGGCGAACAGCCGGACGAGCTCGATCGCCACGCCGGCGGTACCGGCGATGCCCACCGCGGAGTGGGAGTCGGTGACGAACACCTTCTCGATGTCCCGCACGGCGATGAGGTTGCCCATGGTGGCCCGGCGGTCCCCGGCGATGAGGACCCCGCCCGAGTACGTCAGCGCCACGATGGTGGTGCCGTGCGGCGCGAGTCCCTCGTGCGCGACGCCGGTGCCCTCGCGCCGACCCGGCAGCATCTCGGGCGCGGTCCGGCGGAGGTAGTCGGTGAACGAGGACGTGTCCGGGGCTCCGGGGGCGGACGGGACCAGGGCGGGCAGGACTACTGCCCGCCCTTCTGCACGTAGGCCTTGACGAAGTCCTCCGCGTTCTCCTCGAGCACGTCGTCGATCTCGTCGAGCAGGTCGTCGGTCTCCTCGGCCATCTTCTCCCGACGCTCCTGGCCGGCCGAGCCGTCGCTGCCGACCGCGTCGTCGTCCCCGCCGCCACCGGTGCGCGTGGTCTGCTCCTGGGCCATCGTCGACTCCCTGCTCACATCTCGTCACTCGCGTGTGGTGCTCGGGATCGAACCCTACCCAGCACCACCGACAGCGGCGCGGGAGCGGGCAGGATGGCGCCGTGGTCATCGAGCTCCCCGAGCTGCTACTGCCCGACGCCGGTGCGTGGCGGTGGTGGCTCGTCGCGCACCACGCCGACGCCCCCGGGGTGCGCCTGGTGCTGCACAAGAAGGGCGGCACCGTGACCGGTCTGACCTACGCGCTCGCCCTGGACGAGGCGCTGTGCGTCGGCTGGATCGACGGTCAGATCGGCAGGCGGGACGAGGGGAGCTTCGTGCAGCGCTTCACCCCGCGGCGTCCGCGCAGCCCGTGGTCGGTGCGCAACCGCGAGCACGTGGCGCGGCTGGCGGGCGAGGGGCGGATGCTCCCGGCCGGTCGTGCGGCGGTCGAGGCTGCGAGGGCGGACGGCCGGTGGGACGCCGCCTACGCCGGACCGGCGACGATCACGGTGCCCGCGGACCTGGCCGCGGCCGTGGCCGCCGACCCCGCCGCGCAGGCGATGTGGGACGTGCTGACCTCGACCAACCGCTACGCAGTGCTGTGGCGCCTGACGCAGCTCAAGCGGGCCGACACCCGTACGCGCCGGATCGCCGAGTTCGTGGCGATGCTGGCCCGGGGCGAGACGATCCACCCGCAGAAGGTGCAGCGGCCGCCTGCGTGAAGGCCGTAGTCGGAGCGCTCCGGCACGCCCGGGTCCAGCACCCACCCTGCATCAGCCCGCCGAGAGTGCGTCCACCAGCTCCACGGCGGAGGTCACCGAGTCCAGCAGGGCGCCCACGTGGGCCTTGGTCCCGCGCAGCGGCTCCAGGGTGGGGATGCGCACGAGGGAGTCGCGGCCGACGTCGAAGATGACGGAGTCCCAGCTGGCGGCGGCCACGTCCTTGCCGAAGCGGCGCAGGCACTCCCCGCGGAAGTAGGCCCGGGTGTCGGTGGGTGGGGAGCTGATCGCGGCCTGCACCTGCTCCTCGGTGACCAGGCGCTGCATGGAGCCGCGGGCGACGAGGCGGTTGTACAGCCCCTTGTCCAGCCGCACGTCGGAGTACTGCAGGTCCACCAGGTGCAGCCGCGACGCCGCCCAGGTGAGCCCCTCGCGATCCTTGAACCCCTGCAGCAGCCGCAGCTTGGCAGGCCAGTCGAGCAGGTCCGAGCAGTCCATCGGGTCGCCGGAGAGCAGGTCGAGCACGTGGCTCCAGGTGTCCAGCACGTGCTGGGCGCGGGCGTCGGGCTCCCGGTCCAGCGCCACGAGCTCGGCGCAGCGCTCGTGGTAGATCCGTTGCAGGTCCAGCGCGGTGATCGAGCGGCCGTCGGCGAGCTCGACGGTGACGTTCAGGGACGGGTCGTGGCTGATCGCGTGCACGGCGGACACCGGCCGGGCGAGCTGCAGGTCGGAGAGGTCGGCGCCGGACTCGATGAGGTCGAGCACCAGGCAGGTGGTGCCCAGCTTCAGGTAGGTGGCGGTCTCGGCCAGGTTCGCGTCGCCGATGATGACGTGCAGGCGCCGGTACTTGTCGGCATCGGCGTGCGGCTCGTCGCGGGTGTTGATGATGCCGCGCTTGAGGGTGGTCTCGAGGCCGACCTCGACCTCCATGTAGTCCGCGCGCTGGGAGAGCTGGAAGCCGGGGGTCTCCCCCGACTGCCCGATGCCGACGCGGCCGGAGCCGGTGAACACCTGGCGCGAGGCGAAGAACGGGGTGAGCCCGGTGACGATGCTCGCGAACGGGGTGGAGCGGGCCATCAGGTAGTTCTCGTGGGTGCCGTAGGAGGCGCCCTTGCCGTCCACGTTGTTCTTGTACAGCTGCAGCTTCGGCGCGCCGGGGACGGTGGCGGCGTAGCGGGCGGCCTCCTCCATCACGCGCTCGCCGGCCTTGTCCCAGATCACGGCGTCCATGGGGTCGCTGACCTCGGGCGCGGCGAACTCGGGGTGGGCGTGGTCCACGTACAGCCGGGCGCCGTTGGTCAGGATCATGTTCGCGGCACCGATCTCGTCGGCGTCGATGATCGGCACCGGCGCCCCGGGGCGACCGAGGTCGAACCCGCGGGCGTCGCGCATCGGCGACTCCACCTCGTAGTCCCACCGGGTCCGCTTGGCGCGCGGGACGTCGGCCGCCGCGGCGTAGGCCAGCACCGCCTGGGTCGAGGTGATCACCGGGTTGGCTGAGCTGTCGCCCGGGGAGGAGATGCCGTACTCCACCTCGGTGCCCATGATCCGTCGCATGGGGGTCGAGCCTACGGCCGTGCCCGGATCGCGCAGTCCTGCCACCCTGGGTCGGTGACCGACGAGCTGGTGGCCCGCTACGACGCCGAGGGTCGCGAGGTGGGCGTGGTCCGACGGTCCCGGGTCTACGCCGAGGGGCTGTGGCACGCGTGCGCCGGGGTGCTGCTGCGCTCGGCGGACGGCAGCCGGGTGCTGGTGCACCGGCGCGTGCAGAGCAAGGCGGTGTTCGCCGGGCTGCACGACTGCGTGGCCGGCGGGGTGCTCGCACCCGGTGAGGACTTCGCGGGTGCCGCCGCCCGGGAGCTGGGTGAGGAGCTCGGGGTGCACGACGTGGAGCTGCACCCGCTGGACGAGATCGCCTACGACGACGGCCGCTGGCGCTACCACCTGGTGGTGTTCGAGGCGCGCTCCGACGGTCCGCTCGTGCTGCAGCCCGACGAGGTGGCCGAGGCGTGGTGGTGGACCCCGGCCGAGCTGCGCGCGCACCTCGCGGATCCGGCCTGGCCCTTCGTCCCCGACACCCGAGCGCTGCTCCAGCACCTGGACACCGGCGCCGGTTGGTAGCAGCTGCACGCCGCCCCGGGCGTCGTCGGGGGTACGTGCAGCGCTACCGAGCCAGGGCGGCCGGGGGCTCCCACGTGATCAGCCCGGCGAGGATCTGGGTCACCCGGGGCTCGGTGAGCAGGGCAAGGTGGCCGGTCGCCGGCACCACGTGCGTCTCCGGGACGGTGTGCTTGGCGCTGGAGACCGTGACGAGCCCGTCGCCGACCGCCCCCGCCCACCACGCCGACGGGTCGGCCGCCAGGGTCGCCGCGACGGCCACGTGCCGCACCCCCGGGGCCAGCGGCAGCCGGTGGGCGCGCTCGAGGTCGAGGATGCCGGCGCTGCGCAGGTCGAGCACCTCTGCCCACGGGCGGCTCTCGGGCCGCCAGCGCAGCAGCGTTGCGAGCCGGGCCGCACCCCGGGCCAGCGGTGCCCCGTCGTGCGGGGTGCCCAGGTAGGTCGCGGTGCGCACCAGGGGCAGCCACTTCCTCGCCACGGCACGCGAGCAGGCCTCCCGCAGCACCAGCCCGCCCATCGAGTGGCCCACGAGGTCGATCCGCTCCACGGGCACGGGCCACGCCCGCAGCAGGTCCGCGAGAAGCCGGGCCAGCTCGCGGCCGTTGTCGGCCACCGGGCGCCCGGTGTTGTAGCGCAGCACCACCGGCGTGGCACCGAGCTCGGCCAGGGCCTGACCGTGGCTGCCGCGCCCGTCGTGGCGGTACCACCACGCCTGCTCGGTCTCGCCGAGGCCGTGCGCGAAGACGACGACGTGCCCGGTGGGCTCCGGGTGCGCCCGGGCGAGCAGCGCGGTCTCCGCCCCGACCACCCTGCGCTGGTGGTGCGGGCCCAGCTGCACGGCGAGGTGGTTGCCGTCGTGGCGGAGCTGGTCGCCGAACAGGCCGTTCACCGCGCCCACCACGACCGACCCGGCCGCGGTGGACGTCAGGGCGTGCGACGTCCGCTCGGGGGGCAGCAGCGACGAGCCGGCCCCGACGACCCGCGCCACCACCCGGGCCCCCGAGCGGACGCCCGCGTAGCTGGCGTCGGCGATGGCGTCGTGCACCACGCGCACGGGTGCGGCCGCGGGTCCCAGCACGCGGAACACGTGACCGGCGATCATCCGGTGGGTGCCCTGGGCGGGCCGGCTCAGCACGTCCACCAGGTGGGCGACGAGGTCGGCGGTGGCGGCCACCTCGTCGCGGCGACGCGGCTGGGGCTCGGTCACACCCACGCCAGCTCCGAGCGTTGCGACCAGTACGTGCCGGGGTCCACGGCCGTCCCGGACACGTCCGGCGCCGTCACGTCGAGGCAGCGCAGGTTCGACCGGAGCTGCTCGGGGCCGGCCGCGCCCAGCAGCACCGTGTCCGCCCAGGGCTGCGCGAGGACGGCGGCCAGTGCGGCTGCGTCGCCCAGCTCGGCCACCAGGCGCCCGTTGGCCAGTGCCTCCTTGACCACGACGTGCACCCCGTCCTCGTGGGCCGCGGCCAGTGCCGGGCCGGCGGACTGCTCCCACGCGTTCCAGGTGGACTGAACCACGTCGAACAGCCGAACCCCGTCGACGGCCAGCGCCAGTCCCCGCTCGACGGTCTCGGCCTGGTGCGGCCCGCTCGTGGAGAACCCGACCCGCACCCCGGTGTCCCGGAGCTCGCCGAGGGCGTGCTGCAGCGGCGAGTCGGTCAGCAGCGGGCTGTCCGGGGTCAGGGAGTGCACCAGGTAGGCGTCGACGGCGAGCAGGGCCCGGGTCTCGTCGAGCTGGGCGGTGAAGCGGGCGAGGCTGTGCTCCTTGGCCTCGTGCACCGCGGCGTCGCGCCGCCAACCGCCCACGTAGGCGTATCCCCACTTGCTGCTCACGGTCAGCCCCGGGTGCTCACCGGTGCCGAGCCAGTCGTGCAGGAACTCCTCCGCCCGGCCGTAGGAGCGCGCGACGTCGACCCACCGGAGACCGGCCGCCCAGGCCGCGTCGAGCACGGCGGCGGTCTGGGCCCGCAGGGCGGGAACGCTCCGGTCGGACGGCAGGGCGGCAGCGGAGCCCGTGTTGATGTAGGCCGGTCGACCGACAGCGGCGAGACCGACCCCCAGCCGTGCGAGGTCGGCCCCGGCCGCGGTCACAGGTACTGGCCGGTGTTGGTCTCCGTGTCGATGGCGCGGGACGAGCTGGCGTTCTTGCCGGTGACGAGGGTGCGGATGTAGACGATCCGCTCCCCCTTCTTGCCCGAGATCCGCGCCCAGTCGTCCGGGTTGGTCGTGTTCGGCAGGTCCTCGTTCTCGGCGAACTCGTCGACGATGGAGTCGAGCAGGTGCTGCACGCGCAGGCCCCTGGCCCCCGTGTCGAGCACCGCCTTGATCGCGTACTTCTTCCCGCGGTCGACGATGTTCTGGATCATCGCACCGGAGTTGAAGTCCTTGAAGTACAGGACCTCCTTGTCCCCGTTGGCGTAGGTCACCTCGAGGAACCGGTTCTCGTCGGTCTCGGTGTACATCCGCTCGACGACCCGCTGGATCATCGCGTCGATGCACGCCTGTCGGTCGCCGCCGAACTCGGCCACGTCGTCGGCGTGGATGGGCAGGTCCGCGGTGAGGTACTTGGAGAAGATGTCCTCGGCCGCCTCCGCGTCCGGGCGCTCGATCTTGATCTTCACGTCGAGGCGGCCGGGCCGCAGGATCGCGGGGTCGATCATGTCCTCGCGGTTGGAGGCACCGATGACGATGACGTTCTCGAGGCCCTCGACGCCGTCGATCTCGCTGAGCAGCTGAGGCACGATCGTCGTCTCCACGTCCGAGGAGACACCCGAGCCGCGGGTGCGGAAGATCGAGTCCATCTCGTCGAAGAACACGATGACGGGCGTGCCGGCCGACGCCTTCTCCCGGGCCCGCTGGAAGATCACCCGGATGTGGCGCTCGGTCTCGCCGACGAACTTGTTGAGCAGCTCGGGACCCTTGATGTTGAGGAAGAACGACTTGGCCTCGCGCGGGTCGTCCCCGCGCGCCTCGGCGATCTTCTTCGCCAGCGAGTTCGCGACGGCCTTGGCGATGAGCGTCTTGCCACACCCGGGCGGGCCGTAGAGCAGGACACCCTTGGGTGGTCGCAGCGAGTACTCCGTGAAGAGGTCGGCGTGCAGGAACGGCAGCTCCACCGCGTCCCGGATCTGCTCGATCTGGCGGCCGAGCCCACCGATGTCGGAGTAGTCGACGTCCGGGACCTCCTCCAGGACCAGGTCCTCGACCTCGGCCTTGGGCACCCGCTCGTAGGCGTAGCCGGCCTTGGTGTCCACCAGCAGGGAGTCGCCGACCTTGAGGGTCACGGCGTCCGGGTCGTCGGGGTCGGCGAGGAGGGGCTTGGCGAGCCACACGACCCGCTCCTCGTCCGCGTGGCCGATCACCAGGGCCCGCGTGCCGTCGTCGAGGAGCTCGCGCAGCGCGCAGACCTCGCCCACGCGCTCGAAGGTGCCCGCCTCCACGACGGTCAGGGCCTCGTTGAGCCGGACGGTCTGGCCGCGCTGGAGCTCGGGGGCCTCGACGCTGGGTGAGGTGACCAGCCGCATGCGCCGACCGGAGGTGAACACGTCCACCGTCCCGTCCTCGTGGGCGGAGAGGAACACTCCGTAGCCGCTGGGCGGCTGGGCCAGGCGGTCGACCTCCTCGCGCAGCACCAGCAGCTGGGTGCGGGCGTCCTTGAGGGTCTCGAGGAGCTTGGTGTTGCGGGTGGTCAGCGAGTCCACCTTGGCGGTGGTCTCCTGCAGCCGACCCTCGAGGTCGGTGACGCGACGCGGCGACTCGGCGACGCGACGACGGAGCACCTCGATCTCTCGCTGCAGATCGGCGACCTGCTGGGCGGTGGCCTCGGTCGGACCACCTGCGCTGCTGCCGCGGGAACTTCCTGGTGCGCTCACGAGCGTCTCCTCCCGGTCGGAGCAACCACGCTACCGGCGCCGCGGGGTACCAGCCGGGTGACCTCGCACTCCCGCGTGACGCCGGTAGCGTCGTGCTCGGCCTCAGCGGGCCGCACGACCTGCGCAGGAGGGTGGACGGCCATGACGGAACCGCGCGATCCGGGACAGCCGGGCTGGGGCCGGCCCGGGGGGCCGGGTCCGGACCCCACGCGGGCGTTCCCCCAGCCGGGACCCTGGACGGGTGCCTCCCCCCCGCCGGGGTACGGACCACAGCCCGGGTACGGACCACAGCCCGGGTACGGCACCCAGCCGGGCTACGGTCCGCCGCAGGGGCAGCCGCCGTACGACGGGTACGGCTACCAGCAGACCGGGTACGGACCCCCGCCCGCCCAGCAGCCTCCCGGTGGTTTTCCGCCGGAGACGGGCGGGCGGGGGCGCGGGCCCCTCATCGGCGCGCTCGCGGCCGTGCTGGTGCTGCTCGTGGTGCTCGGGGTGGTGCTGTTCGTCCGCTCCGGCGACCGCTCCCCGGCCCCCGTGGCCGGCGCCACGAGCTCGAGCACCACGCCGGCGCCGTCGTCGAGCGCCTCGGTGGCCCCACCGCTGCCCAGCTCGATCGCCCCGTCGACCACGAGGCCGGCACCGACCACGACCCCACCCCCGACGACCACCACCGGTCCGGGCGCGGCGTCGCCCCGGGACGTCCAGCAGATCAGCGCGCTCGGCGAGCAGCTCGTGAAGGCCATCAGCGCCGGTGACCAGCGGACCCTGAAGTCCATCGCCTGCGCGAGCTTCGCCCCGAAGCTGGCGAAGTTCACCAGCCCGACCGAACCGCCGGTCGTCTACGACCGCACCGAGGGCGTCTCCGTGACCGGCAACGACGGCACCGCCGAGGTGTTCGCCGCCGACGGACCGTCCACTCCCACGCCGCAGACCATGACCGTCCAGCGTGTTGGCGGCACGTGGAAGGTGTGCGGTCTCGGCAACCGCTGAGGATCAGTTCTTGGCCGAGCGACGCTGCGGCATCGGCGTGACGGTGCCCTCGGCGAGGCGGCGCGCGCTGATCAGGAACGCGGTGTGGCCCTGCATGCGGTGGTCCGGGCGCACGGCCAGGCCGACGACGTGCCAGTTGCGCAGCAGCAGCTCCCAGGAGTGCGGCTCGGTCCAGCACTGCATCTCCCGCAGCGTCTCCGCCACTCGCGACAGCTGCGTGGTGGTGGCGACGTAGACCACGACCACCCCGCCCGGAACCAGGTTCCTCGCGACTGACGGCAGCACGTCCCACGGGGCCAGCATGTCGAGCACCACCCGGTCGACCTCGCCCTCGAACTCGGCGACGTCGGCGATGGTGAGGTCCCAGTTGGGCGGGCGCTCGCCGAAGAAGTTCTCCACGTTGGCCACGGCGTGCACGGCGTGGTCCTCGCGCACCTCGTAGGAGATCACCCGACCCTCCGGGCCCACCGCACGCAGCAGGGAGCAGGTCAGCGCACCCGAGCCGGCCCCGGCCTCGAGGACCCGCGCACCGGGGAAGATGTCGCCCTCGCTGAGGATCTGCGCGGCGTCCTTGGGGTAGATGACCTGGGCGCCGCGGGGCATGGAGAGCACGTAGTCGGTGAGCAGCGGGCGCATGGCCAGGTAGCTCGTGCCCGCGACGGAGCGGACCACGCTGGCCTCCGGGGCGCCGATGAGGTCGTCGTGGGCGACCGCGCCGCGGTGGGTGTGGTAGCTGCCCCCCTCGAACAGGGTGATCGTGTAGTGCCGCCCCTTGGCGTCGGTGAGCTGGACGCGGTCACCGGCGCGGAAGGGTCCGCTCGGTCGGGGCTGGGCCATCGGGTGGGGCTCCTCGCTGGTGCGGGACGGGGGTGCTGATCGGGCTGGACCGACCGGGAATGGTCCCACGGCGCGGTCTCAGAGCAGGACACCGACGGGGTGGGAGTCGGCCCCGAGGACCACGATCGCCGCACCGGGCCCGAGCCGGTCGCGGGCCGCGGTGAGGTCGGCGTGCTGCGGGACGAGCTGCTCCGGGAGGAGCAGGGTGGTGGCCTCACCGAGCAGCGCGTCCGGGCGTCGGTGCAGCAGGGCCACCCCGTGGGCCCGGTCGAGCACGCCCCGCGTGCGGCCGAGGTCGTCGGTGACCAGCACGGCGCCCCCGACCGTGACGGCGTGGACCAGTGCGGTGGTGGCGGGCAGCACCGTGACCGGCTCGGGCTGCTCCTCGGGGTTGCGGGCGCCGTCGAGGACCACCAGCACGAGCACGGCGGCGACCACGGCCTGCAGCCACGCGCTGCTGCCCCCGGTGGCGAGGCCGTGCACGCCCCAGGCGGCCAGCAGCAGCGCCACGACCACGCTGCCGATCCGCGCGGCGGCGGTCCCGCTGGACGGCCGCCCGGTGATCCCCCAGACGAGCGCCCGCAGCACACGGCCGCCGTCGAGCGGGAGCCCGGGCAGCAGGTTGGACACCGCGACCGCGGCGTTGGCCAGGCCGACCTGCAGCAGCAGCAGCGAGGGCAGGGTGAGCGGACCCGGACCCGTGCCGAAGCGCCAGGCCAGCACGGCGGTGACCGCCAGCACCACGGAGACCGCCGGACCCGCGCCGGCGATGACAGCTTCGGCCCTCGGCGTGCGGGGGTCGCGCGCGAGCTCGGTGGACCCGCCCAGCAGGGACAGGTGGACCTGACGGACCCCGATCCCCGCGCGCAGGGCCGCGACGCAGTGCCCCAGCTCGTGCAGCAGCACCGACAGCCCGAGCAGCAGCGCGAGGGTGACGCCCACGAGCACGGACGCGAGGTCGGAGGTGCCGGGGACCAGCCGGCGCACGAGCGGGGCGTAGACGACGGTGATGACGACGGCGCCGATCAGCCACGTCGGCGCGAGCCGCAGCGGGATGCCGGCCAGCGAGCCCAGGGGCAGCCCGGCAGTCAGCCGGTTCTCGCGCGTCACCCGACCATCCTGCCTGTGACGCCGCGGTTGCGTCGGGGACGGGTCCTAGGGTCGGCTGCATGACGGTGACGCAGGACTCCCCCACCCCGGCCCCGCGTCGGCCGGCGCTCTCGCCGTCCCGTGCGGGCGACTTCAAGCAGTGCCCGCTGCTGTACCGCTTCCGGGCGGTGGACCGCATCCCGGAGACGCCCAGCGCCGCCCAGGTCCGCGGGACGGTGGTGCACGCCGCGCTCGAGCAGCTGTACTCGTTGCCCGCGGCCGAGCGCACCCGGGGCCGGGCGGCCGAGCTCGTTGGCCCGGCGTGGGAGCGGGTCCTGGCCGAGAGCCCGGAGCTCACCGGGGTGTTCGACGCGGCCGAGCTGCCCGTCCTGCTGGACGACGCCGGCGCACTGGTGGCCCGGTACTTCACCCTGGAGGACCCCACGGCGTTCGAGCCGGAGTCCTGCGAGCTGCGGGTGGAGACCGAGCTGAGCGACGGGGTGCTGCTGCGAGGCTTCGTCGACCGGGTGGACGTCGCCCCCACCGGCGAGGTGCGGGTGGTGGACTACAAGACGGGTGCGTCCCCGCGGGAGGTCGGTGAGGCGCGGGCACTGTTCCAGATGAAGTTCTACGCGGTGGTGCTGTGGCGCACCCGCGGTGTCGTGCCCCACCAGCTCCGGCTGATCTACCTCAAGGACGGTCAGGTGCTCACCTACGCACCGGACGCCGACGAGCTGGAGCGCTTCGAGCGCACGCTGTCGGCGATCTGGTCGGCCATCCTCGCGGCCGGGGCCACCGGTGACTTCCGGCCGAACCCCGGCCGGCTGTGCGACTGGTGCGACCACAAGGTGCGGTGCCCCGCGTTCGGCGGCACACCTCCGCCCTACCCTGGGTGGCCGAGCGTGCCCAGCCCGGGCGAGCAGACCTCCCTGGAGCGAGTCGAGTGAGCCGTCCCGTCCCCTCTGCCGACGCCGCGTTCTACCTGCCCCTGGCTCCTGCGGATGACGGCAGCGAGCGGTTCGCCTCCACCGAGCACACCGTGGGGCCGTGGTCGCTGGCGATGCAGCACATGGCTCCGCCGTCCGCGTTGCTGGTCCGCGCCCTGGAGCGGTGCTCGCCCCGGGAGGGCACCCGGTTGGTGCGGGTGACCCTCGAGGTGCTGGGGGTGGTCCCCCGGGCCGACCTCACCGTCCGCACGTCGGTGGTGCGTCCGGGCCGGCAGATCGAGCTGCTGGCCGCCGAGCTGCTCGCCACCGCCCCGGACGGCACGGAGCGTGCCGTGGTGCGGGCCGCGGGCTGGCGGATGGCCGCCCACGACACGTCCGGGCAGGTCACGGCCCCGGATCCCGTGCTGGCGCCGGTGGAGGACGGTGTCGACGTGGAACCTCCGGAGCACTGGCTGCCCGGCTACCTCGACGCGCTGGAGTGGCGCTGGTTGGAGGGCTTCCTGGACGCCCAGGGCCGGGGCGAGGTGTGGGCCCGCCCGCGTGTGCAGGTCGTCGCCGGCGAGGAGCCGACCGAGCTCCAGGCGGCGTTCGCGGTGATCGACTCGGCCAACGGGGTGGGCGCCCCGCTGGACGTCCGCGAGTTCACCTTCCTGAACACCGACCTCACCGTGCACCTGCACCGGGCTCCGGTGGGCCCGTGGACCGGCATCGCGGCCGAGACCAGCATCGGTCCCGACGGCGTGGGCACCTGCTCGGCCGTGCTGCACGACAGCCACGGGGCGTTCGGGCGCTCCGCGCAGATCCTGCTGGTCCGTCCGCGCGGCTGAGCCCTCGATCCGACCCGGCCTGACCTGGAGCGCCGGCTGCTCCGCACCCGCCGGCTGCCGGCGCCGAGGGCAGACCCGGACACCCGCGCCCGGGCCTGACCCCTCGGCCTGCCGCGCATCGCGCGGACGCGATGTCGTCGGGTGGCGGTCAGAAGCGGCAGGTGCGGATGTCGGAGGCCAGGATCGCCTTGGCCCCCAGCGCCGAGAGGTCGTCCATCACCCGGTTGAGGTCCTTGCGGCCGACCATCGCACGCACCGCCAGCCAGCTCTCGTCGACCATCGGGGCGATCGTCGGCGATTCCAGACCAGGGGTCACCTGCACGGCGGCATCGAGCAGGGCGCGCGGGCAGTCGTAGTCCAGCATCAGGTACTGCTGGGCGAACACGACGCCCTGGATGCGTGCTGCGAGCTGGTCACGGGCCCCGTCGGTCCCGGAGCCGGTGCGCTCGATGACGATGGCCTCCGAGTCGCACAGCACCTCGCCGAACGGCACGAGGTCGTGCTGGCGCAGGGTGCGACCGGTGCCCACCACGTCGGCGATGGCGTCGGCCACCCCGAGCTGGATGCTGATCTCCACCGCACCGTCGAGCCGGATGACGGTGGCCTCGATCCCCCGGGCGGCCAGGTCGTTGCGCACCAGGCGCGGGAACGCGGTGGCCACGCGCAGCCCGGCGAGGTCCGACGGCGCCCACGTGCGGCCGGCCGGGGCGGCGTAGCGGAACGTGGACGCACCGAAGCCCAGCGCGATGCGCTCGGTGACCTCGGCGCCGGACTCCGCGGCGAGGTCTCGGCCGGTGATCCCCACGTCGAGCTGGCCGGATCCGACGTAGATCGCGATGTCCTTGGGGCGCAGGAAGAAGAACTCCACCTGGTTGGCGTTGTCGAGCACGGTGAGGTCGCGGGAGTCCGACCGGCGGCGGTAGCCGGCCTCGGACAGCATCTCGGCGGCCTGCTCGGAGAGGGCGCCCTTGTTGGGCACGGCGACGCGCAGCACGATATCGGGTCCTTCGGGGGTTCGGGGGTTCGGAGGAGAGGCGGGGGCGGGATCGTCTCAGAGGTGCTTGTAGACGTCCTCGAGGCTCAGCCCCCGGCCCACCATCAGGACCTGCGTCCAGTACAGGAGCTGGGAGATCTCGCCGGCCAGGGCCTCGTCGCTCTCGTGCTCCGCGGCGATCCACACCTCGCCCGCCTCCTCGAGCACCTTCTTGCCCTGGGCGTGCACCCCGGCGTCGAGCGCGGCGACGGTGCCGGATCCCTCGGGGCGGGTGGCCGCGCGCTCGGTCAGCTCGGCGAACAGCGAGTCGAAGGTCTTCACGGTGGACGATCCTCCCACGGGCGCCCCGGTCGGCCGAGCCCGCGGCGAAAAGGGCTCAGACCGGGACCACGACCGAGCGCCACACCCGCGCCAGCTCGGCGGCCCCCACCCCGTGCAGCGTGGACAGCTGCACCCGGCGCGGTCCCGCGGGCACCGCGACCTCGCACGGGACCACCAGCACCGGGCAACCCGCCGCCTCGGCGGCCGCCGCCCCGGTGGGCGAGTCCTCCACGGCCAGGCACTGCTCCGGGGCGAGTCCCAGGAGCTCCGCGGCCCGCAGGTACGGGTCCGGGTCCGGCTTGCCACGGGCCACCTCGTCACCGCAGACGACCACCTCGAACCGCTCCCGGCCCAGGGTGCCCAGCGCGCGCTCGGTGAGGAAGCGCTCCGTGTTGGTGACCAGCGCCGTCCGCACCCCGGCGGTGAGCACGTCGTCGACCAGCTCGCTCGCGCCCGGTCGCCAGGGCAGGCCGGAGTCGAACAGCTCGGCGGTGCGCGCGGTCAGCCACCGTCCGGCCGACGACAGCCCGGCGGCGTCGCGGTCGAGCCCGAGGTCGTCGAAGAGCAGACCCAGGCTGGTGAGCATGTTGGAGCCCACCATGGCGTGCCGGGTCGCACGCCCGAGCACTCCCCCGAGGTGCTCGGCGAGGTCGTCGAGGGAGACGTCCCAGACCTTCTCCGAGTCCAGCAGCGTGCCGTCCATGTCGAACAGCACCGCGAGCGGGGCCAGACCCTCGTCGAGCCCCGTGGCGTCCGGCACCACGGGATCCGGCCCCGCGTCGACGGCGCTCAGATCGGTGGAGCGGTGGTCCGGCACGGGCCCGATCGTAGTGGGCGGGTCCCGCGCTCCCCGGGTCGTAGGCTGGGTGCGTGACGCAGACCGAGCAGCCCCGTCTGCAGGACCCCGTGCTGGTGGCCGCGTTCGAGGGGTGGAACGACGCCGGTGACGCGGCCAGCGGCGCCGTCGAGCACCTCGAGCTGTGCTGGGACGCGACCCTGCTCGCCGAGATCGACTCCGAGGACTACTACGACTTCCAGGTGACCCGGCCGACCGTCAAGATGGTGGACGGGGTGACCCGGGAGATCGTATGGCCGTCGACCCGCATCCTGGTCTGCCGACCGCCCGGCTCGGCCCGCGACGTGGTCCTGCTGCACGGCATCGAGCCCAACATGCGCTGGCGCAGCTTCTGCGCGGAGGTCCTCAGCCACGTGGAGCGGCTCGGCATCACCACCGTGGTGACCCTGGGTGCCCTGCTCGCCGACACCGCGCACACCCGGCCCGTCCCGGTCACCGGCACCGCCCCCGACCCGGTCTCGGCGCAGCGGTACAACGTCGAGCAGACGCGCTACGAGGGCCCGACCGGGATCACCGGTGTCCTGCAGGACGCCTGCGTGCGCGCCGGCATCCCGGCCATCTCGTTCTGGGCCGCGGTGCCGCACTACGTCTCGACCCCTCCGAACCCCAAGGCCACCATCGCCCTGCTGCACCGGGTGGAGGACGTGCTCGACGTGGAGGTCCCGCTGATCGGGCTGCCCGAGCAGGCCACCGAGTGGGAGGTGGCGGTCACCGAGATGGCCGAGGAGGACGAGGACGTGCTGGGCTACGTGCGCACCCTCGAGGAACGCGGTGACGCGGAGACCGACATGTCCGACGCGGTCGCCAGGTCCGACGCGGAGTCCATCGCCGCCGAGTTCGAGCGGTACCTGCGCCGTCGTGGTCCGGGCTCGGCAGACGGTCCCCGGGGGGCGTGAGCCGCTCCCCGCTCCGGGGCCGCCTCGCCGTCGGGGCACTGTTCGCAGGCGGGTTCCTCGGTCCCTTCGGCGGGGGTGTCACCGCCTCGATGCTGCCGGAGATCGCTGGGGACCTCGGGGTCTCCACCGGTCGGGCCGCGGTCACGCTGACGGCCTACCTGCTCCCGTTCGGGGCGCTCATGCTCGTCTCCGGCACCCTCGGAGAACGCTGGGGTCGCGCGCGGACCGTGGTCGTCGCCTATCTCGTCTACGTGCTGGCCTCGATCGTCTGCGTCCTCGCCCCGACCTTCGACGTGCTGCTCGTCGGTCGGGTGCTCCAGGGAGCGGCCAACGCGTTCACCACCCCCCTGCTGCTGGCGGCGCTCGCCGCCGTCACCCCTGCCGGGCGCCTGGGCCGTGCGCTGGGCCTGTTCGGATCTCTGCAGGCGGCCGGGCAGACCACGGCACCCCTGGTCGGCGGGCTCGCAGCCTCGGCCGACTGGCACTACGCCTTCGTGGGGGTTGCGGTGGTCGCCGCCGCTCTCGCGGTGGTGGGGCTGCCCGAGCACGCCCGGGCGGCGGTCGGTCGCGAGCCCGCCCGGCTGCGGACGGCCCTGCAGCCGGACGTGCTGCGCACCGGGCTGGTGGCCGGGCTCGGCTGGGGGGCGCTGGGCGGGCTGAGCTTCCTCGTGGCGTTCCGTGCGGAGGACGACTTCGGGCTCTCCCCCACCGGGCGCGGCCTGCTGCTGACCGGGTTCGGGGTGGCGGGGCTGCTGACGGCGAGGCTGGTCGGGGGCGGGGTGGACCGGTTCGGTGCCCGCCGGTGCGCGCTGCTCGGCGCCCTGTCCGGGGCCGTGCTCGTGAGCCTGGTGGGCACGCTGGGCTCGCTGGTCCTGGTGGGGATCGGCTGGGCCCTGGCCGGGGTGTCCGGTCAGCTGCTGCTCGTGGGGCTCAACGCCTCCGTGCTCTCCGGGGAGGGTCCGAACCGGGGCGGCGCCGTCTCGGTGGTCCAGGCGCTGCGCTTCCTGGGCGCCGCCGCGGCCCCGATCGCGCTCACGCCGCTCTACGGGGTGCACCCGTCGGTGGCGTTCCTCGTGCCGACCCTCGCGCTGGCCCTGCTGGCCCCGGTGCTCCTGCCCGGTACGCGGCCCGCCCGCAGGGTCCGAACGGTCTGAGGGCGCGCAGGTCGACACCGTCGAGAGCCCGGGTGGTCCCGAGGCTCGTGGTGAGGTCGCCGTCCCGGCGGGGTGACCGTCCCACGAGCTGCGGATCAGCCCGCCGCCACCTTGGCGACCGCTGCGGTGAACAGACGATCCAGCAGGTCCTGGTCGACCGGGGCCCCGCTGATCGAGCTGAGCGCGACACCGACCAGCGTGGGGCCGACCCGGGCGTACAGCTGGGACTGGGTGGTGGTGAACGGGGTGCCCGAGCCGACGTCCGCGGTGGACGTGCTCGTGTAGCCGAGGGTGTCGCCCGCGTCCACGGGTGGTGCCTGCAGGGCGCGGGAGCTCGCCTGGAGCGAGAGCGGCGTGCCGTCGGGACCGGTGAAGCTGGCGCTGAAGGAGCTGCAGTCCTTGAGGGTGGCCCCCAGGCGGCCGAGCGCACCGGCGTCGGCCGGTCCGACGATCTCCACGACGACGAGGGCGGCAGCCTTGTTCGCACCGGTCACCCCGGCCGCGCCGGTCAGGTCTGAGTACGGGTTGGTCTGCGCGCACCGGGGCGGCGTGACCGTGAGCCCGGGGACCTGGCCCTCGACGCCCCCGGCCAGGCCGGCGAGGGTGGCGGTGTCGACCGCCGCCACGGCGTAGCCCGGCGGGAAGTCGCCGGGGCCCAGCAGCAGCGACGCCAGGTCGCCGCCCGGGGAGGGAGACGACGACCCGCTCGACGGCGCGCTGCTCGACGAACCGCCCGCGGACGTCGGGCCCGCCCCGACGCTGCGCGACGAGGACGGTCCGCCGGGTGCTGCCGTGGCGCTCCCGTCCACGGTGGAGCCGCAGGCCGCGACGAGCACGGCGGCAGCGGCCAGGGTCAGGACGGCGGGCGTGCGGCGCACGGGGACTCCTACGGGGTGGTGCGCGGGGGCGGGGAGGCGGAGCGCGGGGGCGGGGCGGTGGAGCGCGACGAGCCGGGACGCAAGAGGTCTTTCGCGCTGGGGACGCACCCTGCCAGGGCGGGTCCGTCCCCGCACCGGAAGACGGATCTCAGTCGACGAGCACCGCTGCGCCCGCGACCCAGTGCGCGGTCCCCGACTCCCCGAGCACCGTGGGGCGCTCGGCGCGCTGCGCGGCACGGCTCGCGAGGGCCGACCAGTCCACGGGTTCGTCGCACGCGACGACGACGGCATTCCCGCTCACCTCCTGGGCCAGCAGCTCCGGAGCCGCGAGGACGCCCACGTGGCCGAACGCCGCCCGCACCGTCGCGAGCGCACCGCGGAGACCGACGAACGGGGCGTCACCGATGATGTTGAGCACGTAGAGCCCGCCCGGCCGGAGCACCCGCACCACCTCGGTGGTGCAGCCGGTGGTCAGCAGGTGCGGTGGCACCGCCCGACCGTCGAACGCGTCGCCGACGACCAGGTCCGCGCACCCGTCGGCCAGCCCCTCGAGACCGGCCCGCGCATCCCCCACCCGCACCGTGGCGGCCGGGACGTGGACCAGCGCCATCGCGGCCGCGACCACCTCGGGGTCGAGCTCGAGGACCGTGGACCTGCTGCCCGGACGGGTGGCGGCGAGCCAGCGCGGCAGGGTCATCGCACCGCCGCCGAGGTGCACCGCACGCACCGCCCCGGGCCGGGGCAGCACGGTGTCGACGGCGTCGGCGATCCGTTGGGTGTAGGCGAAGTGCAGGTGCTCGGGGTCGTCGAGGTCGGTGTAGGACTGCCAGACCTCGCCCTGCAGCAGGATGCGACCACCGGGGCGGGCGGGGTCGACCTGCACGCGCGGGGCCGACAGGCTCACGACCCGAGCGCCACCCCGAGCAGTGCGTCCACCGCGTCCCGGACCAGCCCGGGGGCGTCGGCGTCGGTGCCGCGGCGGTGCAGCGCCTCCGCGGCCCAGGCGTCGACGGCGGCCAGTGCCCTCGGGGTGTCCAGGTCGTCGTTGAGGTGCTGGCGCAGCCGGGCCACGGTGTCCGCGGCGTCGGGGCCGGTGTCCAGGGCGGTGGCCTGGCGCCACTGCAGCAGCCGGGCGCTCGCCTCGGTGAGCACGTCCGCGGTCCACATCCGGTCGGCGCGGTAGTGCGCCGACAGCAGCCCGAGCCGGATGGCCATGGGATCCACCCGGTCCCCGCGCAGCCGCGAGACGAAGACCAGGTTGCCCTTGCTCTTGGACATCTTCTCGCCGTCGAGACCGACCATGCCGGTGTGCACGTAGTGCCGGGCGAACCGCTCCGCACCGGTGATCGCCTCGACGTGCGCGGCGGAGAACTCGTGGTGGGGGAAGATGAGGTCGCTGCCGCCGCCCTGCACGTCGATGCCGGTGCCGATCCGGTTGAGCGCGATCGCCGCGCACTCGATGTGCCAACCCGGGCGGCCCGGGCCGAACGCCGAGGGCCAGCTCGGCTCGCCCTCGCGCACCGCGCGCCACACGGCGGCGTCCAGCGGGTCGCGCTTGCCCGCCCGGTCGGGGTCTCCCCCGCGCTCGGCGAAGAAGCGGTCCATGGTGGCGCGGTCGTAGCCGGACTCGTACCCGAACTGGCGGGTGGCGTCGGCGCGGAAGTAGACGTCCGGGTGCTCGGCGTCCTCCACGACGTAGGCGTCGCCCGAGGCCACCAGCTGCTCGACGTAGGCGGCCACCTCCTCGACGCTCTCGACGGCCCCGATGTAGTCGCGCGGGGCGAGGACGCGGAGCGCCTCCATGTCCTCGCGGAACAGCGCCGTCTCCCGCATGCCCAGCACGATCCAGTCCTCGCCGTCGCGGGCTGCGCGCTCGAACAGCGGGTCGTCGACGTCGGTGACGTTCTGCACGTAGTGCACGTCGTGGCCGGCGTCGCGCCAGAGGCGGTTCACCAGGTCGAAGGCCAGGTAGGTGGCCGCGTGCCCGAGGTGGGTGGCGTCGTAGGGGGTGATGCCGCAGACGTACATGGTGGCCGTGGGCCCCGCGGTGACAGGCCGGACGGTGCCGTCGGCGGTGTCGTGCAGACGCAGCGGCGGGCCCTGTCCGGGCACGGTGGGCAGGGCGGGGTCGGACCAGGACAGCATGCTCTCCAGCCTAGGTGCTGCTCGCTCAGCCCTTCCCGCGGGACAGCGCGGACGGCCACCAGATCTTCCGGCCGATCTCCAGGCTCAGGGCCGGCACCAGCAGCGAGCGCACCACCAGGGTGTCCAGCAGCACGCCGAAGGCCACGATGAAGGCGATCTGGGCCAGGAAGAGGATCGGGATGACCGCCAGCGCAGCGAAGGTCGCCGCCAGCACCACGCCCGCCGACGTGATCACCCCGCCCGTCACCGCCAGCCCGTGCAGCGTGCCCTCCCGCGTGCCGCGGGTCCGGGACTCCTCGCGCACCCGCGTCATCAGGAAGATGTTGTAGTCGATCCCCAGGGCCACGAGGAAGACGAACCCGAACAGCGGGACCACCGGATCGGCGCCCGGGAAGTGGAAGACGTGGTTGAACACCAGCGCCGACACCCCGAGCGTGGCCGCGAAGCTGAGCACCACGGTGCCGATGAGCAGCAGCGGGGCCACGATCGCGCGCAGGAGCAGGGCCAGCACCACGAACACCACCAGCAGCACGATCGGGATGATCACCCTCCGGTCGCGCTCCGAGGTGGTCTGGGTGTCCAGCTGGGTGGCCGTGGGCCCGCCGACCAGGGCGTCGGCCCCGGGCACGGCGTGCACGGCTTCCCGCACCCGTTGCACCGTCGCGACGGCGGCCTCCGAGTCCGGCGCGTCGGACAGGGTGGCCTCCAGCAGGACCTTGCCGTCGACGACCTTCGGGGCGCCGCCGGGCTGACCGGTGGACGACCGCGACGCCACCGCGCTCACACCGTCGACCTGCGCGGCGGCGGCGACCGCGTCAGCCTGCTCGACGCCGGTGACGATGACGGCCGGGGAGCCGGAGCCTCCCGGGAAGTGCGCGCCGATCACGTCCTGGGCGGCCACCGAGTCGACGTCGGTGAGGAACAGGTCCGACTGGGCGACGCCGCCGGCCTTGAGCGTGGGCAGGAACGCCGCGGCCACCAGGAGCACGAGCAGGCTGCCCGCCCAGTACGCCCGGGACCGGGCACCGATCCGTCGGGACAGGCCCCACCACAGACCCTGCTGGTGCTCGCTGCCCGCCTTGGGCCGCACCGGCCAGAAGGCCGCTCGACCGAGCAGGGCCAGCACGGCAGGCAGGAAGGTCAGCGAGGCCAGCAGCGACGCACCGATCCCGATGGCGGCGACCGGACCGAGCCCCCGGTTGGAGTTCAGGTCGGAGAACAGCAGGCACAGCACCCCGAGGATCACCGTTCCGCCCGAGGCCAGGATCGGCTCCACGGTCGCGCGCCAGGCCGAGCGCAGCGCGTCGAACCGGTCGGGGGTGTCGCGCAGCTCCTCGCGGAACCGGGAGACCAGCAGCAGCGCGTAGTCGGTCGCCGCCCCGAACACCAGGATGAACAGGATCCCTTGGCTCTGACCGTCGAGGGTGAGCACGTGGTGGTCGGCGAGCAGGTAGATCGCCAGGCTCGCCAGGCCGAGGGCGAACAACGCCGACAGCACCACCAGCAGCGGCAGCAGCGGGCTCCGGTAGACCACGACGAGGATCACGATGACGACGAGACCGGCGACGAGCACCAGGATCCCGTCGATGCCGCCGAAGGCCGCGGTGAGGTCCGCGATCTGACCACCCGGTCCGCCCACCAGGACGGTGAGCCCGTCCGGGGTGCCCTGCGCGAGCCGCTCGCGCAGGTCGGCGACGGTCACACCGGGGTCCACCGAACCGTCGACGGGGACGATGACCTCGGCCGCCTGGCCGTCCTGGGAGGGGATGACCGGGCTGGCCGCGCCGCCGTAGCCGGTCTTCCCCTCGACGGACCCGGTGATCCGGGTGAGGAACGCGGTGTCGGCCGCCGTGGTGCCGCCGGCGCGCTCGGCGACGACGATCGCCGGGATGACGGTGGTGTCGGAGAACGCCTTCTGCAGCCCGGCGACCTGGGTGGCCTCGGCGGAGGCCGGCAGGAACGAGGCGCTGTCGTTGGACTGGACCTCCCCCAGCTTCCCGGCGAACGGACCGCCCACGCCCCCGACCACGAGCCAGACGAGGACGAGCAGGGCCGGCAGGAACCAGCGCAGCCGGCGAGGGGTGGTTCGCATGCGGTGCTCCTGGGGTGCGGTCGTACTGTCGGGGGCTGCACCATGGTGTTCAGCATGCTGAACAAGCGCAAGTCGGGAGGGGGTCCGTGGTGGCTGAAGACGTGCAGGACTGGCCGACCGGACGACTGCTCTCGGCGGCAGCGCGGGTGGTCGAGCACTCCTGGGAGGGGCTGCTGCGGGAGCACGGTCTCACCCACGCCGGGCTCATCGCGCTGCACTGCCTCGGGTCGGGGCCCTCACCCCAGCGCGCGCTGGCCCAGCTCTGCCGGGTGACCGACCAGACCATGAGCCGCACGGTGGGCAAGCTGGTCCGCGGGGGGTTCGTCGAGCGCTCCGCGGACCCCACCGACGAGCGCAAGGTGGTCGTCACCATCACCGGAGCCGGACGCGGCGTGCACGAGCGGATGGTGGCGGCCGAGCGGTCCGACGCGGTCCTGACCTCGGCCGTCTCCGACCCCGCCGCCCTGCGTGCGGCCCTGGTGGAGATCCTCACCCGTGCGTGATTCATGGACCCGGGGGGCGAGGTGTCCATCACGGACGGCGGTGCGGACCCGGGCCGGTAGCGTCCGGGCGTGCACGAGCTCCCTCCCGCGCTTCGCGCTGCCCTCGCCGCGGCTGTCGCCCGGCACCCCTCCCCCGAGGTGACCGCCGCCACCGCGCGGCTCGTCGAGCGCTACCAGGAGGGCTCCCCCGCCGAGACGCCCCTGCTGGTCAGCGAGCTCGATGCCGTGGCGTACGCGAACTACCGCATGCCCGCCACCTGGGCCGCGGTCCGCGCCGCGCTCGGTGAGGCGGCACGGCTCGCCCCCGCGCTGGCGCCCCGCACGCAGCTCGACGTGGGGGCCGGGACGGGTTCGGCGGTGTGGGCCGCGGCGCAGGTCTGGCCGTCGCTGGAGGCGCACACCGTGCTCGAGCAGGTGCCGGCCGTGCTCCGGCTGGGCGCCGAGCTGGCCGCCGGTGCCCCCGGGTCGGTGCTCGGCACGACGTGGACCTCGGCCGAGGTGACCTCCGGGGCGGCCCTGCCGACCGCCGAGCTCGTCACCGCCTCGTACCTGCTGGGTGAGCTGGCGCCGGGCGACCGTGCCGCGCTCGTGGACCGGCTGGTGGCCGCGGCGTCGGAGGTCCTGGTGGTCGTGGAGCCGGGATCGGTGGCCGGGCACGAGCGGGTGCTCGCGGCCCGTGCGCAGCTGCTGGCCGCCGGGCTGCACGTGCTGGCCCCCTGCCCGCACGAGCTCGCCTGCCCGATGGTGGGCACGAGGGACTGGTGCCACTTCTCGGTGCGGCTGGAGCGCAGCGTGGAGCACCGCCGGGCCAAGGGGGCGACCCTGGGCTTCGAGGACGAGAAGTACGCCTACCTGGTGGCCGTGCGGTCCCTGGTCGACCCCGCGGCGGGCCGGGTGGTGCGGCACCCGCGCACCCGCAAGGGCGTCGTCGAGCTGGAGCTGTGCACCCGGGAGCCGGGGCAGCGCACCGAGCTCGTCAGCAAGCGGCAGGGTTCGGTCTACAAGGCGGCCCGGGACGTGGAGTGGGGCGACGCCTGGCCGCCCACCGCCTGACCTGCTCAGCCCGCCCGGCGCCGCGTTCGCACGTAGTCACCGACCACGGCCGCGCCGAGCCCGTCGAGGTCCGGGGCCACCACGCGCCCGCCCGCCCGCCGGGCCATCTGGTCCACCACGCGCTCCAGCCGCGGGTCGTCGCCGAGCCGGAAGATGGTCACCTGCGCCCCGAGCTTGGCGATCCCGTCGAGCTCGCGGGTGGTCAGGCCCAGGGTCTGCGGCAGCGGCGGGTAGTCGAACACCGCGTGCCCGTCCGGCTCCAGGTGCGCGGTGGGCTCCCCGTCGGTGACGATCAGCACCACGGGCTGGGTGCCGGGGTGCCGGCGCAGGTGGCGGCCGGCCAGGAGCAGCGCGTGGTGCAGGTTGGTGCCCTGCTCGTACGCCCCGTCCAGGGAGGTCAGCTCCTCCGGGGTGAGCGTCCGGGCCTGCCGGCCGAACCCGATGAGCGCCAGCGCGTCCCCGCGGAAGCGGGTGCTGACGAGCTGGTGCAGGGCCAGGGCGGTGCGCTTCATCGGCAGCCACCGGCCCTCGGCGACCATCGACCACGAGGTGTCCACCAGCAGCGCCACGGTCGCCCGGCTGCGCTGCTCGGTCTCCACCACCTCCACGTCGTCCACCCGCATCCGCAGGGCCTCGCCGGTGCCGGCCGAGCGCAGCACCGCGTTGGTCAGCGTCCGGGGCACGTCCCACGGCTCCGAGTCGCCGAACTCCCACTCACGGCTCGCGCCCGTGGGTTCCCCGGCCGCCCCCGCGCGACGGGTCTCCCGCTGACCGGTCCGCGAGCTGATGTGCTCGGCCACGTCGCGCAGCGCCGACTCCCCCAGCCGCCGCATCGCCTTGGGCGAGAGCCGCCAGGACCCGTCCGGGGCGCGATCGAGGTAGCCCTGGCGCTGCAGCTCGCGCTCGAGCTCGGTCAGCGCGCGGGCGTCGACCCCGGCCTGCGGCCCGAGCTGGCGCTCCAGCGCGTCCAGGTCCACGTCCTCCATCCGCGCACCCGGGTAGGCCTGGCTGATCTGCTCGAGGAGCTGGTCGAGCTCGCCGACGTCGGCCATCGCCTGGGTGGCCTCGCCCAGGCCCATCCCGTTGCGGCCGCGGAAGTCCTCGCTGCCGTTCCAGTCCTCACCCGGCCTCGACGCCTGCAGCATCCCGTCGAGCTCGGCGAGCTGGTCCGCGAGCTCCGGCGAGCCGAACGCCTGCTGGGCCAGGGCGTCGAGCTCGGCCCGCTGGTCCGGGGTCAGCGAGTTGCGCACCCGCTGGGCGGCCGCGGCCCGCCTCGCCAGGGAGTCGAGCAGCTGCTCCACGTTCTCCGGGCCGTCCGGGAAGTACTCGCCGTGCTCGGCCATGAACGCCTCGAACTGCTCCTGGACGTCGTCGGCGTCCTCTCCGCGGGCGTGCGCGGCCAGCAGCGAGTTGAGGTCCTTGAGCATGTCCGTGACGGCCTCGCGGTCGGCGTCGGTGGCGCCCTCCATGGCCTTCTTCATCCCCTGGAACCGCTCGTCGAGCATCTCGCGGCCCATCAGGTCGGCGATGGCGTCGTAGCTCTGCTTCGCCTCGGGGCTGCGCCACTCGTAGTCGCTGAGCTCCTTGACGGCCTCGGCCACCGAGGGGCTGCGCTGCTCCAGCTGCATCTCGGCGAACCGCGCGTCGTCGTCCAGCGCCCGGGCGAGCTCCTTGCGCTCGGCCAGCACGGCCTTCTCCAGGAGCTCGCGGACCTCCTGGAGAGTGCCGTCGAGGTTGTTCTTCTTCACGAGCTCGCGACGGCGCTTGTTGGCCCGCTGGGCGAGCTGGTCCAGGCCGCGCTGACCGTCGGTTCCCCGGCGGAGCAGCTCGCGCAGCGCGGCACGGGGCGAGGTGCCGCCCATGACGTCCTCGCCGATGGCGTCGAGCGCCTCGCGCAGGTCGACCGGGGGGGCCAGCGGGTCGGGCCCCCCGTGGAACGGGCCGTAGGCGAAGCGACGCCGACGAGCGGGCGTGCTCATGCCTGGTACACCGTGTTCCCGGCGTCGTCGGCGTCCTTGGCGATCCGGCGGGCGAGGTACAGCCCTTCCAGCGCGAGCTCGGCGGCCGCCGCCTTCTCGCCGTCCACCTCGGCCTCGAGCCGGCTGTACACCTGGTCCAGGGACGGGGTGTCGGGCAGCGAGGCGAGCAGGTCCGCCGCGGTGACCGAGTCGCCCGTGACGACGGCGGTGCCGGACTCGATCGCCGCGACCAGGGCGGCGAGGTCGACCCCGCCCAGGTGCGCGCGAGCGGTGTCGGCGACCGAGCGGCGCAGCAGGTGCTCGAGAACCTCGAGCTCACGGCCCTCCTCGCCCGACTCGAACTCGAGCTTGCCGCGGAGCACGTCGATGATCGTGCCGAGGTCCACCGCGCGGGCCACGGCGGTCTCCTCCCCCAGCACGGCGGAACGGCGCAGCGCCGCGGCCGCGATGGTCTCGGCAGCGGCGACGGAGAAGCGGGCGGACACCCCGGAGCGCTGGTCGATCGACGTCGACTCCCGCAGGTGCCGGGTGAACCGGGCGACCACCTCGAGCAGGTGCTCGGGCACGGTGGCCACCAGGTCCGCCTCCTGGGCGACCACGGCGATCTCGTCGTCGAGCTCCAGCGGGTAGTGCGTGCGCACCTCGGCGCCGAACCGGTCCTTGAGCGGGGTGATGATGCGGCCGCGGTTGGTGTAGTCCTCCGGGTTCGCGCTGGCCACGAGGAGGACGTCCAGGGGCAGGCGCAGCGTGTAGCCGCGCACCTGGATGTCCTTCTCCTCCATCACGTTGAGCAGGCTGACCTGGATGCGCTCGGCCAGGTCGGGCAGCTCGTTGATGGTCACGATGCCGCGGTGGCTGCGCGGGACCAGGCCGTAGTGGATGGTCTCCGGGTCGCCCAGGCTCCGGCCCTCGGCGACCTTCACCGGGTCCACGTCGCCCACCAGGTCACCGACGGAGGTGTCCGGGGTGGCCAGCTTCTCCGCGTAGCGCTCGCTGCGGTGCCGCCACGCGACGGGCAGGTCGTCGCCCAGCTCGGCCGCGCGGCGGATCGAGGCCGGGGTGATCGGCTCGTAGGGGTGCTCGCCGAGCTCCGCACCGGCGATGACGGGCGTCCACTCGTCCAGCAGCCCGGTCAGGGTGCGCAGCAGCCGGGTCTTGCCCTGGCCGCGCTCGCCCAGCAGCACCATGTCGTGGCCGGCGAGCAGCGCGCGCTCCACCTGCGGCAGGACGGTGTCGGAGAACCCGAGGATGCCGGGCCACGGGTCCTCGCCCCCGCGGAGCTTGGTCAGCAGGTTGTGCCGGATCTCGTCCTTCACGCCGCGCTGGACGTGGTCGGAGGCGCGGAGGGCGCCGAGGGTGGTGGGCAGGTCTGCGGGCGGCTGGGTGGGCAGGCTGGGCCGTGCAGCATTCGTCACCCCACCAACGCTACGAGCGTGGCGCCGATCCGGCGACGTGGACCGCCCGCCGGTCCCGCCCGTCCGGCACCCGGGACCGGTTCGTGGTGACGTGGTGGCGTGGACGACGTCATCGAGATCGACCTGGCCACCGCGACGATCGCGGAGCTCCAGCAGCGCCTCGCCTCGGGACGGCTGAGCTCCGAGCGTCTCACCGGGCTCTACCTCGACCGCATCACGGCCGTGAACTCCCGTGGTCCCGGGCTCCACGCGGTGGCCGCGCTCGTCCCCGACGTGCTCCAGCAGGCTCGGCGTGCCGATGCCGATCGCGCGGCGGGCCGGGTCCGTGGGCCGCTGCACGGGATCCCCGTGCTGGTCAAGGACAACATCGACGTCGCGGGCGTCCCGACGACGGCCGGCTCGGTGGCCCTGGCCACCTCGATGCCCGACGTCGACGCCCCGGTGGTGGCCGCGCTCCGGCGGGCCGGGGTGGTGGTGCTCGGCAAGACCACGCTGACCGAGATGGCGAACTTCACCACCAAGGGGATGCCGTCGGGGTACAGCTCGCTCGGCGGTCAGGTCCTCAACCCCTACGACGCCAGCCGGACACCGAGCGGGTCCAGCGCGGGCTCCGCCGTCGCGGCTGCGGCCGCCCTGGCCGCGGCCACCGTGGGCACGGAGACCTCCGGGTCCATCCTCAGCCCCGCCCAGGCGTGCTCGGTGGTGGGGGTGAAGCCGACGGTGGGCCTGGTCAGCCGCACGGGGATCGTCCCCATCTCGGCCACGCAGGACACCGCGGGCCCGATGGCCCGGCACGTCGCCGACGCCGCGGCGCTGCTGGGCGCGATGACCGGGGTCGACCCCGAGGATCCGGCGACGGCGGCGAGCGCCCCGCACGCCCGCACGGACTACCTGTCGCTGCTCGGGACCGCGGCGCTGCGGGGAGCCCGGCTGGGGGTGGTGGCCGACGAGGACCCGGTGTTCACCGCCGCGCTGGACGTGCTGCGCGAGCGCGGGGCGGTGCTCGTGCCCGTGGAGGTGGGCGACACCGGTGCCCCGTCGATCCTGACCCGAGAGCTGCGCCGGGACCTGGAGGCGTACCTCGCGCGGCTGCCCGCCGGTGCGCCGCTGCGGACGCTCGGCGAGCTGGTGGACCACTACTCCGCGAACGCCCGGGAGGCCCTGAAGTTCGGGCAGACCCTGCTCGAGGCGTCCCTGGCGGTGGACCTGGGCGATCCCGCGACGGCCGCCGCCTACGAGGTCGACCGGGAGCGCGGCGTCACGGAGTCGCGTGCCGCGATCGACTCGGTGCTCGGGGCCCACGACCTCGTGGCGATCGTCTCGGCGTCGGCCACCACCGGGGTGGGGGCGCGGGCCGGGTACCCGAGCGTCAGCGTCCCCGCCGGGTACTCCGCCGTGGGCCGTGAGCCGGTGTCGCTGGTGCTCCTGGGGACCGCGTGGTCGGAGGGGGCCCTCCTGGCGCTGGCCGACGACTACGAACGTGCCGCGCGGGTCTGGCGCCCGCCGACGGAGGTCAACCCGGGCCTGTTCCGCTGGACCGCACTGGGTTCCGACCCCGACGGCGCCGGGCCGCCCTGATCCGAGCACGTCCCCCGTCCGAGCACGCCCGGTGACCGGGTCAGCCAGCACCCCGTCGCACGCGGATCAGCGACGGGGCGGGCGACCCTCGCGCAGCGTCCGTTCGGCCAGCTCGCGCAGAGCGCCCGTGAGCGCGCCATCACCGATCACGGTCTGCTCGGTGCCCACCCGGATGGTCCAGGTGAACCCGTCCCGCACGGGCGCGGGCTCCGGGGCCGCGGGGGGCACGGGCCGGGCTCGGACCGCCAGAGCCACCCAGACGTCGGCATCGTCGCACCCGTCGGTGTCGACCACCCCGCGCCGGACCATCCCCGTGACGCCACCGCTGCGACTCACCTCGATGAGCACCGCACCCTCCGTCCCCACCGTCACCGGACGGACACCCCCACCTGGTTCCAGGCGGTGCGCACCGCACCCTGCACGTCCGACCCGTCGCCGTAGCGAGACCCGGCCGCGGCGACCGTCGCGGCGGCGAACCCCGCGAAGTCGACGTCAGCCGCCAGTGTGCCCCCGGTGAGCACGTCGAACCAGACCTGCCCGGCCCGCTCCCACGCACGGCCGCCCATCGCCACGGCAGCCAGCTGGAACGCGTGGTTGGGGATGCCGGAGTTCAGGTGCACCCCCCCGTTGTCGTCGGTGGTCTCCACGTAGCCCGTCATGGTCGCCGGCTGCGGGTCCCTGCCCAGCACGTCGTCGTCGTAGGCGGTGCCCGGGGCCGCCATGTCGCGCAGGGCACGGCCCTGGACGGCGGGCAGGAACAGCCCCTGGCCCACCAGCCAGCTGGCCTCCGCGGCGCTCTGCCCGGCGGCGTGCTGCTCGACCAGCACCCCGAACACGTCCGAGAGCGACTCGTTCAGCGCACCCGACTGCCCCTGGTAGACCAGCCCGGCGGTGAACTGGGTGACGCCGTGGGTGAGCTCGTGCCCGATGACGCTCGGCGACACCGTGAACCGGGTGAACACCTCCCCGTCCCCGTCGCCGAACACCATGCGCTCGCCGTCCCAGAACGCGTTGTCGTAGGCCCGGCCGTAGTGCACGGTCGCACCCAGGAGCAGTCCGGCCCCGTCGAGGCTGGAGCGGCCGTAGGCCTGCTGGTAGAGCGCGTACGTGTCGCCGAGCCCGGCGTAGGCCTCGTCGGCGGCGGCGTCCCCGGTCGCCTCGGCCCCCTCCGCGCGCACCTGCGCACCCGGCAGGGTCTGGGAGCCGTGGGCGTCGGAGATGGTGCGGGTGAGGCCCGGCGCACCCGGACCCGCCGTCAGGCTGGAGCTGCGGGCGGCCCGCACGGCCGCGTCGTGCTCGAGCGTGCGACCGGCCACGTCGGCGACCGAGGACGTGAACCGTGCCGACCGATCCGCCCGCGACCCGGCCAGGTGCTGCAGCAGGTACGGCGGGACGATGGTGCACACGTGGTTCATGGCCACCATGGTGCGCCCGCCCACCGACAGGTCGGGGGCCTACCACCGACAGGTCCGGGACCTGGCTGCTGACGACCGCGAGGACGTCGGTCGCCGGGTCGGATCAGCGCGGACGCACCGTGAACGCCGTCACCGGGTGCGGCAGGCGCAGCCCTCCGCCGGGCCGCGCGGCCGCCCGCAGGGCCTCCAGGACGGCGGGACGGGCCTCGTCGGTCAGCTCGGCCTGGACGGTGAAGTCGAGCAGCGCCCGGTCCGCCGAGTCGCAGCCGGTGAGGTCCACCTCGGCGTCCAGCTCCTCGACGTGCACCCGCAGGCCCATCCCGGCCAGCTCGGCGATAACCGTGTCGCTCCACCACTGCGGGTGGCCGTCGGTCTCCGGGGCGAGCGTGGCCGCCAGCTCGTTGAGGGCCCCCAGCGGGGCGTGCAGCACGAGCAGGCGCCCGCCCGGGGAGAGCATCGCGACCGCACGGCGGAGCGCCGCGAGGACGTCGGGGACGTAGTACAGCGAGTGCACGAACGTCACCACGTCGAAGCGGTCGGAGGTGTCCAGCGCCTCGAACGTGCACGCCCGCGCCACGACCTCCGCGTCAGGAGCCGCGTGCCGCACCGCCGCGTCGAAGGCGGCGGCCGACGGGCCGTGCGGGTCGATCCCCGTCCACCGCACGACGGCGCCCGGCACCGCTCGGCCGGCAGCGGCCGCAGCCAGCGGGGCGTCCACCGCACCGGTCCCGCAGCCCACCGAGAGGACCGACAGAGGTGCCTCGGCCGGGTGCTCCGCCAGTCTCGCGTCCAGCCACCCCACGATGCGCCGCCGCTGGTCCGACCGAGCCTCGAACTGGGCGTGTCCCCTGGCGTAGTCCACCGGGTGCAGGGCGGGCAGCGGGAGGTGCCGCGTGAGCACCGTGCGTCCGGGCTCGTCGGTGTCCAGCAGCTGGTTTCGCGCTCGCACTCAGCTCTCCTCGGGTGGCACCCGGCGACGTCGAGCACCCCGCCGTAGTGTCACAACGCAACCACGGCAGCACCCACGCTGCATCCCCACCGACCTCTGGAGACGCCTGACGTGCCGTCCGACACCGACACCGCCGCCCGCAGCCTCGAGCACTGGAGCGAGCAGGGCCGGGCCGAGATGGAGGCGTTCTACGCCCTCGCCACCGAGGACTACCACCAGCTCGCGCTGGCCGCGGACTGGCCCGCGCTGCTGCGCGGCCGCAAGACCCTGCTGGACGTGGCCTGCGGCAGCGGCAAGTTCCCCACCGCCCTGCACACCTACGCCGACCTGTCCTCCGAGCCGACCATCGAGTACGACCTGCTCGACCCCTCGGCGTTCTCGGTGACCGAGGCCAAGGCCCAGCTCGTCGCTCCCTTCGTGGCCGGGCGCGAGCTCGTCATCACCCTGCAGGACCTGCCCGCCGAGCTCACCTACGACGTGGTGTGGGCGACCCACGCGCTCTACGCCCTGCCACCGGCCGAGCTCGGTGTGGCCGCGGAGCGCTTCGTCGCCGCCATCGCCCCGGGGGGGTTCGGGTTCGTCGCGCAGGCGAGCTCGACGTCGCACTACCTGGCCTTCTACGACGCTTACCGCGCCGGCATCCCCGAGGCGGCCGACGTCGCCCCGTTCACCACGGGTGAACAGGTGCGCGACGCGCTGGTCGCGGCCGGGGCCGACGTCCGCGAGGAGCGGGTGCGGTACACGACCTCGACGTCGGACCGTGCGGTGGCGCAGGGCTTCCTGCAGCGCTGCGCGTTCGACGACACGGTGAGCCTCGAGCAGATGGAGGCGGCACCGGTGCTCGGGCAGTACCTGGCCGAGTGCGAGAACGACGGGACCTGGACCTTCGAGCACGAGGCGGTGCTGCTGTGGCTGTGACGAACGAGAAGCTTCCCGAGGCCAACCGGGAGGGTGGGATCGACGCCCCCTGGGCGGGCGACGACCAGCAGTGGTGGGACTGGTACGTCACCCTGGCGGCCAACCCGGAGGCGGCCGGCCCGCTGGTGGACGGACCCGGCCTGCCGGACGTCGCCCCGGCCACCGACGACGAGCTCGCGGCCTTCCTGGCCGAGCCGTACGTGGTTCCGGTCGAGGCGGTGCAGTCGTTCTCCCGCAACGCCTTCGTCAAGCTGCCGGGGGTGCTGAGCCCGCCGGTGGTGCGGCGGTTGGCCGAGCGGCTGCAGGAGCTGCTGGTGGCTCAGCACGGCACGGACACGGCGGGGCGCTTCCTGGCGCTGGAGCAGATGTGGCTGCACGACGACCTCATGCGGCAGGTGGCCACGTCGTCGCGGATCGGCGGTGCGGCCGCGTCGCTGCTCGGCGAGGACGGGGTGCGGATCTACCACGACAACGCCCTGAGCAAGGAGCCCGCGTGCGGGCGCACCCCGTGGCACCACGACGACGAGCACTTCCCGCTGGACTCCCACCAGGTGCTCACGGCGTGGATGCCGATGTCCGCGATCCCCGCGGAGATGGGCCCGCTGAGCTTCGCCCACGGGACCGAGCTGCGGGAGGTGCTGGCGGACCTGGACTTCGACAAGGTCGGCACCACCTACGACGTGGCGGTGTCCCAGCGGTTCGGCACGTCGGGGGTGGAGGTGACCGACTCGCCCTACGCCGTCGGCGAGGTCAGCTTCCACTCCTCGCTGTGCTTCCACACCGCGGGTCCCAACCGGACCACGCAGCCGCGCCGGGCGCTGGCGACGACGTACTTCGCCGACGGCACGCGCGTGATCGCGTCTCCGACGATGGTCAGCGGCACGTGGCAGGAGTTCCTGCCGGACACCGCGCCCGGTGCGCTCGCGCAGAGCGCGCTGAACCCGGTGGTGGGCCGCTCCTGAGCTCCCGCGCAGGCTGCGGGCCGTTCGCGCCCACGGGGTTCCGCCCCTGCGCTGGTGGCCCGCACCCTGCGCGCTCAGGCGGGGTCGGGGTGCGGCGCCGGCCCGGTGAGCCCGCCGTGCGGCATCCGGTCCACC
Source organism: Rhodococcus antarcticus (assembly GCF_026153295.1). Classification (NCBI taxonomy): domain Bacteria; kingdom Bacillati; phylum Actinomycetota; class Actinomycetes; order Mycobacteriales; family Nocardiaceae; genus Rhodococcus; species Rhodococcus antarcticus. Next base: position 1,618,436 of record NZ_CP110615.1, on the reverse strand, counting down.
GGCACCTCGGGCCCGGTGGGCGGGGTGCGCACGAGGGCCGCCGCGACCACGGCCCCCGCGGCGAGCAGTGATGCGCCGACCACCATCGCACGGCGGAACCCCGGGTCGAACGCGCCCGCGCTGGTGTAGGCGTCCCCGGTGAGCCCGACGAGCACCGGCAGCGCCGCCACGGCGAGCAGCCCGGCGGTGCGGGCCACGGCGTTGTTCACCCCGGACGCCGTCCCCACCAGGTGTCCGGGGGCGGCCCCGAGCACGGTCGCCGTGAGCGGGGCCACGAGGGCGCTGAGCCCGAGCCCGAACACCGCCACCGCCGGGAGCACGTCCGGCAGGTAGCGCGCACCGGGGCCGACCCTGAGCATGAGCAGCAACCCGACCCCGGCGACCAGCGGGCCGACGGTCATGGGCAGCCGGGGTCCGATCCGCTGCGCCAGCGCACCGGCGCGCGCGGAGAGCACCAGCATGAGCAGCGTGACCGGCAGCGCGGAGGCGCCGGCCGCGAGCGGCGAGAAGCCGGCCACCACCTGCAGCTGGAGCACGAGCAGGAAGAACACCGTGCTGATGGCGGCGTAGACCACGAGCGTCACGAGGTTGGCGGCAACGAACAGGCGCGAGCTGAACAGCTCCAGCGGCACGAGGGGGTGCGAGGACCGCCGCTCGACCAGCAGGAACACCGCCAGCACTCCCGCCCCCGCCAGGCCTGTCGGCCACGAGCCGCCGATGAAGCCGTAGGTGACCCCCGCCAGGCCCACTGCGGCCAGCGCGGCCCCGGTGACGTCCAGCGCGGGGGTGGGTCCGGTGTCCCGGCTCTCCGGGACGTGCCGCAGCGCCACCCACACCACCACGGCGACGACCGGCAGGTTCACCAGGAACACCGCACGCCAGCTCACCTGCTCCACCAGCCAACCACCCACGAAGGGCCCGGCCGCCCCGGCGACGCCTCCGAGCCCGGACCACGCACCCACCGCGGCGCCCCGGTCGCGGGGGTCGAAGCTGGCGGAGATGAGGGCGAGGCTGCCCGGGGTGAGCAGGGCCCCGCCGACGCCCTGCAGAGCCCTCGCCGCCACCAGGGTCTGCACGTCCTGCGCCAGCCCGCACAGCAGGGAGGCGGCCGCGAACCAGACGGCCCCGGTCACGAACACCTTGCGCCGGCCGTACCGGTCCCCCAGCGATCCGCCGAGCAGGATCAGCGCGGCCAGGGTGAGGGTGTAGCCGTTGAGCGTCCACTGCAGCCCGCCGAACCCGGTACCGAGGTCACGACCGATGGTCTCCAGGGCGACGTTGACCACGGTCGCGTCGAGCATGGCCACCCCGGAGCCGAGGATGGTCGCCAGGAGGACCCATCGGCCGGGCGCGGTCCCCATCCGGACGCCCGTCCCGGTCACGGGGAGAGCCGCGCGGGGCGCCCACGGCCGCGACCCGGCGCGCTCACGGCCGGCCCTCAGAAGGCCGGCCAGGGGATCATCCGGTCCCCTCGTGGCCCGGGCATGGTCGGCTTGGCCAGCAGGCCCCGCACCCGGCGCTGCAGCGCGTCCACCTCGCGCACGGTCAGGTGCTCGTGCATCTCCTCGCCCAGTGCTCCCTCGAGCTCGGCGGCGAGGCGGCTGAGCACCTCGGTGGCCTCGTCCCCGATCGGTTCGCCCGTCCAGCCCCACAGCACCGTGCGCAGCTTGTTCTCCGCGTGCAGCGCGATCCCGTGGTCCACGCCGTACACGCGCCCGTCGAGGCCGTGCAGCACGTGCCCACCCTTGCGGTCGGCGTTGTTGATGACGCAGTCCAGCACGGCCATCCGGCGCAGCCGCGCGTCGTCGGCGTGGGCGAGCACCACGACGTCCCCGCCGTAGTCGTGGGCGCGCAGCACCGGGCGCCAGCCGTCCGGCACCGCCTCGGGTGCGCAGAGGTCGATGAGCTCGTAGCTCTCGTCCTCGACGTCGAGGTCCGGCACCTCCTCACCGTTGAGGTCCGAGACGGTGGCACCCGGGGTCTCGATGAACTGCTGCACCATGCCGCTGCCGTAGGGACCGCTGCGCAGCACCGTCGGCGGGATCACGCCCCAGCCGGTGGCGGCCGAGACCAGGTAGGACCCGACCTCGCGGCCGGCGAGCGTGCCGTCGGGGAAGTCCCACAAGGGCTGCTCGCCGCGCACGGGCTTGTAGACGCAGGTGCCGGTGGTGCCGTCCAGCTCCACCGTGCACAGCAGCGTGGCGTTGGAGGCCGCCACGATCCGGCCGGTGATGTCGAGGCTGCCGTGGCGCAGCAGCTCGAGGACCTCGGGCGCTGGGGGTGGGGTGGCGGAGGGCAGGGGTGCGGCCACCGGCGCCCGTCAGCTCTCGTCCGGCGCGGCCGCGGACGGGGAGATGCCCACCCCACGCCGGTAGCCGTTGGTGCGGATGCAGACGTGCCCGGCCGGGTCGAGCGCCTCGCCGCACAGCGGGCAGGGCAGCCGGCCGGCCGAGATGACCCGTCCGGACCGGGCCGCGAACTCACGAGCCTGCTCCGGGGACAGGAACACCCTCACGGCGTCGGGTCCCTCGTCGGTGTCGTCGAGCACGACCGACTCGTCGACCTCACCCTCGGTGGCCGCCAGGAGCTCCACCACGACCGCACCGGCCTCGGAGTCCCACCCCAGGCCCATCGTGCCCACCCGGAACTCCTCCTCGACGGGGGTGGTCAGCGGGTGCAGGTCGCCGACGTCCTCGGTCTCCTCGGGGATGTCGGCCCCGAAGCGGCGGGCGACCTCCTCGAGGAGGGCACCGATCCGCTCGGACAGCACCTGCACCTGCTGCTTCTCCAGCAGGACGCTGACGACGCGAGCCTCCTGGACGGCCTGCAGGTAGAAGGCGCGCTCGCCGGGCTGGCCGACGGTGCCGGCGATGAACCGGTCGGGGGTGCGGAAGACGTGGATCACTCGTGACATGGTGCCTCCGAGGTTAGGCGAGAACGGGGTGTTCGGCAGCGGTGGCTCACGCCCCCGCGCCACCACCGATCACGGCGTCGGACGAGGCGGGCTCGGCTGCTGCAACGGTGCCGTCGGCGGTCTTCTTCCGGCTGGCCCGCCTCTTCTTCGGCGGGGGCGGTACCAGGCTGGACAGATCGCCCCCGGTGTCGTTGGTGCGCAGGACGAACGGGCGGGTGGGGGTGTACCGGACGACGCTCACCGAGCACGGGTCCGCGACGATGCGCTGGAACCCGTCCAGGTGCGTGCCCAGGGCATCGGCGAGGATCGACTTGATCACGTCCCCGTGGCTGCAGGCCACCCAGAGGACGTCGTGGCCGTGCTCGGCGAGCAGTCGCGCATCGTGCTCGCGCACCGCGGCCACCGCCCGGCTCTGCACCTGGGCCAGACCCTCCCCGTCGGGGAACACGGCGGCCGAGGGGTGCTGCTGCACCACCGACCACAACGGCTCCTTGAGCAGGTCCTTGATCGCCTTGCCCGTCCAGCTGCCGTAGTCGACCTCCGCCAGCCGGTCCTCGGTGCGGGGGGTGAGTCCGCGGGCGGCGGCCAGGGGGCCCACCGTCTGCTGGCAGCGGGTCAGCGGAGAGGCGACGATGTCCGCCACGGGCAGCGCCGCCAGCCGCGCGACGATCGCCTCGGCCTGACCGCGCCCCTTCTCGTCGAGCTCGACACCCTCGGCGCGACCGGCCAGCACCCCCGCGGTGTTCGCGGTGGAGCGGCCGTGGCGGAGCAGCAGGACGGTCATGCGGACAAGCCTATGGGTCGGCCCGCGATCAGGTCGCCGTCGGGCGGGGAGCCCGCGATCAGGTGGCCGTCAGGCCGGTGGTGGCCAGCAGCACCAGCACGATGACGCCGAGCACGATGCGGTAGTAGACGAAGACGTAGATGGTGTGGCTCACCACGTACCGCAGCAGCCAGGCGATCGAGGCGTAGCCGACGACGAGCGCCAGCACGGTCGCCACGAGCAGCTGCAGCCCGCTGGCCTGCAGGTTCGCGGTCGCCAGATCGGCCGGGTGGATGGCGTCGGGCAGGCTGAACAGCCCGGAGGCCAGCACCGCGGGGATGGCCAGCAGGAACGAGTAGCGGGCGGCGGCCTCACGGGTCAGCCCCAGGAAGAGACCGGCCGAGATGGTGCCGCCGGACCGGGACACGCCCGGGATCAGCGCCAGGGCCTGCGCGAGTCCCATCACCACGCCGTCCGTGAGCGTGAGCTCCTCGATCGGCCGCCGCTGCCGGCCGTACTTCTCGGCCGCGGCCAGCACCAGCGCGAACACGATCAGGGTGACGCCGATGACCACGAGGTTGCGGGCGCCCGAACGGATCTGGTCCTTGAACGCCAGCCCGAGCACGCCGACGGGGATGGTGCCGATGATGACGTACCAGCCCATGCGGTAGTCGAACCCGCGGGCCGAGCTGTCCCGCAGCCCGCGGAACCAGGCCGAGATGATGCGGACGATGTCGCGCCAGAAGTAGACGAGGACGGCGGCCTCGGTGCCGAGCTGGGTGACGGCGGTGAACGAGGCACCCGCGTCACCACCGAAGAACACCCCGGAGACGATCCGCAGGTGGGCCGAGGACGAGATGGGCAGGAACTCGGTCAGCCCCTGCACGAGCCCGAGGACGAGGGCCTGGAACCAGGTCATGTCCATCAGGCGCCCACCCCGGCGAGGTCCAGGGCCTCGGCGCCGGCCCGCAGCGCGGCGACGCCGTCGACCCCCGGCATGACGGAGATCGTGAGGGTGGTGACCCCGGCCGCGGCGAGTCCCTGCATGCGCTCGGCGATGCGGGGCACGGGCCCCAGCAGCGCGGTGGCGTCGATGAACTCCAGGGGCACCGCGGCCATGGCGGCGTCGTAGCGACGCGCCAGGTACTCCTCCTGGACGGTGGCCGCGGCGTCGCCGAAGCCCATCCGGACGGCCTGGTTGTTGTAGAAGTTCTTCTCCCGGCTGCCCATCCCCCCGACGTAGAGGGCGGAGTACGGGCGCACGGAGTCAGCGCAGGTCTGCCAGTCCTGGCCCGGCACCAGCGGCGCGGTGGGCACGACGTCGAAGCCGGTGAGGTCCTTGCCGACCTTCGCCCGCCCGGCGCCGATCAGCGCGAGCTGCTCGCCCAGCCCGTCCGGGGTGACGAACAGCCCGAGCCAGCCGTCGGCGATCTCGCCGGTGAGCTCGAGGTTCTTGGGACCGATGGAGGCGAGGTACACCGGCAGGTCCGGTCGCGCGCCGTGCACGGTCAGCTGCAGGGCCTTGCCGGGTCCGTCGGGCAGCGGCAGCACGTAGTGCTCCCCGGAGAAGCGGACCTTCTCCCGGCTCAGCGCCTGCCGGACCACCTGCACGTACTCGCGGGTCCGCCCGAGCGGCTTGTCGAAGCGCACCCCGTGCCAGCCCTCGGAGACCTGCGGCCCCGAGACGCCGAGGCCGAGCCGGAAGCGGCCCCCGCTCAGGGTGTCCAGCGTGGCCGCCGTCATCGCGGTCATGGCGGGCGTGCGCGCCGGAATCTGCAGGATGGCACTGCCGATGTCGATGGTCGACGTCTGCGCCGCCACCCACGACAGCACGGTGGGCACGTCCGACCCGTAGGCCTCCGCCGCCCACACCACCGCGTAGCCGAGGCGCTCGGCCTCGATCGCCAGCTCGAGGTTGGCCGCGTCGTTGCCGGCTCCCCAGTACCCCATGTTCAGTCCGAGTCTCACGGCGGCGGACGCTACCGGTCCCGGCACCCCCGCAGGGCCAGCGCGGCCGGAAGAGCCTGAGAGCGCCCTCATCGCGGCGAGCCTGCACGCCGGCGAGAGTGCCGCGGCCTAGGCTCCCGTCCTCGTGGAACAGCGAAGCGCCGACCGACCGCCCGTGGCCCAGCGCGTCGTCGGTGCGGGGGGGCTGCGGGTCTCGCGCACCGGCCTGGGCACCTTCACCTGGGGGCGCGACACCGACGCGGACGAGGCTGCGGCGCAGCTCGTCGCCTTCGTGGACGCCGGAGGCACGCTGGTCGACACCTCGCCGGTGTACACGGAGGGGGCAGCGCAGTCGGTGCTCGCCGGGCTCGTGGGCGACCTGGTTCCCCGCTCGGCGCTCGTGCTGTCCAGCACGTCGGGCTCGGTGCTGGACTGCTCCCGGACCACGATGCTCGCCCAGCTCGACGCCACCCTCGCCGAGCTGGGCACCGACCACCTCGACCTGTGGCAGGTGGGGGGGTTCGACCCGCGGACGCCCGTGGCGGAGGTCGCCGCCACCCTCGACGCCGCCGTCCGCAGCGGGCGGACCCGGTACGTGGGCCTGCGGGAGCACACCGGCTGGCAGGTGGCCACGGTCGCCGCCGCCGTCCCCCCGGGCTCGCTGGTCGCCGTGCAGGCGGAGCACTCGCTGCTCGAGCGTGGCGCCGAGGAGGAGCTCCTGCCCGCCGCGGTGCACCACGGGATGGGGCTGCTGGCGGCCGTGCCGCTGGCGCGCGGCGTGCTCACCGGCAAGTACCGCACCGGTACCCCGGCCGACTCGCGTGGCGCCAGCCCGCACCTGGCCGCGGCACTGGAGGGGCACCGCACCGCGCACGCCAACCGGGTGGTGGAGGCGGTCGTCACCGCCGCCGACGGGTTGGGCACGTCCCCGCTCGCCGTGGCCCTGGCGTGGGTGCGCGACCGACCCGGCGTGGCGAGCGCGATCGTCGGTGGCCGCGACGCCGCGCAGCTCACCGGGGTGCTGGCCGTCGAGTCCCTCACCCTCCCGGCCGCGATCCGGGCGGCCCTGGACGACGTCAGCTCGACCTGAGCGCGCCTACCAGCCGTCCATCACCGAGCCGAGGCGGCTGAGGAAGGTGCGGACGGTGGTCTCCACCCCGCCGCCGTCGGTGGGCTCCGCCTCGGCGACGAGGTCGCGGACCAGGGCCAGCAGCCCGCGCTCGTCGGTGAGGTCGACGTCGGTGACGGAGCGCTGCGCCGTGGCCTCCACGTCCTCCGGCAGCGGAAAGACCTCCGCGGCGTCGACCTTGTAGATCTCGACGACCGCGAGGTTGCTGCGGACGCGGAAGGCGAACTCCCGGCCGTCGCCCACGTGGCCGAACCCGTGTGCGTGCGCGCCGGTGGTGAGCTCGGAGAGCTCGAAGACGGGTGGGCTCACTGGTGTACTCCTCTCGTCCCCGAAGGACGGCTGATCCGTCACGGTATCCCGGCGCCACCGGTACCCGCCGGAGGACGAGGTGCCCCGGCTCACAGCGGTCCGGGCGGTCGTCCCCCGGACGGTCGGGGATGCTGGTGCGGGGAGCGGGTGTCTGCCGGGGTCGACGAGAGGGCGTGGTGACGGTGCTGGTCCGGTCGGCGGTGACGGGGTCGGTGGTGGCCGCGCTGCTGCTGGCCGGCTGCTCCTCCGGGGGTTCGAGCGGCGGGGCGTCCACGCTGGACACGATCCCCGCGGCCCAGCCGGCGACGTCCCCGCAGCAGACGGGTGCGCTGCCCGGCACCACCACCACGGTGGGGTCCCCGCTCACCGCCACGGTGGTCGACCGGAGCACCCGCACCCTGGTGCTCGCGGCGACCGGACCCGACAGGCTGGTGCTGCTGGACCTGGACGACCTGTCGCGCGCCGCCCGGAGCGTGCCCCTGCCCGCCCCGGCCACCCAGGTGGAGCTGGCCGGGGACGGGGGCAGCGTCCTGGTGGCGCTGCCCGGAGCGGTCGCCCGGGTCGACACCACCTCCGGTGCCCTCACCTCCACGGCGGTGGACGGCGACGTCACGGCGGTGCTGCAGCTGTCGGACGGCCGGGTGGCGGCGGGCCTGGGCTCCGGGACGACCGTGCTGCTGGGGCCCGACGGCACGGTGCAGGCCACCGTCGGTGGACTCGCCGGGGTGGACGACCTCGTGGAGGCTGCGGGCGCGGTGGTGGCCGTGGACCGCCAGCAGACCGCGGCAGCCGTTCTCGACCTCGGGTCCGACAGCCTGGGCGTGGCGCTGCGGGCCGGGGAGGGTGCCACCAACGCCGTGGCCGACCGGTACGGGCGGGTGCTCGTGGTGGACACCACGGGCGGGGAGCTCATCGCCCTCGGGGCGGACCCGCTGCTGATGAGGCAGCGCTACCCGGTCCCCGGTTCGCCCTACGGCATCGCCTACGACCCGACGACGGACCTGGCCTGGGTGACCCTGACGGCCACGAACCAGGTGGTCGGCTACGACGTGCGGGGTGGCGAACCCGTGGAGCGCTACCGCTTCGACACGGTCGCGCAGCCGAACTCGGTGGCCGTGGACCCCGCCGACGGCGTAGTGCTGGTCAGCTCGGCCACCGGTGCCGGGGTGCAGCGGATAGTGCCCGGGGCGCGAGGATGACGAGTCCTGAGCCCGGGACGACCCGGTGAGCAGCCAGGCGAGAGAGGGCACCCGATGAGCAGGCTCCCCGGGCCGCGACCGTTCGACGGCGACGACTGGGAGTACCACCCCCTGCGGCTTCCGCCGGACGTCTCCCGGCTGACCGCCTCGGTGCAGCTGGCCATCCAGGCCGAGTACGGCGGGTGGGAGCTGTCCCGGGTGCGGCTGTACGCCGACGGGACGCGGCGGGTGGTGCTCCGTCGCCGGCGGACCGGCCGCACCCTGCCCGGTCCCGCCACGTGAGCCCGTACGCGCTGCTGTTCCGGTGGGTGTTCACCCGGCTGGACCCGGAACGGGCACACCACCTGGGCTTCACGCTCATCCGTCTCGCCGGCCGCACCGCCCCGCTGCGGTGGGGGCTGACCCGGCTGCTCGGCGTCCGGGACCCCGTGCTGCGCACCCGGGTGCTCGGTGTGGACCACGCCGGGCCGCTGGGGCTGGCCGCGGGGTTCGACAAGGACGCCACCGGGGTCGACGCCTGGAGCGCGCTGGGGTTCGGGCACGTGGAGGTGGGCACCGTCACCGCCCAGGCGCAGCCGGGCAACCCCGCTCCGCGGATGTTCCGGCTGCCGGCCGACCGCGCGCTGCTCAACCGCATGGGGTTCAACAACCAGGGCGCCGGCGCGGCCGCGGACCGGTTGCGCCGCAGGCGGTCCGCGATCCCCGTGGCGGTGAACATCGGCAAGACCAAGGTGGTGGCGGCGGAGGACGCGCCGGCCGACTACGTGGCCGGTGCCCGGCTGCTCGCCCCGCTGGCCGACTGGGTGGTGGTGAACGTCAGCTCGCCCAACACCCCGGGGCTGCGCGACCTGCAGGCCGTGGCGTCGCTGCGGCCCCTGCTCTCGGCAGTCCTCGCGGTGGTGGACGTGCCGGTGCTGGTGAAGATCGCGCCGGACCTCTCCGACGAGGACGTCGACGCCGTGGCCGACCTCGCCGTGGAGCTGGGGCTCGCTGGGATCGTCGCGACGAACACGACGGTGTCCCGGGCGGGCCTGGCGACTCCCCCGGCCGTGGTGGAGGCGGCCGGGGCCGGTGGCGTGTCTGGGGCCCCGGTCGCAGCGCGCTCGGTGGAGGTGCTGCGCCGGCTGCGGGCCCGGGTGGGCGACGGGCTCGTCCTGGTGTCCGTGGGCGGCATCGAGACCGCGGACGACGCCTGGGAGCGCATCACGGCGGGCGCGAGCCTGGTGCAGGGGTACACGGCGTTCGTCTACCGCGGACCGTTCTGGGCGCGCTCGGTGCACCGGGGGCTGGCGCGCCGGGTGCGCGCCGGGGGATTCGCCTCGGTGGCGGATGCGGTGGGCAGCGCGGTCTGACGGCGGGCACGCCGACCGTCGGGCTGCCCACCGTCAGACCGCGACCCCAGGGCTCAGGGGTGCAGGGCGCCCGCGGGGGGCGCCTGGGAGGTCACCCCGGCGCGCGGACCGGGTACTCCCCGGAAGCGGAAGGGCTCGCTCTCGCGGCCGGGCTGGATGAACCAGCACTCCGCCGTGCCCTCCCCGGCCAGCACCAGCTCCAGGGCGTCCACCACGTCCTCGGTGGTGAGCAGCGGGAACGAGGCCGCCACGAAGGCGTCCCGGTGGTCAGCGATGAGCGGGGTGTCGGCGAACCCGGGGCACAGCGCGTTGACCCGGATCCCCTCTCCCGCCAGCTGTGCTCCCACGGCCTTCACGTACCCGACCACCGCGTGCTTGGTCAGCGTGTAGACGGGGTCGTCCGGGATGGCCACGAGCCCGGCCAGCGAGGCCGTCGCCACGATCTGTCCACCCCCGGCCCGGCGCAGGGCCGGCACCGCCGCGCACGTCCCGTAGACCACGGCGTCGAGGTTCACCCCCACGACGGCCCGGTAGCGGGCGAGGTCGAGGGCGTCGTCGCTGGCCAGCTGACCTCCCACGGTCCCGGCGTTGAGGAACGCGACGTCGAGGCGACCGAAGCGTTCCTCGGTCTCGAACACGGCGCGGGTGGAGGTGTCCGGGTCGGTGACGTCGCCGACGATCGCGAAGCCGTCGACCTCCTCGGCGACGGCGGAGACCGACTCCGTGTGCCGGTCCAGCAGGGCCACCCGTGCGCCGCCGGCGGCCAGGCGGCGGGCGGCGGCCGCGCCGAAGCCCGAGCCCCCGCCGGTGATGAGGACGACCTTGTCCTGGTAGCTCACGTGTTCCCTTTCGTTGCGCTCAGCAGTGGCGGAGGAAGTGGTCGAGCACGCGGGTGCCGAAGCGCAAGGATTCCACGGGTACCCGCTCGTCCACCCCGTGGAACAGGGCGGCGAAGTCGAGCTCGGGAGGCAGGCGCAGCGGCGCGAAGCCGAAGCAGCGGACACCGAGCTTGGCGAAGGCCTTCGCGTCGGTGCCGCCGGAGAGCATGTACGGCACCGTGCGCCCGTCGGGGTCGTGCGCCAGCACCGCGTCGTTCATGGCGTCCACCAGATCGCCGTCGAACGTGGTCTCGTAGGCCTCGAGCTGGGTGACCCACTCGCGCTCGACGTCGGGGCCGAGGAGCTCGTCGACCTCGCGCTCGAACGCGGCCTGGCGCCCGGGCAGCACGCGGCAGTCGACCACGGCCTCCGCGGTCTGCGGGATGACGTTGGCCTTGTAGCCGGCGGTGAGCATGGTCGGGTTCGCGGTGTCCCGGAGGGTGGCGCCGACGATGCGGCTGATGCTGCCGAGCTTCTCCAGCGTGCCGTCGATGTCCGGGGACTCCGGGTCGAAGGTCAGCCCGGTCTCCTCGCTGACCGCGGCCAGGAACTGCGTCACCGACTCGGTCATGACCAGCGGGAACGTGTGCGTGCCGAGCCGGGCGACGGCCGCGGCCAGCATGGTGACGGCGTTGTCGGGGTGCAGGAAGGACCCGTGGCCGGCGCGGGCGCGGGCCCGCAGCCGCATCCAGGCGATGCCCTTCTCCGCGGTCTCCACCAGGTACAGGCGGACGTCGGTGCCGTCCGGACGGCCGACGGTCAGCGAGAACCCGCCCACCTCGCCCACGGCCTCGGTGATGCCCTCGAACAGGTCCGGGCGGTGCTCCACGAGCCAGTGCGAGCCCCAGGTGCCGCCGGCCTCCTCGTCGGCCAGGAACGCGAAGACGATGTCGCGCGGCGGGACGACGCCCTCGGCCTTGAACTGCCGGGCGACGGCCAGGGTCATCCCGACCATGTCCTTCATGTCCACCGCCCCGCGGCCCCACAGGTACCCGTCCTCCACCGCGCCGGAGAACGGGTGCACCGACCAGTCGGCGGGCTCGGCCGGCACCACGTCCAGGTGCCCGTGCACCAGAAGGGCCCCGCGCGTGCTGTCCGCACCCTCCAGGCGGCAGAAGACGTTGGCCCGCCCGGGCATGCCGGACTCCACCAGCGTGGTCTGGTAGCCGACCTCCTCGAGCTGGCGGACCACCCACTCGGCGGCCTCCTGCTCCCCCACCAGCGTCGCCGGGTCCCCGGTGTTGGTGGAGTCGATCCTGATCAGCTGGCTGGTCAGCTCGACCACCTCGAGCTCGGCGCGGGACTCGCTGACGGTCTCTGCTTCTTCGGCCACCCCGTGTTCCTACCACCCCCGTCCGACGGTCCCGGGGCCGGTTTGGGTGGGGTGGGTCGATCGGTTAACCTCATGCGGCGCACGGGCCCACGGGCCGGTGCTCGGTCCGAGTGGCGGAATGGCAGACGCGCTAGCTTGAGGTGCTAGTGCCCTATTAACGGGCGTGGGGGTTCAAGTCCCCCCTCGGACACCCTGAGATGACACGAACTGGCAGGTCAGCGACCTGCCGCGATCGGCGCGGATCGGCGGTCAACCGCAGCTGACGGCATCGTCCCTCCGACGGCTGCACCGAGCCGCTCCGAACGGCCGGTTTCGGCTCCGAACGGAGGCGAGCAGCCGTGTCGTCGATCCGCACGCGCACCCGCCAGGACGGAACCAGCTACACGTCCGTGCTGTCGCGCGAGGACGGCACCCAACGGTCGCTGTCCTTCGACGATCCGAAGCGGGCCACCCAGTGGCGCAAGCTCTTGAACCAGGTCGGGTCTGTCCGCGCGCCGGAGATCGCCAGTGTGCTCGACGACGGCCGGCCGCTGATCACGGTGGGCTCCTGGTGCACCGCCTACATCGAGCAGCTCTCCGGCATTGAGGGGGGCACCCGGCGCCGCTACCGCTCCTACGTCGCCCGGGACGTCGCGCCCACCATCGGTGCCACCCCGATCACCGCCCTGGACGAGGTGGCGGTGGGACGGTGGATGAACGGCCTCGGCGGCGCGGGGAAACTGGTGGCCAACAAGCGCGGCTTCCTGTCCGCGGCGCTGCGGGGGGCGTTGCGCGCCAAGCACATCGGGGCGAACCCGTGCAAGGGGCGGCGGCTACCAGGCACGGAGCGGGAGGAAATGGTGTTCCCGACGCCGTCAGACTTCGCGGTGCTCCTCGGCTACGTCCCCACCTACTGGCAGCCCCTGGTCACGTTCCTGCTGGCCACCGGGCTCCGCTGGGGTGCGGCCACCGCGCTGCGCGTGTCCGACGTTGACCGCGACAACAGCACCATCCGCAGCGTCCGGGCCTGGAAGTACGCCGCCGGGAGGGCTTCCGCCTCGGCCCGCTGAAGTCCGCGCGCTCGCGCCGTACCGTCGAGCTCCCCGCCGAGACTGTCGACCTGCTCGAGCCGCTGCTGGCCGAGCGCGGCGGTGACTTCCTGGTCTTCACCAACACCCGCGGGGACCCGGTCCGCTCAGCCACCTTCCACGACAACGTGTGGCAGCCCGCCATCCGGCTGGCCAGGGGGAGCCCGCACCGGCAGCAAGCGCATCGCGCGGCGCACCGACGCCGTCGGCCACGAGATCGCCCCCGCCCTCGAGGGTCAGCGGCTGGGGAAGCGGCTTCGGATCCACGACCTGCGGCACTCGTGCGCGTCGATCCTCATCCAGGCCGGGGTGCCGCTCTCGGTGATACGGGGCCAGCTCGGCCACGAGACATCACCACCACCATCGGCAAGTACGGGCACATCGACCGGCGCTCCGCCGCGGCTGCTGCGTCGGCGATGTCCCGGGCGCTCACCCTCGCCCTGCCCCAGGTGCTCGAGCAGCGCGCCCTGCCCGCCGGGCGTCCGCAAGCCGCTGCAGGCGCCTGACCACCAGCGGCTCCACGGCCGCGGCCTCCGGCTCCCCCAGCACCTGCACGAGTACCTGGGTGTAGCGGGTGGGGCTCAGCCCCAGCTCGACCAGCACCGCCTCCTCCTTCGCGCCGACGTACCGCCACCACACGGTGCGCGCCTCAAACGCCAGGACCGCGCACTGTAGGTCGGTCATCAGCAGCCCTCGTCCGGGGCCTCGGCGTCGCGCCCCTCCACGGTGGCGTCCCACGCGTCGATCCAGTCGCCATGGTTCGGGCCGTCTGGGCCCATCGGCAGCAGGTAGCAGCCGTCGGGGGTGAGCCACTGCTCCGGCACAGGGGCACAGCTCACCCGCTGCGAGTTCCTCACGCGACCCGCTCCAGCAGCTGCTTGTCGATCCAGTCCTGCTCGTCCGGGCGCAGCGTCTCGGCCGCGTCAGGTACGTGGGCTCGTTGACCCACAGGTCCCTGTGGTTCGGGGTGCCCTGGCCCCGGAGGATCGAGTCCAGCAGGTCCGGCAGGGTGATGAGCGGCCGGGCCGCGACCTGGTCGACGATGTCCTCCTCGCGCGCCCGGCCAGCCGGGTCCCTTGGGCCAGGGCCGCGCCACAGGTGCACGAGCTCGTGGGTGAGGGTGCAGCGGCAGGCGGCCTGCTCGAGCCGGGAGTCGAGGTGCACCGTGCTGCGCCCGTCCCACTCCCCGAGCGACGGGTGTCGCAGCTGGCGGTCACAGTGGACGAGAACGTCAGGGTGGCGCTCACGCAGGTGGTGCCACGGGTCCAGCGGGTCATGGCCGGGACGGTGCCTCGTGACCCCGACGAACGACACCCCCGGCGTCCTCCTCGTGAGGGCGCTGGGGGGGCCTGCGTCCGGGCTACACGCACCACCCGCCGCTGCGGATGAGGTCGTTCACCTCGAACGCCTGCTGGCGGGTGATGCCGTCCAGGCCCGGGGCGGTGAAGCGCGAGATCGCGTTGTCAATCAGCTTCTCGTCGGGGAGCCCCTGGAGGATGCTGGTGCACTGGTCGCGGGACCGGGACACGAGGGTGTCCCGGCTCTTCTTGGCGAACAGCGGTTCGATCCTGACCAGCCCCGCGTACAGGTTGTCGGCCTGCTGGGCTCCCGGGCGGGGGATGGTGGCCACGGGGGCGGCGGGTGCCGCCGTGGTGGTCACCGCAGGTGACGGCGGCGTCGTAGTCGGCACGGTCGTCGTCGGCCGCGGCACGGTGGTCGTGGGGGCCGCCGTGGTGGTCGTGGTCTTGGTCGCGGGTGCGGCGGACTCCCCGGCCTGCCCGCTGCACCCCGCCAGCACGCCCGTCATCAGCAGCGCGGCCAGGATCGTCCCTCGTGTGCGCATTCGTCCCCCTCGTGTCGTGTGCGGGGATCGTAGGGCGTTCCAGCTGCGCGGTCCGCTTCCGTCGTGGGTCGCGCGCACCATGCCTGCCATGCGCGCCACCGCTGCCAGCCGCGCCCGCGCCGACCGCCTCCGTGAGCGCATCGCCGCGGTCCGCCGCGAGCACTCAGTGGCCACCGCCCGGGCGCAGGTCGCTGGCACTGATCACCCGCCGTACTCCCACCTCGGGGCGCTGGGCCTGGCCGACCACTTCCCGGCGATGGTCCAGGCCCAGGACGTGAACCGGCACGTGCTGGCGAGCCTGGAGGGGCTCCTGCTGCTCATCGAGCAGGAGCAGGCCCGGGCCGCCCGGTAGGTTCGCCACGGCCACCGGCCGGTCGGCCACCCCCCGAGTCGACCGTACGGCCGCCCCACCACCGTCTGCCCGCCAGGCACTCCCCGATTCACACCCGGGTGTCGGGCTTGGTAGGCCACCACCCGGGGCTGCTCGCTCACGCGACCCGAGGTGGTGGCTCCCGCAACGACCACGCCCCCACCCTCCGCTCAGAAATTGGGGGCGCTGACGCTCGTCCGGAGCTACTGGCGCCGCTGCGTGAACTCGGTCCACTGCGTGCCGTCGAACCAGCGCACCAGCTGCTGGTCGTGCTGGTCCGGATACCAACCCGGCGGAGGACCGACCGGGATCGGCTGCGGCGGCATAATCGGGGCGATGGGCGGGAACTCCTGTCGCATGTCCCGCACCTCCTCCCGGACGTTGCCGTGATCCAGGGCGGCGAGCTGCTGCCGCTGTAGCTCGAGCTGCATGGCGTTCTGAGCGACCTGCGCCCGGGCGGCGTTTCGGGTCTGCTTCGCGTAGTTGTTCGCCCGCTCGTCCTTGCCGCGGAAGTTCACGAGCCCGAGAGTTCCGAGGCTGGTCGTCTTCCTGATGATTCCCACGTCTACTCCTCAGCAGTTGTTCGGCTCGGTGGACTTGACGACCGACAGCACGGCATCTCCCTCGCCGATAGGCACCCCCGGGGCAGGCATCTGCGACACCACGATCCAGTCCCGGTCCAAAATCTGTAGACGGTTCCTACCTGTGGCGTCGTTGCTTCGTGAGAAGAACACCCCGGCGGCCTGGATCTTGTTCTGCGCGTCTTGGAGATTCATGCACACCACGCTGGGCATCGGCACCAGTACGGGTGCGGCTGCCGTCGGGGCCGGCGCAGCAGGGACGGGCGTCGGCGTAGGAGTTGTCGTTGGACTCGCCTGAGCTGTAGTTGTCCGTGACGCTGTTGGAGCAGCTGGCGCGGTCGTCTCGACCGTCGTCGTAGTTCGAGGCGACGCAACTGTTGCCGGGTCCTTCTTGCTGTTTACCGCGCCGATCACGATCAGCAGCAGGATCACACCCCCGGCGATCCACGGCCAGCGCTTTGGTTTCTTGGTCCCGCCCGCACCCGGTGGTGGCGGTGCCCACTGCGGGGGCTGGCTCGCGCCGGGCGGAGGTCCGCCGTACCCCGGCAGGGGCCCGTAGTTCTGCGGTGGCGGACCACCCTGCTGGTCTGGGCCCTTCGTGAAGTCCGGCCCCTGCGGTTGCGTCATCGATCCCCCGTGGTCATCCCGCACACGCGCGCGGGACCGTCCGAATGTCCGATCAGCGTCAAGACCAGAAGGGCCAGCGAGTGCTGAGACACGTTGACGGCGTCAACACTCGATGGGATCGGCTCTGCTCACGCGCGCAGCCCCGAACGGGCTTCCGCAGTGTAGAGGCCAGGTCAGACCAGGTGAAGCGTCCATCAGGCAGGGGTTCAAGTCCCCCCTCGGACACCCACCAGAGGAACACGTCCACGAGGACGCATCGCCGCGGCTCACGTCGGCGACCACACCCCGCCGGGCGCACCGACCAGCTGCGGCACCGGGAGCTGGCCACGACCTCCAGGCCGGCGTGGTCGCGCGCGCCGGCCGGGGCCCGGGCACCCTGGGGCAGGTCGGGTGGAGGGGGTGGCCAGTGGGACCGGTGGTGCTGCACGTCGACGCGGACGCATTCTTCGCCTCGGTCGAGCAGCGGCAGAAGCCGTCCCTGGCGTCGTCGCCGGTCATCGTCGGCGGCCTGGGTGGGCGCGGGGTCGTCGCCACCGCCAGCTACGAGGCGCGCCGGTTCGGGGTCGGGTCGGCGATGCCGATGGCCACGGCGCGGCGCCGCTGCCCCCAGGGGGTCTTCGTCCACCCGCGCATGGAGGCCTACCGGGCGCACTCCGTGGCCATCATGGCTGTGCTGCAACGGTTCACCGACGTGCTCGAGCAGGTCAGCGTCGACGAGGCCTACCTCGAGGTCGGCGGCGCGGACCACGGCGTGCACGAGCTGGTGTCCGCGGTCGCCGCCGCCGTCCTGCACGAGACCGGTCTGCGGGTGTCGGTCGGTGCCGGCGCCTCCAAGCTGGTCGCGAAGCTCGCCTCCACCGCCGCGAAGCCGCGCGGGGTCCTCGTGGTCACGCGCGACGCCGAGCAGTCCTTCCTGGACGCGCTGCCGGTCACCGCGCTGCCCGGGGTGGGTCCCGTCGCGGCGGCCAGGCTCACCGAGCTCGGCATCGACACCGTCGCCGCGGTCCGGGCGCAGCCGGTGCGCACCCTGGAGCGGCTGCTGGGTACCGCCGGTGGCACGAGCGTCCGGGAGATGGCCCACGGCCGGGACGCGCGCGTGGTCACCCCGTGGCGTGGGCCGAAGTCGGTCTCGGCCGAGCAGACCCTGGAGTTCGACACCCCCGCGTCGCAGCTCGGGCCGGTCCTCGACCGGGTGCTGGTGGCCGCGCACGCCCGTCTGCTGCAGGCGGGGGTCGGGGCCAGGACGGTCACCGTCCGGCTGAAGGACACCGACTTCGCCGTGGTGGGGCGAGCGGTGACCGTTCCGCAGGCCACCTCCGAGCTCGGGCTCCTACGGGGGGCGGCGGTGCGGGCCCTCGCCGCCGTGGTGGCCGCAACCGGCCTGGACGCCGAGGAGGAGTCCGGCGCCGGGGCCCGCCTGCTGGGGGTGCACCTGGGCGGGCTCTCACCGCAGGAGCAGCTGAGCCTGCTGCCGGCGGCCACGCCCTCCCCCGCCCGGGGGTTGCCCGTCGAACCCGCGGAAGGAGACGGCGCCGAGCGGTCCCCGACCAGCAGCTCGGCGCCGACCTGGCGGGCGGGCGCGGACGTCGTGCACGACGAGCTCGGCCGGGGCTGGGTCGTGCGTGAGCTCGACGCGCACCGCGCCCCGTCCGGGGTACCCGAGGTCGTGGTCCGCTTCGAGGTCACCGGGGACCGTTCCGCCCGCCAGCGCCGGCTGCCGGCGACCGACCCCGGGCTGCACGCGGCCGAGCCCGAACCCGTCCGCGCGCTGCGGTGACCGTCGTCCACCACGAGCGGGACATTTCGGACGACGGCGGACCCCCCTCGTGCGGCACGGGTGCCGCCGGGCCAGGCTGGCACCGTGGGAACCGACGACATCACCGGATTCGGCCTGGTAGTCCTGCTCGTCAGCGGTGCCCTGGTCCTGGCCCTGCTCGCCAACCGGTTGAGCGCGGTGCTGCGGGTGCCGGCACCGGCCATGTTCCTCGTCGGCGCCGCGATCGCCTCCGACGTGTGGCCCGCGCTGGGTGACCTGACCGAGCGGCTCGACGAGCGGATCGTCACCGTCGCGCTCATCGTCGTGCTGTTCGACGGTGGCATGGGCATCGGCTGGCGACGCTTCCGCCGGGCCACCGGTGCGGTGCTCTGGATCGGCATCGCCGGGACGGTGGTCACCGCCGCCGGGCTCGCCGCCGCCGCCCACCTGCTGTTCGGGTTCGACTGGCGCGTCGCGCTGCTGCTCGGCACCGCCCTCGCCCCCACCGACCCCGCCGTGGTGTTCTCGGTGCTGGGCGGACGGGAGATCACCGGACGCACCGGCACGATCCTGGAGGGCGAGTCCGGCGCCAACGACCCCGTCGGCATCGCGATCCTGGTGGCCATCCTCGGTGCCACCGGGGGTGGTGTCGGGGCCGTGCTCTCCGGAGTCGGGGACTTCGCGCTGCAGATGTCGGTGGGCCTGGCCGTCGGGGTGGTCGGCGGACTCGGCCTGCGGTGGGTCACCCAGCACGTCCAGCTGCCCAACGAGGGCCTCTACCCGCTGCGCACCCTCACCGGGGCCGCCGCGATCTACGGTCTCGCCGCGGTCGCGCACGGGTCGGGCTTCCTGGCCGTCTTCCTCGCCGGCATCCTGGTCGGGGACACCCAGGGCCCCTACAAGGCCGAGATCGAGCGGTTCACCTCGGCCCTGGCGAGCCTGGCCGAGATCGTCGCCTTCACCATCCTCGGCCTCACGGTCTCCGTCACCAACCTGTTCTCCGGGTCGGACCTGCTGGTCGGGCTGGCGCTGGCCGGGCTGATGATCCTGCTCGTGCGGCCGGTCCTCGTCGGCCTGCTGCTCATCCCGGTGAAGCTCAGCCGCAACGAGCGGATCTTCGTGCTCTGGGCCGGGCTCAAGGGCGCCGTACCCATCCTGCTGGGGATCTTCCTGCTGAACGCGAACATCAACGACGGCGCACGCGTGTACCGGATCATCTTCGTGGTCGTGCTGGTCTCGGTCGTGGTCCAGGGCGGCTCCGTCCCCGCCGTCGCGAGACTGCTGCGGATACCGATGCGCGCACAGCCCCCCGAGCCCTACGCGATCGGTCTTCGGCTGCGCCAGGCCCCGGAAGGGCTGCTGCGGTACACGGTGGAGCACGGGGCTCCGGCCGACGGAGCGCTCGTGTCCGACCTCGACCTCGGACCGGGCGCGTGGCTGAGCCTCGCGGCGCGCGACGGCGAGCTGGTCGACCTCGGCGCCGACACCCGCCTCCGGGCGGACGACGAGGTCCTGCTGCACGGCCAGGGCGGGGTCGAGGTGGCCCCGCTGTTCACCGTGCCACGCAGGGGGTCGGAGCCGGGCCCGGGGCACGGCTGAGGCATCCCCCGTCCGGCGCCCGTGCGACGATCCCCACCGTGTCCGCACCCGCCCCACCGCCGGCCCCACCCCGGCGCGGGCGCCCAGGCTACGACCAGGAGACCGTGCTGAGACGTGCGATCGACCTGTTCAACACGAAGGGCTACGACGCCACCAGCATCGGGGACCTCGCGAAGGAGCTCGGGCTGACCAAGTCGGCCATCTACCACCACGTCGCGAGCAAGGAGGCGCTGCTGTCGGCGGCGCTGGACGAGGCGCTGGACGGGCTCACGACGGCCGTGCGCACGGCCACGAGCGCGGCCCCCGGCACGAGCGCGCTCCAGCGTCTGCGCACCGCCACCGAGGAGTCCGTCCAGATCCTGCTCGACCACCTCCCCGCCGTCACGCTGCTGCTGCGGGTGCGGGGCAACAGCGCGGTGGAGCTCGAGGCCCTGACCCGTCGGCGGCTCATCGGCGACGAGCTCGCGACGCTCGTGCGGGCCGCGGTCGACGAGGGCTCGCTGCGGGCCGACATCCCCCCCGAGGTCATCAGCAGGCTGCTCTTCGGCACGGTCAACTCGCTGGTCGAGTGGTACCGCCCCGGTGGACCGGTGGACCCGACGCTGCTGGCCCGGTGGGTGACGGGCGTGGTCTTCGACGGCCTCGGCCGCCCGGACGGTCCCGCCACGGTGGGCGGGACCTGACGCGGGGACCAGGCGGGGCCGGGGGCGCCGGGGGCTCAGGCGTCGAAGTCGACCGTGGCGGTGTCGGAGACCGGGAAGCTCTGGCACGTCAGCACGTAGCCGCGCGCGACCTCGTCGTCGTCGAGGGCGTAGTTGCGACGCATGTCGACCTCGCCGGAGACCAGGTGGGCACGGCAGGTCCCGCACACGCCGCCCTTGCAGGCGAACGGCAGGTCGTTCCTCGTCCTGGCCGCACCGTCGAGGATGGACAGCTCCTTGGGGGCCGCCACGGTGGTCGTCTGGCCGTCCAGGACGATGGTCACCTGGCTGACGTCACCGTCCACGACGTCGTCGCGGCGGACGACCTCCGGCGGTGGCTCGTCGACGTAGAACAGCTCCACGTGCACCTTGTCGGCGCTGACCTCCAGCTCGGAGAGGACGTCGCGGGCGGCGTTGACGAGACCGAACGGTCCGCACAGCCACACGTGGTCGACGCTGCGGACCGGGACCAGCGTGGTGAGCAGCCGGCGCAGCCGGTCGGCGTCGAGCCGACCGGAGAACAGCTCGACGTCGCGGGGCTCGCGGGAGAGGACGTGGACGAGGTCCAGGCGGGGCCCGTAGCGGTTCTTCAGGTCCGCGAGCTCCTCGGCGAACATCACCGAGCGCACGGTGCGGTTGCCGTAGATCAGCGTCACCGAGGACGCGGGGTTCGTGAGCACGGTGGTCGCGATCGACAGCATCGGGGTGATGCCGGACCCCGCCGCGATGCAGAGGTGCCGACCGGCCTGGGTGGGGTCGGCCCGGAAGGTCCCCGCGGGCGGCTGCGCCTCGACGACGTCACCGACGGACAGGCCACGGACGAGCCAGCTCGAGAACAGCCCGTCGGGGATCTCCCGGACGCCCACCCGCGGCGGGGACCCCGCCGGGGCGCAGATGGAGTACGAGCGGCGGTGGTCCTGCCCGTCGACGGTGCGGCGCAGCGTGAGGGACTGCCCGGCCTGGAAGTCGAAGGTGGACGCGAGGTCCGCGGGCACGTCGAAGGTCACCGCGGCCGAGTCCTCGGTGAGCCGCTCGACGGCGGCGACGCGCAGCTCGTGGAACGCCGATCGGGGTGAGGTCACGCTCAGATCTCCTTCACGTGCTCGAACGGCTCGAGGCACGACGTGCAGCGGTAGACGGCCTTGCAGGCGGTGGGCCCGAACTCCGAGACCAGGGCCACGTCCGCACCTCCGCAGCGGGGACAGGTCAGCGGGCGGCGGATCGGCGCCAGGTTGAGCGCGATCGGTCCGTCGTGCCGGGGCGCCGCGCCCGGCGCGGAGATGCCGTGCTCGAGCAGCGCCCGCCGCCCCCCCTCGGTGATCCAGTCGCTCGACCACGCGGGGTGCAGGCTGACCACGACCCGGACGTCGGTGAAGCCGTTGTCGTGCAGGGTGTGCACGAGGTCGTCGCGCATCGTCGCCATGGCGGGACAGCCCGAGTAGGTCGGGGTGATCGTCACCACGACGGCGTCGGCTCCGGCCTCCTCCTCGAGCTGGACGTCGCGGAGGACGCCGAGATCGCTCAGCGTGAGCATCGGCATCTCCGGGTCGGTGACCCGCTCCGCCAGCACCCGGGCCCGCGCGAGCCGGGTGGAGGCACGGGAGGTGGTCGGCACGGCGCTCACCACCGCCCCATCGGGTGGGCGCGGGCCACCACCTGCATCTCGGCCAGCAGCCGACCCATCTCCTCGGTGTGCCGCCCGTGCCGGCCGGTACCGCCGTTGACCGCCCCGGTCCGCGGGACGTCGGGTCGGTCCACCCCGCTGACGGTGAGGACCTGCTCGAGCAGCACGGCCACCTCGTCGGCGAGGGTCGCCGGGTCCACCCCGACCCCCTGCTCGGCCGCGGCACGTTCCACGGCGGTGGCGGTGAACAGCTCGTCCTTCAGCGGCCACACCAGGTCCATCCCGGCCAGCAGCCGACGACGGGACTCCTCGGTGCCCTTGGCCAGGGTGAGGAACCACCGCCCGGCGTAGTCCCGGTGGTAGCGCAGCTCCTTGATCCCCTTGACCGCGATGGCCGACAGCACGGGATCGTTGCTCGTGGCCAGGCGCTGCATCAGCGCGAGGCGGTAGGTGGAGAAGACGAGCAGGCGCACCGTGCTGACGGCGAAGTCGCCGTTCGGCGGCTCGACGAGGCGCACGTTGCGGAAGGCCATCTCGTCCCGGAAGAAGGCGAGGGCGTCCTCCGGCGGCACGGGCGAACCCTCGGGCAGCCCGGGTACCAGCGACGGGTCGGCCGCTGCCGCCCTGGCGAGCAGCAGCCGGGCCTGCCCGAGCAGGTCCAGTGCGACGTTCGCCAGCGCGATGTCCTCCTCGAGGTCGGGCGCGTTGCTCGCCCACCCGGACAGGCGGTGGGCGTAGACGAGGGCGTCGTCACCGAGCATCAGGCAGTACTGCCCCAGCACCGCGGCGTCGACCCCGTCGCCGATCGTGGTGTCCACCCCGGCCAGCGGGTCCTCGAAGTCGGTGCCGAACGCCCACTGGGAGTCATCCCCGCCGGTGAGGCCGTCGTAGACCGAGCTGTGGTCCGTCATGGCGAGCTCCTCTCACATGTGCGGGACGTCGTCAGGGATCGAGTAGAAGGTGGGGTGCCGGTAGACCTTGTCCCCGGCGGGGGCGAACAGCGGGTCCTTCTCGTCCGGGCTGGAGGCCGCCACGTCGTCCGACCGCACCGCCCAGATGCTCACGCCCTCGTTGCGGCGGGTGTAGACGTCGCGGGCGTGCCGCAGCGCCATCTCGTCGTCTGCGGCGTGCAGCGACCCGACGTGCACGTGGTTCAGGCCCCGCTTGCCGCGCACGAAGATCTCGTAGAGCGGCCACTCCCCGTCCGGCTGCTCGCCGAGACCGGTCGGCACACCGGCCAGGGGGACGGCTCCGTGCCCACCGTCCGCGCTGAAGTCCTGGCCGTCGCCGCTCACGACACCTCCTGCTGGGAGCGGGCGAAGGCCGTCGCGGCGTCCCGGACCCACGCGCCCTCCTCGTGCGCCCGCCGCCGGTGCGCGGTGCGCTGGGCGTTGCACGGTCCGGAGCCCTTGACCACGGCGTAGAACTCGTCCCAGTCGGGCTGGCCGAAGTCGTGCCCACCCTTGCTCTCGTTCCACACCAGGCCCGGGTCCGGCAGCGTCACGCCCAGGGCCGCGGCCTGCGGGACGGACATGTCCACGAACTTCTGCCGCAGCTCGTCGTTGGTGTCGCGCTTGATGCCCCAGGCCATCGACTGCTCGGTGTTCGGGGAGTCCGCGTCCGGCGGGCCGAACATCATCAGGGCGGGCCACCAGAATCGGTCCACCGACTCCTGCACCATGGCGCGCTGGGCGTCGGTGCCGCGCATCATCGTGGACAGGAGCTCGAAGCCCTGCCGCTGGTGGAACGACTCCTCCTTGCACACCCGGATCATGGCGCGTCCGTACGGACCGAAGGACGTGCGGCACAACGGGACCTGGTTGCAGATGGCGGCGCCGTCGACGAGCCAGCCGATGGTGCCCACGTCGGCGTAGGACAGGGTGGGGTAGTTGAAGATCGAGGAGTACTTCTGCGTGCCCGCGACCAGCTTCTCGGTGAGCTCCTGGCGCGAGACGCCGAGGGTCTCGCACGCGGAGTACAGGTAGAGCCCGTGACCGGCCTCGTCCTGGACCTTGGCCAGCAGGGTCGCCTTGCGGCGCAGCGACGGCGCGCGGGCGATCCAGCTGCCCTCCGGCTGCATGCCGATGATCTCCGAGTGCGCGTGCTGGGCGATCTGGCGCACGAGGGTGGAGCGGTACCGCTCCGGCATCCAGTCGCGCGGCTCGATCCGGTCGTTGCGCGCGATCGTGGCGTCGAAGCCCGCGAGGAGCTCGGACTCGTCCACCGGGGGCGCCGGGGGCAGCACCGTCATGGTTCCTCCTGTGATGATCGCGTCGCGGCTGGAGACGGCGTCGGGCCAGTCGTTTACAGAACGATCGGTCAGGAATACTTTCCCACGGTCCCGCCCCGAGCGCAACGGGGAGTCGGGTGCTCGTGACCAGCGGTCCCCAGGACCACCACGGGACCCGCCGGGGACCAACCGCCAGCGGCTACCGGGCGAGCGTGCCGTTGACCAGGTCCAGCGCCGGGCCGGCGAGCACGCCGAGGGCGAGCGAGGACACCGCGGCGGTGACCGCTGCGGCGCGGGCCCACGGGTCGACGGTGGGTGCCTGGCCCCCGCCGCGCACCGCCGGCGCGATCCAGCGCAGGTAGTAGAACAGGCTGGCCACGGTGTTGATGGCGGCGACGACCACGAGCCAGCCCAGCCCGCCGTCGCCCGCGGCGGTGAAGACGGTGAGCTTGCCGGCGAACACCGCGGTGGGCGGGGTGCCGACGAGCCCCAGCAGGCACACCACCAGCGCACCGGCCAGCCACGGCTGGGTGCGGGCGAGACCGCGGAAGTCGGCCAGCGTCCGCGCGTGCGGCAGGGCGGCGACCACGGCAAAGGCCCCGAGGTTCGTCACCGCGTACGCCGCGAGGTACAGCAGCAGGGAGCTGAGGGCGAGCTCGGCCCGCCCGGCCACGGCGACGGCCATGAGGAGGTAGCCGACCTGGCTGATGGCGGAGTAGCCGAGCAGGCGGCGGACGTCGTCCTGGGCGAAGGCCGCAAGGTTGCCCAGGGTCATGCTGGCGGCGGCGATCACGGCCACCAGCAGCGACCAGTCCTGACCCGTGCCGGCCAGGGGGACGTCGAGCAGCCGGTAGAGCGCGAGCGCGGCGCCGAGCTTGGGAACCGTGGAGGTGAAGGCCGCGACGGGTGTGCTCGCCGCCTGGGTCACGTCGGGCACCCAGAAGTGCAGCGGCACGGCACCGAGCTCGAACAGCAGCCCTGCCACCAGGGCGACCACGCCCAGCACCACCGTGATCCGCGCGGCGGCGGGGAGCCCGGTGGCCAGGGTGGGGTAGTCGGTGCCCCCGCCGGCGCCCAGCAGCACGGCGACGCCGACGAGCATGAGCACACCCGCGAGCGCACCGAGCAGGTACTGCTTGAGGGCGGCCTCGGTGCTGCGGCGGGTGTGGGTGAACCCGGTGAGCGCGTACAGCGGCAGCGAGGTGAGCAGGAACCCGGCGGCGAGCACCAGCAGGTCGTTGGCGCCGGCCAGGACGATGGTGCCCAGCGCGGCCAGCAGGACCAGCACGACCACCTCGGTCTCGCGCCGGTTACCCCCGATCGCCTCGGCGGCGAGCAGCAGGGTCAGCGCCGTGGCGGCGAGCACCACCAGCCGCAGCACCCCCAGCCCCGCGTCCACCGCGTAGGTCCCGCTGAACACCAGCTCCGCGGGCCGGGCGAGCCCGACCGCCGAGAGCACCCCGGCCGCGACCACCGCCAGCACGGCCCCGGCCCGCACCAGGCCCTGGCGGCGGCGCGGCAGGAACGAGCCAGCGAGCAGGCCCACCACAGCGGCCAACACCAGGACCAGCTCGGGCAGCAGCGTGGTGACGGCCTCGTTGGCTCCCGGGGTCACCGGCCCACCAGCTGCACGACGGTGCCGGCCGCCGGGCTGATGACGTCCAGCACCAGCGACGGGTACACCCCGAGGACGACGACGAGCACGAGCAGCGGCACCACCGCGACGACCTCCCGGGCGGTGACGTCGCCGAAGGTCCGGCCGTCCGGGGTGCGGGTGGAACCGGTGCCGAGCCGGCCGAGCGCGCGCAGGAACAGGGCGGCGGTGACCACGATGCCGAGCACCGCCACGGCGGTGGGGACCGGAGCGGTGGCCAGGCTGCCGGTGAAGATCTGCAGCTCGGCGACGAAGCCGGAGAGCCCCGGCAGGCCGAGGGAGGCGAACGCGGCCACCGCGAACAGCGCGGTGAACACCGGCGCCACGCCCGCGAGCCCGCCGTACCGGCTCATCGCGTAGGTGCCCCCGCGGTCGTGCAGGACCCCGCACAGCAGGAACAGCGCGCCGGTGATGAGGCCGTGGCTGACCATCTGGGTCACCGCGCCGGTGACGGCCAGCGAGCGGGCGGCCTCGTCGGCGCCCCCGCCGAGCCCGGCGGCTCCGACCGCGAGCACGATGTAGCCCATGTGGTTCACCGAGGTGTAGGCGACCATCCGCTTGAGGTCGTCCTGGGCCAGGGCGACGAGCGCCCCGTGCAGCACCGAGATCACCCCGATGACCACGATGACCCAGGCCCACGCCCGCCAGGCCTGCGGCAGCAGCGGCATCGCGATCCGGAGGAAGCCGTAGGTGCCCATCTTGAGCAGCACCCCGGCGAGGATCGCGGAGCCCTCGGCCGGGGCGGAGGTGTGCGCCGGTGGCAGCCAGGTGTGGAACGGGAAGGTGGGGGTCTTGATCGCCAGCCCGAGCAGGACCGCACCCAGCACGATCCCGCCGAGGACCCCGCGCCCGGCCAGCGGGTTCGCCCGGGCCAGCTCCACCATGTCGAAGGTGTGCGGGTCGGCCGCCAGGTACAGCCCGATGAACCCCAGCAGCAGGGCCAACGAGCCGGCGAAGGTGTAGAGGAAGAACAGCAGGGCCGCCCGGCGGCGCTCGGCGGAGGCCACCTGGCCCCAGCCGGCGATGACGAAGTACATGCCGACGATGGACAGGTCGAAGAACACGAAGAACACCAGCAGGTCCAGGGCCACGAAGACCCCGAGCGAGGCGGACTGCAGGAACAGCATCAGGGCGGCGTAGCGGCCCAGGTTGTCGCGGCGGCGCCCGGCGTGGACGGCTGCGGCGAGGAACAGCACCGCGGTCAGCGCGACCAGGGGCAGCGAAAGCCCGTCGACCCCGAGGTGGAAGCGGGAGCCCACCGAGGGGATCCACGCCACGTCGACGACGAACGCCTGGCCGCCGGCCGCGGGCGGGTGCAGCCGGTAGGCCACCCACGTCCCGGCCACGAGCGCGACCAGCACCCCGGTGGTGGCCGTCCACACCGCGGACACCACCCGGTCGGAGGCCGCGGGCGCGGCGAGCAGGCCCGCCGCGACGAGCAGCGGGAGGACGATCAGGACGGGGAGCACGGTCACCTCACCAGCACGAGGGTCGCCGCCAGCACCACGAGGGCGAGGACGGCCTGGGCGTAGTACGTGTGCAGCAGACCTGTCTGAGGTCGCCGGGCGACGACCCCGAGGCGGCGGGTGCCGGTGGCCAGCGCCGCCACCCCACGGAGGAGGGGCTCCTCGACCCCGGTGGTCTCGAACCGGGCCGGGCCGGTGGCCTCCGGGGCGGCCAGGCTGGCCGCGACCAGACGGTCGTCGGCGGCGGCGAGCGCACCGGCGACGCGCAGCGTGCTCGCGCCGACCCCGTCGAGCAGGCGGCGCAGGCCCCACCAGTCCAGCAGCACCGGCGCGGTCCGTCCCGCCCGGCGGTGGTCGAGCAGCACCACCCCGGCGACGACCAGCACCGACAGCGCCCCGGCCACCGCCAGCTCCCCGGCAGCGGGCCGCAGGTCGGCCCGTGCGAGCCCGACCACCCCGATCGCGACGGTGAGCGCGGCGAGCCCGGCCACCGCGAGCAGCGCGGGGACGCCGACGTGGCGGGTGCCGCGATGCTCGGTGTCCAGCTCCGCCCCCGGCGCGGGCGGTCCGAGGACCACCGCGAGCACCCGCGCCCCGTAGGCCGCGCTGAGCACGGCGCCGAGCAGGCCGGCGAGGTACAGCGCACCGGTGGACCCGGCCAGGGCCGCCTCCTTGCCGACCCACAGGGCCAGCGGCGGCACCCCCGCCAGGCTCAGCGCGCCGACCGCGGCCGCGACCCCCACCGCGGGGTAGCGACGGCCCACCCCGCGCAGGGCCGTCAGGTCCTTGGTGCCCTGGGCGTCGAGCCAGGACCCGGCGCACAGGAACAGCAGCGACTTCGTGGCGGCGTGGGCCACCAGTGCGAGCACGCCCCCGGTGATCGCCCCCGTGCCGGCCGCGACCAGGACGAAGCCGAGCTGGGCGCAGGTGGAGGCGGCGAGCAGCTGCTTGAGGTCGCGCTGGGCCAGGGCCACCGTGCCCATGACGACGGCGGTGGCCGCGCCCGCCCAGGCCACGCCGGTGTCCCAGCCGGTGGACTCGAGCAGCGGGTGCACGCGCAGCAGCAGGTAGCCGCCGGCGGCGACCATGGTGGCCGAGTGCAGCAGGGCCGAGGCGGGGGACGGTCCGAGCATCGCCCCGGACAGCCAGCCGCTGAACGGCAGCTGCGCGGACTTGCCCAGCGCGGCGACGACGATCCCGGCCACGGCCACCTGCGCCCAGCCGCTGCCCCCGGCGGTGGGCGCGACGTGGTCCAGGCCCACCCCGCCCCCCGCCACGGCCGCGCCCACCGCGACGTAGAGCCCGACGTCGCCCAGACGGGTGGTGAGGAACGCGGTGATGCCCGCGTCCACCCGGGCCGGCTCGCGCCAGGAGTGCCCGATGAGGGCGTACGAGGTGAGCCCGACGAGCTCCCAGCCCAGCAGGAGCAGGGCCAGGTCGGTGGCGGTGACCACCAGCAGCATCGCCGCGGTGAACACCAGCAGCAGCCCGGCCAGGCGCCGGCGACCCTCCCCCGGCGACCGCACCGTCCACAGCAGCACCGGCAGGGCCGCTCCCGCGACGGTGAGAACCAGCGCGGCCGAGAGCCCGTCGACCGCGAGCCGTCCGGACAGGCCGGGCACCCACACCAGGTCCAGCTCAGGACGGGTGAGGGCGGTGACGACGGCGAGTCCGAGGACGGCGGTGGCCGCACCCACGGACACCGGGGCGGCCGCTCTCTCACCGTGCGTGCCGGCCAGCACCGGCAGGGCGAGCAGCACGAGGCCGACCACCGCGGGGAGCGCCACCAGCAGGGCGAGGACGGCGCTCACCCGCGGAGCTCGTCGGCGGAGTCGACCAGGTCGATCTCGCCGGCCCGGAACGACGCGGTGACGACGGCGAACCCCACCGCCATCTCGACGGCCATCACCGCCAGCGCGAGCAGGACGAGGACCTGTCCGTCGGCGCGGGCCGGGGACAGGTAGAACCAGAACGCGGAGGCCGCGACGATGATCCCGTTGATCATGAGCTCGAGGCCCATCATGACCATGACGACGGACTGCTGGGACAGCGCTCCGTAGAGGCCGATGGAGAACAGTGCGGCCGCCAGCAGCAGGAAGGTCTGCAGGGTCACCGGCCCACACCACCCGGGACGGGGTCGTCGGTGCGGGGCGCGTCGAGGTCGTCCCCGAGGCGGTCGTAGCGGCCCCGGTCGGTCGCCAGCACCACCGACCCGACGATGGTCGCGAACATGGCGATCCCGATCATCACCATCACGAGCATCTTCGAGCCCATCAGCGCCAGGCCCAGCTCCAGGGTCGGGTCGGTCGGCGGCGACCCCGCCCGGGCCGGCCAGGGGGCCGCCAGGATGCCGGCGGCGAGAACCACGAACGTGCCCACCGACGCCGACATGGCCACCGACTTGTTGTGGTACATCTGCATCGGCATGAGCCCGGCCGGGTTCATCATGTACATCAGCATGAACACGGCCATCACGGCCATCTCCATGATCATCATGAGCACGACGACGACCGCGAGGTAGCCCAGCTGCAGCAGCACCACCGCCCCGGCCGCCAGCGCGAACGAGACGAGCAGGGCCATGGTTGCCCGGGCCATGGAGCTGACCCGGAACACGGCGAACCCGGTGGCCACCGACCCCAGCGCGCACACCCAGAACAGGGTGGCGGTGACCCATCCGGCGGTCACAGCACGACCACCGCGACGACGAGGGCCTGCAGCAGCGTGGCCGGTACCCACCACAGCCAGGCCTGCTCGGTGAACCGCTCCACCCGCACCGCCGGCCCCAGCCGACCGAGCCCCACGAGCACCCCCAGCACCACCAGGGTCTTGACCAGCCACCACAGCGCGGGCGGGAGCCACGGTCCGGCCCCTCCACCCAGGAACAGCGGCACCGCCATGGCCGCGCCCACGGCGAGCAGGGCACCCCGACCGGCGTGCAGCAGCCCGCGGTCCACCCCCGCGAGCTCCACGCCCAGCCCGCCGGCCACCTCTGGGCCGACCGGCCTGCCGAACGGACCCCAGGCGCTGAGGCCCAGGACCGCGAGCAGGTAGGCCGCGAACGCCACCGGCATCCACACCCCGAACCACAAGCCCTGCTGGGCGGCGACGACGTCGCTCAGGCGCAGCGAGCCCGCGGCGGTGGCCACGGCGACCAGGGCGAACATGTGCGGCAGCTCGTAGGCCAGGGCCTGGGCGAGGAAGCGGTAGCCACCCACCAGGCCCCAGCTGGAGTTCGACCCCCAGCCGATCGACCAGAACGCGACCCACACGGCCACGTCCGCGGCGTTGAACCACACGAGACCGATCGACGAGTCGGACACGGCCCGGCCACCCACCGGGACCACGAGAGCGGCGAGCCCCGCGGCCGCGACGAGGGTCAGCAGGCCCGCCCGGACCAGCAGCAGGTCGGCGCCGGGCACCCGCCGGGGCTGCTGCACCAGCAGTCGGGCGCCCTCGCGCAGCGGTGCGGTCACCGCCGCCCGCACGGGACGTCCGGCCGCCCGCGCGGACAGCACCGCGTCCGCCGATCCCGCCAGCACCGCGAGCGCACCGACGACCACGGGCACGGCCAGCAGGGCTACCCCGGGCAGCTGCTCAGCCACGGGTCACCGCCCGGGCGGCCACCGGCGCCAGGGGCAGCGACGCGACCACGAGCCGGGCCGCACCCACCTCGAGACCGGGGAGCAGGGCCGGCAGGGCGGCGAGCGAGGCCTCCCGGTCGTGCTCGAGAGCGTGTGTCGCCCCAGTTCCCGCCAGCACGGTGAGCAGACCCGACACGCGGTGCGCAGCATCGACCCCGTGGTGCAGCCCCAGTCCCGTGGTCGCCGCCCGCACGCCACCCGAACGACGGACCCGGGCGACAAGGGCGTCCCGCCGGGGACCGGGGTCGCGACCGGCCGCGAGCTCGTCGCGCACCCACCGGGCGCGCTCGGCGGCCGCGGGCCACCCCAGCACGGCGAGCACGCGGCCCACCTCGTCCGCGGCGACCGCCCGCGGGTCGAGCTCGTCGTCGGGTCCACCCACCCCGCGGTCCAGCACGTGCACCCCGACCTCCTGCACGACGTCGCCCTGCAGGACCAGCGCGAGCCGCAGCCCGGCCGGCCAGTCGGCGAGCACCGGTCCCCACACCGGGTGCAGCTGGTCCAGGACGAGACCGTCGCGGTCCCCGCCCCGTCCGGCCATGTCCAGCCCGCCGGGCGCCATCTCCTGGTCCTGCGGCCCGGGGCCGCGTCCCGCCACGTCGCGACGCTGGTGGGCGACGTCGGCGAGCCGGTCCCGGGCCGCGCTCAGGTCGCTGCCGGACCGCGCGACGTCGGTGACCACGACCCGGGCCCGGGGCGTGGGCAGCTGGTCCCACACCACGTCCACGGCGGCGGCCAGCTCGGGACCGGGCTCGCCGCACACCACGAGCAGGTCGGCCTCGGTCGGGCTCGTCACCGCCACCCACCCCAGCTCCCGCAGCTGGGACTCGACGGTCCACCGCAGGCCGGTGGACCCGGGGACCTCGACGAGCAGGGGCCTCGGGCGGGCGAGGGACCGCAGTCGCGCGCCCAGTGCGGTCAGGTCCACCGCAGCGCACCCTCGCGCCAGGCGTAGACCACCCCGGCCAGCAGCACGAGCAGGAACCCGAACATCTCCACGATCGCGGAGACCCCGACCTCGTGGACGACCAGGGTCCACGGGTACATGAAGATCATCTCCACGTCGAAGGCCAGGAAGACCATCGAGACCGTGTACCAGCGGACGTGGAAGCGGGACACGGCGTGCTCGGCGGGGACGTTGCCGGAGAGGAACGCGTGCCGCCGCAGCGGGTCCCGGGCGATCCGCACGGCCACCGACGCCCCGTGCACGCCGAGGACCGCCAGCCCCAGCACCCCGACGAGGGAGCCGGCCTGGAGCAGACCGTTCACGCGGCGTCCAGGGGGCGGAAGGAGCGCAGCCGCAGGCTGTTGGTGACCACGAAGACGCTGGAGAAGGCCATGGCCGCCCCCGCGATCATCGGGTTGAGCAGCCCCAGGGCCGCCAGCGGGATGGCGGCGACGTTGTAGGCGAACGCCCAGAACAGGTTGCCCTTGATGGTGCGCAGGGTGCGGCGGGCGAGGCGGATGGCGTCGGCGGCGGCGCGGAGGTCACCACGGACCAGCGTGAGGTCGCTGGCCTCGATGGCCACGTCGGAGCCGGTGCCCATGGCCAGGCCCAGATCGGCCTGCGCGAGTGCGGCGGCGTCGTTCACCCCGTCCCCGATCATGGCGACGACCCGCCCCCGGGCCTGGAGCCCGGTGATGACGTCGACCTTGTCCTGCGGGAGGACGTCGGCGATGACGGTGTCCGGTCCGGGCTCGATGCCCACCTCGACGGCCACGGACCGTGCGACGGTCGCGTTGTCTCCGGTGAGCAGGACGGGGGTGAGGCCGAGCTCGCGGAGCTGGGCGATCGCACGGGCCGACGTCGCCTTGACGGTGTCCGACACCGCCAGCACCCCACGCGCGGCCCCGTCCCAGCCCACCGCCACAGCGGTGCGCCCGCCCTGCTGTGCCGTCGTCATCGCGGCGACCAGCTCGGCGGGCAGCGCCTGGGACCACTCGGCGAGCAGCTGGGGACGCCCGACGAGCACGGCGTGGCCGTCCACGGAGCCCTGCACCCCGAGCCCCGGCACGTTGGTGAAGTCCTCGACGGTGGGCAGCTCGCCCACCCGCTCGGTGGCGCCGTCGGCGATCGCCCGGGCCACGGGGTGCTCCGAGGCGGCCTCCAGCGCCCCGGCCAGGCGGAGCAGCTGATCGGGGTCGGTGCCGTCGGCCGCCACCACGTCGACCAGGCTCATGTGCCCGGTGGTGATGGTGCCTGTCTTGTCCAGCACCACCGTGTCCACCCGCTGGGTGGACTCCAGCACCTCGGGGCCGGAGATGAGGATGCCCAGCTGCGCACCGCGGCCGGTGCCGACCATCAGCGCGGTCGGCGTGGCCAGGCCCAGCGCGCACGGGCAGGCGATGATGAGCACGGCCACGGCCGCGGTGAACGCCGCCCCGGCGCCACCTCCGATCGCCAGCCAGGTCCCCAGCGTGGCCACGGCGAGCACGAGGACGACAGGCACGAAGATGCCGGAGATCCGGTCGGCGAGGCGCTGCACCTGGGCCTTGCCGTTCTGGGCGTCCTCCACCAGCCGGGCCATCTGGGCGAGCTGGGTGTCGGCGCCCACCCGCGTGGCCCGCACGAGCAGCCGTCCGCCCGCGTTGGTGGTGGCTCCCGTGACCGAGTCGCCGGGGGCGACCTCGACGGGCACGGACTCACCCGTCAGCAGGCTTGCGTCGACGGCGGAGCTGCCCTCGACCACCACCCCGTCGGTAGCCACCTTCTCCCCCGGACGCACCACGAACGTGTCGTCGACGACGAGGTCCTCGACGGGGATGCGGACCTCGTGACCGTCCCGGACCACGGCCACGTCCTTGGCTCCGAGCTCCAGCAGTGCGCGCAGCGCCGCCCCGGAGCTGCGCTTTGCCCGTGCCTCGGCGTAGCGCCCCGCGAGGATGAAGGTGGTGACCCCGGCCGCGGCCTCGAGGTAGATGTTGCCCGCCCCGTCCCCGCGGGCCAGGGTCAGCTCGAACGGGTGGCGCATGCCGATGGTCCCGGCCGTGCCCAGGAACAGCGCGTACAGCGACCAGGTGAACGCCGAGAGAACACCCACCGACACGAGCGTGTCCATGGTTGCCGCCCCGTGACGGAGGTTCGTCCACGCCGCACGGTGGAACGGCAGGGCCCCCCACACGACCACCGGTGCGGCCAGGGTGAGGGAGAGCCACTGCCACCCGTCGATCTGCAGCACCGGGACCATGGCCATCGCCACGACGGGAACGGAGAGCGCCAGGCACACGAGCAGCCGCTGGCGCAGCAGGCCCGTCTCGTCCACCGGCGCCGGGGTGCTGGGCGCTCGGGGGGCGGGCAGCGCCGCGGCGTACCCCGCCGCCGCCACCGTCTGCAGCAGCACGTCGGTGCTCACCGCGGCGGAGTAGCTGACCTTCGCCTTCTCGGTGGAGTAGTTCACCGTGGCGGTGACCCCGTCGAGCTTGTTGAGCTTGCGCTCGATGCGGTTGGCGCACGACGCACACGTCATGCCGGTGATGGCGAGCTCGACCTGCTGGTCGGTGGTGGTGGTGGTGGTGGTCATGCGTCCTCCGGTCCAGCGGGTGCAGCGGTGTCAGTCGGTGGTGGGGAGCTCGTAGCCGGCTTCTTCGACGGCGGCACGGACGAGGGCGGTGTCGGTGACGACGGACTCGTCCCCGGTGACGGTGACGGTGCCGGCCTCGAGGCTCACCGAGACGTCGGTGATGCCGGGGACCTCGGAGACCTCCTCGGTGACCGAGGCCACGCAGTGCCCGCAGGTCATGCCGGTGACGGGGTAGGTGACGGTGCTCATGACGTTCTCCTCTGTTCGGTGGTGCTCAGCTGCGGACGAGACGGGCGATGGCCTCGGAGGCTTCCTTCACCTTGGCGTCGGCCTCGGCGCCGCCGACCTTGGCGGCCTGGACCATGCAGTGCGCCATGTGCTCCTCCAGGAGTCCGATGGCGACCGACTGCAGCGCGCGGGTGGCCGCCGAGACCTGGGTCAGCACGTCGATGCAGTAGGTGTCGGCTTCGATCATGCGCTGCAAACCGCGCACCTGGCCCTCGATCCGGCGCAGCCGCCTGAGCTGGTCGTCCTTGCTGCTCGCGTATCCGGTCACCGGGGTCCCCCGTTCTCGTCCTGCCTGCACAACACCCTACCCCCCCAGGGTGTTCCCGACCGTCCCGACCTCAGCAGTGCCGTGTGGTGACCTCGCCCGGCTGCGCGGAGCAGCCCACCGACGAGGCGAGGATCAGCTGGACCGTGCCGGGAAACGTGCGCGCACCGCGCAGTACCCGCCGTAGGCGAGGAACCCCAGCGCGACCAGCGTGAGCAGGACCCGACCGAAGGGCGCGGAGAGGATGGTCGCCATCGCCCCGCCCAGCCCCTGTGCCTTGGCCGGGTCGAAGGTGATCGCGGCCCAGCCGAACAGCCCACCGACTACCCCCAGGGCGAACCCCTTGACGGCGCCACCGACCATGCCGAGCTTCTCGGTCAGCTCGCGTGTCCGCGCGGACGCACCGGTGAGGTCGACCTCGTCGAGGAAGCTGCGCCTGAGCGCCTTGACGATCTGGTACACCCCGATCCCCACGATCACCAGCGCCCCGATCCCGACCAGGATGCGTCCACCCGGAACGCCGAAGAGCCCGGAGGTGCCCTGCTGCTGCGTGGAGCTGGAGCTCTGGGCGCTGCCGCCGGCGGCGTCCTTGCCGGCGGTGACGGCCAGTGCTGCGTAGACCACCACCCGGGCGAGGGATCCGACGAGGTTGCCGACGGAGTCCTTGCGCTCCTCGCCGGTGCCCTGCAGCCCGTCGAGGTGGTGCAGCAGCTCCCCCGCCTGCCACAGCGCCAGGGCGACCAGCCCCAGGGTGAGCAGCCACAGCAGCGCCCGGCCACCGGGTTGTGCCGCGAGCGCGGCCAGCGCCCCCGTCTTGCTGGCCGAGTCCGAGGAGCCCCCGCCCCACGCCAGCTGGAGGGCCAGCCACGCGATGAGGACGTGCACCACCCCGTAGGCGACGAGCCCGACGCGTGCCACGGCCTGGAGCGCGGAGGAGTCCGCCACGCGCTGGGTCCTCGATCGAGCAGTCATGAGCGTCCTCCTGGCCGGGTGAGCTGAGCCTGCCACGCCGCTGGGCCGCGGCGACCCCGAATTGTTCGTTCCGTCCCCGACGCGGTGCGGGAGTAGGAAGTGGCCAGCACCGTCACCCGGCGGGGCAGGACCACGAGAGCAGGCGCGATGATAATTCTTGGGGCAATCCTGTTGGTGATCGGTTTCGTGGCGGGGATCCCGATCCTGTGGACCATCGGCATCATCCTGGTCGTCGTGGGCGCCGTGCTCGCGGTGCTCGGCGCGGCCGGACGCAAGGTCGGCGGCCGCGCTCACTGGTACTGACGCACGCCGGAGCCGGCACCCCGAGCAGGGACGGGACCTCGCAGCAGCTCAGCGCAGCGGCGTGGCCGGGGCCGAGCCCCCGGTCACTGCTGCACCGGGTCGGTCCCCACGGCCTTGCGGAAACCCTTGGCGGTGCCACGGCTGACCGCGGCCTTGACGAGGCCGTAGACCAGCCCGTGGGCGGCTGCGGCGAGGAACACCTGTCGCGCGGGCTGGTCGAGGTCGGCCGGCTTAGGCTCGACGTCGTTGTCGCCGAGGCGCTTCCACACCTGGTTGAACACGGCACCGGCGAGCACACCGCCGGCGATGCTCACGACGAGGTTGACCGGGAAGTAGATGATCTTCGCTGCGCTCACCGGGTGACCAGCTTTCTGAGAAGGACGAGGGCGAGCACGGCGGCCGCCGTGCCCCCGAACACGATGAGGCGGGCACCGTGCCGGTCGGCCAGGGCCTGGTACGCGTCGTGCGCACCGGACTTCGCCCGGGCGGTGACGTCGAGCTTGCGGGTCAGTGCGTCGACGGTGGCGGCGAGCTCGGCCCGCGTCTCCTCCCGGGACTGCTCGGGCGGACGGGGTCGCGTTGACGGGGTGGTCGGGTGCTCGCTCATCGGTGGGCGCTCTCCTTCAGGGTGGCCACGTCGCGCTGGACGCTGGCAATGGTGTCCTGGGGCACCGGCACGGAGTGCTGCGCCTGCTTCACGCCGACCAGGGCGAGCACGCCGCCGACCACGAGCAGCACGACCGCGACGACCAGGGCGGCGAGCCAGGCGGCCAGCACGAGGGCCAGCGCGAGCACCGCGGTGGCCACGAGGGTGGCGCCACCGCCGGCCACGAGCGCGAGGCCCGCTCCGGAGATGCCCAGGCCCACGCCCATCCGGGCGCCCTTCTGCTTGACCTCGGCGGTGGCGTGCGCGACCTCCTGCTGCACGAGCGTGGAGACCTGGGTGGTGAGCCGCTCGAGCAGCGCGGCGGTCGAGAGGTCGTCGGGGCTGCCGTGCACGGGGGTGGTCACCGGCGGACCCGAGAGACGAGCCCGGCGACGACGCTCGCGGGCCGCTGCTGCTCCCCGGCGAACGCGCTGATGACGACCAGCGCCCCGGTGAGGGCGGGCACGGCCCACTGCAGGTAGCGCAGCTGGGCCTGGGCGCCACGGACCTCGGGCGGGGTGGTGGCGATGGGCTCGGTGCCGGCGTGCACGGGCGGGTCCACCGGGTCGGAGACCTTCGAGCCGACCACCCGGCTGTACCCGGTGACGGCCAGGGCGGCCACGGTCAGCACCGTCTTGGTGGTGGCCATCGCGGCGACACCGTCCTGGTGGGCCAGGCGGGAGCGGTTGCCGCGCAGCTGGCCGAGGCTGCCCAGCAGGTGGGCGCCGATGGCGGCGGCGTTGACCGGGGTCCAGCGGTCCCAGCCGTCGTTGGTCACGTGGCCGACGGCCTCGGGGTCCTTCGCCTGGGCGGCGGCCGGGTTGAGCGCCACGGCGTTGGCCAGGGTGCCGCCGAACCAGGCGGCGAGACCGACGTCGTGCAGCGCGCGGGAGACGGTGTTGCGGGTCATGGGTGTCCTCCGGCCGACCGTGCGGCGCTGCGCTGCGGACGGCCCGTGGGAGTGGGTCCCGTGCGCACGGGCGCGACGGTCACCGCCGGACGGCGGTGCGGGGGCTCGGCGCACCCGGACTCTGGAGCGGGCCGAGCCTCGAACGTGATCAACGAACCAGTCCCGCCCGACCGGCGCAGAACGAAGGCGTCATCGGCCGACGTGGGCCGCCAGGTGCGTGCCGGTCAGGGTGGCGCGGGAGGCGACCAGGTCGGCCGGGGTCCCCTCGAAGACGACCCGCCCGCCGTCGTGGCCGGCGCCGGGGCCGAGGTCGATGATCCAGTCGGCGTGGGCCACCACTGCCTGGTGGTGCTCGATGACCACCACCGACCTCCCGTCGTCGACCAGCCGGTCGAGCAGGCCGAGCAGACGCTCGACGTCCGCGAGGTGGAGCCCGGTGGTGGGCTCGTCCAGGACGTACAGACCACCCTTCTCCCCCAGGTGGGTGGCCAGCTTGACCCGTTGCCGCTCACCGCCGGAGAGCGTGCTCAGCGGCTGCCCGAGGGTGAGGTAGCCGAGCCCGACGTCGACGAGACGGCCGAGGATCACCCGCGCGGCGGGCAGCCGCACGCCGCCCTCGCCGAAGAACTCCGCCGCCTGGCTGACCGACAGCGCGAGGACCTCGCTGATGTCCTTTCCGCCGAGCCGGTGCTGCAGGACCGCCGCGTCGAACCGCCTGCCCTCACAGACCTCGCAGACGGTGGCCACCGCCGCCACCACCGCCAGGTCGGTCTGGACGACCCCGGAGCCGTTGCAGGCCGGGCAGGCCCCCTCGCTGTTGGAGCTGAACAGCGCCGCCTTGACGCCGTTGGCCTTGGCGAACGCCGTGCGGACGGGATCGAGCAGGCCCGTGTACGTCGCGGGGTTGCTGCGCCGCGAGCCGCGCAGCACGCCCTGGTCGACCGACACCACGCCCTCGCGCCCGGAGACTGACCCGTGCACCAGCGAGCTCTTCCCCGAGCCGGCCACCCCGGTGACGACCACGAGCACCCCGAGGGGGATGTCGACATCGACGTCCCGCAGGTTGTGGGTGGTGGCCCCGCGCACCCGCAGCACCCCGGACGGCGTCCGCAGGGTGGGCTTCAGCGCCGCCCGGTCGGCGAGGTGGCACCCGGTGACGGTGCCACTGGCCCGCAGCCCCGCCACCGTTCCCTCGAAGACGATGCGGCCGCCCCCGTCGCCCGCGCCGGGACCGAGGTCGACGACGTGGTCGGCGATGGCGATCATCTCCGGCTCGTGCTCCACCACCAGCACCGTGTTGCCCTTGTCCCGCAGCTGGAGCAGCAGGTGGTTCATCTGCTCCACGTCGTGCGGGTGCAGCCCGGTCGACGGCTCGTCGAAGACGTAGGTGACGTCGGTGAGGCTGGAGCCGAGGTGGCGGATCATCTTCGTCCGCTGCGCCTCGCCCCCGGAGAGGGTGCCGGACCGGCGGTCGAGCGAGAGGTAGCCGAGACCGATCTCCACGAAGGAGTCCAGGGTGGCCCCCAGCCCTTCCAGCAGCGGCGCCACCGTCGGCTCGTCGAGGCCGTGGACCCACGCGGCGAGGTCGCTGATCTGCAGGGCGCACGCGTCGGCGATGCTCGTGCCCCCGATGGTCGACGAGCGGGCTCCGGCGGTGAGCCGGGTGCCGTCGCAGTCGGGGCAGGTGGCGAAGGTGACCGCGCGCTCCACGAAGGCCCGCACGTGCGGCTGGAGCGCGTCGACGTCCTTGGACAGCACCGACCTCTTCAGCCTGGGGATCAGACCCTCGTAGGTGAGGTTGATGCCGTCCACCGTGATCTTGGTCGCCTCCCGGTGCAGGAGGTCGCGCAGCTCCCTGCTCGTGTACCGGCGGATCGGCTTGTCCGGGTCGAAGTAGCCCGAGCCGAGGAAGATGCGCCCGAACCATCCCTCCATGCTGTAGCCGGGGATGGTGAACGGGTCCTCGCGGAGCGACTTCGTCTCGTCGTAGAGCGCCGTCAGGTCGATGTCGGTGACCGAGCCTCGACCCTCGCAGCGCGGGCACATCCCGCCGGTGACGCGGAAGCTCCGCCGCTCCTTCACCGTCCGTCCGCCCCGCTCGACGGTCACCGCCCCGGCCCCCGAGAGGGACGCCACGTTGAACGAGAACGCCTGGGGCGGGCCGAGGTGCGGCCGGCCGAGGCGGCTGAACAGGATGCGCAGCAGCGCGTTCGCGTCGGTGGCCGTGCCCACGGTGGAGCGGGGGTCGGCGCCGAGGCGCTCCTGGTCGACGATGATCGCCGTGGTCAGCCCGTCGAGCAGGTCCACGTCCGGTCGGGTGATGGTGGGCATGAAGCCCCGCAGGAAGGCGCTGTAGGTCTCGTTGATCATGCGCTGGGACTCCGCAGCGATCGTGCCGAAGACCAGCGAGCTCTTGCCCGAGCCGGAGACCCCGGTGAACACCGTCAGCCGCCGCTTGGGGATGTCGAGGCTGACGTCCTGCAGGTTGTTCACCCGCGCACCGCGCACCCGGATCAGGTCGTGGCCGTCCGCGGGGACCGCGCTCGTCGCCCCCGCTCTGCTCGTCGTCGCCGCTCCGGTCGGGGCTGTCGCGACGTCGGGGATGGGCGGCTGCGGCACCCCGGCACCGTACGTCGCGGCCGTTCCGGGGTGTTGACGACGAGGCGCGCGCAGCCGCAGTGGTGGACCGCGGCGGTCCACACCGTGATGCTGTGACGATCACCGGTGCCGTGACGATCGACGCCGTCGTCCTGGGAGGTCGCACCACCGTGAGAGCCCGTCCCGTGCCGCCCGCGCCCACCTCGCACCGGGGTGAGCCGTGACCGCCGCGGTCAGCACCCCCGACGACGACCACGTCGTGCCCGTGTTCTTCCTCTCCGACAGCACCGGGATCAGCGCGGAGACGATGGGCAACGCGCTGCTCATCCAGTTTCCCGACGTGTCCTTCGAGCGGACCCTCATCCCCTTCATCTCGACCGTCGAGCAGGCCCGTGAGGTGGTCGCGCAGCTCGACGAGGCCATGGAGGGGCCGGTGACCCCGCTGGTGTTCACCACCGCGGCCGTGGACGAGGTGCGCGAGGAGCTGCTGCGCACCAGGGCCCCCATCATCGACTTCTTCGGGATGCACATGGGGATGGTGGAGGCCCAGCTGGGCCAGCGCGGGCTGCGCGAGGCCCGCCGGCTGCACGGGGTGGGCGACGTCCGGCGCTACAACAGCCGGATGGCCGCCATCGAGTTCGCCATCGAGCACGACGACGGCCTGGGCACGCGCGGGCTCGACCGGGCCGACGTGGTGCTGCTGGCCCCCTCGCGCTGCGGCAAGACCCCCACCGCGATGTACCTGGCCCTGCAGCACGGACTCTTCGTGGCCAACTACCCCCTCGTCGACGAGGACCTGGAGACCACCGACCTGCCGCGCCCCGTCCAGGACCTCGCCGGCCGGTGCTTCGGGCTGACCACGACGGCGTCGCGGCTGAGCCGGGTGCGCCAGGAGCGTCGCCCCGACTCCCGGTACGCCTCCGAGGACCAGTGCCGGTGGGAGCTTCGGCAGGCGGGCGAGATGTACTCCACCCACCACCTGCCCACCGTCGACACCTCGGCGGCGTCGGTCGAGGAGATCGCCGCCGTCGTCATCCAGACCCTGGCCCGCCAGCGGCGCGCCGACGAGCGCTCCGGCCGTGACCAACCCCGAGGAAGGACCACCCGCGCATGAGCACGGACACCACCGCAGAGGACAACGTCCGCTGGTTCGCCGAGATCGGGCTGGGGGACCTGGAGGTCGTCGGCGGGAAGAACTCCTCGCTCGGCGAGATGATCTCCA
This sequence comes from Rhodococcus antarcticus, assembly GCF_026153295.1. NCBI lineage: Bacteria > Bacillati > Actinomycetota > Actinomycetes > Mycobacteriales > Nocardiaceae > Rhodococcus > Rhodococcus antarcticus. The sequence continues at coordinate 1,576,728 of NZ_CP110615.1, read as the reverse complement.
ACCTGGCCGACGCCGGGGTCAGCGTGCCGGACGGCTTCGCCACCACGGCGTCGGCCTACCAGCGCTTCCTCGGCGACACCGGCCTCGCGGACCGCATCAACGACCAGCTGCGCGCCCTGGACACCGACGACGTGCGGGCGCTGGCCGCCGCGGGCAAGGAGATCCGAACGCTGGTGGTCGAGCAGCCGTTCCCGCCCGCGCTGGAGGCCGACGTCCGCGCGGCCTACGACCAGCTCGTCGGGGGTGACGCGGAGGCCTCGTTCGCCGTCCGCTCCAGCGCCACCGCGGAGGACCTCCCGGACGCCTCCTTCGCCGGGCAGCAGGAGACCTTCCTGAACGTGCGCGGCATCGACGCCGTGCTGCAGGCCATCCGCGAGGTCTACGCCTCCCTCTACAACGACCGCGCCATCGCCTACCGGGTGCACCACGGCTTCGCCCACGAGGCGGTCTCGCTCTCGGCCGGGGTGCAGCGGATGGTGCGTTCCGACGTCGGGGCGTCCGGGGTGCTGTTCACCATGGACACCGAGTCCGGCTTCCGCGACGCGGTGTTCGTGACCTCGGCCTACGGCCTCGGTGAGGGTGTGGTGCAGGGCGCGGTGAACCCCGACGAGTTCTACGTCTACAAGCCGGCCCTGGCGGCCGGCCGCCCGGCGATCCTCAAGCGCGGGGTGGGCGAGAAGGCCACCAAGATGGTCTACACCGACGACGCGACCGTCGGGCGCACGACCGAGTTCGTGGACGTGGACCCCGCCCAGCGCGGGCTGCTCTCGCTGTCCGACGACGAGGTGGAGGAGCTGGCCCGGCAGGCGGTGAAGATCGAGGAGCACTACGGCCGCCCGATGGACGTCGAGTGGGGCAAGGACGGCCTGACGGGGAAGATCTCCATCCTCCAGGCGCGGCCCGAGACGGTCCAGAGCCGTACCGGCAGCACCACCGAGCGCTTCCGGCTCACCGGCACCGGGAACGTGGTCGTCGAGGGTCGCGCCATCGGTCAGAAGATCGGGGCGGGCGCGGTCCGGGTGCTCTCCGACATCGAGGAGATGGACTCCTTCACCCCCGGCGACGTGCTCGTGGCCGACATGACCGACCCCGACTGGGAGCCGATCATGAAGCGGGCCTCGGCCATCGTCACCAACCGCGGCGGGCGCACCTGCCACGCCGCGATCATCGCCCGCGAGCTGGGCATCCCTGCCGTCGTCGGCACCGGCGACGCCACCCGCACCCTGTCCGACGGCCAGGAGGTCACCGTCTCCTGCGCCGAGGGCGACACCGGCCTGGTGTACGAGGGCCTGGTCGACTTCGAGGTGGAGCAGACCCGGCTCGACGCCATGCCCGAGATCCCCACCAAGATCATGATGAACGTGGGGACCCCGGAGCAGGCGTTCGCGTTCTCCCGGCTGCCGCACGCCGGCGTGGGGCTCGCGCGGCTCGAGTTCATCATCAACCGCCAGGTCGGGGTGCACCCCCGCGCGCTGCTGGAGCTCGACACCCTGGACGCCCCGCTGAAGGCGAAGATCACCGAGCGGATCGCGGCCTACCCCTCGGCCCGGGCGTACTTCGTGCAGCGGGTGGCCGAGGGCATCTCGATGATCGCCGCGGCCTTCGCACCGGAGCCGGTGATCGTGCGGATGAGCGACTTCAAGAGCAACGAGTACGCGAACCTGCTCGGCGGGGAGGCCTACGAGCCGCACGAGGAGAACCCGATGCTGGGCTACCGCGGCGCGTCCCGCTACCTCTCGGCCGACTTCGCGGAGTGCTTCGCCATGGAGTGCGAGGCGCTGCGGCACGTCCGCGACGAGATGGGGCTGACCAACGTCAAGATCATGATCCCGTTCGTGCGCACGGTGAGCGAGATCGTGGGCGTCGTCGAGCTGCTGGCCAGCCACGGCCTGCGTCGCGGGGAGAACGACCTCTCGGTGGTGATGATGTGCGAGCTGCCCTCCAACGCGCTGCTGGCCGACGCCTTCCTCGACCACGTCGACGGGTTCTCCATCGGCTCCAACGACATGACGCAGCTGGTGCTGGGCCTGGACCGCGACTCCAGCCTGGTCGCGGCCGGCTTCGACGAGAGGGATCCCGCGGTGCTCGCCGTCATCGAGATGGCCATCACGGCCTGCCTGGCGCGCGGCAAGTACGTCGGCATCTGCGGGCAGGGGCCCAGCGACCACCCGGACCTCGCGGAGTGGCTGGTGGACAAGGGGATCGAGACGATGTCGCTGAACCCCGACACCGTCGTCGACACCTGGCTCCACCTGGCGAAGACGCGCCGGTGAGCGGGGCGCGGTGGCCCCTGGTGTCCGTCCGGCTGGCGCTGGCGTTCCTCGGGTTCAGCGCGGTCGTCACCGAGATCGCCACCCTGGTGGCCCGGGGCGTCTTCGTGCCGGCGAACTTCTTCAGCTACTTCACCATCGAGTCCAACGTGCTGGCCGTGGTGAGCCTCGTGCTGGGCGCCGTGGCCGCAGCCACGAGGACCCGCTCCACGGGGCTCGAGGTGTTCCGGGGCGCGGTCGCGCTGTACATGACCACCGTCGCGCTCGTGTTCATCGTGCTGCTGTCGAACCGTCCCGCGAACGAGCTCACCGCGGTGCCGTGGGACAACACCGTGCTGCACTACCTCATGCCGGCCGCGGTCCTGCTCGACTGGGTGCTGAGCGGACGGTCCGCGGCGGTGCCCTACCGGCGAGCCCTGCTGTGGCTGGCGGTGCCGGCCGCCTACCTCGTCCACAGCCTGGTGCGCGGTCGGGTGGTCGGCTGGTACCCCTACCCGTTCCTGGACCCCGCGACGGCCGGCTACGCCGGGGTGGCCCTGACCTCCGCGGTCGTCGCCGTCGTCCTCGCCGCCGTGACGTGGGTGGTGGCCCGGGCCCCTGGCTGGGTGCCCGGGACGCGGTCCTGAGGCCACGGTCCTGGGGCGGTCAGCGGAGCCGGTCGACGGTGATCGTCATGCCTGCGGCGCGCAACCGGTCGGCGAGCACCTCACCGAGGGCGGTGGCGGGGGTGAGCACCCCGGCCGCGACGGGCAGGCGCTCACCGTCCAGGGCCAGGGCGAGGCCGGCCTCGCCGAGCAGGACCGCCGTGGCCTTGTACCCGGGGTCGCCCTGGGCGGCGAAGGTCGCCCGGTAGCGGTCGCCGGTGGTGGTGCGGGTGTAGGTGCGCAGGGTGAAGTACCCCCCCTCGCGGGTGGCCTCGTCCGGCCCGGTGCCGGGCTTGGGCGCCACGCGGTCGAGGACCTTCAGCCCCACCCCGCGGGAGACGAGTGGGCCGAGGAGGTCGTAGCCGGCCAGGGCCCCGGCCATCCCGGCGGCGAGCACGGGTGCCGCGAACGAGCTGCCCGTGCTCATCACCTCTCGGTAGCGGAACGTCGGCCCGTAGGACCAGTCCAGCAGCGCCGCGCTGCGCCGGACGATCCGCGTGTTGTGGTAGGCCATCAGGAAGCTGGCGACCCACCCGGTCAGGCTCGGGTCGATCGTCGCGGCACGCTGCAGGGCCCGGTCGGACTGCGGTCCGAGGTCGGGCTCCCGGGCCCGGTCCGGGCTCAGCGTGTACGGGTCGGCCAGCACGGCACCCAGCGACGGATCGGCAGCGACGGCGGCCATCTGCCCGCGCCCGGAGGCGATCGTGCCCCCGCTCACGCCACCCTTGGCCACGGCCACCATCGTCGTGTCGCCCAGGGAGCCCGCGGCGTCGGCGGCCACCCGCTGGTGCAGCAGGAGCACGCTGAGGTCCGACGGGACGGAGTCGAACCCGCACGAGCTGACGATCCGCGCCCCGGAGGCGACCGCGGTGGCGTCGAGCTCGTCGATGCAGCGCCGGACGAACAGCGGCTCACCGGTGAGGTCGCCGTAGTGCGTGCCCGCCCGGGCGCAGGCCCGGGCCAGCGGCATCCCGTGGGCGGCGTACGGGCCCACGGTGGTGATCACGGCCGTCGTCCGCCGGGCGAGCTCGTCCAGCGCGTCCTGGTCGGTGGCGTCGGCCACGACCAGCTCCCAGCCCGCGGCGGCGGGGCCCAGGGCGTCCCGCACGGCGCGCAGCTTCTTCGCCGAGCGGCCGGAGAGGGCGATGCGGGTGCCCGCGGGGGCGGCGGCGGCCAGGTGGGCCGCGGTCAGCGCTCCGACGAACCCGGTCGCTCCGTGCAGGACGAGGTCGAGATCTCGGGTCGTCATGTCAGCTCCGTACGGGGTCGGGGTGGGGAGGGGGTGGCGTGGGCACCATCCCACCACTGCCCCCCGGCCCGGCTCCGGAGCCACCGGCGACGACGGGCACGATGGTGCCCGACACCGGGCACCCGGTGCAGGACGGAGACCGCCATGACCACGATCGTCCACCTCGAGCTCCAGCTCGACGCCGGCCGGCTCGAGGAGGCCGCGACCGTCATCCGGGAGACCCTCGAGGCCACCCGCGCGTGGCCCGGCAACGAGGGGCTCGAGGTGATCGTCGACGATGCGGACCCCGCCCGGGTGGTCGTCGTCGAGCAGTGGGCGAGCACGGCTGACCACGACGCCTACGCCGCCTGGCGGCTGACCCCCGAGGGGGCCCACCAGCTCGCCGAGATCGTCGTCGCGCGCCCGGTCAAGACGATCTACTCCCGACGGATCCCCCTCGACTCCTGACCCGCGGGTGCGCAACCGACCTCCGTCGTGCGCTCGGGCGGCGTTCGGCGCGAGGATGGGGGTCGTCGTCGACCGACCCACCGGTCGTCCCCCCAGGCGCTCGAGAGGAGTCCCGTGATCCCCTCCGGAGCGACCGTGCGCGAGGTGGCGGTCACCGCTCCGAAGACGCTGCCCGCGGACACCACCGTCGGGGAGGTGCGGGCCGCCTTCACCGACGCCCACGTGCACGTGGTGCTGCTCGTCGACACCACCCGGCGCACCTCCGATCGACGCCCTCTCACGCTGCTCCTCGGAACCCTGCTCCGCAGCGACCTCCCGGACGGCGCGGCGGGGTCCTCGGCCGCCCTCGGGCTGGCGACCCTCGCCGGGCGCACGGTGGACCCGGCGACCCCCGCCCTGGACGCCCACCGCCGGCTCGTCGCCACCGGGCAGCGGCGCCTGGCCGTGGTGGGACCGCGGCGGGAGCTGGTGGGGCTGCTGTGCCTGCGGGCCGACGGCAGCAGCTTCTGCACCGACGCGGGTGTGGCAGCCCGGGAGTGCGATCGCGCAGCTGCCGCGGGACGTGGCTAGCCTCGTCCGGGTGGGCAACGGGCGGACGAGGGTGCTGGTCATCGGTGGCGGGTTCGGCGGGCTGTTCTGCGCCCGGAAGCTCGGTGGTGCGGACGTGGACGTCACGCTCCTGGACCGCGCGGCCGGACACGTGTTCCAGCCGCTGCTCTACCAGTGCGCCACGGGCACGCTCAGCGTCGGCCAGATCAGCCGCTCGCTGCGCGAGGAGCTCGCGGGCCACCGCAACGTCACGACCCTGCTCGGGGACGCCGTCGACCTCGACCCCGCGGCCCGCCGCGTCACCGCCCGCCGGCCGGACGCCACCAGCTACACGCTCGACTACGACGTGCTCGTGCTGGCCGCGGGCATGCGGCAGTCCTACTTCGGTCACGAGGAGTTCGCGAGGTGGGCGCCGGGGATGAAGACCCTCGACGACGCCCTCACCATCCGGCGGCGGCTGTTCGGCGCGTTCGAGATCGCCGAGACGCTGCCCCCGGGTCCCGAGCGGGACTCCTGGCTCACCTTCGTCGTGACCGGGGGAGGTCCCACGGGGGTGGAGCTGGCCGGGCAGATCCGGGAGATGGCCACCCGCGCCCTGGCCCACGAGTTCCACAGCATCAACCCCACCGACGCCCGGGTGCTGCTGTTCGACGGAGGGGACCGGCTGCTGACGAGCTTCGCCCCCGGGCTGTCGGGCAAGGCCACCCGGACCCTGGAGCAGCTGGGGGTGGAGGTTCACCTGGGGGTGCACGTCACCGACGTCCGCCGTGACGGGGTCACCGTCTCGCCGAAGGCCGGTGGCCCCGACGAGGAGCACACCGCCCGGACCGTCCTGTGGACCGCGGGGGTGGAGGCCGTGCCCTTCGCGCGCCGGGTCGCGGAGGTGCTCGGAGCCACCAGCGACCGGTCGGGGCGCATCGCCGTCGACGCCGACCTGACCGTTCCCGGTCACCCGGAGGTGTTCGTCATCGGCGACCTCGCCGGGCGCGACCACCTTCCCGGCGTGGCCGAGAACGCCATGCAGGGCGGCCTGCACGCGGCGGCCTGCATCCGGGCCGACCTCGCCGGCGCACCCCGCACGCCCTACCGGTACCGGGACCTCGGCTCGGCGGCCTACATCAGCCGAGGGCACGCCCTGCTGCAGGCCGGCCCGGTGAAGCTGGCCGGGTTCCCGGGCTGGCTCGGCTGGGGTCTCATCCACATCGCCTTCCTCACCGGCGTGCAGAACCGGGTCAGCACCGTCGCCACCTGGCTGGGCACCATCGCCCGGGCACGTCGGACCGACCGCGCGTTCCTGCTCGGCACCTCGACGTCCCCGGAGCAGCCCTACACCTGGTCGACCGGAGAGCCGGACGTAGCCTCGACGTCATGACCCAGGCTCCGCCGACCGTGTCGCTGCAAGCCCTCTTCGCGCGTGCGCTGCCCGAGATGGCGCAGCCGTGGCAGGCCGAGGCGGCACCCGACCCGCAGGTGCTGGTCCTGAACGAGGCGCTGGCCACCGAGCTCGGGCTGGACCCGGCGTGGCTGCGGAGCGGGGCCGGGGTGGGCCTGCTCACCGGCAACGCCGTTCCCGCGGGCGCCACGCCGGTGGCGCAGGCCTACGCCGGGCACCAGTTCGGCCAGTACAGCCCCCGGCTCGGGGACGGACGGGCCCTGCTGCTCGGTGAGCTCACCGCGGCCGACGGGACCCTGCGGGACCTGCACCTCAAGGGCTCCGGCCGCACCCCGTTCGCCCGCGGGGGTGACGGGCTGGCCGCGGTGGGACCGATGCTGCGCGAGCACGTCACCAGCGAGGCGATGCACGCCCTCGGCATCCCCACCACCCGGTCCCTGGCCGTCACCGCCACCGGTCGCCACGTCGTGCGGGAGGACCTGCTGCCCGGCGCGGTGCTCGCCCGCACCGCGAGCAGCCACCTCCGGGTGGGCAGCTTCCAGCTCGCCCGCGCCACCGGCGACCCGGACCTGCTGCGCCGCCTGGCCGACCACGCGATCGCCCGGCACCACCCGGCCGCGGCCGACGCCGAGAACCCCTACCTCGCCCTGTTCGCCGGTGTCGTCTCCGCGCAGGCCACCCTCGTCGCACGCTGGATGCTGGTGGGTTTCGTCCACGGGGTGCTGAACACCGACAACGTGACCATCTCGGGCGAGACCATCGACTACGGACCGTGCGCGTTCCTGGACGCCCACGACCCGGCGACCGTCTTCAGCTCGATCGACCACGCCGGGCGCTACGCCTACGGCAACCAGCCCGTGGTGACGCAGTGGAACCTGGCCCGGCTCGCGGAGGCCCTGCTGCCGCTGGTCCACGAGGACGAGGAGCAGGCCGTCGCGGCGGTGGTCGAGGTGCTGGGTCGCTTCGAACCGTCCTACGACGCCGCCTGGTCGGCCGGGATGCGGGCCAAGCTCGGCCTGCCGGAGGACTCTGACCACGCTCCCCTGCGCGACGAGCTGCTGGGGCTGATGACCCGCGACCACGTGGACCACACGAGCTTCTTCCGGGCCCTGGGCCACGCGGCCCGCGGCGACGCCGAGCCCGCGCGCAGCCTGGTGCTGGACCTGGGCGCGATCGACGGCTGGCTCGAGCGGTGGCGTGCGCTGGGGCCCGACGCCGAGGTGATGGACCGGGTGAACCCGGTCTACGTCCCGCGCAACCACCTGGTGGAGGAGGCGCTCGCGGCGGGCACCGAGGGTGACCTCGCACCCCTGCAGCAGCTGCTGGACGCGGTCTCGGACCCGTACCGGGAGCGCCCCGGGCTGGAGCGCTACGCCGCGCCGGACCCGGACGCCTCCCCGGGGTACCGCACGTTCTGCGGGACCTGACCGTCCCGGTGCCGGGGGTCCCGGCGCGGTGTCCCCGGGCGGGCCTGCAAGAGTGGGACCACCACACCGAGGAGGTCCCACGATGGCCCTGGACGAGCTGCACCGATCCCCGACCTGCGCCGTGCCGGGAGCCCTGGGGTGAGCGGCACCCAGCAGGACCGGCACGTCCTGGTCACCGGGGCCGGGGCGGGCATCGGCGAGGCGATCGCCCGGGCCTTCGCCGCCGAGGGGGCCCGGGTCACGGTGGCCGACGTCGACTCCGACGCCGCGCACCGGGTGGCCGGGGACGTCGGCGGCACCCCGTGGGTGGTCGACCTGACCGACACGGCGGCACTGGCCGAGCTCACCCTGGACTGCGACGTGCTGGTCAACAACGCCGGGATCCAGCACGTCAGCCCCATCGAGGACTTCCCGCCGCAGGCCTTCCACCGCATCCTCACCCTGATGCTGGAGGCACCGTTCCTGCTGGTCCGGGCCGCGCTGCCGCACATGTACGCCCAGGGCTTCGGTCGCGTGGTGAACATCAGCTCGGTGCACGGGCTGGTGGCCTCGCCGTACAAGTCGGCCTACGTGGCGGCCAAGCACGGGCTGGAGGGACTGTCCAAGACCATCGCGCTGGAGGGCGGCGGCCGCGGGGTCACCAGCACCTGCATCTCGCCCGGCTACGTGCAGACCGCCCTCGTGCAGGCGCAGGTCGCCGACCAGGCCCGCACCCGCGGGATCCCCGAGGACGAGGTCCTCGAGAAGGTGTTCCTGGCCGAGAGCGCCGTCAAGCGGATGGTCACCGCCGAGGAGATCGCCGGACTGGCCGTGTGGCTCGCGGGCCCCGGCGGGGGCATGGCCAACGGCTCCAGCCACACCCTCGACGGCGGGTGGAGCGCGCGGTGAGCCTTCCGGGACCAGCGTGAACCCCTCCCCCCGGCTGCTGACCACCTGGGGTGCGCGCCGTCCCCGCGGCGTCGTCCTCCTGCTGCACGGCGGCTCCGAGGTGAGCCACCTGCCCGCCTCCCGCTGGGGCGTGGCAGCCCTGCGGATGCTGCCGGTCGCCCTGGCCACCGTGCGGGCCGGTCGCGGGCGCGTGCACGTGCTGCGCCTGGTCAACGCTGTGCGGGGGTGGAACGGCGCGGAGCAGTCGGCCGTGGTGGACGCCCGGTGGGCGCTCGCCGAGGTCCGACGGCGCCACCCCGGCCTGCCCGTGGCCGTGGTCGGGCACTCCATGGGCGGCCGGGCCGCGCTGCACGTCGCCGACGACCCGTCGGTGCGCGTGGTGGTGGGCCTGGCGCCGTGGGTCACCCCCACCGAGCCTGCCCGGCTGCTGGACGGCCAACAGGTGGTCCTGGTGCACGGCTCCCGGGACCGGACGACGAGCCCCGAGGCCAGCGCGGAGCTCGTCCGTGCGGCCCAGGGGGTGGCCACCACGGCCACCCTGGTCCGCGCCGCCGGGCAGGGGCACGCGCTGCTGGCTCGGCGGGACGCCGCCGGCCTGCTCGCCGCCCGGCTGGCCGTGGCCGTCCTGGTCGGCGGGCGCTCGACCCCGCTGGCCGCCGGAGCCCTTCGGCCCGGCTCCCCCGTGCTCGACCTCTGATCCCCGGGTGCGCCACGGGGAGCTCGACGAGCTCACGCTGGAGGAGCCTGCTCGGCATCATCGACGGCTGCCACCCGAGCTTCACCGACGAGGCTCACGTCCGGTCCGGCAGCCCCGGCCCTCCCCTGCTGCCGGGCCCGTACGGTCCAGGCATGTCGATCACCGTCACCGGGATCCGTCGCTACCCCGTGAAGTCCTGCCGGGGTGAGGAGCTGGACAGCGCGGTGGTCGAACCGTGGGGGCTCGCCGGCGACCGCCGCTGGATGGTGGTCGACGCGGCCGGCCGGTTCGTCACCGCGAGGGTGGAGCACCGGCTGCTGCTCGTGCACCCGCGGATCGTCGAGGACGGGCTGGAGCTCACCGCCCCGGGGCTGCCCCCGATCCACGTCCGCGCACCCGGCGCCGGCTCGGAGCGCATCTCGGTCCAGATCTGGTCGAGCACGGTGGACGCCGCCCTCGCCGTCGGCGCTGACGCGTGGTTGACGGAGGCGATCGGCACCTCCGCCCGCCTGGTCCACCTGGACGACCCGACCCTCCGCGCCACCGACCCCACGTTCTCCCGGCCCGAGGACCGCGTGTCCTTCGCGGACGGCTACCCGCTCCTGCTGGCCTCGCAGGACTCGCTCGCCGCGCTGGACGAGCTCGTCGCGGCCGGTCCCCTCGCCGACGAGGGGCCGCTGTCGATGACCCGGTTCCGGCCCAGCCTGGTGGTCGCCGGGGCCCCGGCGTGGGACGAGGACCGCTGGCGGCGGATCCGGGTGGGCGGGGCCGTGTTCCGCGTGGTCAAGGGGTGCGCGCGGTGCGTGATGACCACGCTCGACCCCACGACGGCCGAGGGCGGCAAGGAGCCGATCGCCACCCTGGCCCGGCACCGGCGCTGGGACGGGCAGACCTGGTTCGCGGTCAACCTGGTGCCGGACTCCCCCGGCGCGAGGATCTCCGTCGGGGACGGCGTCGAGGTGCTGGAGGCGGGCGATCCCGCGGACGGCCCCCTGCGCGCGACGACGGTGGCCGCCCGGGGCGCAGAGCACCGCTGACGTCGGTGGCCGTCCGCGGTCTGCTGCTCCGGAGACCCACTACCCCAGCTTTCACGAGGGCGCCGCCGAGGCGCTGCCCCTCTCCACCGCACCGTGGTGGCCGGAGCCGTCGCTGACCCGGGCAGGCTCGACCCGTGACCCGCATCGTGCAGTGCCTGGACAAGCTCGAGCGCCACGGTCGACGGGCCCCTCCGCCGGCGGGGCGGGACGAGCCCGGTGGGTCAGCCGGTGCGAAGACCCACCGTGGCCGCCACCACGAGGGTGTCGGACTGCACCAGGGCGACCCGGAGCAGTCGGCTGCGCCGGCTCTCCCGCAGCACCTCCACCCGAGCCGTGACCGACGCGTCCACGGTCGCCGCGGACACGAAGTCCACCTGCACCGAGCCCAGCACGGAGCTCCCGTCCGGGGCCTCGGCGGCGAGCACGGCCAGGCCCACCAGCACACCGCCCTGCACGCCCCCCACCCGGTTGGCCATGAGGGTGGACGGCCGCAGCACCAGCCCCGCCGGCGACCACTGCGTGGACCCGCGCAGCACCGCCTCGCTCCACGACCGAGCACCTGCGGACCGGCTGTGCCGCAGCCCGTCCCGCTCGTCCGGGGTGAGGTCCTCCTCGCGCAGCGGACCGTGCGGGGTGGGACCGGCCTGCTCCCACGGGATCGGCGGGAGTCCGTCACCCAGCACCGCGAAGGCCACCGAGCCGGTGCCCACCACCTCGGCGCCGGCGAGCACCGTGGTGCTCGCCACCGCGAGCCGCCCGAGCTCGGCGACCTCCGGGACGTGCACCGCCAGGTCCGCGGTCGGGGGCAGGGCTCCGAGCAGGTGCACCGCCAGCGACGTGGTCGCCAGACGCCGGTCGCCCCCGATCCGGGACCGGATCGCCGCACCCGCCGCCAGGTCGACCAGCATCGCGAGATCGGTGGACCCGGCCGCTCCCGCGGCGTCCGCCGCGGCAGCGAGGGTGGTGCCCGGTCGGGTGCGGTCCACCGATCGGTACCCGGCCAGGCAGGCCAGCGCGGGTGCACCGGTGGCCCGGTGCAGCGCGAGGCCGTCGAGCACGGCCGCGGTGGGGGGTGCGGTCACCGGTGGGCTCGCAGGACCGTCGGCACAGGAGCTCCTCGGGGTCGTGGTGGTGGCGGACCCACACCGTAGGACGCCGGGTCGTCAGCCAGGATGGTCGGCACGACGAGCGAGGGGGCCACGATGACCGACGGAGAGCTGGTGGTCGAGATCGCCGCGCAGAACCTCGCCGTGCGGGGCGAGCTCCGCGGACGGGCCTTCGAGCTCGCCGTCGAGCAGGTGGTGCGGATCGTGCTGCGCCTGCGCGACGGACCCGACGACTGACGCCCCCCGGCCGCAGCTCCGCCACCGGCCGCGGGCGGGCAGGTCACCGGGGGACGGTGGTTCAGAACGCGCGGTCGGGCGGGGTCAACGCCTCTCGGCGGGCGGGGTCAACGGTGGGGTCCCTCGCCCAGCACGTGCAGCGTCTCCTGCACGGCGTCCACGCAGACGGCGTCCACGCCGAGGTCGGCGAGCGCCGGCACCTGGGCCGGCACCGCACCCCACACCAGCACCTGCACCCCGAACCTGCGGGCCACCTCGAACACGTCCTCGGCCGGCGCCTCCGCGGGGTGGTTGCGCAGCACCGCGTCCACGTGCGGGCACACCGCGTGCGCCCGCATGCGGATGGCAGCGGCCACCGAGCCGTGCAGCGACGCCTCGTCCTCGGTGAGCCAGCCCGTGGGCACGGAGTGCTCGTGCGCGCGGACCACCACCGTGGGGTCGAAGGAGGTCAGCAACCAGGGCCGCTCCCGCGCGTGCGCGGCCAGGAAGGCCAGCGCGGCGGTGGTCGTCGCGTCGGACCCGTCCTCGCTGGGCAGACCCACCTTCACCTCGACGTCGATGCCCACGTGCGAGGGCAGCTCGGCGTGCAGGCGCTCCAAGGTCAGCAGGTCCCGGGCGGTCCAGTCCACGGCGTCGGCAGCGCTGACGTAGCCGGTGGCGTCGCGCAGGTCGTGGCGGACCACGAGCCCGGCGTCGCGCGAAGCCTGAACGTCCAGCTCCACCCACGGTGCGCCCTGGTCGGCGGCCCACCGGAACGCCGCGAGGCTGTTCTCCCGGGTGCCCGCCGGACCGGTGCCCGTGCCGCTGCCGCGGTGCGCGACGAGGGTCAGCCCCAGGTCGGTGAACACAGGGGGACGGCGGGGCGCCGCCGGAGGGTAGGACGACGGAGATGCCTCGGCCGGCCCGGCCGAGGAGGGAGCCATGATCACCCCCGCCAGCGTGCCACCCGGCGGGCGCCACGCCCACACCGCGGCGCACGGTGTGTCGCACGGATCAGGACCCGGGTGCGGCTCCCGGGCCCGGAGTCGTGGCGGGGTCGGTCGCCTCGTCGCCGGCCCCGCGCGGGAAGGGGCACCCGCGGGTGGGAAAGGTGCCGAGCTCGTCGACGGTGTAGCCACCCGGGTAGCTGCGGATCTGGGGCAGCTGGCGGGCGAACCGGGGCTCGGTGCGCGGGCGCATCCGCCGCACCGCTGCCGCACGCAGCCGCATCGCCGCCCGGGAGGCCCACCGCACCGGCGCCGACGGCCGCGGGTAGCGCAGGGCCCGCAGCAGGCGGTCGTCCATCAGGGCGTGGGAGAACGTGCGGATCACCGCCCTCGGGGCGAGGTGGTTCGGCGGGAACGTCGTCATGAGGTCGAGGGTGGCGTCGGCGACCGCACGGCCACCGTCGGTCCAGCCGAAGGTGCGCAGCTCGCGGGTCTCCAGCAGTGCCGTGAACTGCGCCCAGGTCTGCGGCACGTCCCGCATGCCCATGTGTCGACCGAGCTCGGCGTAGTACCGCACGCTCGCCCGCTGCTCGACCGCGCTGAGCGGGCGCCAGCCGTGGTCGTCGAGCCAGCGCGCGGGCACCACCACGAAGGTGGCCAGCACGTACAGCATGTCCTCGTTGCTGATCGGGTAGGCGCCGTGCATCTGGTTCATCCGCCGCACCGCGGCCCGTCCCCGCGTGCTGCCCAGCCCGTGCTCGAGCACGGCGTCGAGGATGAGCCCGGTGTCGTCGTAGCGCTTCTGCACCCGCTCGGTGAACTCACCCGTGCGGCCGAGGAGCTCGCCGATGCTGGGCACCGCGTAGGTGCGGAACAGCGCGAAGCCCAGCGACTGGTTGAGGTCCCAGGGGAACTCCAGCGTCGCCACCTGGCGGTAGATCTCCTCGAACTCCGTCTCCGGATCGAGGGTGGCCAGCAGGTCCCGACGGTCGTACCGACCCACGTCGTCTCCCCTGCTCGGCGGAGCCCCGAGTGAACGTCGACGGTGGCCGCGTGTCAACGCCCGGACGCACCTCCACGCACCGCCACGCACCCCGCCGGCCACCTGCAGGACGTCTCCGGTCTGTCCCTCGGACACCGCATCGGGCTACCTTCACCGCACACGACCCGGACGCGCTCCGCCGTCCGGGTGTGGAGCCCTGGAGGAAACCGTGGCCCGCACGACCGTCCGCGTCCTGTCCCTGATCGCGGCTGCCGCCGTCGCCGCCACCGTCACCGCCTGCTCCCCACCCGCGTCCGACTCCGCCGCGGCGTCCACGCCGGCGGGCTCCGCGACCAGCGTCGCGGACCTCGGTGGGATGGATGCGCTGGTCACCGCGGCCAAGGCCGAGGGCAAGCTCAACGTCATCGCGCTGCCGCCGGACTGGACCAACTACGCCGAGGTCATCTCCACCTTCGAGTCCACCTACGGCATCACCGTGAGCTCCGCGCAGCCGGACGCCTCCAGCGCCGACGAGATCACCGCCGCCAAGCAGCTGGCGGGCCAGGACACCGCGCCGGACGTCTTCGACCTCAGCCAGTCGGTCACCGTCGCCAACACGGACATGTTCGCGCCCTACAAGGTCGCGACCATCGGTGACGTGCCGGACGGTCTGAAGGACCCCAACGGCAAGTGGACCAACGACTACGGCGGCTACATGTCCATCGGCTACGACTCCGCCACGGTCCCCGCACCCACCACCGTCGCCGACCTGATGAAGCCCGAGTACAAGGGCAAGGTCGCCCTCAACGGCGATCCGACGCAGGCCGGCGCCGCGTTCAACGGCGTCATGATGGCCTCCCTCGCCTCGGGCGGCTCCGCCGACGACGTTTCCCCCGGCGTGGACTTCTTCTCCAAGCTCAACAAGGCGGGCAACTTCCTGCCGCTGGACCCGACCCCGGCCACCATCGAGTCCGGCCAGACCCCCGTCGTCATCGACTGGGACTACCTCAACGCGGCGGAGTCCACCAAGACCGGGGGGCTCGCGAGCTGGAAGGTCGTGGTGCCCAAGGGCGCCGTCGTCGGCGGTTACTACGCGCAGGCCATCAACGCGCAGGCACCGCACCCGGCGGCCGCCCGGCTGTGGCAGGAGTTCCTGTACTCCGACGTCGGCCAGAACCTGTGGCTCAAGGGTGGGGCCCGGCCCGTCCGCGCGGACGCGATGATCACCTCGGGCACGATCGACAAGGGCTTGCTGGCGAAGCTGCCCGCGGTCTCGGGCACCCCGGTGTTCCTGACCCCGGCGCAGACCGACGCCGCCGCAGCCACTCTCAACAGCACCTGGGCCAAGGCCATTGCCTGAACCGCACCGGACTGACCCAACCCCCGGGTCGGCGGCGCTGTCCGCCCGTCGCCGACCCGGCTGGGTGCTCCGGCTCCGGCCGCTGCTGGGGCTGACCCCCTTCGCGGTCTTCGTGGTGCTCTTCCTCGTCATCCCCACGCTGGTCGTGGTCATCGGCTCGCTGCTGGACGCGAACAACGCCCCCACCCTGGCCAACCTCCAGGCGTTGACCGACTCCAGCGTGCTCACGGCCTTCCGTCGCAGCATCCTGCTCTCGGCGAGCACGGCCGCGGTCGGGGCGGTGGTCGGCGGCCTCCTCGCCCACGCCGTCAGCACGGCACGGCCCGACGGGTTCCTCCGCCGTGCCGTCACGGCCGCCTCCGGCGTGCTGGCGCAGTTCGGCGGGGTCACCCTGGCGTTCGCGTTCGTGGCCACCATCGGTCTGCAGGGCCTGGTCACGGTCTTCGCCAAGGACAACCTGGGCGTCGACATCTTCGCCGGTGGGGTGTGGCTGTTCCAGCTGCCCGGCCTGATCCTGGTCTACGCCTACTTCCAGATCCCGCTGATGGTCATCGTGTTCCTCCCGGCGCTCGACGGGCTGCGGGCCCAGTGGCGAGAAGCATCGGACAGCCTCGGGGGCTCCACCTGGCAGTACTGGCGCCACGTCGGTGGTCCCCTGCTGCTGCCGTCCTTCCTCGGCTCGGCCCTGCTGCTGTTCGCCAACGCGTTCTCCGCCTACGCCACCGCTGCGGCGCTGGTCAGCCAGGGCGCGCCCATCGTCCCGCTGCAGATCCGGGCGGCGCTGACCAGCGAGGTGCTGCTGGGCCGGGCCGACCTGGCCAAGGCGCTCGCCCTCGGCATGGTCGTCGTGGTGGCCGTCGTCATGACCGCCTACGCGCTGCTGCAGCGCCGGACCTCGAGGTGGCTGCAGTGAGCACCGTCGCGCGCCGGCGCAGGCGCCGCCAGGCCACCCAGCGATGGGTGGTGCTGACCGTGCTCGGGGTGTTCTTCGCCCTGCCCCTGCTGAGCATGCTCGAGTTCACCACCCGCGGACGGGCCGGTGAGGGCCGCACCCTCCGGGTGTGGACGGGGCTGGTCAGTGCCAGCAGGCTGACCACCGACTACTCGGACCTGCTCGCCGGGGCCCGCGCCTCGTTGGTGCTCGCCGTGCTCACGGTCGTCCTCATGCTCGTCCTGCTCGTGCCGACCATGGTGTGGACGCGGTTGCGGGTGCCCCGGGCGGCACGGGTGCTGGAGTTCGTCTGCCTGCTCCCGCTGACCATCCCGGCGATCGTGCTCGTGGTCGGCCTGGCCCCGGTGTACGCGTGGGTCTACTACTTCTTCGGCAGCGGCTCGGCCACCCTGACCTTCGCCTACACCGTGCTCGTGCTGCCCTACGCCTTCCGCGCGCTGGACTCCGGCCTCTCGGCGGTGGACCTCAAGACCCTCGCCGAGGCCGCCCGCAGCCTGGGGGCCGGCTGGTTCGTGGTCATGTGGCGGGTGGTGGTGCCGAACCTGCGGCCGGCCCTGCTGTCCTCGGCGTTCATCTCCGTCGCCCTGGTCCTGGGCGAGTTCACCGTGGCCTCCCTGCTCAACCGGCAGAACCTGCAGGTGGCCATCAACTTCCTCAGCAAGCGCGACGCGGCGGCGGCGGTGGCGGTCTCCCTGGCCGCCCTGGTGCTGGCGTTCGCGCTGCTGATCGTGCTGTCGCTGGTCGGCAGCCGCACCCGACGGAGACGCGCATGACGAGCCCTGCCGCCCCCGCGGTCCCGGTCAAGGGAACCGCGGTGCACCTGGACCACCTCACCCGCACCTACGGCCCGGTCCGGGCCCTGGACGACCTCGAGCTCGAGCTGGCACCCGGCGAGATGGTGGTGCTGCTGGGGCCCTCGGGCTGCGGCAAGACCACGGCCCTGCGGGCCCTGGCCGGGCTCGAGGACGTGGACAGCGGGCGGGTGGTCGTGGGGGGCAGGGACGTCACCGAGCTGCCGACCAACAAGCGCGACATGGGCATGGTGTTCCAGGCCTACAGCCTGTTCCCGCACCTGTCCGCCCTGGACAACGTGGCCTTCGGGCTCCGCCTGCGGGGGGCGTCCACGAAGGACCGCCGCCGCCGCGCGGGCGAGGTGCTGGAGCTCGTGGGGCTGTCGGCGATGGCCGACCGGTACGCGAGCGAGCTCTCGGGTGGGCAGCAGCAGCGGGTGGCCCTGGCCCGCGCCCTGGCCATCGAGCCCTCGGTGCTGCTGCTGGACGAGCCGCTCAGCGCCCTGGACGCCAAGGTGCGCACCCAGCTGCGCGAGGAGATCCGGCGCATCCAGCAGGAGGTCGGCACCACCACGCTGTTCGTCACCCACGACCAGGAGGAGGCCCTGGCTGTGGCCGACCGCGTCGGCGTGATGCGGGCCGGACGGATCGAGCAGATCGCGGCCCCGCACGAGGTGTACTCCCGGCCCGCGACCGCATTCGTCGCCGACTTCATCGGTCTCAGCAACCAGGTGCCCGGCAGCGTCTCCGGCGGTGCCGCGCACCTGCTCGGCACCCGTCTACCCCTGGTGGACCCGGCCACCGCCGACGGACCGGTCACGATCTTCGTGCGCCCGGAGGACGTCCACCTGCACGAGGACGACGCCGGGACCGCGACGGTGCTGAGCTCGAGCTTCCTGGGGGCCGTGCGCCGCACCACCGTCACCCTGCCCGACGGGACCACCGTGGTCAGCCAGCACGCGAGCCCGCTCGTGCCGGGTGACCGCGTTCGCGTCGAGCTCGACGTGGTGCCGGTGGTCTGCTCGCCCCGCTCCTGACCCGACCCGGTCCTGGCTCGTGCCGGGGCCCCGAACGAGGAGTCCCGACGTGGACCAGCTCAGCCTCGGAGTCGTCAGCGTCTCCCGCAAGACCGACGAGCGCCGCCTGCCGATCCACCCGGCGCACGTGGCCCGCATCGACCCGGAGCTGCGCGCCCGGACGTTCCTCGAGCGCGGTTACGGCGAGCGGTTCGGGGTGGGTGACGCCGAGCTCGGCCCCCTGGTGGCAGGCATGCTCACCCACGCCGAGCTCGTCGCCCGGTGCGACGTCCTGCTGCACGCCAAGCCGCTGCTGGCCGACGTGGCCGAGCTCCGCGAGCACCAGGTGCTGTGGGGCTGGCCGCACGTGGTCCAGGACCCGGCCCTGACCCAGCTGGCCATCGACAAGCGGCTCACCCTGATCGCGTTCGAGGCGATGAACCACTGGAACTCCGACGGATCGTTCTCCCTGCACGTGTTCCACAAGAACAACGAGCTCGCCGGGTACAGCTCCGTGCTGCACGCGCTGCAGCTCGTCGGGATCACCGGCGACTACGGGCGCCGGCTCAAGGCAGCGGTGATCGGCTTCGGGGCCACCGCCCGTGGCGCCGTGACCGCGCTCAACGCCCACGGGGTGCACGAGGTGCACGTGCTCACCACCCGCGACGTCTCGGCGATCGCCAGCCCCATCCACTCCGCCTGGATGGTCCAGCTCGACCACGACGCCCGCACCGTCGACGTGCTCACCCCGCGGCGCAGCCACGCGACCACCGACGCCGGCCGGGTGCCGCTGGCCGGGTTCCTCGCCGAGCACGACATCATCGTCAACTGCGTCCTGCAGGACACCTCCGCCCCGCTGACGTTCCTGGTGGAGGAGGACCTGCCCCTGCTCGCCCCGGGCACCCTCGTGGTGGACGTCTCCTGCGACGAGGGCATGGGGTTCAGCTGGGCGCGGCCGACCACCTTCGCCGAGCCGATGTTCACCGTCGGCAAGGGTGTGCACCACTACGGCGTCGACCACAGCCCCTCCTACCTGTGGGACTCCGCGACGTGGGTGAACAGCAACGCCCTGCTGCCCCACCTGGCGGCGGTGATGGGTGGTCCTGCGGCCTGGGCGGCCGACGAGGTGGTCTCCCGGGCCGTCGAGGTGCAGGACGGCGTGGTGCGCAACCCGGCCGTGCTCGCCTTCCAGCACCGGGCACCGGGCTACCCGCACGCCGTGCTGGGCGACGCCCCGGCCCCCTGACCCACCTGCACCCGCGCGCCCGGTCCCGAACCGGGTGGTGCGGGGCGACCACCCGGGGCGGCGTGGGGGTCAGCGGGAGCGGCGGAGCAGGTCGTGCTCGGCCAGCGCCGCCGGCAGCACGAAGGTGAACACGTCATCACGGCTGGCCCCGGCGGCGGGCCCGACCACCTCGGCCAGCGCCCCGAGCACGGCGATCCCGTCGCGCAGGACCCCGCGCACACCCGCCCGGGACGCCGCCCGGTCGAGGTCCGGGTCCGGCTCGTCAGCCAGCAGCGGGGCGAGGTCGACCGCCGCGGGGTCGTGCTCGTGCGCGGAGCGCAGGCACCCCACCACCAGCCACCGGGGACCGCGCTGCCCGGGGGCGACCGCCGCGAGCAGCTCGGCCACCTGGGTCTCCCACGACGACGCACCGGGCTCGTCCTGGGCCTGCACCAGCAGCTGCGCGGTGGCGCACACGAAGGCGTCCAGCGCTTCGGCCGCCTCCAGGTCCGGCTCGAGCAGTCCCGTCAGGAGGTCGATGCCCGTCTCCACCGACACCCCCTGCGCCAGCGCCGCCCCGGTCGCCTGCACGGCGGCGGTGAGCGGCACCTCCGCCCAGCCGCCGGGCCCGATCCCCGCCCGGGTGCGCACGAAGCGGGCGAGCTGCAGGCAGGCGTGCACCAGGGGCCCGGGGTCGGCGGTCGTGTCGTCGCTCTCGAGCACCGCACGCACGAGCTCCAGGGGCGCCCCCACCCGGTGCAGCTGGCGTCCGGCCACCTCCGTGCTCTCGGCGGCCAGGGCACGGGCGGTGCGGGCCAGCCAGGAGCGACCGGGACCGCTCGTGGCCAGCACCCCGTCCGCGACCGCACGCACCGCGTCGGCGTCACCGTCCGGCTCCCCCGCGGCCGCCACGGCCAGGCGCACCCACAGCCCGGCCAGCCGGGCGAGCGCCGCGTCGTCGACCATGTCCAGCCGCGCCAGCAGGGCGTCGTCCTCGAGCTCGGTGGCCCCCAGCCCCACCCGGGCCAGCCGCGCGATGACCCCCACCGCCGCGCGGACCGCCTCGTCCCGGTCGCCGGTGGCCAGCAGGACCTCGCCCACGCCGTCGACACCACGGGCGCGGGGGACCTCGGTGAGCAGGCGCACTGCCTCGTCCTCGAACGGCCCGGTCTCGGCCAGCACCGCCGCCACCCCGTGCGGGCCGGCCAGCGCCGAGCTGCTCAGCAGCGCACCCGCGACCAGCCGGGCCAGCTCCACCTGGAACTCGGGCGGTCCGTAGGCGAGCCCGCGGACGAGCCGGGTGGTCGCCTGGTCGGCGTCCAGCGCGCCCCGGTGGCTCGAGAGCACGGCCGAGGCCACCAGCTGCTCGGGGGAGAAGTCCGCGGCATGGTCGTGCGCGTCGTCGTGCAGCAGCAGCTCCACGTCCTCGGCGAGCCACGGGGCGAGACGCCCGCGCAGCGCCTCCACCACCTCGGCCACCGGCAGGGGCAGCTCGGCGGCGAGGCGCTCGCAGTCGAGCGCCTCGCCCCAGGAGCCGGGAGCGGGCTCGGCGTCGACCACGGCCAGCAGCACCACGCGACCGTCGTCGCCGGACTGCCCGGGCAGCGCCGCGACCAGCGGGGCCACCGGCAGCTGCCAGGTCAGGGCGTGCCCGTCGGCCAGCACCCGCACGGTCACGGTGGGCGCGGTGATCCCGTCGGAGTGCACGTCCACCCGGGCACCGGGGTCGCGCAGGCGCTCGGCGGCGGCCGGCGGCAGGAAGGTGTGCAGCAGGACGGCAGGCTCCAGGGTGTCCCCGGCGTGGGCGTGCAGCACGGCGCCGGCGGCGCAGGCGTACACGGGCGGTCGGTGCTGTTCGGGGGTGCTCACCGCCCCAGTCTCTCCGAGGCGGTGCCGCTGACCACAACCCGGGCCGCACGGGGGTGGGCCCGGCGTGCTGGACCTGCTGCCCCGGGGTGGCACGCTGGGCTCCGTCCGACCGCCGTCCACCCGAGGAGTTCCGTGGCCACGATCCACGAGGTGCTGCAGGTCGAGCAGCTGGAGGCCGACATCTTCCGCGGCAGCTCACCGGCCACCAACCTGCAACGCACCTTCGGCGGGCAGGTGGCCGGGCAGGCGCTGGTCTCCGCCGTGCGCACCGTCGCCGACGGCTTCACCGTGCACTCGCTGCACGGGTACTTCCTGAGGCCGGGCGCACCGACGGTGCCCACGGTCTACCTGGTGGAGCGGGTGCGTGACGGCCGCTCGTTCGCGACCCGGCGGGTCACGGGCATGCAGAACGGTCGGGCGATCTTCTCCATGTCTGCCTCGTTCCACACCGGTGACGAGGGCCCCACCCACCAGGACCGCGCCCCCGTGGTGGTCCCGCCGGAGGAGCTGCCCGACCTGGTGGGCGCGCCCGGACCGCAGGACCCCTGGTACGTCACGGAGTGGCCGGACTGGGACATCCGGCGGGTTCCCGCCGAGGCGCTGCACACCCGTCCGGACGCAGCCGCCCAGCAGCAGGTGTGGATGCGGTACCGCCACGAGCTGCCGCCGGACCCCGTGTTCCACGTCTGCGCACTTGCCTACATGTCCGACATGACGCTGCTGGGTTCCGCGCGGGTGCCGCACCCCGACGCGGTGACCCAGGGGGCCTCGCTCGACCACGCGCTGTGGTTCCTGAGGCCGTTCCGGGCCGACGAGTGGCTCCTCTACGACCAGACCTCGCCGTCCGCCGGGTTCGGTCGGGCGCTGACCCAGGGCCGCATCTACGACCGCGCGGGGAACATGGTCGCGGCCGTGGTCCAGGAAGGCCTCATGCGCACGGTGCACGAGCAGCCCTGACCCGGGCCGCTCCCCCGCTACTCGTCGACGGGCGCAGCGGGCGGGGTCAGCCACGCGCGCAGCTCGGCCCCGTGCTCGTCCAGGTTCGGCGGGGGCAGGTGGTGCACGGCGGGTGTCGCCGAGAAGGTCACCGGGTGCCGCACGGTGGGGACGCCACCCACCTCCACCACCGGGTCCAGCCCCAGCTCGGTGGCCAGCGCCAGGCCGTCGGCCACCGTGCCCACCACCCCGCAGGGCACCCCGGCCGCGGTGAGCACGGGCGCCCACTGCGCCGAGGTCCGCGTGCGCAGGCGCTGCAGCAGCAGGGGGCGCAGGGCTTCCCGGTGCACGGTGCGGTCGGCGTTGCGGGTGAAGCGGGCGTCGGCGACCAGCTCGGGCACCTCCAGCACCCGGCACAGCGCCGCGAACTGCCCGTCGTTGCCCACGGCCAGCACCAGCTGACCGTCTGCGGTGTCCACCGGCTCGTAGGGGAACAGGCTGGGGTGCGCGTTGCCCATCCGGTGCGGCACGACCCCGGCCGACACGACGGCGCCGGTCTGGTTGACCATCCCCGAGAGCGCCGACGAGAGCAGGTTCACCTCCACGTGCTGGCCGAGCCCGGTGCTCGTGCGGTGGTGCAGGGCCGCGACGATCCCCAGGTCCGCGTGCAGGCCCGCGACCACGTCGAACACGGCCACCCCGGAGCGGTAGCCGGGTCCGTCGGGGGCACCTGTGGTGCTCATCAGCCCGGAGACGGCCTGCACCACCAGGTCGTAGCCCGGCAGGCCCGCCCCGCCGCGGGAGCCGAACCCGGTGATGGAGGCGTAGACCACCCCGGGGTTGGTCGCGGCCACCTGCTCGTAGCCCAGCCCGAAGCGCTCCATGCCCCCGGTGCGGAAGTTCTCGACGACGACGTCCGCGCGCCGGGCGAGCTCGTGGGCGACGACCCGGTCGTCCGCGTCGGTCAGGTCGAGCACGATGGAGCGCTTGCCCCGGTTGACCGACAGGAAGTAGGTGGAGGTGTCCCCGCGCTCCGCATCGATCCGGACCGGCGGCGCCCAGTTACGGGTGTCGTCGCCCCGTGGGGGCTCCACCTTGACCACCGTCGCACCGAGGTCGGCCAGCAGCATGGTCGCGTAGGGCCCGGCGAGCACCCGGGAGAAGTCCGCCACCAGCACGCCTGCCAGCGGTCCCGCACCTGTGTCGTCCACACTCCCAGGATGGACCCCGTCGCTGCCCTGCGTCGCACCGCCTTCCTCCTGGAGCGCTCGCGCGAGTCCTCGCGACGGGTGCAGGCCTTCCGCAACGCCGCGGCCGTGCTCGCCGACCTGTCGGGCGAGGAGCTGGCCCGCCGCCTCGACGCCGGCACCCTCACAGAGCTCACCGGCATCGGTCCCAGCACCGCCGCCGTCGCCCTGCAGGCTCACGCCGGGGACGTGCCCGAGCGCCTCGTCGCGCTGGAGGCCGCGGCCCGCGAGCCCCTGGTCGAGGGCGGCGACGCGCTCCGGGCCGCGCTGCGGGGGGACCTGCACAGCCACAGCGACTGGAGCGACGGCGGCTCCCCGATCGAGGAGATGGCGGTCACCGCGCTCGAGCTGGGCCACGACTACCTGGCGCTGACCGACCACTCCCCCCGCCTCACCGTGGCCCACGGGCTGACCGCCGCGCGGCTGACCCAGCAGCTGGACGTCGTGGCCGAGGTGGACAGCCACCTGGGCGACTTCCGGCTGCTGTCGGGCATCGAGTGCGACATCCTCGACGACGGCAGTCTCGACCAGTCCGACGAGCTGCTTGGTCGCGTCGACGTCGTGGTGGCGTCGGTGCACTCCAAGCTCCGCGCCGACTCCGTGACGATGACCGCCCGGATGCTGGGCGCCGTCCGGAACCCGCACACCGACGTGCTCGGCCACTGCACCGGCCGGCTCGTCACGGGTGGTCGCGGCACCCGGCCGGAGAGCGAGTTCGACGCCGCCGCGGTCTTCGCCGCGTGCGCCGAGCACGGGGTGGCCGTGGAGATCAACTCCCGCCCCGAACGGCTGGACCCGCCGCGCCGGCTGCTGCGCCAGGCCGTGGAGGCGGGCTGCCTGTTCAGCATCGACACCGACGCGCACGCCCCCGGCCAGCTCGACTGGCAGGCCTACGGGTGCGCTCGCGCGCAGGAGTGCGGGGTGCCGGTGGAGCAGATCGTCAACACGTGGCCGGTGGAGCAGCTGCTGGAGTGGACCCGCCGCTGAGCACGGTGCACCCCGACCGCGCAGCGATCCCCGCCCGCTCGAGCCACCCCGGGCGCCGCCCGCGCCGCCCCCGACCGTCCACCCTCGGCCGCCCTCACGCACGACTGCCCTCCCGTGGGCGCCCTCCGGGGTGGACGTGGTGCAGCGTGCTCTCAGATCGGGGCGCCGAGTGCAGCCGTGTGGGTGCGAACCGCGCCCCGATCCACTGTTCACCGGGGCGGCAGCCGACGACGTGATCGGGGCGGGACCTGCACGCCTGAGGCGCGCATCGCTCCCCGATCCCGGAGCGTCGCCACCAGCATCGCGCCACCCCCGTCACCACCAGCGTCGCGCCGCCCCCGTCACCACCAGCGTCGCGCCGCCCCACCACCACCAGCGTCGCGCCGCCAGCTCAGCCGCCGGGGCCTGGAACCAGCGCGTCCACCGACAGCGGGTCGTCCCAGCGACCCGGGAACGAGACGTCCGTCCCCACCGTCAGGGGACCGCCGAGGAGCCGGTCCGGGGTCCGCAGCGCGGCCGCACCCGCGGCCACCGGATACCGTGGCATTCGTGTTCGCACCCCTGTCCGCCACCGTGACCACGGCGACGCTGCTGGGCGCGCTGTGGACCCTGGCGCTCGTGGTCGCCAACCGCCCGATGCTGCTGCAGAAGCGCTCCACCCGGGCGTTCCTGGGCTTCCTGGTGCTGGTGGAGGTCGCGCTGCTGGTCCAGGGGGTGCTCAGCACCGTGCTCGCGTTCACCAGCGGCCTGACCACCGACCAGTCGTACACCCTCGCCGGCTACGCGCTGACCCTGCCGTTCATCATCCCCCTCACGGTGCTGTGGGGGCTCAACGACCGCTCGCGCTGGGGTGCGGGGGTGGTGCTCGTCGGCCTCGTCACGGTGCCCGCGATGATCCTGCGCATGAACACCGTCTGGGACACCCGTGCCTGAGCCCGAGCAGCCCGACCCCACCGTCGCGTCCGAGCCCGCCGCCCCCGCCACCCGCGAGGAGCGCACCGCGGTGGCCACCCGCTCGGGTCCCGGCCGCGCACTGGTCGCCGTCTACGCGGTGTTCGCGATCGGGGCCACCGCTCGCTCGGTCGAACAGATCGCCACCCGGTTCTCCAACGCTCCGCTCGCGTTCCTGCTGTCGGGGTTCGCGGCCGTCGTCTACTGCGTGGCCACCTACTGCCTGGCCCGCGCCTCGAGCACCAACCGTCGCATCGCCGGCGTCAGCCTCGTCGTGGAGACCGTCGGGGTGCTCGTGGTCGGCACGCTGAGCCTCACGGCGCCGGAGCTGTTCCCCGAGGCGACCGTGTGGTCGGACTACGGCCAGGGCTACCTGTACATCCCCGTGGTGCTCCCGGTGCTCGGCCTGCTCTGGCTGCGCAGGACCGGCCGCACCACCTGAACCGCGGTCACGCGCTGATGCCGTGCAGCACCAGCGCGGCGAGCTCGGTGTAGGCCTGCGCGTCGTCCAGCCCGGTCGCGGAGGCCACGCGGCGCTGCTGGATGCGCACCATCGACGACGCGACGACGTCGGCCACGAAGGCGGCGTGCACGTCGCGCAGCTCCCCGGAGGCCACCCCCGACGCGATGAGCTGCTGCACCCGACGCGCCGCGAGCACGGTGTTGCGCTGGTACACCTCCCGGGCCGGTGCGAACGCGTCGAGGTCGGCCATGAACTGCTCCGAGGCCGGCCGCAGCTCGTCGGCCACCGCCCGCAGGTAGGCGGCGATCTGCGCGCGGGCCCCCGCGGTGGCCGCCACCTGCGCCTCGACCCGCCCGGTGGCCACCCGGAAGAAGTGCACCACCGCGGCCCGCACGAGCTGCTCGCGGCTGCCGGCCAGGGCGTACAGCGTCGACTTGGAGCACCGCAGGCGCGCAGCCAGCTGGTCCTGGGTGAGGTGCGCGAAGCCTTCCGCCAGCAGGAGGGCCACGAGCTGGTCCACCAGCTCGGACTGCCGCTGCGTCGTCCCCCTCATCCGTGAGACAGTACTGCGGTACTACCGTTCGTACTGCACCCGCACAGGAGGACCCCCGTGGCCGTCGACCGCATGCTGCCCACGTCCGAGGCGCACGACCTGCTCGCGCTCACCCGGGACCTGGCCGACAAGGAGCTCCGTCCCCGGGCCGCGGACCACGAGCGTGACGAGACCTTCCCCGAGGGACTGTTCCCGCTGCTGGGCGAGGCGGGCCTGCTCGGGCTGCCCTACCCCGAGGAGCAGGGCGGCGGCGGTCAGCCCTACGAGGTGTACCTGCAGGTGCTCGAGGAGCTCGGGGCCGCGTGGGCTGCCGTCGCCGTGGCCACCAGCGTGCACGGGCTCAGCTGCTTCCCGCTGGCCACCTTCGGCACCCCCGAGCAGCAGGAGCGCTGGCTGCCCGACATGCTCGGCGGCACGCTGCTGGGCGCCTACTCGCTGTCCGAGCCGCAGGCCGGGTCCGACGCCGCGGCCCTGAGCTGCAAGGCGGTCCGCGACGGCGATCACTACCGGATCAGCGGCACCAAGGCGTGGATCACCAACGGCGGCACGGCCGACTTCTACTCGACCTTCCTGCGCACCGGCGAGGGGTCCAAGGGCGTCACCTGCTTCCTGGTCCCCCGTGACCTCGAGGGACTGAGCTTCGGCAAGCCCGAGGACAAGATGGGGCTGCGCGCCATCCCCACGGCCAGCGCGACCTACGACGACGCCCTGCTCGACGCCGACCGGCGCCTCGGCGCGGAGGGCCAGGGCCTGCCCATCGCCTTCGCCGCGCTCGACTCCGGCCGGCTC
The DNA here is from genome assembly GCF_026153295.1 of Rhodococcus antarcticus. Classification (NCBI taxonomy): domain Bacteria; kingdom Bacillati; phylum Actinomycetota; class Actinomycetes; order Mycobacteriales; family Nocardiaceae; genus Rhodococcus; species Rhodococcus antarcticus. The sequence goes on along the minus strand of NZ_CP110615.1, from coordinate 1,549,737 downwards.
GGCATCGCCGCGGTTGCCGTCGGGCTCGCCCAGGGCGCGCTCGACGACGCGGTGGCCTACGCCAAGGAGCGCACCACGTTCGGCCGCAAGATCATCGACCACCAGGGCCTCGGCTTCCTGCTCGCCGACATGGCCGCAGCCGTGGACTCCGCCCGCGCTACCTACCTCGACGCCGCCCGTCGCCGCGACGCCGGTCGGCCCTACGGTCGGCAGGCCTCGGTGGCCAAGCTGGTGGCCACCGACGCGGCCATGAAGGTCACCACCGACGCCGTCCAGGTGCTCGGCGGCTACGGCTACACCCGCGACTTCCCGCTGGAGCGCTACATGCGCGAGGCCAAGATCATGCAGATCTTCGAGGGCACCAACCAGATCCAGCGCCTGGTCATCGCCCGCGGGCTCGCCGCCGGCTGAGCCCTGGCCGTTCCCGCAGGTCGGGGCCCCGCTCAGCCCGTGCTGGTCCGGCGCAGCCCGCTGGCCCGGACGAGCTGACGGCCGACGGCGGCGCGCACCGACTCCTCGGACCCGATGACCCGGACGTGCGCCGAGGCCCGGGTGATCGCGGTGTAGAACAGCTCGCGGGTCAGCAGCGGCGACGTGGGGGGTGGCAGGACGAGGGTGACCGACTCGTACTGGCTGCCCTGGGAGCGGTGCACGGTCAGGGCGTGGGCGGTGACGACCGACGACAGCCGCGACAGAGCGATGCGCTCGATCCCGCCGGCCCGGGCGAAGGCGGCCTGCAGTCCGTCGGGGGTCTCGACGACGACGCCGGTGTCCCCGTTGTGGAGGGCGTTCTCGTAGTCGTTGGCCGTGATCAGCAGGGGTTGGCCCGCGTACCAGCGTGCCCCGGTCGCACCGCTCCACCGGCTGCACTCCTCGTTCCACCACGTCACCCCGTGGGGACCGGTCCGGTGCGCGCAGAGCAGGCGGTGGGTGCCGAGCAGGGTGATGGCGCGAGCCGCGTCCCCGGCCGACGCGGCCGCGGCCATGTCGACACCGGTCGCGGTCACCTCGGTGCGCAGCGCGTCGAACCCGGGCTCCAGGGTCAGCGAGCCGCCGTCGTGCAGCAGGCCCAGGGTGGCGTCGGCGTCCCCGGTGCGGATGGCCTCGGCCAGCGCCCCGATCTGGTGGCCGTAGCGGTGGGAGACCCGCAGCCGGACGATCCCGTTGCCCAGCTGGGCACGCTCGGTGCCGTCGAGGTCGAGCTCGGTCGGGTCGATCCCGCTGGGGGCCGTCACGGGTGCGCCGGTGGGGGCGGGGCGGTGCACGAGGTCGCTCAGCACCGCGCCGGCGTCGACGGGGGTGAGCTGGTCGGGGTCGCCGACGAGGACCAGGCGTGCGGTGGGGCGGACGGCGTCGAGCAGCCGGGCCATGAGCGTCAGCGACACCATCGAGGACTCGTCCACGACGACGACGTCGTAGGGAAGACGGTTGCCGGCGTGGTGGCGGAAGCGGCTCTGGCTGTCGGGGCGCCAGCCCAGGAGGCGGTGCAGGGTGGAGGCGGTGAGGTCGAGCGGGAGGCCGACCGCGGCGGCCTGGGACTGCACGGACTCCTGCAGCCGGGCGGCGGCCTTGCCGGTGGGTGCGGTCAGCGCGATGCGGGGGGTCGGTCCGGGCTGGGCGAGCAGCAGGGCCAGCAGCCGGGCCACGGTGTGGGTCTTGCCGGTGCCGGGGCCGCCGGTGATGACGCTGACCCAGCGGTCGGCGGCGACCGCGACGGCGAGGCGCTGGCGGTCGGGACCGGGCACGGGGAACAGGCCGGGCAGGGCGCTGAGGTCGAGGGCGGGGGTGGGCCGGGCGGCGCGCTGGTCGAGCTCGCGGCGCACCAGCTGCTCCTGCTGCCAGTACCTGTCGAGGTACAGCAGGCCGTGGACCAGCCGCAGCGGGCGCCACGGGGCGTCGACCCCGACGGCCACGAGGGGGCTGTCCTGCAGGGCGTCCCAGGTCTCGGGCCAGGCCAGGGGGGGCGCGACGGCGCCGGTGGGGTCCGGCGTGGGCTCTGCCCCCGGGTCGTCACGATCGGGGTCGTCAGGATCAGGGTGGTCGGGATCGGGGTCGACGAGCACGGAGCCCGCGATGGTGGCGAGGTCGACGCAGACGGAGCCGGTCCGGACCCCCCGCACGGCGAGGGCGGCGGCGAGCAGGACCGTCTCCGCCCCCTCGCCGCCGAGCTGGGACAGCCGGAGGGCGACGTGGACGTCCGCGGCCTCCAGGACGCCGGCCTCGGCGAAGTCCCGGAGCAGGCCGGTGGCCCGGACGGGGATCACCGGGGACCCGCGAGCAGGTCGGAGAGCTCGGTGACGAGGGTGGGGTCGGGGGTCCAGGTGAAGACGCCGGCGCCGGCCGGGGTGTCGGGTCCGGCCATGCCCCGGACGAACAGGTACAGCACGGGGCCGAGGTGCACCGCCGGTTCGTAGCTTCGCTGGCGCCAGCGCAGGAACCGGTGCAGGGCGACGGAGTACAGCAGCGCCTGCAGCGCGTAGTGGGTGTGCTGCATCTCCGCGGCCATGGCGGGTCCCCGGTAGTGGGCGGTGGTGAGGGGCTCGGGGCCGAGCCGGTTGGTCTTGTAGTCGACGACGGCGTAGCGGGGTCCCGGCAGGCGCAGGACGGCGTCGATGCTGCCGGTGAGGTACCCGCGCAGGGTCTGGGCGGGCAGCCGGGCCAGCTGGTCGGCGTACCCCGCGAGCGGACCGAGGTCGTGGCGCCGGAGCAGGTCGACGATGTCGGCGAGCCGGGCGCCGGTGACGGTGTCGTCCCCCCCGGCCAGCGGCATCTCGAAGTCGAGCTCCGCGAGGCGGTCGTGGGCAGCGACCGTGCCGAGGGTGGTGCCGTGCTCGTCGAGCGGGGTGCGCAGCACGGGTCGCAGGGCCTCGGCGAGGGCAGCGGGGTCGACCCCCCGGACGCCGTGCCGCAGCACCGCGTCGGTGCAGCGCCGGAGCAGCTCGTCGGGATCGGTGTCCTCGAGGACGTCGTGGACGAGGGTCCCGAACGCGGCGCCCCCGGGCAGGTCGGTCAGCGGGCTCGGGAGGTCCCCGGGGGTGCTGGTGCTCGGCGGGGCGGTCGGGTCCGCGGTGGTGTCGCGCTCGTCGGTGGTGGTGTCGACCTCGGGCTCGCTGGTCGGCGGGTGCTCGTGGGCGGCGCGGGTCATGGAGCTGTAGGACGTGCGGGCCCAGTCGTGGTCGAGGCGGCGGGTGAAGCTGCGCACGCTCAGCTCCGGGGTGGGGGTGGTGGCTCGGCGCCACCGGCCCGCGGTGGGGGCCGGCGGCACGTCGTGGACGCTGACGAGGTCCCCGGAGCGCTCGGCGAGCGCGGCCAGCCGCTGCGCGGCGACCTCGTCGGTGGGGACGGTGACGGAGTCGGGCAGCTGGTCGCCGGTGCGGTCGCCGAACAGGACCCGGTGCAGGGACGAGGTCGCGGTGTTGGTGGTGGGCGCCCAGTGGGCCACGACCTGGCTGGACGCGCGGGTCAGGGCGACGTAGAGCAGGCGGAGGTCCTCGCCGCGCTCCTCGTCGTGGTGGCGGCGACGGGCGTCGTCGTAGCTGGGGCTGCGGGTGCCCCCGACGTGCAGGACCCGGTGGCCGGCGTCGTCGTGCAGCCGCAGGGTGGCCGGGCGGTCGTTGTTCCAGCGGTCCCAGCCGAAGGGGACGTGGACGACGGGGAACTCGAGGCCCTTGCTGGTGTGCACGGTCATGACCTGGACGGCGTCGTCGTCGGACTCGAGGCGGCGGCTGCGGTCATCGGTGTTCTCCTGCCCGGCGCGGGCGATCCGACGACGCAGCCACTCGACGAGCGCCGTGAGCCCCATCGACTCCGCCAGGGCCGCCGCGTGCAGCACCTGGCCGGCGTGGCGCAGGTCGGTCAGGACCCGTTCCCCGTCCGGCCTCGCGAGGATCCGGGCGGGCAGGCTCTCCTGCTCCGTGAGGACCTCGAGGAAGGCGGCGACCCCGCGGCGGGCGAGCAGCTCCGACCAGCCCCGCAGCTGGGTGGAGAGGCTGTCGGTGAGCTGGTCGCCCAGCTGGTCGAGGGTCTGCTCGTCGCGGCCGAGGAAGACCGAGAGCGCTGCTGCGCGGACGCGGCCGGACCGGTGGGGCTGCTCCACGGCCTCGAGCAGGACGAGCCAGGAGCGCGCGGCGGCCGTGGCGAACACGGTGCCTCCGCCCGCGGCGACGGCGGGGACCCCGGCGGTACCCAGGGCCTGGCGGACGAGCTGCACCTGCTTGTTGGTGCGGACGAGCACGGCGATGTCGCCGGGTCCGACGGGCCGGCCGTGCAGCCGGGCGGGCCCGGTGAGCAGGTGGACGATGTCGTCGGCGACGTCGGTGGCCACCAGCGGACGCGCGACGCCGACCGCGAGGGCCTTGCGGGGGTCCGGGCCCGCTCGCAGGACGCGGCGCACCCGCAGCGGGGCCCCGGCCCCGGTGAGGCGGGGTTCGGGGTGCGCGGAGTCGACCGGGCGCACGACGATGCGGCGGTCGCCGAGGGCGACGCCGCCGAGCAGGTGCTGCAGGGCGGTGACGAGGCGGGCGTCGCTGCGCCAGCTGCGGTCCAGGGTGGACTCGGCGGTGGCGACGCCGGTGGCGGCGAGGTACGTCGTGACGTCGCCGCCGCGGAAGCCGTAGATCGACTGCTTGGGGTCGCCGATGAGCACGAGGGTCGTGTGCTCGTGGAACGCGTGGCGCAGGACGTCCCACTGGACGGGGTCGGTGTCCTGGAACTCGTCGACCATGACGACGCGGTAGCGGTCACGGACCCGCTGGCAGGCCACCGGCCCGGTCACGGGGTCGGTGAGGGCGTCCCGGAGCTGGGTGAGCCAGTCGTCGTGGTCGACGAGGCCGCGGGCCCGCTTGCGGGCGGCGACCTCGGTGCGGATGGCCTGGGCGGCCCCTCGCAGGCGTCCGGTGACACCGCTCTCGTCGGTGGGCTCCAGCCGGGCCTGCCGGTCGCTGCCGGTGGCGGCGGCCGCGAGCAGGCCCAGGTCGCGGGGGGTGATGAACGGGGGGTCGGAGGAGGGGGCGAAGGCGCGGACGTAGAGGTCGTCGACGACGTCCTGGCGCAGGTCGTCGATGGTGTCGGTGAAGGTGGCGGTGTGGTCGGTGTCGGCGGCGGTGCCCAGGCCGGTGAGGACCTGCTGGCAGAAGCTGTGGGTGGTGGCGATGGTGGCGGCGTCGAAGGTGGCCAGGGCCCGGACGAGCCGTTCGCGGCGCACCCCCACCTCGCTGGGGGTGCCGGTGGCCAGCAGCGCGAGGACGGGGTCGGTGGTCTGCGTCCGGGCGACGTCGGGGTCCCGCAGCCCTCGTTCGGCGCTCACCATGCGCTCGCGGACCCGGTCCCGGAGCTCGCGGGAGGCGGCGTTGCCGAAGGTGACGAGCATGACCTGGGCGAGCTCGCAGACCCCGTCGGCGACGAAGCGGGTGGTCAGGGCGGCGATGGTGAACGTCTTGCCGGTGCCGGCGCTGGCCTCCAGGACGGTGGTCCCGGTGGGCAGGGGTCCGCACACGTCGAACGGTGGGGGCCCGGCAGCGGCCGTGGGGGTGGTCACGGTGCTCACGAGAGGTTCTCGGCCTCGAGCAGCGGGTGCCAGAACCGGTGGGCGAGGGTGCCGAACCGGGAGCGCTCCCCCAGGTCGGGCTCGTCCGCGCGGGCCGCCTGCTCGGTCCAGACGGTGAAGGGTGCGTCGGCTCCCCACACCTGCACGTGGTGGCGGTCGGCCCCGGTGCCGGGGAACATCCCGCCGTCCCACGCCGCCTTCGCCGCACCCCGGGCCCGCTCGGGGTTGGTGCGGCTGGCGGCGTAGGCCTCGGAGGGGGCGGGGTGCAGCGGCAGCGGCTCGCGCAGCCCCCGCTGGCGGAGGTCGACGAGGTCGGCGAGCACGGTCAGCGGGTCGGCGGGGGCCACGAGCGTGGAGGTCCGGGCCCGGTCGCCGGCGCGGCCGATGGTGACGGCCCGGCCGTGGCCCTCCGTGGCGGCCAGGGCGAGGGCGTTCACCCAGGCCCGGGCCCGGTGCTTGGGGGCCAGGGTCGAGTAGGTGACGGTGACGACGGTGCCGCCCGCCCGCACCCCGGCCACGGTCCCGCTGAGGTCGGTGCCGGCGACGTCCAGGCGCACGTCGACGGTGCGGGGTGCCCCCGCCAGCAGCGGGGCCGCGGCCTCGGCGAGCGCGCCGACGCGGGGCAGGACGGTGCGCAGGACGGCGGCGGCGAGGGCACCGGGCGGCAGGGTGCCGCGCAGGCGCTCGGTGCGGGCGGCGTCAGCCTCGGAGGTCCCGGCCAGGGCGGCGGTGAGCAGCCGGTCGCCGATGGCCCAGGTCTGGAGGCCGTCGAGCTCGATGGGGAGGGAGTCGAGGACGTCGTCGTCCTCGCCGGGCAGCGTGATCTGCAGCCGTTGGCGGAGGAAGGCCCGCACGGGGTGCTCGACGAACGAGGCCAGGTCCTCGAGGGTGACCGGCCCCGGGCGGGGGGCCAGCAGCGTCCGGGCCGGCTCGGGGGTCCGGGGCTGGGCGGCCGCGCGGGCGCCGGCGAGGTTCACCGGGTCGAAGCTCGTCGGCGGCGTGCCGGTGAACTGGCGGGCGTCGAACGGTTGCAGCGGGTGGCGGCGGACCAGGGTGTCCCGGGTGGCCGTGGTCATGAGGTCGAGCACGTCGAGGAGCTCGCCGATCGGGACGGCCGGCGGACGGGTCGCGGCGGTGACGGGGTCGGCTCCGGTGTGCAGGACGACGAGGCGGTCCCCGGCCGACAGCAGCGCGTCCAGCAGGAGCTGGCGGTCCTCGCTGCCGGCGTCCCGCTCGCCGATGGCGGGGTCGCGGGCCAGCACGTCGTCGCCGTCCCGGGCGCCGGCCCGCGGGAAGACACCGTCGTCCATGCCGAGCAGGACCACCACCCGGTGCGGGACGGCCCGCATGGGCACGAGGGTGCACACGGTGAGGTTGCCGGTGCGGAAGCTGGCCCGGGTGGGGTGCCCGCGCAGCCGCTGCGCGAGCATCGCCCGCACGTCGGGCAGCCGGAGGGTGCCGGTGCTCCCGTCGGTCGCGGCGGCGAGCTCGCGGCGCGCCTGCGCGAGCTGCCAGGCGTCGTCGGCGGTGGTGTCGGTGAGGGAGTCCAGCGCGGTCAGCAGGGTGGTGGTCCAGTGGGCGGCGGGGTGCTCCCCGTCGAGGGCGTGCAGCACGTCCTGGACCCGGTCGAGGAGCTCGGCGAGGCGGCCGGCGAGGTCCACGTCGCCGCTGTCGACGTCGTCCAGCGGCAGGGCGCGCCCGAGGGTGACGTGGTCGTCCTCCGCGGTGGTCACGCCGAGCAGGATGCGGTCGATCCCGGTCCGCCAGGTGTTCTGCGGCACGGCACCCAGGCCGTGGGCGGCGCGGGTGCTCTCGTCCAGGCCCCACCGCACCCCGGAGGTGGCGACCCATCCGCGCACGCGGTCGAGGTCGTCGTCGGTGAGGGCGAAGCGGGTCCGGACCCCGGGGGTCGCCGCCAGGTCGAGGACCTGCGTGGCGGTGGCCCGGCTCCCGGCGAGCTGCAGCAGGCGGGTGACGACGTCGAGCAGGGGGTTGGTCTGGCGGAGGCTGCGGTCGGCGAGCCGGACCCGGAGGGCGCCGCCGGGGTGCGGCAGGGCGGTGTCGAGGCCGAAGGTGGCGAGGATCAGCGGCGCGAACGTCTCGATGTCGGGGCAGAGCACGAGGACGTCGCGCGGTTCGAGGGTGGGGTCGTCCTCGAACAGGCTCAGCAGCAGCTCACGGAGCACCTCGACCTGCCGGCCGGGTCCGTGGCAGGAGTGCACCTGGACGGTGGCGTCGGCGGTGAGGCCGCCCGTGGGGGGCTGGTCGTGGAGCAGGTCGCGCTGCAGCTGGGCGAGCAGCGTCGGCCGGTCGTCGGCGGTTGCGGCGGGGTGGTGGGTGTCGGTGTGGGCGGGCAGCCGGAGCTGGAGCTCGCGGACGTCACGGCCGAGGCTGCGCAGCAGGGGGTGCGTGGCCACGGTGGTGGTGGGGTCGCTGGCGCGGCGGGTGGCGCAGCGGCCGTGCAGGGCGGTCCAGAGCGCGGGGCTCGGGTGGGGCAGCCACAGGTGGACCTCACGGTGCTCGGACAGCGCGTCGAGGACGGCGAGGGCGCGGGTGGACAGCCGCGTCGCCCCGAAGATGCTGAGCCGCTGCGGCAGTGCGGACAGCTCGGGGTGCTCGCGCAGGGCGCCGCAGGTGGCGTCGAGGTGCTCGACGGGGTCGGGGCCCAGGCGGGTGCGCAGCCGTCGCCAGAGCTCGGCCTGCCAGTGCAGGTCGGCGGGCAGCGCGTGGCCGGACCCGTCGGTGTCCGCGCCGGCCGCCCACGCCTCGATCATCGCGGGCCGTTCGGCGGCGTAGGTCCGGTAGAGCCCGGCCAGGTGGGAGGCGGTGGCCCAGCGGCGGCCCCGACGCTCGAGCGACCTGCTGTCGTCGCGGTCCGCGCCCAGGTGGTGGGCGAGCACGGAGCACCAGGTCTCGGTGACGCACTCGTCGATCACCTCGAGCAGCACCCAGGTCGGGCGGACCCACGGGTCGGTGCGCGGGTCGGTCCCGGTGGCGGCCGCGACGGCGTTGTCGACCAGGGTTGCGGCGGAGGGGAACCGGACCCCGGCGCAGATGCCGTCCCGGCGGTCTCCGGCCCCAAGGACGGTGGACAGGCGCTGGGCGAGCCACCGCTCCACCCCCTGCGAGGGCACCGCCACGACGTCGTCGGCGAACGGGTCGGCCGGGGGCTCGGCCAGGATCCGCGCGAGGGCGTCCACCAGGGCGGGTGTCCGCTCGGCACGGTGGAGGTGGAGCACGGGCCCTGTCTACAGCACCCCTGCGACGGTGGAGCCCGGACGGCTGCCGGTGCTGCGGGTTCGGCGTCACTCGCCGGGGTGCCGCGGATCAGCAGCTGTTCGGCTCCCCCGTCCGGACGACCGAGAGCACGACGTCTCCCTCGCCGATGAGGACGCCGGGGGCGGGGCCCTGGGAGACGACGGTCCAGCTCCGGTCGAGGACCTGGGCCCGCCCGGCGCCACTGGCGTCATCGCTGCGGGAGGAGCAGACCCCGGCCTGCTGGATGGCGACCTGCGCGACCTGCAGGTCGAGGCACGTGACCTCGGGCGCGGGTTCCTGGACGGGGGTCGCGGTGGTGGGCGACGGCGGTCGCCGCCAGCTCCCACGGACCGGGCCCGGACAACGCTGTCCCGGCCCGGGCGACGGCGACGTCCGGGGCGAGCTCCAGCGCCTGGTCATCGCCCGCAGACTCGCCACGGCTGAGCAAATCCAACGCCAAGTGCGGGCTTTTGGCGGTCATCCACCCGGGAATGACCGCCAGAAGCCCGCACTTGGCGGTTCAAGTGCCGCTCAGCGGAACCCGGCCGGGGCGTGCGGCACATAGGGCTCCTCCAGCAGCGCGACCTCCTCCGCGCTGAGGGTGATCTCCAGCGACGCCACCGCGTCCTCCAGGTGGTGCGCCTTGGTGGCGCCGACGATGGGGGCGACCACGCCCGGCACCTGGGACACCCACGCCAGCGCGACCTGGGCCATGGGCACGCCGCGGCCGTCGGCCACCTGCGCCACCCGCTCCACCACGGCGCGGTCGGGCTCGTCGTAGAGGATCTTGCCGAACTCGTCGGTGCCCGAGCGCTCGGTGTCGGTGCCCCACGGCCGGGCCAGGCGCCCCCGGGCCAGCGGGCTCCACGGGATGACGCCGATGCCCTCGTCCGCGCAGAGCGGCAGCATCTCCCGCTGCTCCTCGCGATGCAGCAGGTTGAGGTGGTCCTGCATGGAGACGAACCTCGACCAGTCGTGCGCGTCGGCGGTGTGCAGCGCCTTGCTGAACTGCCACGCCCACATCGACGACGCCCCGAGGTAGCGGGCCTTGCCGGCCTTGACCACGTCGTGCAGCGCCTCGAGGGTCTCCTCCACCGGCGTCACGGGGTCCCAGCGGTGGATCTGGTAGAGGTCGACGTAGTCCGTGCCCAGCCGGCGCAGGCTGTGGTCGATCTCGGCCATGATCGCCTTGCGCGAGAGCCCGGCGCCGTTCGGCCCGTCGTGCATCCGGCCGTGCACCTTGGTGGCCAGCACGATCTCGTCCCGCTGGGCGAAGTCCTTCAGCGCCCGCCCGACGATCTCCTCGCTGGATCCGGCCGAGTACACGTTCGCGGTGTCGAAGAAGGTGATGCCGAGCTCCAGGGCCCGCTTCAGGAACGGCCGCGAGGCCTCCTCGTCCAGGCTCCAGGGGTGGCCGCCGCGCGCGGGATCGCCGTAGCTCATGCAGCCCAGGCAGATCCTGGAGACCTCGAGACCCGTCCGACCCAGCCGTACCTGCTCCACGTGCGCACCCCTCGTCGTTCGTTCCCCCGACCACCCCGACGCTAGGCGCCACCGGTTCGGGCCGCCCAGCCGCCGGGGTCCACACTGGGGATGCACCGCACCCGCCCCTGGAGGTCACCCGTGGTCATCGTCGTCGGTCACATCGCCACCCCGGAGGGTGAGGCGGCCCTGCACCGCGCCGTCCTCGAGGCGCAGCTGCGCTCGGCCCGGCTGGTGGTCCTGAGCACCCCACCCTCGGACACCCCGGACGTCTCCGAGGAGCAGTACGTCGACGCGCTGCGCGGGATGCTCGCCGAGCACGGCGTGGACGGCGACGTGCGCCAGCTCGCCCCGGACGCCGATCCCGCCCACGAGATCGTCGCGGCCGCAGCCGACGCCGAGCTGGTGGTGGTGGGCATCCGCCGCCGCTCCCCCGTCGGCAAGCTCCTGCTGGGCAGCACCGCCCAGCGGGTCCTGCTCGAGGTGGGCTGCCCGGTGCTCGCCGTCAAGCCCGCCTGACGCGACCCCGGCGGCCCGGGTTAACGATCCGGGGTCCCCGCGACGATGGACCGTGCAGAGGCCCTCGGACATCCCAGCTCCGGTGCGGCACGACCCTGGAGAACACCATGAGCGCAGCCACCCTGCTCGAGCCGACCACCGTCCAGGGCCTGTGCTGCGACGGTGCCCAGCTCCAGCTCGAGCTGCGCGACCTGGCCGTGCTCGTCCCCACCTCCGCCTTCCGGCTGGGTGAGCTGGCCGCCAGGGTCCGGGTGGACGCCCGGTCGCTGCCCGCCCTGGGCGCCTACCTCGAGTACCTGCGCGCGGTGCCGTGCGAGCGCAGCGACCGGTTCGTCCCCGCGGTCGACGAGTGCCTGCGCCTGGTCGGGGTCGTCACCGAGCGCTGACCTGCCCCCCGACCAGGCCGGCACCACCGGCGACGTCAGCCGAGCAGCTCGCGCAGCGCCGTCGGTGCGTCCGCGGCTCCGGACAGCGGTGCCCACCGAGCACCGCTGCGGGACGCGAAGTCCGCCGCCTGCTCGGTGTCCCCGGCCGGGGCCAGCACCACCAGCTCGGAGAGCCGGCGCGCGACGTGCACCGGGTCGTCGGTGTCGGTGGTGCGGCAGTCCGACAGCAGCACCACCACCCGTCGCGCCGCCCGGGTCCGCTCCAGCTGCTCCGCGGCCGCCGCCAGTGCCGCCGTGAGTGCCGTGGTGCCGTGCCCCCGCAGGTTCAGCACGGAGTCCACCACGGCTGCCGCGGGCCGGTCGGACCCCATGGGCCGCAGCACCTCCACCTCGCGGGCGAACGCGAGCACCGCGTGGTCACCGGGGGCCCGCCACGCGCACGCGGCGGCCGCGAGCGCGGCCGCGGCCAGGCGCTCACCGCCCATGGACCCCGAGCGGTCGACCACCAGGCACAGCGCGAGCTCGGGCCGGGCCCACTGCCGGGCGACCAGGTCCTCCACGTACGGCGCCCGCCGCTCGGCACGCCCGGCGAGCACCGCGTCCAACGAGGCGTCCACGTCGAGGTCACCGCCCCGGTCGGCGGACACGCTGCGCAGCTTGCCCACGCCGCGGCCCAGCGCGATCCCCTTGCGGGCCAGGTCGAGCACGATGCGGGCCGCGAGCCGTCGCGCCGCCCGCCGCAGCTTCTCGTCCGTCGCCGACGCCATGGACGCCAGCAGGGTGAGGGCCGCGTCCGGATCGGCACCCATGGCGGCCTCGAAGGCCTCCTCGTCGAGCACACCCACCTCGGGAGAGACCTGCTCGAACTGCGCGTGCCGGGCCAGCTCGGACCGCGACGCCGTGCGCTGCTGCGGACCGCGCCGGCGGTCAGGGGGTGGCTGTGTGTCCTCGCCCGCTCCCGGCGGGCTCAGGCTCCCCCCGACGCACCACCACCCTCGCCGTCGTCGGCGGCGTCGGACTCCCGCGGCTCGGCCCCGAACACCGCCTCGTACATCTCCCGGACCACGGCCTCGGGCGTGCGTGCGCAGGACTCGTGCAGCCGCACGCGACCCGAGAGCGCGACCAGCGCGGCGTCGAGCCCGGTGTGCCAGTCCGTCACGGCGGTGCCGCGACGCGGGGCCAGCGAGGTCGTGAGCCGCACGAGGTCGATCGATCCCCGCACCGACGAGCCCACCCGGACGTCCGCGTGGTCCCGGGTGCGCCGCACCAGGTCGACCACCTGGGCACGCCACTGCGCCGGGACCTCGGGCGCCCGCAGGGCCACGATCTCCGCCTCGTCCGTGGCGTCCTGGTAGCCCATGGTGATGCGGCAGACCCGGTCGTAGACCGCGGCCGAGATGCGGGCGGTGCCGACGGCGTCGAAGGGGTTCATGGCCGCCACGAGCCGGAAGCCGCCCTCGGCGGACACCCGCCCGAGCCGCGGGACGTGCAGCTCCCCCTCGCTCATGACCGTGATGAGGACGTTGAGGGTCTCCTCGGGGACCCGGTTGACCTCCTCGACGTAGAGCAGCGCACCGGAGCGCAGCGCCTCCACGAGGGGCCCGTCGACGAACGTGTCGGGGGTGTATCCGTCGGTCAGCACCTGGGACGGGTCGAAGTGCCCGATGAGCCGACCCGGGGTCAGCTCGGCGTTGCCCTCGACGAACACGAAGGGCACCGACTCGTCGTCGGCCACCGAGCGGAGCAGGGTCGTCTTGCCGGTGCCGGGCGGTCCCTCGAGCAGCACGTGTGCCCCGCAGTCCAGCGCGGCGACGAGCAGCTCGACCTCACGGGCCCGACCGACGACCGAGCGCGGACGCGACGACGGGTCGGGCGCGGAGACACCCGACCCGTCGGCCCGGAGAACAGCGCTCACGAGTGCTCGTGGATGAGGACGCCACGGATGTTCTTGCCGTTGAGCAGGTCCTCGTAGCCCTCGTTGACCTGGTCCAGGGTGTACGTGCGCGTGATGATCTCGTCGAGCTTGATGTCGCCGGACTGGTAGAGCCCCAGGATCTTCGGGATGTCGGTCGTGGGGTTGCAGTCGCCGAACAGGCTGCCCTTCAGCGTCTTCTTGAACAGCGTCATGATCGAGCCCGGCAGCTTGATGTTGTCGACCGACAGCTTGTTGAGCCCGGTCAGCACGATGGTGCCGCCCTTGCCGGTGGCGTTGAAGGAGTCGGTGACGATCTCCTCGGTGACGATGCCGGCGGTGATGATGGTCTTGTCCGCGCCGTTGCCGTTGGTCATCGACTGGGCGAGCTCCATGGCCTCCGCGGCCGTGGCGACGGCGTGGGTGGCCCCGAGCTCCATGGCCTTCTCGCGCTTGTTCTCCAGCGGGTCCACGGCGATGAGGTTCTTGGCCCCGGCGAAGCGCGCGCCCTGCACGGCGTTGATGCCGATGCCACCGACACCGACCACGATGACGGTCTCGCCGGGCTTCACGGCGGCGGCGTTCACGGCCGAGCCCCAGCCGGTGGGCACGCCGCAGCCGACGAGCACGGCCTTGTCCAGCGGCATGTCGTCGTCGACCTTGACCACGGAGTTCTGGTGGATGGTGGCGTACTGGCTGAAGGTGCCCAGCATGCACATGGCGCCGTAGTTCTTCTCCGCGCCGGGCCCGGTGAAGGGGAAGCGCTCGCCGGGCAGGTAGCCCTCCAGGATGGTGGCGCCCATGTCGCAGATGGCCTGCTGACCGGTCGCGCACCAGCGGCAGACGCCGCAGTTCGGGATGAAGGAACACACCACGTGGTCGCCGGCCTTGACGCGGGTGACCCCGGGGCCGACCTCCTCGATGATCCCGGCGCCCTCGTGGCCGAGGACCATGGGCAGCCGCGCCTCGAGGTCGCCGTGGGAGATGTGCACGTCGGAGTGGCAGAGCCCGGCGTGGGTGTAGCGGATGAGCACCTCGCCCTCGCGGGGGCCGTCCAGGTCGAGCTCCACGATCTCGATGGGCTTGCCGGTCTCGTACACGACCGCGGCCTTGGTCTTCATCCGGTCTCCTCAACGTCGTTGTCGGACGGCCCCCGATCCCGGTGATCCCGATCACGTGGCCGTGTGCGCACTGTGGCACGGGCCTGGTCACCCGTACAGGGTTGCAACGACGTTGCACGGGGTGGTCGCAGGTGGGGGCCGCGGGCGCGCGCGGCTGCGTACCGTCGTGGGTGTGCGGAGGCGGTGGTGACGGGTCGGCGCGCTGTCGTCCTCGGTGTCGCGGTCGTCCTGGTGGTCGCCGCCACCGTGCTGCTGCGCGAGCACCTCCCCTCCGTCACCGCGGCCCAGGTGGCCCTGCAGGAACGGGTGCTGGGTCTGCAGGGGCTCGGTCCGGCGCTCCCGGTCGCCTTCGTCGTGGCGCACGCGCTCGTCACGGTGACGCCCGTGCCCAGGACGGCCTTCACCCTGGCGGCCGGCGTGCTCTTCGGGCCGTCGACCGGGGTGGTGCTGGCCGTGGTCGGCGCCACGACCAGCGCGGTCCTCGCCCTGCTGCTCGTGCGTACCGTGGGCCGCGAGGCGGTGGCCGCCCGGCTGCAGCACCCCTCGTTCCGGAGCGCCGATGCGCGCCTGGCCCGGCGGGGCTGGCTGGCGGTGGCCTCCCTGCGGCTGGTGCCGGTGGTGCCGTTCTGGCTGGTCAACTATGCCTGCGGGGTCTCGGCGGTGCGCGTGGTCCCCTTCACCCTGGCCACGGCCGTCGGTGTCGTTCCGGGGACGGTCTCGCTCGTGGTGCTGGGCGGCGCGGTCGCCGGGCACGGCTCGCCCTGGCTGCTCACCCTCGGTCTGGCGTTCGGGGTCCTGGGCCTGGTGGGGCTCGTGCTCGACGTTCGCACCCCCGTCAAGCCTTGAGGCTTGCATCCCTGCAGTCAAGGTTGCACACTTGTCTTTTCGATCCCGTCGGGGTGACCTGCGAGCGTCTGGTCTGCCGGTGCGGGCAAGCCTGCACCACGGATCGCGACCAATCCAGCGTCCAGACTTGATTCGTGCATCGGTTCGAGAGCGAGGAGGCATCGGTGTTCGTGCTCACCGTCGACCAGCGCGGCAGCCGCCGCGACGACGACCGGGTGGAGGACCTGCTGCGCAGCACGTCGTCCACCGCGGTCGTCCGCGCGTTCGAGCGAACGGCGGGTGACGAGGTCCAGGCGGTCCTCGACGACGCCGGCGAGCTGGTCCGCACCACCCTGGCCCTCGTCCGCGACGGTCACTGGAGCATCGGCATCGGCGTCGGACCCGTCTCCGAGCCGCTGCCGGTCTCGACCCGTGCAGGACGTGGGCCTGCCTTCGAGCGCGCCCGCACGGCGGTCGAGCGCGCGAAGTCCGCACCGACCCACCTGGCGGTCGAGGGAGCCGGGTCCGACGGATCCGACGCGCAGGCCGTGCTCGACCTGGTCGCGCTGCTGGTGCAGCGGCGCTCCGCGCAGGGCTGGGCCGCCGTCGAGCTCGTCGACGCGGGGCACACGCAGGCCGAGGCCGCCCAGCGGCTGGGCGTCACCCCGCAGGCCGTGTCCCAGCGGCTGCGCGCTGCGGGCTGGCAGCCCGAGCAGGCCGGCCGGGAGGTGGCCGCCACCCTGCTGCACCGTGCGGACGCGGACACCCCCGGGTCCGGCACCCTTCACACCGGCACCCTCGGGAGCCGGGGAGCACAGGCGTGAGCGCCACCGTCCTCGCCCTGCTCGCCGTGGTGGCTGCGCTGCCCGCGGCCCTCGCCCGGCTCCGGGCGGTGCGGGGACGCAGGACCGGGGACGACGCCTGGGTACCGGCGTTGCTGCAGGTGGCCGGGCTGGCCGTGGCCGGTCTCCTCGCTGCCCTGGCCGCCCCCCTCGGCAGCACCACCGGCGGGCTGGCGCAGGTCCTCGGCGTGCTCGCTGCGGCCGGCGGCGCGGGGCCGGCGGTGCGGCTGGTCTTCCACCTCGCCCGACGGGCCCAGTCGAACCCGCTGCCCGTCCAGGACCTGTTGCGCGGCGGGGCCGTCATCGGCGTGCTCGAGCGCGCCGCGGTCGCCGTGTCCCTGCTCGCGGGCTGGCCCGAGGGACTCGCGGTGGTGCTCGCGGTCAAGGGCCTCGCTCGCTACCCCGAGCTGCGCGAGGCCAGGGCCGGCGAGCAGTTCATCATCGGCACCTTCACCAGCGTGCTCTGGGCCGTGGGGTGCTGGGCCGTGGTGCGGGCCCTGCTCACCTGACCCGAGGGTGCAGGATCACCAGCCATGGACCTCCTGCGCACCCCCGACGAACGCTTCGACGGTCTGGACGAGCACCCCAGCCCGCACCACCGCGCCCTCGTGACCGCACCCGACGGCGCGTCGGCCGAGATGGCCTGGGTGCAGGACGGACCGGGCGACGGACCGGTGGTGCTCCTGCTGCACGGGGAGCCGACGTGGTCCTACCTGTACCGACGGATGATCCCGCCCCTGGTCGAGGCCGGCTGCCAGGTGGTGGCGCCGGACCTCGTCGGGTTCGGCCGCTCGGACAAGCCGGCGCAGGTCGGCGACCACACCTACGCCCGGCACGTCGGCTGGCTGCGCTCGTTGCTCGTGGACGTGCTGGACCTGCACGACGTCACCCTGGTCGGCCAGGACTGGGGCGGGCTGCTCGGGCTCCGCCTGGTGGCCGAGGAGCAGGACCGGTTCGCGCGGGTGGTGGCCGCCAACACGGGGCTGCCGACCGGCGACCACCCCATGCCCGACGTGTGGTGGGGGTTCCGCCGTGCCGTGGAGAACGCGCCGGAGCTCGACGTCGGCCGCCTCGTGGCCAGCGGGTGCGTGCGCGGGCTCGCCCCGACCGACCAGGCCGCCTACGACGCACCGTTCCCCGACGAGTCGTACAAGGCAGGCCCCCGGGCGATGCCGCTGATCCTGCCCACCACGCCGGACGACCCGGCGACCGCGGCCAACCGCTCGGCGTGGGCGGAGCTGTCCCGCTGGACGAAGCCGTTCCTCATCGCGTTCAGCGACTCCGACCCGATCACCGGGCCGATGCGTCCGGTGCTGGCCCGCACCGTTCCCGGGGCTGCGGGCCTGGCGCACCCGACGATCGCGCGGGCCGGGCACTTCCTGCAGGAGGACGCCGGACCGGAGCTGGCCCAGGCGGTGATCGATCTCGTCCGCACCACCTGAGCCGGCTGACTCACCACGATCGGGAAGCACCCGTGGTCACGACGACCAGAGGCGCTTCCCGATCGCGCTCACCGACCGCCCTGCGGCGGCAGCTGCTCGTCCCACCTCCGCGCCACCGGGCCCTGCTGCCAGGGTGACGGGTCCACCGTGGTCGGGCTCTCCAGCGCCGGCTGCTGCGACTGCTCGTCCCGCTGGTTGGCGGCGTGCGAGGCCTGGGCCGCCCGCTCGGCCGCCTCGGCCCCCGTGCGGCGGGCCTCCTCGTGCGGGGCCTCGACGTCGGTGCGGGCAACGGCCTCGGCCGCGGCGACGGAGGCCGCGATCCGTGGGTCGGTGGACGTGTCGAACCAGTCCTTGACCTCCTCGGAGTCGTCGACGGCCACGGTGGTGTCGTCGGCGCTCGGCTCGAAGCGGAACACGCCGTCCTCGCCCGGCGCACCGAGCATCTTGGCGAAGCCCTGCAGCGAGGAGCCGAAGTCGCTGGGCACGATCCACACCTTGTTCGCGTCTCCCTGGGCCATCTGCGGCAGCGTCTGCAGGTACTGGTAGGCCAGCAGCTCGGGGGTCGGCTTGCCCGCCTTGATGGCGGCGAACACCTTCTCGATGGCCTTGGCCTGGCCCTGCGCCTGCAGGTACCTCGCCGCCCGCTCACCCTGGGCCCGCAAGATCCGGGACTGCCGCTCGGCCTCGGCGGAGAGGATCGCCGACTGCTTGGCACCCTCGGCCATCAGGATCTGGCTCTGCTTCTGGCCCTCGGCGGTCTTGATGGAGCTCTCGCGCTGGCCCTCGGCCGTGAGGATGGTCGCCCGCTTCTCGCGGTCGGCCTTCATCTGCTTCTCCATCGACTCCTGGATCGAGGGGGGCGGGTCGATGCTCTTGAGCTCCACCCGGGCCACCCGCAGCCCCCACCGGCCGGTCGCCTCGTCGAGGACGCCACGGAGCTGGCCGTTGATGGAGTCCCGCGAGGTCAGCGTCTGCTCCAGGGTCATCCCGCCGACCACGTTGCGCAGGGTGGTGGTGGTCAGCTGCTCGACCCCGACGATGTAGTTGTTGATCTCGTAGACGGCGGACTGGGGGTTGGTCACCTGGAAGTAGACGACCGTGTCGATGTTCACCGTCAGGTTGTCCTGGGTGATGACGGGCTGCGGCGGGAAGCTGACCACCCGCTCACGGAGGTCGACCTTGGCGCGAACCCGGTCCACGAAGGGGATGAGGAACGCGAGCTCCCCGCTGATCGTCTTGTTGTAGCGGCCGAGGCGCTCCACCACCGCCGCCTCGGCCTGCGGCACCAGGGCGAACGACTTGACGGCGAGGACGACCACGAGCAGGACGACCACCGCCAGCACGATCAGAGCAGCATCCATCAGATCTCTCTCCCCACGACGGCGGTCGCGCCGTCGATCTGCACCACCCGGACGATCTGACCGGGATCGAACACGTCCGCGCTCGAGGCCGAGCGGGCCGTCCACACCTCACCGGAGAGCTTCACCTGACCGGCGTCGGAGCTGGTGAGCTCCAGGACCTCCGCCTCCCGGCCCACCAGGGCCGCCACGTTGACGGCGAGGTCCGGCCCCCGCAGGGCCCGCCGCTTGAGCGGCGGACGAACCCCGGCCACCAGCGCCACCGAGACCACGGCGAACACCGCCGCCTGCACCAGGTAGGCGTCGCCCGCTACGGCGCTGATCCCGGCGGCGCCGAGCGCACCCCCGGCCAGCATGAGCAGGACGAAGTCCCCGCTGAGAGCCTCTGCGGCCGCCAGCAGGATCCCGGCCACGAGCCAGACGAGAGCTGCCACACCCCCACTGTGTCAGAGTCCCGCGCCCGGGGTCGGGAGACGGACATACCGGGACGTCCCGGGCTCAGCCCGCGGGTTCGGTGACGAAGTCCACCAGCCGCTCGACGGCCCCGATCATCGGCGTCTCCAGGTCGCGGAAGCTGGACACCGCCGAGCTGACCCGTCGCCACCCCTCGCGGGGGGTGCCCCAGCCGAGCGCGTCGCACACCCCGGTCTTCCAGTCCTGGCCGCGCGGCACCCGGGGCCAGGCGGCGATGCCGAGCGAGGCGGGTTTCACGGCTTCCCAGACGTCGACGTACGGGTGACCGGTGACCATGACGTGCGGACGGACGCGCGGGTCGAGGGCGCTGGTCAGCCGCGACTCCTTCGACCCGGTGACGAGGTGGTCGACGAGCACCCCCACCCGGCGGCCACGCTCCGGGCGGAACGCGTCGAGCCGGTCGGCCAGGTTGTCGAGACCCTCGAGGTGCTCCACCACCACCCCCTCCACCCGCAGGTCGTGACCCCACACGCGCTCCACCAGCGCCGCGTCGTGGATGCCCTCCACCCAGATCCGGCTGGGCAGGGCCGTGCGCGCACGCAGCCCGGTGACCGCCGTGGACCCCGACGCCGTGCGCTGCGGACCCGCCGGTCCGACGACGGGCCGGACCAGCGTCACGGGTCGCCCGTCGACGAGGAACGCAGCCGGGGTCAGCGCGAACAGCCTGCTGCGGCCCCGGGCGTCCTCGAGCCGGACGAAGTCCCCGTCCCCGGTCTTCTCGATCCCGAGCACCGCCCCGCACCAGCCGCTGGCGGCGTCCTCGACCACGAGGTCGCGCTCCGCGGGAACCTCGGGCACCACCCGGGCGGCCCTGCGCTGGTGCCCGGAGAAGATGTCGCCGTAGGAGGTGTCCACGGACGGCGACGGTAGGTGGCACGGGGCCCAGGGCGCACGGCGGCACGCCGTCCGACGCCCAGCGGCACGCCGTCCGACGCCCAGCGGCACGCCGACCTATGCTCGAACACCGTGCCGAACGCCAGTGCCACCCTCGCCGTCTGGGCCTCCGCCTGGCTGGCCGGCGCCGCCGCGGCCGACGACGTGCTCGACGCGCTGACCGCCTGGGCCCCGCTGCACCGCGTGCACGCCGCCGACCGGGTGGCCGCCGGGAGCACGGGCCTGCCCGGACCCGACGACGGCACCGTGGGACCCGCCACCCTGTTCGCCCCGTTGCGGGCGGCGGGCGACACCGACGTGCGCCTGGTGCTCCCGGCCGCCGGTGACGTCCGCGGCCTCCCGGCAGGCACGGCGTTCGCCGGCGCCGCCCTCGCCGCCGGGGAGGGCGTGCTGGTCCCCGGGGCCCGGATGGGCCTGGTCCCGGTGCCGGAGGGTCGGGAAGCCCTGCGCTGGAGGGTGTTCGCCGTCCCCGCAGTCATCCGGCCGGCCGACCACACCGGGCTCGGGGAGGCCGAGCACGGCCTGCGCGAAGCGGTCCGGGACAGCGCTCGCGCCCTGCTCGAGCTCGACGTCGCGAGCGGTGACCGGCACGTCCGCGGTCGCATCGCGGCGACGCTGCGGGCACGGCCACGGCTGGACTGGCCGACGGGCACCCCGGGACGAGCCCTGCGCGTGCTGGACTCCGCCGACGAGGTGGCCGCGATCCTCGCCGCCGCCGGCCAGGACGCGCCCGGTGGTGCGCGCTCCGCCCCGACGGCAGCGGCCCGCGACGACCTGCTCCGACCGCTGTGGACCGCCGTGCGCACGGCGCGCACGGCCGCAGTGGCGGAGACCGTGCGGGTGCTCACGGCCGGACGCGCCGCCAGCTAGATCCCGCGCCGGGTTCAGCTCGCGGGGCGCACCGGGCGCTTCGTCGGTTCGCAGCAGCCCACCGCGCAGGGCACACCGTTGAGGGTGCACCCCGCCGAGCCGATGTCGGAGAGCCGCCGGACCGGGGCGGCCGAGGTGTGCTCCCGGACGAGCTCGACGACCATCTCCGCGAAGCGCGGGTCCGGTCCGGCCGTGCCGGCGCGCACCAGGGTCATCCCCAGCTCGGCCGCCTTCTCCGCGGCCTCGGTGTCGAGGTCCCACACCACCTCGAGGTGGTCGGAGACGAACCCCACCGGACACACCACCACCGTGGTCGTGCCGGCGGCGTGCAGTGCCTCGACGTGATCGACGACGTCCGGGGCCAGCCACGGCACCTGCGGCGGGCCGGAGCGCGACTGCCACACCACGTCGTGCTCCACCACGCCGACCGCCTCGGCCGCCAGCCGGGAGGCCTCGGCCACCTGGCGGGAGTACCGGTGCCCGCCCTCCTCCGGGGGTCCGGCGGCCCGGTCGGCGGCCTCGGGCACGGAGTGCGCCGTGAACACGAGCCGGGCACCGGCACGCTGCTGCTCGGTCAGGCCGTCGTAGGCCGCCGTGAGCGCATCGGCGACGGAGGCGATGAAGAGCGGATGGTCGAAGAAGTGCCGCAGCTTCAGCAGGTCCGGGGCATCGGCGCCCACGGCCTCCCGGGCCCGGGCGATGTCCTCGTGGTACTGCCGGCACCCGGAGTAACCCCCCCACGCCGACGTGGGGAACACGAGCGCGCTGCGCACCCCGTCGGCGTGCATCTGGGCCAGGGTGGCCTCTGCCATGGGGTGCCAGTTGCGGTTGCCGAAGTACACCGGCAGGGAGATCCCCTGGCGCTCCAGCTCGGCCTCGACGTCGGCGATGAGCTGCCGGTTCAGCGCGTTGATCGGGCTCACGCCGCCGAAGTGCAGGTAGTGCTGGGCGACGTCGTCGAGCCGCTCGGGCGGCACGCCACGGCCGCGGGTGACGTTCTCCAGGAACGGCCGCACGTCCTCGGGCCCCTCGGGTCCGCCGAAGGACAGCAGCAGCAGGGCGTCGAAGCCCCCGGGCACGGGGCTCTTGGGCGCGGGGGTCTCAGGCACGGACCCGATCCTGCCGCAGCCCCCGGCGCACCGCCCGCCCGCCCGGCGTGAGCGTGCCGACACCCCACGGCCCCACCTGTCGCGAGAGCTCTTCTCGCGGCACGTCGGCGACGGGCGGCTCACATGCCCATGAAGTGCGCCCCACCGTCGACCATGACCATGGACCCTGTGGTGGCCGGCAGCCAGTCCGAGAGCAGCGCACAGACCGACTTGGCGACGGCCGTCGGGTCCTCGGTGTTCCAGCCCAGCGGGGCGCGGGCGTCCCAGCTCTCGTCGATGGCGCTGAACCCGGGGATGGACTTCGCCGCCATCGAGCGGATGGGTCCGGCCGCCACCAGGTTGACCCGGATCCCCTGCGGACCCAGCTCACGGGCGAGGTAGCGGTTCACGCTCTCCAGGGCCGCCTTGGCCACGCCCATCCAGTTGTAGGCCGGCCACACGACGCGCGCGTCGAAGTCCATCCCCACGACGGAGCCGCCGGGGCCCATCAGGGGTAGCGCCGCCCTGGCCAGCGACATGAACGAGTAGGCCGAGACCTGCACGGCGGTCGAGACGTCCTCCCACGGTGCGTCCAGGAAGGGCGCACCGAGGCAGCTCTGCGGCGCGAAGCCGATCGAGTGCACCACGCCGTCGAGACCGTCGACGTGCTCGCGGACCCGGTCGGCGAGCGAGTCCAGCTGGGCGGGGTCGGCGACGTCGAGCTCGATGACCGGGGCGGGCTGCGGCAGACGCTGGGCGATGCGCTCCACGAGCCGCATGCGGCCGAACCCGGTGAGCACCACGGTGGCGCCCTGCTCCTGCGCGGCCTTGGCGGTGTGGAAGGCGATGGAGGCGTCGGTGATGACGCCGGTGACGAGCAGGCGCTTGCCCTCGAGCAGTCCGGTCACGGTGTGGTCCTCTCTCCTACGTGTCGCAAATAGCGGGCTATTCGCTGGTGTCGTGGTCTTCGAGCAGCAAATAGCCCGCTATTTGCGACGAGAGAGAGGAGCGGGGGTGGAGCTAGTGGCCCATGCCGATGCCACCGTCCACGGGGATGACGGCACCGGTGACGTAGCCCGCCCCGTCGGAGGCCAACCAGCTGACGGCGCTGGCGACCTCCTCGGGCCGGGCCTGGCGGGCGAGGGGGATCGAGGCGGTGATCGCCGCCCGACGATCCTCGCTGAGCACCGCGGTCATGTCGGTGTCCACGTACCCCGGGGCCACCACGTTGGCGGTGATCGAGCGCGAACCCAGCTCTCGGGCGATGGAGCGGGACAGCCCTACCAGCCCGGCCTTGGAGGCGGCGTAGTTCACCTGGCCCGGGGCACCGGAGAGCCCGACGACCGAGGAGATGAACACCATCCGCCCCCAGCGCGCCTTGAGCATGCCGCGCGAGGCGCGCTTGGCCACCCGGTAGGCGGCGGTGAGGTTCGCGTCGAGCACCGAGGTGAAGCTGTCCTCGCTCATCCGCATCAGCAGGCCGTCGTCGGTGATGCCCGCGTTGCTGACCAGCACCTCGACGGGACCCTGCTCGGCCTCCACGGCGGTGAAGGCGGCGTCCACGGCGGCGGTGTCGGTGACGTCGCACCGCACGCCGAACAGCCCCTCGGGCGCGCCGGAGCCGCGGTGGGTGACCGCCACCCGGTGCCCGTCGGCGGACAGCGCACGGGCGATCGCGAGCCCGATGCCGCGGTTTCCGCCGGTGACCAGGACGGAGCGGGCGGTCGGGGTGTCGGCCATGACGGGAAACCTATCGGCTACCCGCGGGTAGCCCGCCAGGGGCGCCGGGTCCTGGGCCGTGCGGGGACGGTCAGGGCAAGCGCTGGGTGAGGACCAGGGCCCCCGCAGCGGAGAGCAGGGACGCGAGGGTCCCCAGCAGCAGCCACGGTCGGCTCGCATCGCCCCGGGTGGTCTCGAACCCGATCTGCTCCTTGAGCGTGTCGTAGACCTGGTTGAGCTGTTCCAGGCTCGAGGCCCTGTACGCGTCTCCCCCAGAGATGTCCGCGATCCGACCCATCGACGCGTCGTCCACCGGCACCGGGATCTGCTGGCCGTCGATGCCCACGGTGCCGTAGGTGGTGCCGAAGGAGATGGTGGAGATGGGCACCCCCTTCTCCTTCGCCCGGGCCGCCGCGGTGAACGAGCCGCGCGGGTCGTCGGTCTTCTCCGGCACGGTCTGCTTCCCGTCCGACAGCAGCACGATCCGGGCCGGGGGCGGGCCCTCACCGCTGGGCACCAGCGCGGCGAGGGTGTCGATGGCCTGCAGGGACGTGAAGATCGCCTCACCGGTGGCGGTGCGCTCGGCGAGCTGCAGGCTGTCGATGGCCCTGCGCACCGGGGCGCGGTCGGTGGTCGGCGAGACCAGGACGGCCGCGGTGCCGGAGAAGGCCACGAGCCCGAGGTTGATCCCCGGGGTGAGCCCGTTGGCGAAGTCCTTGGCCGCCTGCTGGGCGGCCTCGAGCCGGGTGGGGGCGACGTCGGTGGACTCCATGGACAGCGACACGTCGATGGTGAGGATGACCGTGGCCCGGTTCCGGGGGACCTTGACGTCGTCGGTCGGGCCGGCGAGTGCCACGGTCAGACCCACCAGACCCACGAGCAGCAGCGTGGTGGGGACGTGGCGGGGCCAGCCCTGCCGCTGGGGCGCCACCCGTTCCAGCAGCGCGAGGTTGGTGAAGCGCAGGGTGTTCCGTCGACGACGACGCTGCACCACCAGGTAGCCGGCGAGCAGCGCGGCCACCGCCAGCAGCAGCAGGAACCACAGCGGAGACGCGAAACCGGACAGGCTCATCCGCGTGCCCCGGAGCTGGTTCGGCCCCCCGGGCGCGCACCCCCGAGGCCCCCGCGCTGGCGCGCGGTCGCGAAGCGGACCACGTCGGCCACCCAGTCGCGGTCGGTGCGCAGCGTGAGCTGCCCGCTGCCGCAGCGGCGCAGCGCCGCAGCCACGTCGGCGCGGTGCGCGGCCGCAGCCGCCGCGAAGTCCGCTCGCAGGCGGGGGGTGGCGGTGATCTCGCGGGTCCGCCCGGACTCGGGGTCGCTGAGCACCACGCGTCCCACGTCGGGCAGCTCCAGGTCTCGGGGGTCGAGCACCTCGACGGCCAGCAGGTCGTGGCGCGCCGAGAGCCCGCGCAGGGCACGCTCCCAGTCCAGGTCTCCGAGGAAGTCGCTCACCACCACCGCGAGGCCGCGGCGGCGCAGCGGACGTCGCAGCACGTCGAGGGCGGCGGCGAGGTCGCCGCGGGTCCCGTCCGGAGCCCGCGGTGTGGTGGCCGCGGTGCGCAGCAGCGTGCGCGCGTGCACGGCTCCTCCCCGCGCGGGCAGGCGGATGGTGCGCTCACCGGTGGCGATCACGGCCCCGATCCGGTTGCCGCCGCCGGCGGTGAGGTGGGTGATCGCCGAGACCGCGGCGACGGCCAGGTCGCGCTTCTCGCAGGCCGCTGTGCCGAAGTCGAGGCTCGGCGACAAGTCGAGCACCACCCAGGTCTCCAGCTCGCGGTCGGCGACCGTCTGGCGCACGTGCGCCTCGGTGGTCCGAGCGGTGACCGACCAGTCCATCTGCCGGACGTCGTCGCCGGGCTGGTAGGCCCGGACCTCCCCCGGCTCGCTTCCGGGGCCGGGCACGAGCCCGGTGTGGTTGCCCTGCAGCAGCCCGTCGAGCCGCCGGCGCACCGTCAGCTCGAGGGTGCGCAGCGCCGCCGCGAGCCGGGGGTCGACGAGGTGACCGGAGTCCAGCGACGGTGGGGCCCAGGCGGGCCGTGCGCCAGGTGCCGGTGCGCTCACCGAACGGGAGCGCCGGTGGGTGCGGGCCCACCCACCGCCACCGTCTGCGGGCTCACCTGGGGCAGGCCCACCGTCTGGAGCACCCGGGTGATGACGTGCTCGACGGGCACCTCGTCGGCCATCGCGTCGTAGGAGAGCACGAGCCGGTGTCGCAGCACGTCGGGCAGCACGTCCACCACGTCCTGGGGCAGCACGTAGTCCCGCCCGCGGACCAGGGCCAGCGCACGGGCCGCGGCCACCGCGCCGAGGGTGGCGCGCGGGGAGGCGCCGTAGGTGATCCAGCCCGCGACGTCCGCCATGCCCACCTCGCCGGGGTTGCGGGTGGCGGCGATGACGCGCACGACGTAGTCCACCAGCGCGTGGTGCACGAACACCTGGCTGGCCACACCCTGCAGGCGGACAAGCTCGGGCGCGCTGAGCACCTGGGACGCGGTGGGCGCGCGGACGCCCATGCGGTACACGATCTCGCGCTCCTCCTCCACGGAGGGGTACGACACCAGCAGCTTGAACAGGAAGCGGTCCCGCTGGGCCTCGGGCAGCGGGTACACCCCTTCGTTCTCGATCGGGTTCTGGGTGGCGAGGACCAGGAACGGGTCCGGCATCGGGTGGGTGACCCCACCGATGGTGACGTGCCGCTCGGCCATCACCTCGAGCAGGGCGGACTGCACCTTGGCCGGCGCACGGTTGATCTCGTCGGCCAGCACGAAGTTCGCGACGACCGGTCCGAGCTCGGTCTCGAACTCCTCGCGGCCCTGGCGGTAGATGCGGGTGCCCAGCAGGTCGGCCGGCACCAGGTCGGGGGTGAACTGGACCCGGGAGAACGAACCCCCCACGACGTGGGCGAAGGTCTCCACCGCCAACGTCTTGGCCACCCCGGGCACGCCCTCCAGCAGGACGTGCCCCTTGGCCAGCAGGCCCACCAGGAGACGTTCCACCAGTCGGTCCTGACCGACGATCACCCGCTTGACCTCGAAGATGGTGCGCTCGAGCAGCTGAGCGTCGCGCCCCGCGTCCACCCCGTTCGGCGTGCTGCCGAGCTCCGGTCCACCTGAGGTCACCGACGACTCCTCCGCTCTCGATCGTGCGCCCTGCCCACCGGGACGGCGTGCCGCGCCCCGTGCCCGGACAGTGTGCCGCGCCAGCCAACCGTGACGACGGTGTGGGGGCTGTGAACGGTGCTCGTCAGCCGATCAGGCGGGTGACGTACGGCAGCATGTCGGTGTAGTAGACCGTGTTGAGCCGGACCTGCGAACCGGAGTACGGCGCCTCGATCATCTGGCCGTTGCCGATGTAGAGGGCCACGTGGTGGATGCCACTGTTGCCGTAGAAGATCATGTCCCCCGCCTGCATCTGCGAGCGGGGCACCTGCCGTCCCGCGGTGTACTGGTAGCCGGAGTAGTGCGGCAGCGACTGCACCCCGGCGAACGCGTAGATCATCAGCCCGGAGCAGTCGAACCCGACGCTGCGGTAGTCGCCGAAGCTGTCGGCCACCCCGCCGTCGCGGATGCCCACCGTGGGGCCGCTGCTGTCCCCGCCGCCCCAGGAGTAGCGCACCCCGAGCTGGGACTCGGCCCGGGCGATGACGGACGAGACGGACGAACCGGCCGGCGCCGAGCTGCCCCGGGAGGGAGCTCCGCCGCCGGAGGAGGAGCCGCCCCCCGACGACGAGGCCCCCCCGCCCGACGACGTACCGCCGCCCGACGACGTACCGCCGCCCGACGACGTACCGCCGCCCGACGACGAACCGCCACCCGAGGAGGAGCTGCGAGAGGGCGCACTGGGTCGTGCCGCCGCCGCTGCCGATGCTGCGGTGGCCTCGTCCGCGGCCCGCTGCTGGGCCGCGGCGTCCGCCCGCTGCTGGGCCGCGGCGGCGGCGGCAGCCGCCCGCTGCTCGGCTGCGGCGGCCGCCGCAGCCGCAGCCGCTGCGGCGGCCTCTTCCGCCTTGCGCTGGTTGTCCCACGCCACGAAGGCGGCACGCTGGCCCTGGAGCCCGTTGACGTTGGCCCGGGCGGCGTCGAGCTGCGTCTGCGCGGAGGCCTCCTGGGCCTGCAGCTGCGCGGTCTGGGTGACCTGCGAGGCCTGCGCCGCCAGCGCGTCGGCCCGGGCACCGTCTGCAGCCGACTTGGCGTCGGTGGCCGCAGCCTCGGCGCCGTCGGCGGCGAGCTGGGCGGCCTTCGCGCTGGAGGCGGCGTTGGACTCGGTGGTGCGGGCCCGCTGCAGCCCGTTCAGCACGTCGAGCTCGCTGCCGCTGACCGCGTCGAGGAGCTGGGCCCGGGCGAGCACGTCCTCGGGGCTGTCCGACCCCAGGTACGCGCTGAGACCGCCGACGGTGGTGCCCTGCTGGTAGCTGCTCGCTGCGAAGGCGTCCACCTGCCGGTTCGCGGTCTCGATGTTCTGCCCGGCCACGGCCACCTGCCGGTCGGCGGTGGCCTTGGCGGCCAGGGCCGCATCCGCGGCGTCCTGGGCGGTCTGCAGGTCCACCAGCGCCTTGTTCGCGAGCTCCATCTTCAGCCCGACGTCGTTCTGGAGCTGGGCCAGCTGGTTCTGCGCACTGGTCAGCGAGCTGATGAGCGCGCCGACCGTGCCCGCCTGCGCGGTGGCGGCGGAGGAGGCCACGCTGAGGTCGGAGTCGCTCGGGTTGGCCGGGGGCGGCGGCACGGCGGCGGCGGTACCCGGCAGCGTCATGAGCATCGAGCCCACGATGACGACGGAGCCGAGCGCGGTGCGCACCGAGCGGACGGGCCGACGGGGTGCGAGTGCGTTCGGCACGGTGGGGTCCGGTCGGGTCACTGTTGCTGCTCCTCCTCGCACCGACCCCGGTCCTGCTGCTCACCGGGGTGGTGGTCGCCCGCTGCTTCCTGCTGTCGTGGCTCGACGTCGTACCCGCAGCTCGCGGGTAGTCAAGGCGACACGCCGCGCCACTTTTGCACGATAATCACTCCAGCGCCAGCAGCACCGTCGGTAACTCTGTTACCTCGAGTCCCATCCGTCACCACGCGCGACGGCGACCGCCCCGTGGTGCAGGGACGGCCGCCGGTGGGAGCAGGGATCGAGGTCTAGCCGATCTGTCGACCGGTCTCGGCCCAGAACTGCTGGCGCAGCTTGAACTTCTGGATCTTGCCGGTGGCCGTGCGCGGGATGGCCTCGCGGAACTCCACCGACGTCGGCGCCTTGTAGCCGGCCAGCTTGGCCTTGCAGTGGGCGATGAGGTCGGCCTCGCTGACGACGGCACCGTCGGCCACCACCACCAGAGCCTTGATCGTCTCGCCCCACCTCTCGTGCGGCACCCCGATCACCGCCGCCTCGGCCACGGCCGGGTGGCTGAACAGCACGTCCTCCACCTCGATGGAGGAGACGTTCTCCCCACCGGTGATGATGACGTCCTTCTTGCGGTCGGAGATCACGAGCTCGCTGCCGTCGGGGTCGATGGTGCCGCCGTCCCCGGTGTGGAACCAGCCGTCGGCGAGCGCGTCGGCCGTCTCCTCCGGCTTCTCCCAGTAGCCCTCGAGAACGGTGTTGGACCGCACGAGCACCTCACCGGTGTCGCTGAGCGTCATCCGCGTGCCCAGCGACGGTGACCCGGCCCGGCTCAGCCGCTTGGCCCGCTCGCTGGGCGGCAGGTGGAGATCCTCCGGGCGCGTGCGGTTGAAGGTCAGCAGCGGCGAGGTCTCGGTGAGTCCGTAGATCTGCAGGAACTCCCAGCCCAGCTCCTCGATGATCCGCTGGATGGTGCGGCTGGGCGGCGGTGCGCCCGCGCAGACCACCCGGACGGTGTCCCGACCGGGGATCTCGCCCTCCCACGTCGCGGCCGCGTCGAGCACGGCGTTGTAGACCGCGGGCGCACCGCACATGAGGGTCACCCCGTGGTCGCGCACCCGGCGCAGGATCTCGGCCCCGTCGATCTTGCGGATGACCACCTGCGGCACGCCGAGGCCGGCCATGGCGAACGGCATGCCCCAGCCGTTGCAGTGGAACATCGGCAGGGTGTGCAGGAAGACGTCGCGCTCCCACGTGCGGGTGTGCATCGCGAACGTCGTCGCGTTCACCCAGGAGTTGCGGTGGGTGATCTGCACGCCCTTGGGTCGCGCCGTGGTGCCGGAGGTGTAGTTGATCGTGGCGGTGGCATCCTCGTCCGGCCGCGCCCACGGCCGTGGCTCCACGTCGAAGCGCATGAGCTCGTTCTCCGTCTGCTCTCCCAGCACGAAGCGGTGGGTGGCGGTGACGTCGGCCAGCACCTCGTCGATCTCCGGGTCCACGAGCAGCACCGTCGCGCCGCTGTTCTCCACGATGTACGCGACCTCGTCGCGGCTGAGCCGGAAGTTCACCGGCACGCAGACGCGACCGCTCGCGGGCACCGCGTAGAGCAGCTCGAGCAGGCGCGCGGAGTTGTGGCTGACCACGCAGACCCGCTCCCCCTCGGCGATCCCCAGGGCGTCGAGCCCTGCCTGCCAGGCGCGGATGCGCCGACCCAGGTCGCCGTAGGTGGTGGTGTCGACCGCGCCGGCGGGCTGCACGGGCTCGTCGATCACCGCCGTGCGGTTGGCCCACACCGCTTCAGCGCGGTAGAGGAAGT
This sequence comes from Rhodococcus antarcticus, assembly GCF_026153295.1. Lineage (NCBI taxonomy): Bacteria > Bacillati > Actinomycetota > Actinomycetes > Mycobacteriales > Nocardiaceae > Rhodococcus > Rhodococcus antarcticus. The sequence continues at coordinate 1,519,368 of NZ_CP110615.1, read as the reverse complement.
CCTGGGTGGTCAGCGCGACGCGCACGGTGCAACCTCCGGCTCAGCGGGAAAGGGCTCCCCAACCATAGTGACCGCACCCACAGCCGGCGTCAGGGGTGCAGTGCCGCCCGCAGCGCCGCCACGCACTCGTCGACCGCGGCCGTGCAGGCCGGCACGATCCCGTCGAACGCCGCGAAGCCGTGCACCAGCGGCTCGTACCGCACCTGCTGGACCGCCACCCCGTCGCGCCGGAGCAGCTCGGCGTAGGCCTCGCCGTCGTCGCGCAGGGGGTCAGCACCCGCGGTGGCCACGAAGGCCGCCGGCAGCCCGGTGAAGCTCTCCGCGGTCGCCGGAGCCGAGCGGACCGAGCCGTCGGCGGCGTACTGCGCGGCGAACCACTCCATCGCCCGCCGCGTGAGGACCGGTGCATCGGAGTTCTCGCGGACGCTGGGCCAGTCGTGGTGCCCGCTCGTCACGGGGTAGAGCAGCAGCTGGAACACCAGGTCGGGGCCACTGGTCCCCCGCGCCAGGTGGGTGAGCACCGCCGCGAGGTTGCCCCCGGCGCTGTCGCCGGCCACAGCCACCCTGGCCGGGTCCGCGCCGAGCTCGTCCGCGTGGGCGGCGGCCCAGCGCAGCGCCGCCCAGCAGTCGTCCACCGCGGCGGGGAACGGGTGCTCCGGGGCGAGCCGGTACTCCACGGAGACGACGACGGCGCCCGCGTCGCGCGCGATCCGCCGGGCCAGCCCGTCGTGCGTGTCGACGCTGCCGATGACGAACCCACCGCCGTGGACCAGCAGCACCAGCGGCAGCGGCTCCCCGGCGGACGGGCGGTACACCCGCACGGCGACGCCGTCGGCCACGACGTCGCGCACGTCCTCGACCTGCACGGTGACCGGCAGCTGGGCGACGGCCTGCGCCATCCCCGACCGCATCGTCGCGACGTCGGTGACGGCGCCGCCGATGTCGGTGGTGGGGAGCACCTCGAGCAGGGCGGCGAGCTGGGCGTCGACAGGCATGGGCCCGACCCTACGACCCGCCGCCCCGGCGTCGCCGCGTGTCGGCAGTGCCGGACCCGCCCAACAGGACAAGCGTACTGCTAGAGTTGCGGCAGGCCGCGCGGTGCCTGCGTGCGGCAGGATCGGCACCGGTCCGCAGCAGACCTCATCGACGAGTGGAGCGAAGACGTGACGAGCAAGGACTCCTTCGGCGCCCGCGGCACCCTGGAGGTCGGTGATGCCTCCTACGAGGTGTTCCGCCTCTCGGCCGTGCCCGGTGCCGAGAAGCTGCCCTACAGCCTGAAGGTGCTCACCGAGAACCTGCTGCGCAACGAGGACGGTGCGAACACCACCGCCGACCACGTGCGCGCCCTGGCGTCCTGGGACCCGGAGGCGGAGCCGGACACCGAGATCCAGTTCACCCCGGCGCGGGTGATCATGCAGGACTTCACCGGTGTGCCGTGCATCGTCGACCTGGCCACCATGCGCGAGGCGATCTCCGACCTCGGTGGCGACCCCGAGAAGGTGAACCCGCTGGCCCCGGCCGAGCTGGTCATCGACCACTCCGTGATCGCCGACGTCGCGGGCAGCCCGGACGCCTTCGAGCGCAACGTCGAGCTGGAGTACCAGCGCAACGGCGAGCGCTACCAGTTCCTGCGCTGGGGCCAGAGCGCGTTCGACGACTTCAAGGTCGTCCCGCCCGGCACCGGCATCGTCCACCAGGTGAACATCGAGCACCTGGCCCGCACGGTCATGGTGCGCGACAGCGGCGAGGGGCACCAGCAGGCCTACCCGGACACCTGCGTCGGCACCGACTCGCACACCACCATGGTCAACGGCCTCGGTGTGCTGGGCTGGGGCGTCGGCGGCATCGAGGCCGAGGCAGCCATGCTCGGCCAGCCCGTCTCCATGCTCATCCCGCGCGTGGTCGGCTTCAAGCTCACCGGTGAGATCCCGGCCGGCGTCACCGCCACCGACGTCGTCCTCACCATCACCCAGCAGCTGCGACGCCACGGCGTCGTCGGCAAGTTCGTCGAGTTCTACGGAGCGGGCGTCGCGAGCGTCCCGCTGGCCAACCGCGCCACCATCGGCAACATGAGCCCCGAGTTCGGCTCCACCGCGGCGATGTTCCCGATCGACGAGGAGACCACCCGCTACCTGCGCCTGACCGGGCGCAGCGAGTCCTCGGTGGCCCTGGTGGAGGCCTACGCCAAGGAGCAGGGCCTCTGGCACGACCCGGAGCGCGAGGCGACGTACTCGGAGTACCTCGAGCTGGACCTCTCCACCGTCGTCCCCTCGATCGCCGGCCCGAAGCGTCCGCAGGACCGCATCTCGCTGAGCGAGAGCAAGGAGAGCTTCCGCGGCACGCTGGTCGACTACGTCAGCGCCCCGGTCTCGGCGGAGCTCGCGGGCACCTTCCCGGGCAGCGACGCCGCCGGGACCGAGATCGGCGGTGCCCAGCCCGCGGGCCAGGCCCCGGTCGAGAGCCCGGAGTCGCGCGACCGCGCCCACAACCGGGTCAGCGTGACCCTCTCCGACGGCACCACCACCGAGCTCGACCACGGTGCGGTCGTCATCGCCTCGATCACCAGCTGCACCAACACGTCGAACCCCTCGGTGATGCTCGGCGCGGCCCTGCTCGCCCGCAACGCCGTCGACAAGGGCCTGGCCGTCAAGCCGTGGGTCAAGACGTCGATGGCACCGGGCTCGCAGGTCGTCACCGACTACTACGACAAGGCCGGCATGTGGCCGTACCTGGAGAAGCTGGGCTACCACCTGGTGGGCTACGGCTGCACCACGTGCATCGGCAACTCCGGGCCGCTGGCCGAGGAGATCTCCGCCGCGATCAACGAGAACGACCTGTCGGTGGCGGCGGTGCTCTCGGGCAACCGCAACTTCGAGGGCCGCATCAACCCGGACGTCAAGATGAACTACCTGGCCTCGCCGCCCCTGGTCATCGCCTACGCCCTGGCCGGGACGATGGACTTCGACTTCGAGACCGAGCCGCTGGGCCAGGACACCGACGGCAAGGACGTGTTCCTCGCCGACATCTGGCCGTCCGCGGGCGAGATCCAGGCGACGATCGAGGACGCCATCACCCAGGACATGTTCGTCAAGGACTACGCCGACGTGTTCGCGGGGGACGAGCGCTGGAGGGCGCTGCCCACCCCGGACGGCAACACCTTCGCCTGGGACAGCGAGTCCACCTACGTCCGCAAGCCCCCCTACTTCGACGGGATGGCCGCGGAGCCCGCTCCGGTGCAGGACATCTCGGGTGCCCGGGTGCTGGCCCTGCTGGGCGACTCGGTCACCACCGACCACATCTCCCCCGCCGGCGCCATCAAGGGTGGCACCCCGGCCGCGCAGTACCTCGACGAGCACGGCGTGGACCGCAAGGACTACAACTCCTTCGGCTCCCGCCGCGGCAACCACGAGGTGATGATCCGCGGGACGTTCGCCAACATCCGGCTGCGCAACCAGCTGCTGGAGGACGTTGCCGGTGGCTACACCCGCGACTTCACGGTCGACGGTGCGCCGCAGGCGTTCATCTACGACGCCGCGCAGAGCTACGCGGCGCAGGGCACCCCGCTGGTGGTGCTCGGCGGCACGGAGTACGGCTCCGGCTCCTCGCGCGACTGGGCGGCCAAGGGCACCTCGCTGCTCGGCGTCAAGGCCGTCATCGTGCAGAGCTTCGAGCGCATCCACCGCTCAAACCTCATCGGGATGGGCGTGGTGCCGCTGCAGTTCCCGGCGGGCGAGAGCGCGTCCTCGCTGGGCCTGGACGGCACGGAGACCTTCGACATCTCCGGGATCACCGAGCTGAACGAGGGCCGGACCCCGAAGACCGTGCACGTCACGGCGACGAGGGCCGACGGCGAGAAGGTCGAGTTCGAGGCGGTCGTGCGCATCGACACCCCGGGCGAGGCGGACTACTACCGCAACGGCGGCATCCTGCAGTACGTCCTGCGGAACATGGTCAGCGCCTGACCACGGAGCCGTCCGGCCCGCGCCCCCCGTCCCACCAGGGACGGGGGGCGCGGTCGTGCGGACCCACGCGGTGGTCGCGCACGCGCCCGGGGCGCGGCCCGAACGACCGGTGAGAGCCTGGGGTCAGACGGCCGTGGCCAGGAGCAGGGCGAAGCGGTCGTCGGCGTCGGTCCAGTGCGAGGTGAGCTCGAGCCCGGCCCGCTCCAGCTCCGCCGAGATCCCGTCGAGCCGGAACTTCGCCGACACCTCGGTGCGGATCTCCTCGCCCTCGGCCAGGTCCACCTCCAGGTCGAGGGAGTCCAGGCGCACGTGCATGGCTCGGCTCGCGCGCAGCCGCATCTCGATCCACTCGTCCTCGGCGTTCCACCGGGCCACGTGCTCGAAGGCCTCCGGCTCGAAGTCCGCCCCCAGCTCGCGGTTGAGCACGTGCAGCACGTTGCGGTTGAACTCCGCCGTCACCCCCGCCGCGTCGTCGTAGGCAGGCACGAGCACGGCCGGGTCGATCACCAGCCCCACCCCCAGCAGCAGGTGCTCGCCCGCCACCAGCGTCGCGCGGACGCTGGCCAGGAAGTCGGCCCGCTCGGCGGGGATGAGGTTGCCCAGCGTGCCGCCGAGGAACGCGAGCAGCCGGTGGTCGCCACCCGGCAGCTCGCCGAGGTGGCGGGTGAAGTCCCCGACCACGCCGTGCACCTGGATCTCCGGGTACTCCCGCGCGACCTCGCGGGCCGCCGCCTCGAGCGCGGACTGCGAGACGTCCTGCGGCACGTACCGCCGCAGGGTCCCCCCGTCGCGCAGGGCGTCCAGCAGCAGCCGCGTCTTCTCCGACGACCCGGAGCCGAGCTCGACCAGCGTGTCCGCCCCGGAGGCCCGGGCGATGTCGCCCGCGTGGGCCTGCAGCAGCGCCTTCTCGGTGCGGGTGGGGTAGTACTCGGGCAGCCGCGTGATGTCCTCGAACAGGTCGCTGCCCCGGGCGTCGTAGAACCACTTGGGTGCCAGCCACTTGTCGGTCGCGGTGAGGCCGTCGCGCGCGTCCTCGCGCAGCGCCACCCCGGCGTCATCGGGTGAGAGGTGGACGTCCAGCGTCGGTGCGGTCATGGCTCCTCGTTCAGGGTGGGGTTCGGGAGGTCAGGGTTCGGGAGGTCAGGGGTCGAGCGGCGTGACGGCGACGTGTCCGGGTCGGGCGGTCACCAGGCTGTGGTCGGGCACCGGTCGCCAGGCCGGGTCGTCGTCGTGCGGCTCGGACGCCACCAGCACCGCGTCCTCGGTGACGAGCACGGACAGCGAGTGGTACCAGGTGGTGGCCACGACCTGCTCGCCGTCGGTGAGGAGCAGGTTGAGCCGGGACTCCGGCGCGGAGGCCCCCACCGAACGCACCAGCTCGGCGAGCACGTCCGCCGGGTCGTCGGAGTCCAGCCTGGCCCTGACCGTCGCCCACAGCAGCGCGGAGTCGGTGGGCGCGTCGAGGGTCAGCACGTCGGTGATGGGTAGCTCGGCCGCCAGCCGGGCCAGCGAGCCGGGCCAGCCGCGCACCGTGCCGTTGTGGCTGAACGCCCAGCGGCCGTCGGTGAACGGCGCGTTGGCGGTGTGCACCACGGGCATGCCGACCGTCGCCGAGCGCACCGCCGCCAGCACGGCGCCCGAGCGGGCCGAGCCCAGCACGGCAGCCCCGGCCTCGTCGTTCCAGACCGGGCGCGCCGTCCGGTAGCGCACGGGCGCGCCGTCCACCCACCACGCGGCGCCGTAGCCGTCGGCGTTGACGGTTCCGCCGCCGCGCATGTCCCGGGGTGCCCAGCCCTGCGACTGCAGGGAGTGCGGCCCGCGGGCCAGCAGCTCGCCCACCGAGCACGGTGGACCGAGGTACGCCAGGTGACGGCACACGCGCGCGCTCAGCCCCGCTCTGCCGCGGTGAGGTCGCGCGCCGTGCGGAGTCCGGTGAAGATCTGCCGGCGCACCGGGTGGTCCCAGTTGCGGAACGTTCCCCGCGCGGCCACCTCGTCGGTGCCGAACGAGCCGCCGCGCAGCACCGCGTAGTCGCCACCGAAGAACACCTTGGAGTACTCTTCGTAGGGGAACACCTCGAACCCCGGGTGCGGGGTGAACCCGGAGTCGCACCACTCCCACACGTCCCCGGCGAGCTGGTGCACGCCCAGGGCGGACGCCCCGGCCGGGTAGGCACCCACGGGTGCCGGGCGCAGGTGCCGCTGGCCGAGGTTGGCGTGCTCCGCCGTCGGATCCTCGTCGCCCCACGGCCAGCGGCGCGAGCGCCCGGTGGCGGGGTCGTGGCGCGCGGCCTTCTCCCACTCCACCTCGGTGGGCAGCCGTCGCCCGGCCCAGCGGGCGTAGGCCTGCGCCTCGTGGAAGCAGACGTGCACCACGGGCTCGTCGTCCACCAGCGGCTCGAGCACCCCGAACGCACGACGCGACCACGCGTCACCGTCGAGCTGCCAGAACTCCGGCGCCGTGAGCCCCGCCTGCACCCGGTGCGCCCACCCGACGGTGGTCCACAGCTCGGGGCGGTCGTACCCGCCGTCGAGAAGGAACTGCAGCCAGCGGCCGTTGGTGACCGGGGCGGTGTCGATCGCGAACCCGTCGACGTTCCGGGTGTGCGCGGGCCGCTCGTTGTCCAGCGCCCACGGCTCCGTGGAGGTGCCCATCACGAACTCGCCGGCGGGGACCACCACCTCGGGCGCGAGGCGGACAACTGCGGCGGGTGGACGCGGTGCGTGCAGCACGGCGGCGCCCGCACGGAGCTGGTGGGTGGCGAGCATGGTCTCGGCGTGCTGCTGCTCGTGCTGGGCCACCATGCCGAAGGCGAACCCACCCTCCTCGAGCCGCCGCCCGGCCAGCGGGCTGCGCTCGAGCACCTCGAACACCTTGTCCCGCACCGTCCGCACGTAGTCACGGGCCTCGGTCGGGTCGAGCAGCGGCAGGGCGACCCGGCTGGCGCGGGTGTTCAGGAAGGCGTCGTACATCTGGTCGATGTCCTGGCGCACGGGGTCGCGGCCGCCCACGTCGCGGACGAGCCACAGCTCCTCCTGGTTGCCGATGTGCGCGTAGTCCCACACCAGCGGGCTCATCAGCGTGGAGTGCTGTGCGGTGAGCTCGTCGGGCTCGACCTCGATCAGCGCGGCGGTGCGCTCGCGTCCCCGGGTCAGGGTGGTCGCGACGTGCTCGCGCAGCTGCTCCGTGGTCATCCCGCCGGATGCGGTCGTCATCGGGTCTCCCCCCGCGGAGCGGCTCCCTCGGCGGTGCGGGCTGCGGCGTGCTGCACCAGCGCGGCCAGCGCGGGGTCGGCGGTGTGGTCGGCGGCCAGGGCCAGGACGGCGGCGCCGGCGGTGCGCAGCGGGTCGTCGGCGAGCCCGAGGCGCGCGGCGTCGCGCCACCGCCCGACGGTCGGCGCCACGATGGCGCGGGCGCGGTCGAGGACCGTGGGAGTGGACAGCAGCGCCTCGAGCACCGCGACCGGCACCCGCCACTGCCCGTCCGGCTGGGCGTCGAGGTAGCGCACCTCGAGGTGGCCGCAGGCCCGCACGGGCGGGAACAGGGTGCTCAGGTGGAGCTCGAGGTCGTCCACGCCGGGGCGGGCCGGCAGCACCGCATCGAGCCGACCGTCGACCCAGTCGGCGAAGGTGGCTCCGTCCGGGGCGCTCCAGGAGTCCCCGTCCGAGCGGACGCACAGCAGCGGCACGTCGAGCGCCCAGCGCGCGTACTCGGCAGCCGGGTCCCCGCCGCCGAGACCAGGACCTCGGGTTCGCCGCGGGTCGAGCTCGAGCCAGGTGCGCATCCGCTGCGACGCCCACGCCCCGGCGGGGGCGCCGCGCAGCACCGGTGAGCAGGCGAACGCGGCCACCAGCGCCGGACCTGCCTCGTGCAGCAGCGCCCACCGCGCCCGGACCTCGCCGCCCGCGCGCCCGGCGTCGACGGCGACCTGGGTGGCGGCGGTGTTGGTCATCATCAGCCGCCCGTACGGGCCGACCTGGTCGAAGAACGCCTCCATCGCGTCGTAGCGCGGCAGCTCGAGCAGGCGCCGGGGCTCGCGCCGGGGGTCCGCCGAGGCGGTCACGGGACGGAGGTTGCGCCCGGCGAGCCGGTCACCGAGCACCTCGACGTCGGCGACGAGGGCGGAGCAGAGGCTGGCGGCGTCGGGGTACGGGGAGCTGGAGAGCTCGACCTGTCCACCGGGCTCCACCGTCACGGCGCTGCCACCGGGCAGCGGGAGGGCGGGCGAGAGCGGGGAGATGCTGTGCGGGGAGTGCTCACCGAGGGCCTCCGCCAGCTCGCCCAGCGAGGGGCGGACCGACGGGTCCTCGCGGTGCGCGACGAGGAACTCGAGCTCGGCGCCGATGAGGCTCGGTGGGCCGAGCTTGAAGCACGTCATGCCGACGTGCGCCTCGGCCTCGGTGCGTCCCCGGAGAGGGACCGGGGCGTGCAGGAGACGGGTCACGGCGTTCACCTCCAGGGTCGGGAAGACTGCTGAGAACGCTACACACGACAGCCGACCGGTGCCGGTCCGTGACGGTGACGGGATGGTGACCTGCACCGGAACCGAGCCGTACGTACGGCTTGGTGGCGGCCTATGCTGACCCCGTGCCGAAGGTCAGCCAGGACCACCTCGACGCCCGTCGCCGCCAGATCCTCGACGGCGCCCGGGTGTGCTTCGCGCGCAACGGGTACGAGGGCGCCACCGTGCGGCGGATGGAGGAGGCCACCGGTCTCTCCCGCGGCGCGATCTTCCACCACTTCCGCGACAAGGACGGCCTGTTCCTGGCCCTCGCGCTGGAGGAGGCGCAGCGGATGGCCGACGTGGTCGCCGAGCAGGGGCTGGTCCAGGTGATGCGTGACCTGCTGGCCCACCCCGAGCAGCACGACTGGCTCGGCACCCGCCTGGAGGTCTCCCGCCGGCTGCGCACCGACGCCGAGTTCCGGGCGGGCTGGGCGCAGCGCTCGGCCGAGCTCACCGCCGCGACGCTCGCCCGGCTCGCCCGCCAGCGCGAGGCCGGCAAGCTGCGCGACGACGTCGACCCCGCCGTGCTGGCCGCCTATCTCGAGCTGGTCCTCGACGGCCTCGTCGCGCACCTCGCGATGGGGTTGCCCACCGCGCACCTCTCCCCCGTGCTGGACCTCGTCGAGGACAGCGTGCGACGGCGCTCCCAGCCCGCCGGCTCCTAGCCCGTCGTCTCGAACACGCCCTCGTACAGCTCGGCGTACCGGCCGCGCGCCGCCAGCAGCTCGTCGTGGTCACCGCGCTCGACGATGCGCCCGTCCTCGACGACGCAGATGACGTCCGCGTCGCGGATCGTGGTGAGGCGGTGGGCGATGACGATGGCCGTGCGCCCCTCCAGGGCGGCCGTCAGCGCCTCCTGCACGGCGTGCTCGGACTCGGAGTCCAGGTGCGCCGTGGCCTCGTCGAGCACCACCACCCGGGGCTGGGCGAGCAGCAGCCGGGCGATGGTGAGCCGCTGGCGCTCCCCGCCGGAGAGCCGGTAGCCGCGCTCACCGACCAGCGTCGCCATGCCGTCGGGCAACGAGCGGACCAGGGGCTCCAGCCGCGCCCGGCGCAGCGCGCTCCACAGCTGCTCGTCGGTGGCGTCCGGGTCGGCGTAGCGGAGGTTGGCCTCCAGGGTGTCGTGGAACAGGTGCCCGTCCTGGGTGACCACGCCAACGGCGGAGCGCAGCGAGTCGAACCCGACGTCACGCACGTCCACCCCGCCGAGCAGCACGGCCCCGGAGTCGACGTCGTACAGCCGGGCCAGCAGCGAGGCGAGCGTCGACTTGCCCGCCCCCGACGAGCCCACCAGCGCCACGAGCTGGCCGGGCTGCGCCACCAGGGAGATGCCGTGCAGCACCTCCTCGCCGCCACGGGTGTCCAGCACGCTGACCTCCTCCAGCGAGGCGAGCGAGACCGAGGAGGCCGACGGGTAGGAGAAGCGCACGTCGCGCAGCTCGACCGAGAGCGGGCCGGCCGGCACGTCGACGGCGTCTGGCTTCTCGGTGATGGTGGGCGCCAGGTCGAGCACCTCGAACACGCGCTCGAAGCTCACCAGCGCCGTCATGACGTCCACCCGCGCGCTGGCCAGCGCGGTGAGCGGGCCGTAGAGCCGGGTGAGCAGCAGCGCCAGGCTGACCACGGCACCGGCCTGGATCTGCCCGGTGTAGGCGAGGTAGCCGCCGAGCCCGTAGACCAGGGCCTGGGCCAGCGCCGAGACCAGCGTGAGGGCGGTGAGGAAGACCCGGGTGGCCATGGCGGTCCGCACCCCGATGTCGCGCACGCGGGCGGCTCGGGCGGAGAACTCGCGCTCCTCGACGTCGGGCCGCCCGAACAGCTTCACCAGGGTGGCGCCCGGGGCGGAGAACCGCTCCGTCATCTGCGTGACCATGCCGGCGTTGAGCCCGGACGCCTCGCGCTGCAGGTCGGCCATCCGGGACCCGACGCGGCGGGCCGGGATGACGAAGACGGGGAGCAGCACGAGCGAGAGGATCGTGACCTGCCAGGACAGGGTGGCCATGACGACAGCCGTGAGCACCAGCTGGATGACGTTGGTGACCAGCCCGGACAGCGTGGACGTGAAGGCGCGCTGGGCACCGATGACGTCGTTGTTCAGCCGCGAGACCAGCGCTCCGGTGCGGGTGCGGGTGAAGAAGGCGACGGGCATCCGCTGCACGTGGGTGAACACCGCGCGGCGCAGGTCGAGGATGAGCCCCTCACCGATCCGGGAGGCCTGCCACCTCTCGGCCAGCGAGAGCCCGGCGTCGATGACGGAGAGACCGGCGATGACGAGTGCGACGACGACGACGGTGCGCAGCCCGCTGCGGTTGATGACGGCGTCGATGACGCGGCCGGCCAGCAGGGGGGTGAGCACCGCGATGACCGCCGAGGCGACGGTCACGACGAGCAGCGCGGTCAGCGAGCGGCGGTGCGGGCTGGCGAAGTCCCAGACCCGGCGCACCGTCTCCCGACCGATCTTCTGGCGCGGCTCGTTGGCGAGCATCGCTCCACGCATCAGCATCCAGCCGTTGTCCACGGCCGCAGTGTGCCCTCAGGTGGGCCCGCCCGCGCAGGTGAGGACAGCCTCACCCCGCGGTGGGCCCGAGGTCAGGAGGCCTTCTTGGCCCCGCGGGTGGCGCCGCCGCGCCCGCGCAGCGGCACGTCGGACTCGCTCAGGACGCGGTGGACGAAGCCGTAGGACCGACCCGTGGATTCGGCGAGGGCCCGGATGCTGGCGCCCTTCTCGTACTTGCTGCGGAGGTCGCTGGCGAGCTCGGTCCGGGTGTCGCCGGTGATCCTGGTGCCCTTGGTCAGTTCCATGCGGAGCTCCTCTGCGAGACGACGGGTGCGACCGGTGCTTCTGGTCGGTCAACGAGCCTTCGACGGAGGGGGCGCGGTCGGTTCGATCATGACGGGTGCTTGACCGGTCAAGCAGGTCAGGCGAGCTGCACGATCTCGATGTAGTCGGCCGACCAGTGGTCCTCGTTGCCGTCCGGCAGCAGGATCACGCGCTCGGGCTCGAGGGCCTCCACCGCGCCCGGGTCGTGGGTGACGAGCACCACGGCCCCGGCGTAGCTGCGCAGCGCGTCGAGGACCTGCTCCCGCGAGACGGGGTCGAGGTTGTTGGTGGGCTCGTCGAGCAGCAGGACGTTGGCGGCCGAGGACACCAGACCAGCCAGCGCCAGTCGGGTCTTCTCGCCCCCGGAGAGGGTGCCGGCAGGCTGGTCGAGCTGGTCGCCGGTGAACAGGAAGGCACCGAGCAGGCTGCGCAGCTGCTGGTCGCCGCCGTCGGGCGCAGCGTGCCGGATGTTCTCCCACACCGTGGCGCTGTGGTCGAGGGTCTCGTGCTCCTGGGCGAAGTAGCCGAGCTTGAGCCCGTGCCCCGGGACCAGCCGACCGCTGTCGGGCTTCTCGGTGCCGGCCAGCAGGCGCAGCAGCGTGGTCTTGCCGGCGCCGTTGAAGCCGAGCACCACCACGCGGCTGCCCTTGTCGATGGCCAGGTCCACCCCGCTGAAGATCTCGAGGGAGCCGTAGACCTTGGTGAGGCCCTCGGCCATGAGCGGGGTCTTGCCGCAGGGTGCCGGTTCCGGGAAGCGGATGCGGGCGACCTTGTCGCTGACCCGCACCTCGTCGAGCCCGGCGAGCAGCTTGTCGGCCCGCTTGGCCATGTTCTGCGCGGCCACGGCCTTGGTGGCCTTGGCGCCCATCTTGGCGGCCTGGGCCTTCAGCACGCCCGCCTTCTTCTCGGCGTTCGCCCGCTCGCGGCGGCGACGCTGCTCGTCGGTCGACCGTGCGTCGAGGTAGCGCTTCCACGTCATGTTGTAGACGTCGACCTCGCCCCGGACCGCGTCGAGGAACCACACCCGGTTGACGACGTCGGCCAGCAGGTCCACGTCGTGGCTGATCACCACGAGGCCGCCCTCGTGGGTCTGCAGGAACCCCCGCAGCCAGGTGATGGAGTCCGCGTCGAGGTGGTTGGTCGGCTCGTCGAGCAGCAGCATGGTGCCGGAGCGGCCGCCGCTTCCGTCGGAGGCGGCGAACAGGATGCGACCGAGCTCGACGCGGCGGCGCTGCCCGCCGGAGAGCGTCTGCAGCTGCTGGGCGAGCACCCGGTCGTCGAGGCCGAGGTTGTTGCAGATGCGGGCCGCCTCGCTCTCCGCGGAGTACCCGCCGAGGTTGGAGAACTCGTCCTCGAGCACGCCGTAGCGGCGCACGGCCCTGTCCTGCTCGGCCGCGCCCACCACCTCGGCCATCACGACCTGCTGCTTCTCCATGTCCCGCAGCAGCACGTCCAGCCCGCGGGCCGAGAGCACCCGGTCCTTGGCACTGATGGTGAGGTCGCCCTCGCGCGGGTCCTGCGGCAGGTACCCCAGCTCGCCCGACCGCAGGATGGCCCCGGCGTACGGCTCACCCTCGCCGGCGAGCACCCTCATGGTCGTCGTCTTGCCGGCACCGTTGCGTCCCACCAGCCCGATCCGGTCGCCCGCCTGGATGCGCAGCGCCGGTCCGGGTGCGGACACCAGGGTCCGGGCGCCGGCGCGCAGCTCGAGGTCGGTCGCGGTGATCACGGCGGTGCTCCCAGCAGGTTCGCGGACTCCCCCTGCGCTGCGGTGCGCCCGGGCGGCGGCAGGAGGTTCCTGCGCGGTCCAGGTGTCGAGTCTACCGTCGACCGGCGCCGCACCCCGCCGAGCGATCCCCGTCACACGTGCGGCGCGGGGCTCGGTACCGTCCCCGGCATGAGCACCCCTGACTCCGCCCCGCGCGACGCCGCCGCCCCGCGCGACCTCACCGCCCTGCACGATCTCACCGGCCGCGTGGCGATCGTCACCGGCGCGAGCCGCGGCATCGGCCTGGCGATCGCGGCCGAGCTGCTGTCCCGCGGCGCCAGCGTGACCATCTCCGCGCGCAAGCAGCCCGAGCTGGAGGCGGCCGCGGCCGAGCTCGCCGCCGGGGCCGGCGGTGCCACCGACCGGGTGCTCGCCGTGGCCGGGAACGCCGGGGACGCCGCGTCCCGCCACGACGTGGTCCACCGGACGCTGGCCACGTTCGGTGCCGTCGACATCCTGGTCAACAACACGGGGATCAACCCGGTCTACGGCCCGCTGATGGACGCCGACCTCGACGGTGTCCGCAAGATCTTCGACGTCAACGTGGTGGCGGCCCTGGGCTTCGTGCAGGAGGCCTACAAGGCCTGGATGGGTGAGCACGGTGGCGCGGTCGTGAACCTGGCCAGCGTCGCGGGCATCCGCTCCTCGGGCGTCATCTCCGCCTACGGAGCGTCGAAGGCGGCCCTGATCCGGCTGACCGAGGAGCTGGCGTGGCAGCTCGGGCCGTCGATCCGGGTGAACGCCGTGGCCCCGGCCGTGGTGAAGACCCGCTTCGCCGAGGCGCTCTACAGCGCGGACGAGGAGGCGACGGCCCGGCCGTACCCGATGAAGCGCCTCGGCGCCCCCGAGGACGTGGCCCAGCTGGTGGGCTTCCTCGTCTCCGACGCCGCGTCCTGGATCACCGGCGACTGCGTGCGCGTGGACGGCGGGATCCTCTCCACCGGCGGCCTCTAGCGCCTTCAGCCGCGGAGCAGAACCCCGGCGTGCTCAGCCGCGCAGCAGCACCTCCAGGCAGTGCGCGCGTGCGGCGGCCAGGTCGAGGGTGACCCGTCGGGGCTCCCCCACGTCGAGCCACCGCGGGCTGAGCAGCGGCGCCAGCCCGGCGAGCCGGGGATCGGCGAGCACCGTCGCCACGCTCGCCCGGTCACCGCCGGTGACCAGCACGTCGAGCTCCGCATCCCGCAGTGCCCGCACCGCCGTCTCCGTGGCCTGCTCCAGGGCCGAACGGGTCTGCCCGGCCCGTCGGCGGGCGAAGCGCTGCTGGGACCAGCCACCCGCCGCGCTGCGGCCCTGGACGTGTCGGTGGTCGGTGGAGCTGGTGAGCACGGCACCGTCCACGGCAACCCCGGCGGTGTGCCCGCCCGCTCGTACCAGCAGCAGGCCCACGCGCCACGGGCGGGCGAGGTGGTCGACGAGCTCGTCGAGGTGCAGGCCCTCGTGCTCGGCCGGGTCCAGGCCACCCACGACGGGGACCAGCTCCGCGGTCGAGCCATCGGCGGTGGTCAGCAGCACGAAGCCGGATCGCACCAGCGTGCCGACCACCGGGCCGTGGCGCTGGACCACCCCGGCGCAGAAGCGCTCCAGTCGACCGGGCTCCACCTCCACGGCGCGACCGCCGCCGGCCAGCTCGCGGCCCCGGGCCACGGTCAGGCCCGGTCCGGTGGCACGGAGGACGGGGCGACGGCCGCCCACACCGCACAGCTCGTGCCTGCCTCCGCGGCGGGCAGTCGCTGGGCGCCCTGGAAACCGGCCGTGACCAGCTCCGTGCGCAGCGTCGCCCCGGTGGGCACCTCGAACCAGGTGGTGACCCCCGCCTGGACGGACCACTGATCGTCCGTGCGCTGCAGGTCGAGCACGTGGCAGGAGTAGCTGCGCGACCCGCCCGCCGTGAAGTCCCACACCCCGACCGGACCGGCCGAACCGTCGACGCCGAGCTGCACGGCGACCGGGGCCACCGCGTGCAGGGCCTTCAGCTCCGCCGGCTCGGGGGCGGGCAGCAGGACCAGGCCACCGGCCCGCAGCCGGGCCCGGGCCGCACGCAGGGCTGCCCCGAGCTCGCCGGCGCGGTGCAGCCGGGAGACGTCGTCCGGACCGGACCACACCACGTCGACGGGACCCTGGTCGACCTCGGACGGGTCCTGGCCCACGTCGAGCAGGAACAGCTCGCGGCGCGGGCTCGAGCCCAGCACCGCATCGGCCACCGCCGACAGTCCGGCGTGGGCGTCACCGCGCAGGAGCACACCCTCACCGGCGCTGGGACGCTGCGGCGAGGTGGGCACGGGCCCACAGTAGGGCCGCTCCCCCTCACGGAGCCCCTCCGGCTGCCCCGTGGTGGGATCACCCGATGACGACCTGGGCCGACGTGGTCGTGCTCGGGCTCGGCCCCGCCGGGCGGGCGACCACCGCGTCCTGCGTCCGCGCCGGCCTCGACGTGCTGGCCCTCGACCCCGCTCCCCACCGGCGGTGGACGGCCACCTACGGAGCGTGGTCCGACGAGCTCGCGCCGGGGCTCCCGGCCGCGGTGCGTCTCGAGCGCCCGGTGGCGTGGACGACCCGTCGTCACGAGCTGGGTCGGGCCTACACGGTGCTGGACACCGCGGCGCTGCAGGACGGGCTGGACCTGGCGGGTGCGCGGGTTCGCGCAGGGCGGGCCGTTCGGGTGCAGCGCACCGACGGGGCCCGACGGGTGGAGTGCGCCGACGGCGAGGTCCTGCGGGCCCGGCTGGTGCTCGACGCGCGGGGAGCGCCCGTGGCGGGGCGGGCGCAGCAGACGGCACACGGAGTCGTGGTGGACGCCGGCCGCGCCGAGCGCCTGCTCGACGGGGCCGAGGCACTGTTCATGGACTGGCGCCCCGCCGACGACCCACGGGCCGCGCCCAGCTTCCTCTACGCGCTGCCTCTGGGCGGTGACCGGGTCCTGCTGGAGGAGACCTGCCTGGCGGGGCGCCCCGCTCTCGGCACCGGTGAGCTGCGCCGGCGCCTGGAGGTCCGGCTGGCCCGGCACGACGTGGAGCTCCGCGGCGACGAACCGGTGGAGCGGGTCCGCTTCGCCCTGGACACCCCGCTGCCGCGCGCCGAGTGGCTCGGCGGAGCTCCGACGGCGCCGCGGCTCGGAGCGGCTGCCCCGCTGGTGCACCCCGCCACCGGCTACAGCGTGGCGGCGTCGTTGCGGCTGGCCCCCGAGATCGCCGCGGCCGCACGGGAGGACGACCCCGCGCGGGCGGTGCAGGACGTGCTGTGGCCCGCCGGTGCCCGGGTGGTGCACGGCTTGCGACGACGGGGCCTCGAGGTCCTGCTGGGTCTGGCCCCGGAGCAGGTGCCGCAGTTCTTCGCCGCGTTCCTCGACCTGCCCGCGCACCACCAGCGGTCCTACCTCAGCGACCGCGCCCACCCGGGCCGCACCGCGGCGGCGATGACCGCGCTGCTGCCGCACCTCTCGGGGCCGCTGCGCACCGCGCTGCTGACCCGAGCCGTGGGGGTCGGGACCCGCGCGACGCCGCGCGCTCCCGGCGGGAGCTGAGCCGAGGTCGCGTCAGGTGGACGACCACGGGTGCGCGGGACGTCGGGCCACCGAGGTCCGGACGGCTCGCCCGGATCAGACGGTGAAGCCCAGGGCTCGGAGCTGCTCGCGGCCGTCCTCGGTGATCTTGTCCGGGCCCCACGGCGGCATCCACACCCAGTTGATCTTGATGTCGGCAGCGAGGCCGTCCGTCGTGAGCGCCGCGCGGGCCTGCTCCTCGATGACGTCGGTCAGCGGGCACGCCGCCGAGGTCAGCGTCATGTCGATGGTGACGATGCGCGTCTCGTCGATGCGCAGGTCGTAGACCAGGCCGAGGTCGACGACGTTGATGCCCAGCTCGGGGTCGACCACGTCGCGCATCGCCTCCTCGAGGTCGTCGAAGCTGGGGAGCTCGACGGTGGTCGCGGGGGTGGCGGCGTCGAGGTCGGCCGCCGTGCGCCCGGTGCGGGGGTCCGAGGTCTCCGTGCGCCCGGTGCGGGGGTCCGAGGTCTCCGTGCGCCCGGTGCGGGGGTCCGAGGCCTCCGTGGGCCCGGTCCGGGGATCGGTCGTGGTCTCGCTCATCGTGCGTCTCCTGTCGTCGAGCTCTGGTCTGCGGTGGGGACGGTGGCGTCCGCGAGGGCCGCCTTGAAGGCGAGCCAGCCGAGCAGGGCGCACTTGACCCTGGCGGGGTACTTCGAGACTCCGGCGAAGGCGATCCCGTCGCCGAGCACGTCCTCGTCCCCGGTCACGGTGCCCTTGCTCGTCACCATGGAGCTGAACGCGTCCAGCGTGGTCAGAGCATCCTCGACCGGCACCCCCGTGACGAGGTCGGTGAGCACCGAGGTGGCCGCCTGGCTGATCGAGCAGCCCTGCCCGTCGTAGGACACGTCGAGCACGGTGGTCCCGTCCGGGGAGAGCACCACCCGGAGGGTGACCTCGTCCCCACAGGTGGGATTCACGTGGTGCACCTGCGCCGTGAGCGCGCCGGGGTCCGCCTCGCGGAGCCCACGCCCGTGCGGGTGCTTGTAGTGGTCCAGGATCACCTGCTGGTACATCTGCTGCATCTGCACGGCGCTCAGGACCGCCCGTCCGGCAGGACCTCGAAGAACCGCTGCGCCTGCTGGACGGCCGCCACGAGGGCGTCGACCTCGGCGAGGGTGTTGTAGACGGCGAAGCTGGCCCGCACGGACGCGGCCACGCCCATCCGCTTGTGCAACGGCCAGGCGCAGTGGTGGCCCACCCGCACGGCCACCCCCTCGTCGTCGAGGACCTGACCCACGTCGTGCGCGTGCACCCCGTCCACGACGAAGGCCACCGCTCCCCCGCGGTCGGTACCGTCGGCCGGACCCACGATGCGCACCCCGGCCAGGGCGGAGAGCTGGTCGAGCGCGGCGACGGTGAGCTCGTGCTCGTGCGCGGCCACGGCGTCCATCCCCAGCGCGGAGAGGTAGTCCACGGCGGCACCGAGCCCCACCACCTGCGACGCCATCGGCACGCCCGCCTCGAAGCGCTGCGGGGCAGGAGCGTAGGTGGACGCCGCCATCTCCACCGTCTCGATCATCGAGCCGCCGGTCAGGAACGGCGGCATGGCACCGAGCAGCTCGGCGCGGCCGTACAGGACGCCGACGCCGGTCGGCCCGAGCATCTTGTGCCCGGAGAACGCCGCGAAGTCCACGTCCAGGGCGTGCAGGTCGACGGGCATGTGCGGCACCGACTGGCACGCGTCGAGCACGACGAGCGCACCCACGGCCCGGGCCCGCGCCACGAGCTCGGCCACGGGCAGCACGGTACCCAGCACGTTGGACTGGTGGGCGAAGGCGACAACCCGGGTGCGCTCGCCGAGCTCGAGGGAGTCGAGGTCGAGCCGGCCCTCGTCGGTGACCCCGTACCACCTCAGGGTGGCCCCGGTGCGTCGGCACAGCTCCTGCCACGGCACCAGGTTCGCGTGGTGCTCGAGCTCGGTGACCACGATCTCGTCCCCGGGACCCACCGGACCGCCGGGGAATCGCGAGTCCCCCAGCGTGAAGGCCACCAGGTTGAGCGCCTCGGTGGCGTTCTTGGTGAACACGACCTCGTCGGCCACCGCGCCGAGGAAGGCCGCGATGCGCTCGCGGGCCGACTCGTAGGCGTCGGTGGCCTCCTCGGCGAGCTGGTGGGCCCCCCGGTGAACGGCTGCGTTGCACGTCAGCAGGAAGTCGCGCTCCGCGTCGAGGACCTGGAGCGGTCGCTGCGAGGTGGCGCCGGAGTCGAGGTAGACCAGCGGCTTCCCGTCGCGGACGGTACGACCCAGGATCGGGAAGTCCGAGCGCAGGCGATCGACGTCGATGCCCCCGCCCACGACCCCGGGTCGCTCCGTGGTGGTGGACACGTCAGACCGCTGCCGCAGCGGCCTCGGCCTTGTCGGCGTCGGTGAACCGCACGTAGCCGTTCTTCTCCAGCTCGTCGGCCAGCTCGGCGCCACCGGACTCGACGATGCGACCGCCCGAGAACACGTGCACGTGGTCCGGGGTGATGTGCTGCAGGATCCGGGTGTAGTGCGTGATGAGCAGGACACCGCCGTCGTTGTCGGCCTTGTAGCGGTTTACGCCCTCGCTGACGATGCGCAGCGCGTCGACGTCCAGGCCCGAGTCGGTCTCGTCGAGGATCGCGATCTTCGGCTTCAGCAGCGAGAGCTGCAGGATCTCGTGCCGCTTCTTCTCGCCGCCCGAGAAGCCCTCGTTCACCGAGCGCTCGCCGAAGGCTGCGTCGATGTCCAGGTCAGCCATCGCGCTCTTGACCTCCTTGACCCACAGCCGGAGCTTGGGGGCCTCGCCGCGGGTGGCGGTGGCCGCCGTGCGGAGGAAGTTGGTCATGGACACACCCGGCACCTCGACCGGGTACTGCATGGCCAGGAACAGGCCGGCCCGTGCGCGCTCGTCGACGGTCATCGCGAGGACGTCCTCGCCGTCGAGGGTGATGGTGCCGGAGGTGACCTCGTACTTGGGGTGCCCGGCGATGGCGTAGGACAGGGTCGACTTGCCAGAGCCGTTGGGGCCCATGATCGCGTGCGTCTCGCCCGAGCGGACGGTGAGGTCGACGCCGCGCAGGATCTCCTTGCGGGGGGCGGCCGGGTCGTCGGTCGCGACGCTGACGTGCAGGTCGCGGATCTCCAGGGTGGACATGTGCTGCTCAGCTCCAAGCGTGTTCGGGGGGACCGGCGTGCTCTCGGTGGTCCAGTGGGTCGGGCGGGGCAGGGACGTCAGACGCCGACGGCGGCGAGCTCGGCCTCGATGGCGTGCTCGAGGCGCTCGCGCACCTCGACCACGGCGATCTTGGCCAGCACCTCGTGGAAGAAGCCGCGAACGACCAGGCGCCTCGCCTGCTCCTCGGTGATGCCACGGGCGCGCAGGTAGAACAGCTGCTCGTCGTCGAAGCGCCCGGTGGCGCTGGCGTGGCCGGCCGAGACGATCTCGCCCGTCTCGATCTCGAGGTTGGGGACCGAGTCGGCCCGCGCGCCATCGGTGAGCACGAGGTTGCGGTTCATCTCGTAGGTCTCCGTGCCCTCGGCGGCGGCCCGGATGAGCACGTCCCCGATCCACACCGTGTGGGCGTCGGGCACGTCCCGATCGACCTTGCCCTCGTCGGAGAGCCCCTGCAGCGCGCCCTTGTACATGACGTTGCTACGGCAGTGCGGCTCCGAGTGGTCCACGAACAACCGCTGCTCCAGGTGCTGCCCGGCGTCGGCGAAGTACACGCCCAGCAGCTCGGCGTCACCACCCGGACCGGCGTAGCGCACCGTGGGGCTCAGCCGCACGAGGTCACCACCGATGCTCACCGCGGTGTGCCGGAGCACCCCGTCGCGACCGACGAGGGCGTGGTGCGCCGCGACGTGGACGGCGTCGGCCGCCCAGTCCTGCACGGTGACGATGGTGAGGCGAGCCCCGTCGCCGATGACGAGCTCGACGTTCTCGGCCACGGTGCCCGAGCCACGCTGGTCGAGCACGACGACCGCGGAGGCGAACGCCGCGAGCCGCACCTGGGTGTGGCCGTAGGCGGTGAGCCCCACGCCCGGCCCGGTCATCGTGATCATGACGGGCTCGGAGATCTCGCTGGACTGGCCGACGGAGATGACGGTGGCGTCGGTGAAGGACGTCCAGGCCTGGGCGGCCACCCGGTCGACCGGGGTGCCGGCAGCACCGAGCCGCGGGTCGTCGCGACCCACGGTCTCGACCGTGATGCCCTCGGGAGCGACCACGTCCACGGTGAGCGTGCCCGTGGCCGGGGCGGAACCGTCGTGCAGGCCGCGGAGGCGGCGCAGCGGGGTGAAGCGCCACGCCTCGTCCTTCGACGTCGGGACCTCGAAGGCCTCGACGTCGAAGGAGGCGAACGCGTCGCCCCGGCTGGCGGCGGGCACCGCGGAGGTGCCGGCCGGGATCGAGGTGTGTGCGACGGCGTCGGTGGACGCCAGAGCAGGTGTGGGGGTGCTCATGCTCAGCCCACGGCCCCTTCCATCTGCAGCTCGATCAGGCGGTTCAGCTCGAGGGCGTACTCCATGGGCAGCTCGCGGGCGATGGGCTCGATGAACCCACGCACGATCATGGCCATGGCCTCGTCCTCGGTGAGGCCGCGGCTCATCAGGTAGAACAGCTGGTCGTCGCTGACCTTCGAGACGGTGGCCTCGTGGCCCATGGACACGTCGTCCTCGCGGACGTCCACGTACGGGTAGGTGTCGCTGCGGCTGATCTGGTCGACCAGCAGCGCGTCGCACTTGACCGTCGACTTCGAGCCGTGCGCACCCTTGTTGACCTGGACGAGGCCGCGGTAGGACGTGCGGCCACCGCCCCGGGCGACGGACTTGCTCACGATGGTCGAGGTGGTGTGCGGCGCCAGGTGCAGCATCTTCGCGCCCGCGTCCTGGTGCTGGCCCTCGCCGGCGAACGCGATGGAGAGCACCTCGCCGTGGGCGTGCTCACCGGTCATCCACACGGCCGGGTACTTCATCGTCACCTTGGAGCCGATGTTGCCGTCGATCCACTCCATCGTCGCGCCCTCCTCGGCCTTGGCGCGCTTGGTGACGAGGTTGTAGACGTTGTTCGACCAGTTCTGGATGGTCGTGTATCGGCAGCGACCACCCTTCTTGACGATGATCTCCACGACGGCGGAGTGCAGCGAGTCGGACTTGTAGATCGGCGCGGTGCAGCCCTCGACGTAGTGCACGTAGGCACCCTCGTCGACGATGATCAGGGTCCGCTCGAACTGGCCCATGTTCTCGGTGTTGATGCGGAAGTACGCCTGCAGCGGGATGTCGACGTGCACGTTCTTCGGCACGTAGATGAACGACCCGCCGGACCAGGTGGCCGCGTTCAGCGCGGAGAACTTGTTGTCGCCGGCCGGGATGACCGACCCGAAGTACTCACGGAACAGGTCCGGGTGCTCCTTGAGCGCGGTGTCGGTGTCCAGGAACAGCACGCCCTGGGCCTCGAGGTCCTCGCGGATGGAGTGGTACACCACCTCCGACTCGTACTGGGCGGCCACGCCGGAGACCAGGCGCTGCTTCTCCGCCTCGGGGATGCCGAGCCTGTCGTAGGTGTTCTTGATGTCGGCCGGGAGGTCGTCCCACGTGGTGGCCTGCTTCTCCGAGCTGCGCACGAAGTACTTGATGTTGTCGAAGTCGATCCCCGACAGGTCCGAGCCCCAGGACGGCATGGGCTTGCGGAAGAAGGTGCTGAGCGCCTTGAGACGCTTCTCGAGCATCCACTCGGGCTCGCTCTTCTTCTGCGAGATGTCGCGGACGACCGCCTCGCTGATCCCTCGCTTGGCGCTCGCGCCCGCCACGTCGGAGTCGGACCAGCCGTACTCGTACTGGCCGAGCGAGGCGATGGCCTCGTCCTGGGTGAGCTTCTCGGGCGTGATGGTCATGCGAGCTCCTTCCGGAGGGCGTTGCGAACCGGGTGGTACGGGGTGGTGGCTCTCTGGGTGGAACGCCGGGTGGCGCCCGCTGTTCCTGCCTCGGGCGGTCCCGGCGGCGCCGGGCCGTCCGGGACGTGGGTGGTGCAGACGGGATCACCGTTGGCGATGGTCGCCAGGCGCTGGACGTGGGTGCCCAGCAGGTCGGCGAAGGCAGTGCGCTCGGCCTCGCACAGCTGCGGGAACTCCGCGGCGACGTGAGCGACGGGGCAGTGGTGCTGGCAGAGCTGGACGCCGGTGCCGACCTGGCGGGTGGAGGCAGCGTAGCCAGCCCCGGTGAGCGCCCGCGCGAGGTGGTCGGACACCCGCTGGCGGTCCGCGCGCCGCGGACCTGCCGGCTCGATGCCTGCCGTGACCGCAGCCACCCGGCGCCGGGCGAACTCCTCGACGGCCGCCTCGCCACCGAGCTCGCGGAGCTGGCGCAGGGCCGCCACCGCGAGGTCGTCGTAGGCGTGGCCGAAGCGGGAACGGCCGGCGGCGGTGAGCATCCAGCCCCGCGCCGGTCGGCCGCGACCCCGGGGACCACGGACCGGCGCCACGGCGCTGGTGGCCTCCGCGGCGGCGAGGAGCGCCTCGAGGTGCCTGCGGACCCCGGCCGGGCTCACGCCGAGACGATCGGCCACGTCGGTGGCGGTCACCGGTCCGTCCTCGAGCAGCACGCGCGCCACCGCGTGGCGGGTGTGCTGCTCGGCGCCGGGGGGCGCTGCAGCGTCGGAGCGACTGGTTTCCACAACACGAGTGTGTCGCAAATACTCGGCAGGCGCCACCGGTGCTCCCCGGGCGGGCTCGCCCGCGCCCCGACGGGGAGCCGCCGAGCGCGGCTACCCTCGCCCGGTGACCCGCCCCAGCGCACCGTCGACCCGCGGGCTCGGGCGCCGCGGGTCGGGCGGGGACCGGGTCGCCCCCACCGGGCTCGGGCGCGGTGCCCCCGGGGCCAGCATCTCGGCGCTGCACGACACCGAGCAGGACGTGGCGGGTCTGACCGCCGCGGAGACCGCGCAGCTGCGCACCGCCCGGCGCTTCGGTGCGACCGGCTCGCTGCTGATGGCACTGGGTTCGCTCGGCGCCGGTGCGAACCCGGTGCTGCAGAACCCGCTGCAGGGCGTGCGCGTGCTGGGCCTGCCCGCCCGGATGCCCAGCACCGCTCTCGCCGTCGTGATGACCGGGATGATCATGGTGGTGCTGGCGTGGCTGGTGGTGGGGCGCTTCGTCCGCCGGGACGCACCGCGCCGGATGAGCCGGCGCCAGCTCGACCGCACGCTGATGCTGTGGGCGCTGCCCCTCGTGGTGGCCCCGCCGATGTTCAGCAAGGACGTCTACTCCTACCTGGCGCAGAGCGAGATCGCCGCCCGCGGGCTGGACCCGTACGCGCTGGGTCCGGCGCAGGCCCTCGGTGTCGACAACGTGCTCACCCGCACCGTGCCGACGATCTGGCGCGACACCCCCGCCCCCTACGGACCGTTCTTCCTCTGGATCGGCCGGGGGATCGCCCGGGTCGCGGGCGACGACGTCCTGCTCGGGGTGTTCCTGCACCGGCTCGTGGCGCTGGTCGGTCTCGCGCTCGTCGTGTGGGCCCTGCCCCGGCTGGCCCGGCGCTGCGGCGTGACCCCGGTGGCGGCGCTGTGGCTCGGCGCGCTGAACCCCCTGGTGCTGTTCCACCTCGTCTCCGGGGTGCACAACGAAGCACTCATGATCGGCTTGATGCTCGCCGGGGTCGAGCTCGCGCTGCGCGGGATCGACGACTCCGGCGCCCTCGCGGGAGCGCCGCTCGCCCTCCTGCTCGGCGGGTCCGGCCTGGTGGTGCTGTCGGCGGCCGTGAAGGTCCCCACGATCGTCGCGTTGGGCTTCCTCGGCATGGCCCTGGCCCGCCGCTGGGGCGGGGGGCTCCGGGCGGTGGTGCAGGCCGGGGTGCTGCTGGGCGCCGTCACCGCGGTGGTCTTCGTCGCCGTCAGCGAGGCGAGCGGGCTGGGTTTCGGCTGGACCGGCACGCTCGGCACCGCCAACGCCGTGCGCAGCTGGATGTCGCTGTCCACCCTGGCCGGGCTGCTGGCCGGCAGCGGGGGAGTGCTGCTGGGGCTGGGTGACCACACGTCGGCGGTGCTGACGCTCACCCGAGCCATCGGGGCGCTCGTCTCGGCCGCGATCGGGCTGCGCATGCTGCTGGCCGTCCGGTCCGGACGGCTGCACCCGGTGGGCGGGCTCGGCATCGCCCTCGGCGCGATCGTGGTCCTGTTCCCCGTGGTGCACCCCTGGTACCTGCTGTGGGCGGCCATCCCCCTCGCGGCGTGGGCCTCGGCCCCGGCGTACCGGCGGGCCGCGGTGTCCGTCTCCGCCGTGATCGCGCTGCTGCTCATGCCGAACGGCGCCGAGTTCCCACCGTTCGTCATCCTCCAGGCGGCCCTGGCGGCCGTCGCCGCGGCGGCCGTCGCCGTCCTGCTCGTCCAGCGGCAGCTGCCCTGGCGCGAGCAGCTCGGCACCGTCGTGCCCCGGTTGCGGCGCCCGGCAGAGCGGGACCCCGGTCCTGCCGCCTACCCTGACCCCTCGTGAGCACCCCTCCGTCCGCCGCCGCCGGCGCCCCCGCGCGGCACGGGCACGTGCACCCCGGGGCCGTCCAGCTGCGCGACGTCGTGAAGACCTTCGGCAGCACCCGCGCGGTGGACGGGCTCGACCTGGACCTGGAGCGCGGCAGCGTCCTCGCGCTGCTCGGTCCCAACGGCGCCGGCAAGACCACCACCGTCGAGATGTGCGAGGGGTTCACCGGCCCGGACAGCGGATCGGTGCGCGTGCTCGGGCTCGACCCGGTGGCGCAGTCCGCGCAGCTGCGTCCCCGCATCGGCGTCATGCTGCAGGGTGGCGGCGCGTACCCCGCCGCCCGGGCCGGCGAGATGCTGCGCCTGGTCGCCTCCTACTCCGCCCGCCCCCTGGACCCCGACTGGCTGCTGAGCACCCTGGGGCTCACCGAGGCTGTCCGCACCCCCTACCGGAGGCTCTCCGGGGGCCAGCAGCAGCGGCTCTCGCTCGCCTGCGCACTGGTCAACCGGCCCGAGCTCGTGTTCCTCGACGAGCCCACCGCCGGCATGGACGCCCAGGCGCGCCTGCTCGTCTGGGACCTCGTGCAGGGACTGCGCCGCGACGGGGTGACCGTGCTGCTCACCACGCACCTCATGGACGAGGCCGAGCAGCTGGCCGACCAGGTGGTCATCGTCGACGGCGGACGGGTGGTGGCCGCGGGCAGTCCCGCCGAGCTCACCCGGGCCGGCGCCGAGCAGCAGCTGCGCTTCTCCGCCCCCAGCGGGCTCGACCTGGACCTGCTGCGGGCCGTGCTGCCCGAGGGCTACGCCAGCACCGAGACCACCCCCGGGGCGTACCTCGTCGAGGGGGTCATCAACCCGCAGGTGCTCGCCACGGTGACCTCGTGGTGCGCTCGGCTCGACGTGATGGCCGCGGACCTGCGGGTGGCCCAGCGAAGCCTCGAGGACGTGTTCCTCGAGCTCACCGGACGGGAGATGCGCTCGTGACCGGCTCGTCGTCGACCGGCCGGTTCCCGGCCGGCACCTTCTCCCCCGACCCTGAGCCCGCACGCCCGAGCCGCATGCTCGCCGCGCAGAGCCGGCTCGAGCTCACCCTGCTGCTGCGCAACGGCGAGCAGCTGCTCATCACCCTGCTCATCCCCATCACCCTGCTCATCGGGCTCACCGAGCTGGACGTGGTGGCCCTGCCCTCGCCCCGGATCGACTCCGTGGTGCCCGGGATCATGGCCCTCGCGGTGATGTCCACCGCATTCACCGGGCAGGCCATCGCCGTCGGCTTCGACCGGCGCTACGGCGCGCTCAAGCGACTCGGCGCCACCGCCCTGCCCCGGTGGGGCGTGCTCGCCGGGAAGACCGTGGCCGTGGTGGCCGTGGTCGCCCTGCAGGCCGTCGTCCTCGGGGCCATCGGGCTCGCGCTGGGCTGGCGCCCGGACGTGGCCGGGCTCGCGCTGGGGGCCGTCGCCCTCGTGGTGGGCACCTTCTGCTTCGGCGCCCTGGGCCTGCTGCTGGGCGGGGCCCTCAAGGCCGAGGTCGTGCTGGCCCTGGCCAACATCATCTGGTTCGTGCTGCTCGGTCTCGGTGGTGTCGTCGTGCCCCTGGACCGGCTGCCCGGGGGGACCGAGGCGTTCGCGAGGCTGCTGCCCTCCGGCGCGCTGACCGAGGCGCTGCGCACCGCGCTCGGTGGTGGCGTCGATCTCACCGCGCTCGTGGTCCTGCTGGTCTGGGGTGCGGTGGCCGCGGCGGTGGCCACCCGGACCTTCAAGTTCACCTGAGCCGACCTACCCTGAGCAGGTGATCTCCCGCGTGCTCTCCCCGGTCCTGCGCCGGTTCCCCGCACCGTCCGTCGCGACCCAGCGCAGGGTCACCTGGATCGCCGCCCTCACCCAGGCCCTCATCGCGGTCACCGGTGGCGTCGTCCGGGTCACCGGATCCGGCCTGGGCTGCCCCACGTGGCCGAGCTGCTTCGCGGGCAGCCTGGTCCCGGTCGGCGGCACCGAGGTTCCGGCGTGGCACCAGGCCATCGAGTTCGGCAACCGGCTGCTCACCTACGTCGTGGTGCTGGCCGCCATCGCCGCCGTGCTCGTCGTGCTGCGGGCCGGGCGGCGCACCGAGCTGCGGCGCTACGCGTGGGCCCTGCCGCTGGGCACCGTCGTCCAGGCGGTGCTGGGTGGGATCACCGTGCTCACCGGGCTGCAGTGGTGGACCGTCGCCCCGCACTTCCTCGTCTCGATGGTGCTGGTCTGGCTCGCCGTGCAGCTGCACGTGGGCATCGCACGTCCGGACGACGTGGACGTGGTGGTCGCGGTGCCGTCGCCGCTGCGGGGGTTGCTCGTCGTCGCCACCGGCGTGCTGGCGCTGCTGCTCACCGCCGGGACGCTCGTCACCGCGGCCGGTCCGCACTCGGGCTCGACGGACGTGGACAGGCTCACCGCCGTGTCCATCCCCGCCCTCACCCAGGTGCACGGTGACCTGCTGGTCGCCTACGTCGCCCTGCTCGTCGGACTGCTGTTCAGCCTTCGGGTGGTCGGTGCACCGGCCGTGCTCGTGCGGCGGACGTGGGTGGTCGTCGGTGTGGTGCTGGCACAGGCCGTCGTGGGGATCGTCCAGTACTACACCGGGGTGCCGGAGGCGCTGGTCTCGCTGCACGTCGCGGGGGCCGCTGCCGTCACCGCCGCGTCGGCCGCCGTGTGGGCGCACACCCGTCAGCCCCTGGACGCGAGCAGCTCCACCACGGCGTCGACGAACCGGGACAGCGCCGCCGCCCGTTGAGCGTCCGGCACCTGCCGCCAGCCCAGCGAGGGCTCGACCAGCTCGACCTCCAGCACCCTGGGCTGGGCACCGAGCACGTCCACCCGCGCGTAGAGCAGGTCGGCGGGGTCCAGCCCGATGCGTCGGGCGGCCGCGGCCACGGCGAGCTCCGCCACGGCCCAGGCGGCCGCAGGTGGTTCCAGCGGGCCGAGCCGCTCGGTGGTGAACAACCCCGAGCCGTCCACGGCCACGGCCGCCGCTCCCGGTGCGGGCAGCATCGCGCCCTTGTGGAAGGCGTGCGAGGGCCGGCCCCGGACCAGCACCATCGCCGTCTCCCCCGCCGTGTCCACGCTGGGCTCGAAGGGCTGGACCACGACGTCGTGACCCCGGGCGTGCAGCGTGCGGGCGTGGGCCAGCGCAGCGGCGGGCTCGGTGAACCGGGCGGCACCGTGGGAGCCGGCCCCCACGGCCGGCTTGACCACCACCTCACCGTCCGGCAGCACCACGTCGGCACCGGGGGCGAAGACCGCCGTGGGGAGCACCGGGACGCCGTCGGCGGCGAGGTCCAGCAGGTAGCGCTTGTGGGCGCTCCACCGAACCGCCGCCGCGGGGTTCGCGAGGTGCTCTACCCCGTCGACCCAGGCCAGGAACTCGGCGCACCGCCGGGGGTAGTCCCACGTGGCCCGCAGCACCACGAGCCCGGCCGAGCCCGTCCCCGGCGCGTCCCACGGCGCCCAGCGCACCGCCAGCCCCCGCTCGAGCAGGGCGTCCACCAGGTCGTCGTCACCACCATCCCCGCACGGCAGCGCCGCACAGCTCGCGAGGACGACGTCAGCGGGCACGCCCGCCGGCCATCCGCGCCCGGTTGGCCCGGGTGAGGGTGACCGATCCCGACAGCTCCCGGTCCCACTCCGCCCCGGTGGCCGTGGACGCCTCCACCACCGCCGCCGCCGTGGCCGCGTCCCGCACGATCACGTCACCGAGGTTGCCGTCGGCACCGACCAGGGTGATCCGCACCTTGTCGCAGCTGACACCCTCCACGACGGCGCTGGCCGCCTCCCCGTGCGCGGCGACGAAACGGTCCACCGCGGCGACGGCGCGGGCGGGGGCGGTGACGGACGGCGTGCTCTCCTCGCTCATGGCGAGAGGGTAGCGGGGGTGCAGGATGGCGGTGTGCACGCCATCCAGGTCACCGTCACCGGCGGTCCCGAGGTCCTCGTCCCCACCGAGCTGGACGACCCCTCGCCCGGCCCGGGCCAGCTGCTCGTCGCGGTCGCGGCCAGCGGGGTCAACTTCATCGACACCTACCAGCGCAGCGGCCAGTACCCCCTGCCGCTGCCCTTCGTGCCAGGTTCGGAGGGGGCGGGCGTGGTCCGCTCGGTCGGTGCCGGCGCGGACCCCGCGCTGGTCGGGACCCGGGTGGCGTGGGCCACGGCCCCCGCCAGCTACGCCGAGCTCGTGGTCGTCGACTCCACGCAGGCGGTGGCGGTCCCGGACGGTGTGTCCGACGCAGAGGCGGCCTCGGTGCTGCTGCAGGGCCTCACGGCGCACTACCTGCTCACGTCGACCTACGCGGTCCAGCCCGGGGACACCGTCCTCGTGCACGCCGGCGCGGGCGGCACCGGTCTGGTGCTGACCCAGCTGGCCGTGGCCCGCGGGGCGCGGGTGGTCACCACCGTCTCCAGCGACGCCAAGGCGGAGCTCTCGCGCGCTGCGGGCGCGGCCGTGGTGCTGCGCTACACCGACGACGTGGCCGCACGGGTGCGCGAGCTCACCGACGGCGAGGGCGTGGCCGCGGTGTACGACGGGGTGGGGGCGAGCACCTTCGAGTCGAGCCTGGCCTCGCTGCGGGTGCGCGGGACGCTGGCCCTGTTCGGTGCGGCCAGCGGACCGGTGCCGCCGTTCGACCCGCAACGGCTCAACGGCGCGGGATCGGTGTTCCTCACGCGGCCGACGCTGGTCCACCACGTCCGCACGCCCGAGGAGCTGCACCGGCGGGCGGACGACGTGCTGGCCGCGGTGGCGGACGGGTCGCTGCGGCTGCGCGTGGGGGCGAGCTTCCCGCTGGCCGAGGCTGCGGCCGCGCACACCGCCCTGCAGGCCCGCGAGACCACGGGCTCCGTCGTGCTGCTCCCCTGACCCCCGCCGCCGCCAGTCGCTGGGGGCCACGAGGTTCCACATGAGCGTGGCACCACCGGCACGAGTGACCACGAGGTTCCACGTGAGCGTGGCACCACCGGCACGAGTGACCACGAGGTTCCACGTGGCCCCTGCGACAGCCGTTCGTGGCCCCTGCGACAGCCGGTCAGAGCAGGACGGGCAGGCCGAGCACGGAGTCGACGGCGAGGCCGACGAACAGCAGCGACAGGTACGTGTTCGACAGGTGGAACAACCGCATGGGGTTGGTCACCGCACCGGAGCGGGTGGCCAGGTGCAGCCGCACCGCCATGGTGAGGAACCAGGCGCCCGCACCGAGCGCCACCACGGCGTACAACCAGCCGGTGGCGAACAGCAGGCTCAGGCTGACGATGATCATGCCGACGGTGTAGGCGAGGATCCGCCGGGTGACCTCTACCGGCGTCTTGATCACCGGGAGCATGGGCACGCCGGCGCGCTCGTAGTCGTCCTTGAAGCGCATGGCCAGCGCCCACGTGTGGGGCGGGGTCCAGAAGAAGATGATCCCGAACATGGCGATCGCGGGCCAGCCGACCGACCCGGTGACCGCCGACCAGCCGATGACCACGGGCATGCACCCCGCCGCTCCGCCCCACACCACGTTCTGCGCGGTGCGGCGCTTGAGCACGAGGGTGTAGACGAAGACGTAGAACAGGATCGTGGCGACGGCGAGGAGGCCGGAGAGCAGGTTGGCCGTGACCCACAGCCAGGCGAACGACGCCACACCCAGGGCCACGCCGAAGACGAGCGCGTTCCGGGTGGGCACGGCGTGGCGGGCCAGCGGGCGCGACGCGGTCCGCTTCATCACGGCGTCGATGTCCGCGTCCGCCACGCAGTTCAGCGTGTTGGCGCTGGCGGCCGCCATCCAACCGCCGACGAGGGTGGTGAGGATGAGCAGCGGGGCGACCGTTCCGCGCTGCGCCAGCAGCATCGCGGGGATGGTGGTGACCAGCAGCAGCTCGATGACGCGGGGCTTGGTCAGGGAGACGTAGGCGCCGAGACGAGCGCCGAGCACCGATCCCTCGCGGCGCTCCGAGAGCGTGCCCCGCGACGCCCTGCCGGTGCGTTCGTCCACACCGGCTCCCCGACCGCCCTGCCGTCCGGCGCCCTGACCCCCGGCGCCGTGGCCGACCTGCTCCGCTGCCCGCACCACGACTCCTCGTCCGCCACCGTCCTGACTCCGACAGCCGATAGTAGACGCCGTTCCCCCCGGACCCGCCCCCGGACCGGTCCGCCGTGTCCTCGGCCACACGGGTTCCCGGGATCGTCAGCGACCGTGCGCACCACTAGAGTCTTGATCGATCCGCATCGTCAACCAACGGGCTACCTGAGGCCGGGTCCCCGCCGACCGCGCACCTGCACTCGGCGCAGAGCTCCCTCCCCCGGGCCGCCCCTGCAACCACGTCAGGAGCTCCTGCGCCGTGCCGGTCACAGACGACATCGCCTCCCTCACCACCGCCCGCCACCCCGAGGGCTGGACGGACCTCGACACCCGCGCCGTGGACACCGCCCGCGTGCTCGCCGCCGACGCCGTGCAGAAGGTCGGCAACGGCCACCCGGGCACCGCCATGAGCCTCGCGCCGCTGGCCTACACACTCTTCCAGCGCGTCATGCGCCACGATCCCTCCGACCAGGACTGGCTCGGACGCGACCGCTTCGTGCTCTCCTGCGGGCACTCGAGCCTCACGCTGTACATCCAGCTCTACATGGCCGGCTACGGCCTGGAGCTCGACGACCTCAAGGCCCTGCGCACCTGGGGCAGCAAGACGCCGGGCCACCCCGAGCACCGGCACACCCCGGGCATCGAGATCACCACCGGCCCGCTGGGCCAGGGCCTCGCCTCCGCCGTGGGCATGGCCATGGCCGCCCGCCGCGAGCGCGGCCTGTTCGACCCCGATGCCGCGCCCGGCGAGAGCCCCTTCGACCACCACGTCTTCGTCATCGCCTCCGACGGCGACATCGAGGAGGGCGTGACCTCCGAGGCGTCCTCCATCGCCGGGCACCAGCAGCTGGGCAACCTCGTGCTGGTCTACGACGACAACAAGATCTCCATCGAGGACGACACCGACATCGCACTCAGCGAGGACGTGGCGAAGCGCTACGAGGCCTACGGCTGGCACGTGCAGGTCGTCGAGGGGGGCGAGGACGTCGCGGCCATCGAGAAGGCGCTGCTGGCGGCCAAGGCAGAGACCGGCAAGCCCTCGCTCATCCTGCTGCGCACCATCATCGGCTACCCCGCGCCCACCAAGATGAACAGTGGAGCCGTGCACGGATCCGCGCTCGGCGACGACGAGGTGGCCGGGGTCAAGAAGGCGCTGGGCTTCGACCCGGAGCAGACCTTCGAGGTCAGCGACGAGGTCCTCGCCCACGTCCGCGGGGTCAAGGACCGCGGACGCGAGCTGCGCGAGCGGTGGAACCCCCGCTTCGAGGCCTGGGCGGCCCGCGAGCCCGAGCGCAAGACGCTGCTGGACCGCGTGCTGGGCCGCACCCTGCCGACGGGCTACGCCGACACGCTGCCCACCTGGTCGCCCGGCGACAAGGGCGTGGCCACCCGCAAGGCGTCGGAGGCGGTCCTGGCCGCCCTCGGCCCCGTGCTGCCCGAGCTCTGGGGCGGATCGGCCGACCTCGCCGGCTCCAACAACACGACCATCAAGGGTGCGGACTCCTTCGGACCGGTGAGCATCTCCACCGACACCTGGGCGGCCAACCCCTACGGCCGCACGCTGCACTTCGGCGTCCGTGAGCACGCCATGGGGGCCATCCTCAACGGCATCGCGCTGCACGGGCCCACCCGCCCCTACGGCGGCACGTTCCTCGTGTTCAGCGACTACATGCGCCCGGCCGTGCGGCTGGCCGCGCTGATGAAGTCCTCGGTGGTCTACGTCTGGACCCACGACTCCATCGGCCTGGGCGAGGACGGCCCCACCCACCAGCCCGTCGAGCACCTCACCGCGCTGCGCGCCATCCCCGGCCTCGACGTGGTGCGCCCCGGCGACGCCAACGAGACCGCGGCGGCGTGGAAGACGATCCTGGAGCAGCCCGAGGGTCCGGCTGGTCTCGCGCTGACCCGCCAGGACCTGCCGATCCTCGAGGGCACCTCCGCCGAGGGCGTGGCCAGGGGCGGCTACGTGCTGGCCGACGCCGCGGCCGGTCCGCTGCAGGTGGTGCTGATCGGCACGGGCTCGGAGCTGCAGATCGCCGTGGCCGCCCGCGAGCAGCTCGAGGCCCAGGGCATCGGCACCCGCGTGGTGTCCATGCCGTGCGTCGAGTGGTTCGACGCCCAGCCGGCGAGCTACCGCGACACCGTGCTCCCCCCCACCGTGCGGGCCCGGGTGGCCGTCGAGGCGGGGATCGCGATGAGCTGGCACCGGTTCACCGGGACCGACGGCGAGGTCGTGTCCCTGGAGCACTACGGCGCCTCGGCCGACTACAAGACCCTGTACCGCGAGTTCGGGATCACCGATGAGGCCGTCGTCGCTGCCGCGCAGCGCTCGCTGGCCCGACTGGAGGCATGAAGACATGAGCGAGCAGAACGTGAACCTGGAGGCGCTGAGCGCTGCCGGGGTGTCCGTGTGGCTGGACGACCTCTCCCGCGAGCGGCTCGACTCGGGCAACCTCGCCGAGCTGATCGCCACGAAGAGCGTCGTCGGGGTCACCACCAACCCGACGATCTTCGCCGGCGCCCTCGCCAAGGGCCAGGCCTACGACGCCCAGGTGCGCGAGCTCGTGGCGGCCGGGGCCGACGTCGAGGTGGCCGTGCGGGCGCTGACCACCGACGACGTCCGCAACGCCTGCGACGTGTTCGCCGACGTGCACACGGCCACGGGCGGCAAGGACGGCCGCGTCTCCATCGAGGTGGACCCGCGCCTGGCCCACGAGACCGAGAAGACCGCGGCGCAGGCCGTCGAGCTGTGGGAGACCGTCGACCGGCCGAACGCGCTGATCAAGATCCCCGCCACCAAGGCGGGGCTGCCGGCCATCACCGCGACGATCGCCAGGGGCATCAGCGTCAACGTGACGCTGATCTTCTCGGTGGCGCGCTACCGCGAGGTGATGGACGCCTACCTGGACGGGCTGGACCAGGCCCGGGCCAACGGCCACGACCTCTCCGCCATCGCCAGCGTGGGGTCGTTCTTCGTCTCCCGGGTCGACACCGAGGTGGACAAGCGCCTCACCGCCATCGGCACGCCGGAGGCCATGGCGCTGAAGAGCAAGGCCGGGCTGGCCAACGCGCGCCTGGCCTACGGCGCCTACGAGCAGGTCTTCCAGGTCGGACCGCGCTGGCAGGCGCTCGCGGCCGCCGGTGCGGTTCCCCAGCGCCCGCTCTGGGCCTCCACCGGTGTCAAGGACCCGTCCCTGCCGGACACGCTCTACGTCTCCGGGCTGGTCGGCCCCAACACGGTGAACACCATGCCGGAGAAGACGATGGACGCCTTCGCCGACCACGGCGAGGTCACCGGCGACACCGTCAGCGACACCTCCGCCGTCGCCCAGGAGGTCTTCGACGCGATCTCCGCCGCGGGTGTGGACATCCCGGACGTGTTCGTGACCCTGGAGAACGAGGGGGTCGCCAAGTTCGAGGTCTCCTGGACGGAGCTCCTGGACACCGTGCAGGGCCAGCTCGACGCCGTGACCGGCTCCGCCGCCGGCGAGGCCTGAGGCGACCGCCGGTGACCGCACCCGAGGGCTGGACGAACCCGCTGCGCGACGCCCGCGACAAGCGCCTGCCGCGCATCGCGGGACCGTCCGCCCTGGTGATCTTCGGGGTCACCGGCGACCTCGCCCGCAAGAAGCTCATGCCCGCCGTGTACGACCTGGCCGCCCGTGGCCTGCTGCCCCCCGGCTTCGCCCTCGTCGGGTTCGCCCGGCGCGACTGGGCCGACCAGGACTTCGGCCAGGTCGTGCACGACGCGGTCAAGGCGCACTCGCGCACGCCGTTCCGCCAGGACGTCTGGGACTCCCTCGCCGAGGGCTTCCGCTTCGTGCAGGGCACCTTCGACGACGACAAGGCCTTCGACACCCTCGCCGCGACCCTGGCCGACCTCGACCGGGTGCGCGGCACGGGCGGCAACCACGCCTTCTACCTCTCCGTGCCGCCGAACGCGTTCCCCTCGGTGTGCCAGCAGCTGGCCCGCTCCGGGCTCGCCACCTCCAGCGACGGGTCGTGGCGCCGGGTGGTCATCGAGAAGCCCTTCGGCCACGACCTGCAGAGCGCGCGGGCGCTGAACGCGGTCGTCAACGAGGTCTTCCCCGAGGACGCGGTGTTCCGCATCGACCACTACCTGGGCAAGGAGACCGTCCAGAACATCCTGGCGCTGCGGTTCGCCAACCAGCTCTTCGACCCCATCTGGAACGCCCACTACGTCGACCACGTGCAGATCACCATGGCCGAGGACATCGGTCTCGGCGGGCGTGCGGGGTACTACGACGGTATCGGCGCCGCGCGCGACGTCATCCAGAACCACCTGCTGCAGCTGCTCGCCTTCATCGCGATGGAGGAGCCGGTCAGCTTCCAGCCCAGCGAGCTGCAGGCCGAGAAGGTGAAGGTCCTCTCGGCCACCCGGCTCGCGCAGCCGCTGGACGAGACCACCGCCCGCGGGCAGTACGCCGGCGGGTGGCAGGGCGGGACCCAGGTGGTCGGGCTGCTCGAGGAGGACGGGTTCGCCCATGACTCCACCACCGAGACCTACGCCGCGATCACCCTCGAGGTCGACACCCGCCGCTGGGCCGGGGTGCCGTTCTACCTCCGCACCGGCAAGCGGCTGGGACGCCGCGTCACCGAGGTGGCGGTGGTGTTCAAACGGGCTCCGCACCTGCCCTTCGACTCCACGATGACCGAGGAGCTCGGCCAGAACGCGCTGGTGGTGCGGGTGCAGCCCGATGAGGGCATCACCTTGCGCTTCGGATCGAAGGTCCCCGGCAGCGGGATGGAGGTGCGCGACGTGAACATGGACTTCAGCTACGGCCAGGCCTTCACCGAGAGCTCGCCGGAGGCCTACGAGCGGTTGATCCTCGACGTGCTGCTCGGTGAACCCTCGCTGTTCCCGGTGAACGCCGAGGTGGAGCTCTCCTGGAAGATCCTCGACCCGGTCATCGAGCACTGGGCCACCGAGGGCTCCCCGGACCCCTACCCCGCCGGCACGTGGGGCCCGCGCTCCGCCGACGACATGATGGCCCGCACCAGCCGCACCTGGAGACGACCATGATCGCCCGAGCGCGAGGAGCGCGACCATGATCGCCCGAGCGCGAGGAGCGCGACCATGATCGCCCGAGCGCGAGGAGCGCGACCATGATCATCGACATGCCGTCGACCACGACGAGCAGCGTGAACAAGCGGATGGTGGACCTGCGCGAGAGCGGGGGCGCGGTCACCACCGGTCGGGTGCTGACCCTGGTCATCACCACCGACGACGGTGCCGACACCGAGGAGGCCATCCTCGCGGCCAACGAGGCCAGCCACGAGCACCCCTGCCGCGTGATCGTGCTCGCCCGCGGCGCCCGGAAGGCCGTGGCCCGCCTGGACGCGCAGATCCGAGTCGGCGGGGACGCCGGTGCCTCCGAGGTGGTGGTGCTGCGGCTCTACGGCCCGCTCGCCGACCACGCGGAGAGCGTGGTGGTGCCCTTCCTGCTGCCCGACACGCCGGTGGTGGCGTGGTGGCCGGGCGAGCCGCCCGCGGTGCCCTCCAAGGACCCCATCGGGATGCTCGCGAACCGCCGCATCACCGACGCCTCGTCCTCGGCGCACCCGACCAAGGCCCTCGCCCAGCGTCACGCGAGCTACGCCGACGGGGACACCGACCTGGCGTGGAGCCGCCTGACCCCGTGGCGGGCGCTGCTCGCCTCGGCGCTGGACCAGCCGCCGTTCGAGCCCGTCACCGGTGCCACGGTGACCGGCGCCGCGGCGTCCCCGTCGAGCGATCTGCTCGCCGGGTGGCTGGCGGCCAACATGGACGTGCCGGTGAAGCGGGTGCGGGGTGGCGAGGGCATCGTGTCCGTCGAGCTCGACCGCCGCTCCGGCCCCGTCGTGCTGGTGCGGCCGGAGGGAACCACCGCGGTGCTCACCCAACCCGGTCAGCCCGACCGCTCCGTGGCCCTGGCCCGGCGACAGGTGCGCGACTGCCTCGCCGAGGAGCTGCGGCGGCTGGACCCCGACGAGGTCTACGCCCGGGCCCTGGGGGGGCTGGCCCTGGTGAAGAAGTCCCGCGCCGCGGCCAAGACCCCGCAGAGGGCGTCCCGGTGAGCACGGACCCCCGCGTCGTGGTCCACCCCGACCCCGAGCTGCTGGCCGCCGCGCTCGCCGCGCGCGTGCTCACCGCTCTCGTGGACGCCCAGGCCGCCCGCGGGTCCGCCTCGTTCGTGGTCACCGGCGGTGGCACGGGGACGGCGGTGCTCGAGCAGCTGCGCCGCTCGCCGGGCCGCGACGCCGTGGACTGGAGCCGGGTCGACGTGTACTGGGGTGACGAGCGGTACCTGCCGGGCGGTGACCCCGCGCGCAACGAGACCCAGGCCCGCGCGGCGCTGCTCGACCACGTGCCGGTCGATCCGTCCCGCGTGTTCGCCATGGCCCCGAGCGACGGACCGCTGGGCGACGACCCGGACGCGGCGGCCGCGGCGTACGCGCGCACGCTCGCCGATCGCAGCCCCGACGGCACGGTCCCCCGCTTCGACGTGCTGCTGCTGGGCATCGGTCCCGAGGGCCACGTCGCCTCGGTGTTCCCCGACTCGCCCGCCGTGCACGAGCAGCAGCTGACCGTGGTCGCCGTGCGTGACTGTCCCAAGCCGCCCCCGACCCGGATCAGCATGACCCTGCCCACCGTGCGCGCCGCCGCCCACGTGTGGCTGTGCGTCGCCGGAGCCGGCAAGGCCGAGGCCGTGCACCGTGCGCTCTCCGGCGCGGCCGAGGTCGACCTGCCCGCCGCCGGCGCACGGGGTCTGGAGAGCACGATCTGGGTGCTGGACACCGCCGCGGCCGGCGGGCTGGCCCCTTCCTGACCGAACCGTCCCCGGCCCTCCGCCTCGACGGCGGAGCGCGGAGGCGGGCCGTGCCGGTCCCAGGCCTAGCGGCCCCGACGCTCCTTCAGCTTGGCCAGGGCCTCCTCGAGCAGGGCCTCGCCGTCGGCGTCGCTGCGCCGTTCCTGCACGTAGGCCAGGTGGGTCTTGTACGGCGCCACCCGGCTGGCGGGCGGCGGAGCGCTCTCGTCCTGGCCGGCGGGAAGGCCGCAGCGCGGGCAGTCCCACTCGGCGGGGAGCTCGGCGTCGTGCGCGAAGGCAGGGGTGGACCGGTGGCCGTTGGCGCAGAAGTAGGGCACGCGCTGGCGCGGGGCGGACTCGCCGCGCTCGTTCTCCCCCATGGGTCCGGCCCCGATGCGGCTGCCGCGGATCGAGCTGCTCATCAGCCGACCTTGATGAGCAGACCGATGCCGACGATGCACACGATCCAGATGACGCCCGCGAAGAGGGTCAACCGGTCGAGGTTCTTCTCGACGACGCTGGAGCCGGAGAGGTTCGACTGCACCCCACCACCGAAGAGCGTGGACAGACCGCCACCCTTGCCGCGGTGCAGCAGGATGAGCAGGATCAGCGCCAGGCTCATCACGATGAGCAGGATCTGCAGGAACAGTTGCATGACAGCCTTCCGGTGTGGTCCGCCCGCCACGGGTTCTCCGGAGCAGACCAGGCCAGGGTAGTGCCTCCGGGCCGGGTGCTGGTGCAGCCCGGCCCGGAGTCGGTGTGGAGCTAGGACAGGCGCGTCACGGGAGCGGGCCCCCGGCCGCGATGGCGCACAGGGTGGCGAACTCGTCGGCCTTGAGGCTGGCCCCGCCCACGAGGGCGCCGTCGACATCGGTCTGGCCGACGATCTCGGCGACGTTCTTCGAGCTCACCGAACCGCCGTAGAGCACCCGGACGGTGCTGCCCGCTGCCGCTCCCCCGAGCTCGACGAGCGCAGCCCGCAGCGCGCCGCAGACCTCCTGGGCATCGGCGGGCGTGGCGACGCGACCCGTGCCGATGGCCCAGACCGGTTCATAGGCCACGACGACCTGGGCGACCTGAACGGCGGTGAGCCCCGCCAGGGAGCCTGTCAGCTGGTCGACGGTGTGGGCCACGTGGGTGCCCGCCTCGCGGACCTCCAGCGGTTCGCCGACGCAGACGATGGGCGTGATCCCGTGCGCGAGCGCGGCCGCGGTCTTGGCCGCGACCAGCGCGTCGTCCTCGTGGTGGTCGCTGCGCCGCTCGGAGTGCCCGACGACCACGTAGCTGCACCCGAGCTTGGCGAGCATGGCGCCGCTGATGTCCCCGGTGTGCGCACCGGAGACGTGCGGCGAGACGTCCTGCGCCCCGTAGGTGAGCAGGAGCTTGTCCCCGTCCACCAGCGTCTGCACGCTGCGCAGGTCGGTGAACGGCGGCACCACCGTGACGTCGACCTTCTCGAAGTACTTGGCGGGCAGCGAGAACGCGATCTTCTGGACGAGCGCGATGGCCTCGAGGTGGTTGAGGTTCATCTTCCAGTTGCCGGCGATGAGCGGGGTGCGGGCCATCAGGAGACCGCCCCGTTCTCCAGGACCGCGAGCCCCGGGAGCACCGCGCCCTCGAGCTGCTCCAGGGACGCGCCGCCACCGGTCGAGATGTGCGAGAACCGCTCCTCGCCGATCTCCAGCGACCGCACGGCCGCCGCGGAGTCGCCGCCTCCGACGACGCTGAACGCGCCCTCGTCCTCGGTGACCTTCGCGATGGCCTCGGCCACCCCGCGGGTCCCACCGGCGAAGGCCGCCATCTCGAACACGCCCATGGGCCCGTTCCAGAAGATCGTGCGGGCCTGGCCCAGACCCTGGGCGAAGCGCTCGACGGTGGCGGGGCCTATGTCGAGGCCCTTCCACCCGTCGGGGATCTCGTTCGCGGGCACCGTCCGGATGGGCGCGTCGGGGGCGAACGCCTCCGCCACGACCACGTCCACGGGCAGGTAGATCTTGTCGCCGAAGCGGCTGAGCAGGTCGCGGCAGGTGTCGAGCATCTCCGGCTGCAGCAGGGAGTCGCCCACGCCGTGGCCCTGGGCGGCCAGGAAGGTGAAGCACATGCCGCCACCGATGAACAGGCCGTCGACCTTCGGGGCCAGGGCCTCGATGACGCCGATCTTGTCGCTGACCTTGGAGCCGCCGAGCACCACCGCGTAGGGGCGGACCGGATCGTCGGTGAGCCTGCGCAGCACCTCGGTCTCGGCCTCGACGAGCCCGCCGGCGTAGGCGGGCAGCCGGGTGGCCACGTCGTACACGGAGGCCTGCTTGCGGTGCACCACCCCGAACCCGTCGGAGACGAAGGCCGGGTCGGTGCCCGCCGAGGACACCAGCGCCACCAGCGCGTCGGCCAGCGCCCCGCGCTCGGCGTCGTCCCCGCTCGTCTCCCGTGGGTCGAACCGCACGTTCTCCAGCAGCAGCACGTCGCCGTCGGTCAGCGCGGCCGCCAGGGTCGCGGCGGAGGAGCCCACCACGTCCTGCGCCAGCTGGACCTCACGGCCGAGCAGGCTCGCGAGCCGCGCGGCGACCGGACCCAGGCTGTGCTCGAGGTCCGGCTGGCCCCCGGGACGCCCGAGGTGGGCGGTGACGACCACCCGGGCGCCGGCCTCGGCCAGTGCGCGCAGGGTCGGGACCGAGGCCTCGATGCGGCCGGCGTCGGTGATCTCACCGGCCTCCAGGGGCACGTTGAGGTCGGACCGGACCAGCACGGACCGGCCCGCGAGCCCGCCGGAGACCAGGTCGGAGAGGCCCTTCATCAGAGCTTGGAGCCGATCAGGCCGGTCAGGTCGACGAGGCGGTTGGAGTAGCCCCACTCGTTGTCGTACCAGCCGACGATCTTGACCTGGTCCTCGATGACCTTGGTCAGGCCCGAGTCGAAGATGCAGGAGGCCGGGTCGGTGACGATGTCGGAGGAGACGATGGGGTCCTCGGTGTACCGGAGGAAGCCCTTGAGCTCCCCCTCGGCGGCCGCCTTGAACGCGGCGTTGACGGCCTCCGCCGTGGTGGGCGCCTTCACCGTGACCGTGAGGTCGGTGGCGGAGCCGGTCGGCACGGGGACCCGCAGGGCGTACCCGTCGAGCTTGCCCTTGAGCTGGGGCAGCACGAGCGAGATGGCCTTGGCCGCACCGGTGGAGGTGGGCACCACGTTGAGGGCGGCGGCCCGGGCACGCCGCAGGTCCGAGTGGGGGCCGTCCTGCAGGTTCTGGTCCTGGGTGTAGGCGTGGATCGTGGTCATGAGCCCGCGCTGGATGCCGAAGGCCTCGTCGAGCACCTTGGCCATGGGTCCGAGGCAGTTGGTGGTGCAGGAGGCGTTGGAGATGATGTCCTGGCTGCCGTCGTACTCGCCGTGGTTGACGCCCATGACGACCGTGAGGTCCTCGCCCTTGGCCGGCGCGGAGACGATGACCTTCTTGGCCCCCGCGTCCAGGTGGCCCCGGGCCTTGGCGGCGTCGGTGAAGATCCCGGTGGACTCGATGACGACGTCCACGCCGAGGTCGCCCCACGGCAGCGCGGCGGGGCCCTCCTTGATGGCGAGAGCCTTGATCCGCTTGTCCCCCACCACGATCTCGTCGCCCTCGACCGACACGTCCTGCGGGAGGCGCCCGAGGATGGAGTCGTACTTGAGCAGGTGCGCCAGCGTCGTGATGGACGTGAGGTCGTTGACCGCCACGATCTCGATGTCCGTGGTGCCGGCCGCGCGCTGGGCCTCCACCGCGCGGTAGAAGTTGCGACCGATGCGGCCGAAGCCGTTCACGCCTACACGAACCGTCACGGTGTTCTCCTCAAGCTCTGGGGATGTCCAGTGTTCTGGATCGATCACTGATCAGCCTATCGGGCGGTGATCACCCCTCGTCCAGCATGTCGGGGGTGACCGCGGACTCGGTGTCCGGCACCCCGGTCTCCCGTGCCTGCCGGTCGGCCATGGAGAGCAGGCGGCGGATCCGCCCGGCCACCGCGTCCTTGGTCATCGGCGGATCGGCGAGCTGGCCCAGCTCCTCCAGCGAGGCCTGCCGGTGGGCCACGCGCAGAGTGCCCGCCGCGGCCAGGTGGTCGGGCACCTCGTCGCCCAGGATCGTCAGCGCCCGCTCCACCCGGGCGGCGGCGGCCACGGCGGCGCGGGCCGAGCGGCGCAGGTTGGCGTCGTCGAAGTTGGCCAGGCGGTTCGCGGTGGCGCGCACCTCGCGGCGCATCCGGCGCTCCTCCCACGTCAGGCGGGTGTCCTGGGCGCCCATCCGGGTCAGCAGGGCGC
The DNA here is from genome assembly GCF_026153295.1 of Rhodococcus antarcticus. Taxonomy (NCBI): domain Bacteria; kingdom Bacillati; phylum Actinomycetota; class Actinomycetes; order Mycobacteriales; family Nocardiaceae; genus Rhodococcus; species Rhodococcus antarcticus. Next base: position 1,477,156 of record NZ_CP110615.1, on the reverse strand, counting down.
CGATGGCCTCCCCGTCGCGGACCACGACGCGGTCGGCCCCCCGCACCTCGCGGGCCTTGGCCGTGATGCCCATCCGACGGGCGGCCCCGACCAGCGCGAGCGCCGCCTCGGGCCCGGGGCAGCCGATCTCCAGCGCCGAGGATCGCCCGGGCTCGGTCAGCGAGCCGTGGGCCAGGAACGCGCCGCGCCAGGCGGCCTCGGCGTCCGCGACGGCTCCGGCCACCACCTGCGGGGGAAGACCGCGGACCGGTCGACCACGGACGTCCAGCAGCCCGGTCTGCCGGGCGAGGGCCTCGCCGTCCTTGACCACGCGCACCACGTACCGGGTGGACTTGCGCAGCCCTCCCGCGCTGAGCACGTGCACGTCCGAGGGGTAGCCGTACACCTCGTGGATGTCACGGCGCAGCCGTCGGGCGATGGATCCGGCGTCCACCTCCGCCTCGACGACGACCTTGCCGGCCACGATGTGCAGTCCCCCGGAGAAGCGCAGCAGCGCCGACACCTCCGCCTTGCGGCACGAGGTCCGCTTCACCTCGAGCCTGCTCAGCTCGTCCTTGACGGCCGCCGTCATCGCCACGCCCGGTTGTCCTCTCGTCGTGCTGCTGGTCGTCGTGCTGGTGGTCATCGTGCTGGTGGTCGTCGTGCTGCTGCTGGTCCTGCCGTCGCCGCTGTGCCCGCCCTCGCCGTCACCCTGCCCGGACCACCTGCTCGAGGGCCGCCGCGAGCAGCGCCGGGTCGTGCACCGTGGTGCCGGGCACGGCCACCGGAGCCGTCCGGACCACGCCACCGAGGGCCGCCGCGGCCCGGTCCAGGTGGGCCCGCTCGGTGTCCTGCAGCTCGGTGCCGCTGTCCACCACCACCTCGTCGAGACGAAGGTCGGGTGCGTGCTGGGAGAGTACGTGCAGGTGTCGCTCGGCGGAGAACCCCGCGGTCTCGCCCGGCTGAGGGCCGAGGTTCAGCACCACGGCCCGGCGCCCCGGGCTCGCGAGCACCGCCGCCAGGAGCTCGGGCACCAGCAGGTGCGGGATGACGCTGGAGAACCAGGATCCCGGCCCCAGCAGCACGAGGTCGGCCCGCAGCACGGCGGCCACGGCCTCGGCGCAGGCCGGGGGCGCGTCGGGCAGCAGGCGCACCCGGCGCACCCGGCCCGGGGTGGTCGCCACCGCCACCTGCCCGCGGATCCGGCGGGAGACCCGAGGGTCGGCGTCCAGGCCCACCACGTCGGCCTCGATCTCCAGCGGCAGCCGGCTCATCGGCAGCACCCGTCCCCGCACGCCCAGCACGGCGCCCACCTCGTCGAGCGCCGCGACCGGGTCCCCGAGCACCTCGGTGAACCCGGCGAGCAGCAGGTTGCCCACCGGGTGGCCGGACAGCGCTCCGGAGCCACCGAAGCGGTGCTGCAGCACCTCGGTCCAGCGGGCGCCGCGCTGGTCCGTGGCCGCCAGGGCGGACAGCGCCATCCGCAGGTCACCGGGGGGGAGCACGTCGAGCTCGCGGCGCAGACGTCCCGACGAGCCGCCGTCGTCGGCCACGGTGACCACGGCCGTCACGTCGTCGGTGAGGCGACGGGCCGCACCGAGGGTGGCGTGCAGCCCGTGGCCCCCACCCAGCGCGACCACGGCCAGGGGACGAGTGGCCGCTCCCGCCCCACCCCCCGGTGTCACTCCCGCCCCAGGTCGCGGTGCTCCACGCGCACCGAGAGCCCGTCCTGCTCGGCGAGCCGCACGGCGAGCTGCTCGGAGATCGCCACCGACCGGTGCTTGCCGCCCGTGCAGCCGACGGCGAGGGTGAGGTAGCGCTTGCCCTCGCGGCGGTAGCCGGCGCTGATCAGCCGGATCAGGTCGTGGTAACGGTCGAGGAACTCCCCCGCGCCCTCCTGGGCGAGCACGTAGTCGCGGACGTCGGCGTCCTGCCCGGTGTGCTCGCGCAGCTCGGGGATCCAGTGCGGGTTCGGCAGGAACCGCACGTCCACGACGAGGTCGGCGTCCATGGGCAGGCCGTACTTGTAGCCGAAGGACAGCACCGTCACCCGGGTCTGGGCGGTCGACGCGTCGCCGAAGGCGCTCTCGATGGTGGCCCGCAGGTCGTGCACCGACAGCGTCGTGGTGTCGATGACGAGGTCGGCCTCCGCCCGCAGCGGCGCCAGCAGGGCGCGCTCCGCGGCGATGCCGTCGGAGAGCCGTCCCGGGCCCTGCAGCGGGTGGCTGCGGCGCACCTGCTCGAAGCGGCGGATGAGCAGGGCGTCGGAGGCCTCCAGGAACAGCACCCTCGGCTTGGTGCCGCGGGCGTCGAGGTCCTTGATGACCGAGGCGAGGTCTCCGGTGAACGCCCGGCTGCGCACGTCCATGACCACGGCGATGCGGGTGATCCCGTCGTCGGCCCCGCGGGCCGACCGGGCACCGAGGTCGACCATGGTGGAGATGAGCTCAGGGGGCAGGTTGTCCACCACGAACCAGCCGAGGTCCTCCAGCACCTTGGCCGCGGTCGAACGTCCGGCGCCGGACAGGCCGGTGACCAGTGCGACCTCGATGCCGCTGGTCGGGCCCTGGTCCTCGCCGGTGGTGCTGTCGTTCACGCCGTCTCCCCCTGTGGTGCCGGTCCGTTCAGCGCCGCCAGCACCGCGGTCGCGGTGGAGACGCCGATGCCGGGCACCTCGGTGATCTGCTCGACGCTGGCCTGCTGGAGCCGCGCCACCGACCCGAAGTGGGACACCAGCGCGGTGCGACGACTCTCCCCCAGGCCTCGCACGGAGTCCAGCGCGGAGGTCGTCATCCGCTTGCTGCGCTTGCTGCGGTGGAACGTGATGGCGAAGCGGTGCGCTTCGTCGCGCACCCGTTGCAGCAGGTAGAGCGCCTCGGAGGTGCGCGGCAGGATCAGCGGGTCGTCCTCGCCGGCCACCCACACCTCCTCCAGCCGCTTGGCCAGCCCGATGACCGCAACGTCGGTGACGCCCAGCTCGTCGAGCACGGCTGCCGCTGCGGTGACCTGCGGCTGACCACCGTCCACCACGTAGAGGTTGGGCGGGTAGGCGAAGCGTCGTGGTCGACCGGTGTCGGGGTCGATGCCCGGGGTGGGGCCCTCGACGGGTGCAGCCACCGCCTCGAGCTCGGGAGTGGGTGGGCTCGTGTGCCGCAGGAACCTCCGCCGGGTGACCTCGGCGATGCTCGCGACGTCGTCGGAGTGCCCGTCGCCGGCGGCCTCCTTGATCGCGTAGTGCCGGTAGTCCGACTTGCGGGGCAGCCCGTCCTCGAACACCACCAGGGACGCGACGACGTCGGTGCCCTGCACGTGGCTGACGTCCACGCACTCGATCCGCAGCGGGGCGGTCCCCAGCCCGAGCAGCTCCTGGATGCCCTGCAGGGCCTGCGAGCGCGAGGTGAGGTCCCCGGCGCGCTTGAGCTTGTGCTGGGAGAAGGCTTCGGCGGCGTTGCGGGCGACGGTCTCCGCCAGGGCCCGCTTGTCCCCGCGCTGCGGCACCCGCAGGTCCACCCGGGACCCGCGCAGCGAGCTGAGCCACTCCTCCAGCGCCGGGGCGTCGGCCGGCAGCTCGGGCACCAGCACCTCCCTCGGGACGGGCCTGGCCTTCGGGTCGTCGGCGACGAGGGCCGCCTCCTGTCCGTAGAACTGGGTGAGGAACTGCTCGACCAGCGCCGGCACGTCGTCGGCGTCCCCGGACTTCTCGACCACCCACCCGCGCTGGCCGCGGACCCGGCCACCCCGGACGTGGAAGACCTGCACGGCGGCCTCGAGGTCGTCGGAGGCGAACGCCACGAGGTCGGCGTCGGTGCCGTCGCCGAGGACCACGGCCTGCTTCTCCATGGCCCGCTTGAGCGCGCCCGCGTCGTCGCGCAGGCGGGCGGCCTTCTCGAAGTCCAGCTCGTCGGAGGCCTGCACCATCTGGCGCTCGAGCTGGCGGACGAGCTTGTCGGTGCGCCCGGCCAGGAAGTCGCAGAAGTCCTCGACCGTCTGCCGGTGGGTGGCCTGGTCGACCGTGCCGACGCAGGGCGCCGAGCACTTGCCGATGTAGCCGAGCAGGCAGGGCCTCCCGATCTGGTTGTGGCGCTTGAACACCCCGGTGGAGCAGGTGCGTGCGGGGAAGACCCGCAGCAGCGTGTCCAGGGTCTCGCGGATGGCCCAGGCGTGCGGGTACGGGCCGAAGTAGCGCACCCCCTTGCGACGTGGCCCCCGGTAGACGAACAGCCGGGGGTAGGCCTCGTTGAGGGTCACCGCGAGCATCGGGTAGCTCTTGTCGTCGCGGTAGCGAACGTTGAACCGCGGGTCGAACTCCTTGATCCAGTTGTACTCGAGCTGGAGCGCCTCGACCTCGGTGCCGACGACGGTCCACTCGACGGACGCGGCCGTGGTCACCATCTGGCGGGTGCGCGGGTGCAGGCCGGCGAGGTCGGCGAAGTAGCTGTTCAGCCGCTGGCGCAGGCTCTTGGCCTTGCCGACGTACACCACGCGGCCGTGCGGGTCGCGGAACTTGTAGACCCCGGGCTCCTCCGGGATGGTGCCGGTCGCCGGGCGGTACGTGGACGGGTCGGGCACGGCTCCAGGCTAGTCCCGACCCCCGACGGTCTCCGGCACGGCCGGCAGTCCCGCGGCCACCCGGTCGACGAGCTCGGCGCGGGTGTGCCCGGAGTGCGTCGCACCCGGGGCCGCGTGCTCAGGCGATGACGACCTGCGTCCCGGAGACGGCCACCGCGAGCGGGGTGAGCCCGCGCTGGGCGGGCCCCTGGGTGACGTCCCCCGTGGCCGGGTCGAACCGGCTGCCGTGGGCTGGGCAGACCACGACGCCGTCCACCGGCGGGTTCACGGTGACCCCGGCGTGCGGGCAGCGCGCGGAGTAGCCGGTGACGGTGCCGGCGACCTCCTGCACCAGCAGGACCTTGCCGGACGGGCCGTCGACCACCGCTCCTCCGCCCACGGGCACGGCGGAGAGCTCGGCCAGCACGGTGCCCGGTGCGGAGTCGACGGTCGGGGCGGCGACGCCGCTGGCGCACGCGGCCAGCGTGCCCGGAGCCACCAGCCCGAGGAGCAGCCCGCAGACCGCGGTGCGCCGGTTCAGCGGGGGCCCGCTCACGCGTCGCTCCCGGTCTCGGTCACCGGTGCGGTGTGGCGACGGTGCAGGTCGCGGACCTGCTGGATGGCCTGGACGGCGCGGTCGCCGTCGGAGGCCTGGATGGCCATCACGGCGACGTACTCGTCGTCGGGCAGCTCCAGCCGGGCCCACGGGGCATCGCGCGGGAAGGAGACCTCGCGGACGAGCGCCCACGGGAAGACCTGCTCACCCAGGATGTTGCGCACGCCCACCCCCTCCGGTCCCACCCGCACCCGGGGCCGGGCCAGGAGGAGGATCGCCCCGCCGAGCATCAGGCCGAACAGGATCATCGCGACCTGGTCGACGGGACGGAAGAACACGCCGGTGGCATCGCCGGTGAGCAGCAGGGCCACGGTGGTGAAGACGACCACGACGGCGACGGCGCAGGCGCCCGCCACACGACGCACCCGCACCGGCCGGATCACCAGCTCCGGCGAGAGGGGACCGGGAGCCGTCACTGGAAGGTCTCCGCGGTCCACGGCTGGCGCAGCCGCTTGAGGGTGAGCGCGGCGTCCAGCGCGGCGGTGGTGGCCTGGGCCCCCTTGTCCTCCGCGGAGCCGGGCAGCCCGGCCCGCGCGAGGGCCTGCGCCTCGGTGTTGGTGGTCAGCACCCCGTTGCCGACGGGCGTGCCCTCGTCGAGCGAGACACGGGTGAGCCCGGCGGTGACCGCCTCGCACACGTAGTCGAAGTGCGGGGTGTCCCCCCGGATGACGACCCCGAGGGCGACGACGGCGTCGTGGGTGCGGGCCAGCGCCTGGGCGACCACCGGCAGCTCCACCGCGCCGGCGACCCGCTCCACGGTCGGGTCCTGCACCCCGGCACCCGCGGCGGCCCGCAGCGCACCGGCCAGCAGCGCCTCGGTGATGGTGGTGTGCCACCGGGCGGCGACCACGGCCACCCGGAGGTCCGCGGCCCCGCTCACCGCGATCTCGGGCTCACCGCTGCCGCTCACGGGGTGGCCAGCTCGTCGACGGTCTCCTCCGGCAGGTCGTCGAGCTGGTGACCCATCCGGTCCCGCTTGGTGCGCAGGTAGCGGATGTTCTCGGGGGTGACCCGGACGGGCATCGCCACCCGCTCGGTGATGTGCAGGCCGTAGCCGTCCAGGCCGGCGCGCTTGGCCGGGTTGTTCGTCAGCAGCCGCATGGACTTCACCCCGAGGTCGACGAGGATCTGCGCCCCGGTGCCGTAGTCGCGCGAGTCCGCCGGGAGGCCGAGCGCCAGGTTTGCATCCACCGTGTCCTGCCCGGCGTCCTGCAGCTGGTAGGCCTGCAGCTTGTGCATGAGGCCGATCCCGCGGCCCTCGTGGCCGCGCATGTAGAGCACGATGCCGCGGCCCTCGGTGGAGACCGTCTGCAGCGCGGCGTCCAGCTGGGTGCCGCAGTCGCAGCGCAGGGAGCCGAACACGTCCCCGGTGAGGCACTCGGAGTGCACGCGCACCAGCACGTCCTCCCCGTCGTCGGTGCCCCCGGGCAGGCCGAGGTCCCCGCGCACGAGGGCCACGTGCTCGATGCCGTCGAACAGGCTCTGGTAGCCGACGGCGCGGAACTCACCGTGCGAGGTGGGGATGCGGGCCTCGGCGACGCGGTGCACCTGCTTCTCGTGCCGGCGGCGCCACGCGATCAGGTCGGCGATGGAGATGAGTGCGAGGTCGTGCTCGTCGGCGAAGACGCGCAGCTCGTCCGTGCGAGCCATCTCGCCCTCGTCCTTCTGCGACACGATCTCGCAGATGACGCCCGCGGGACGGAGGTCGGCCATCCGGGCCAGGTCGACGGCGGCCTCGGTGTGCCCGGGTCGGCGCAGCACGCCCCCCTCGAGCGCCCGCAGCGGCACCACGTGCCCGGGTCGGGTGAAGTCGCCGGCACCGGAGGTCGGGTCGGCGAGCAGCCGCATGGTGGCCGCGCGGTCCGAGGCCGAGATGCCCGTGCCGATGCCGGCCTTGGCGTCGACCGTCACGGTGTAGGCGGTGCCGTGCTTGTCCTGGTTGGTGGAGTACATCGGCGGCAGCCCGAGCCGGTCGCAGTCCTCCCCCACGAGCGGCACGCACAGGTAGCCGGAGGTGTAGCGGACCATGAAGGCCACCAGCTCGGGGGTGGCCTTCTCCGCGGCGAAGATGAGGTCACCCTCGTTCTCGCGGTCCTCGTCGTCCACCACGACCACGGCCCGGCCGGCGGCGATGTCCGCGACCGCCCGCTCGATGCTGTCGAACCTGCTCACCGGTCTGCCTCCTGGGGGTTGGCTGCTGAGTGTCCCACCGCGGCCGACGGCGGCGTGCCGACGGTGCCCACGACCGCCCGCTCGGTGCGCCCCGCGAGCGACAACCGCTCGACGTACTTGGCGATCACGTCCACCTCCAGGTTGACCGGGGTGCCGGGGCGGGCCTGCCCGAGGGTGGTCAGCTCCAGGGTGGTGGGGATGAGGGAGACGGTGAAGGACTCGGCGTCCAGCGCCGCGACGGTCAGCGACACCCCGTCGACGGTGATGGAGCCCTTCTCCACGACGTAGCGGGAGATCCTGTCCGGCAGGGAGATCCGCACCAGCTCCCAGTGCTCGGACGGCGTGCGGCCGAGCACCTCGCCGGTGCCGTCGACGTGGCCCTGGACGAGGTGGCCCCCCAGGCGCGTGCTCAGGGTCGCCGCGCGCTCGAGGTTCACCGGGCTGCCGGCGGCCAGGGCGCCGAGGCTGGAGCGGGTCAGTGTCTCCTTCATCACGTCCGCGGTGAAGGTGCCGTCGGAGACCTCGACGACGGTCAGGCACACGCCGTTCACCGAGATGGAGTCCCCGTGCCCCGCGTCGCTGGTGACCAGCGGCCCGCGGACGGTGAAGCGGGCGGCGTCGGCGAGGTCGTCCTTTCGGACCACCTCACCGAGCTCCTCGACGATGCCGGTGAACACTGCCTCAACCCCGTTCTGCTGGTCCCAGGACCAGCCGTACGTCCGCGCCGACGAGCTCGACGCTCTCCACCTCGAACCGCAGCGCCCGCGCGATCGTTCCCACCCCAGCATCCCCCAGCGCGGCCGGGCCCGCTCCGAGCAGCACGGGTGCGACGTAGGCCACCACGCGGTCCAGCAGCCCGGCGGCCGCGAACGCCCCGGCCAGGGTCGCGCCGCCCTCCAGCAGCACGTCCGGGTGGTCGGTCAGCGCGGCCAGCACGGCGTGCGGGTCGTGGGTGTCCAGCAGCAGCGTCACCGCGGTGTCGTCGAGCAGCTGCGCCCCCGCCGGGAGCGGCCGGTGCCCGACCACGACGCGCAGCGGCTGGTGGCCGGCGAGGGTGCCGTCGGGGTGGCGGGCGGTCAGCGCCGGGTCGTCGGCCAGCGCGGTGCCGGTGCCCACCACGATGGCGTCGACCCGGGCCCGCTCGGCGTGCACCTGGGCCCGCGCCTGCGGGCCGGTGATCCATCGGCTGGTGCCATCCACGGCCGCGGTGCGCCCGTCCAGGCTGGCGGCGAGCTTCCAGGTGACGTGCGGGCGCCCGGTGCGCTGGCGGTGCAGCCACGCGCGCAGCGGGGCCGGGTCGGTGCCCGTGGTGCTGGTGGTCACCCCGGCCGCGCGCAGGTGCGCGGCTCCACCGGCGGCCTGGGGGGTGGGGTCGGCGGCGGCGTAGTGCACGTGCGCGATCCCAGCGGTGACGAGTGCCACGCTGCACGGCCCGGTCCGCCCGGTGTGGTTGCACGGCTCGAGGGTGGTGACGGCCGTGCCGCCCCGCGCCCGCTCACCCGCCCGTGCCAGGGCCACGACCTCGGCGTGCGGCCCACCCGGCGGGGCGGTGGCCCCGGTGCCGACCAGCTCACCGTCGGCGTCCAGGACGACGCAGCCGACGGGCGGGTTGGGGCTCGTGGTGCCCCGGACGGCCTCACCGGCCGCGGTGGCGAGGACGAGTGCCTGCTCCCGGTTCACGCCGTCGTGGGCTCACGCGCGGCGGCCGCAGCGACGCGCAGGGCCGCCACCGCGGCGGCCGGGTCCTCGGCGCCGTAGACGGCCGAGCCGGCGACGAAGCAGTCCACCCCGGCCTCCGCCGCGGCGTGGATGGTGTCGGCGTTGATCCCGCCGTCGATCTCCACCAGCAGCTCCAGGTGGCCGGTGTCCACGAGACCGCGCAGCGTGCGCACCTTCTCCAGCACCTCCGGCATGAACGACTGGCCGCCGAAACCGGGCTCGACGCTCATGACGAGCAGCGTGTCGACCTCGGCGAGGATGGCCAGGTACGGCTCGAGCGGGGTGCCGGGCTTCAGCGCGAGCCCTGCCCTCGCCCCCGCCGCCCGGATGTCGCGGGCCACGGAGACCGGGTCCTGCGTGGCCTCGGCGTGGAAGGTGACGTTGCGCACCCCGGCCTCGGCGTACGCGGGCGCCCAGCGGCCGGGCTCGGTGATCATGAGGTGACAGTCGAGGGGGATGTCGGTGGCCCGCAGCAGGGCCTGGACGACGGGCAGCCCGAGGGTCAGGTTCGGCACGAAGTGGTTGTCCATGACGTCCACGTGGAGCCAGTCCGACCCGTGTGCGGCCGCCGCCTCCTCGCCCAGGCGGGCGAAGTCGGCGCTGAGCAGGGATGGCGCGATCATCGGCGCAGGACGTTGGGCAGGCACGGGGGCGGAGTCTAGGGCGAGCCGGCCCGGCCCCCCGTCAGTGCGCGGCCACCGGCTCCTTCGGGGCACCCGCGGTGAGCACCCCCGACGGGAGCAGCACCGCCGTGAGGATGGCGCCGACGACGAAGATGCACCCGGACACCGTGAAGGCGGTGGTGTACCCGTGCACTGCCGCGAGGACCTGCGTGCCGTCGCCGGTGTGCGTGCTGGCGTAGCCGGCGGTGGCACTCGCGGCAAGGGTGGACAGCAGCGCCGTGCCGATCGACCCACCCACCTGCTGCATCGTGTTGACCATGGCCGACGCCACCCCGCTGTCCTGGCGCTCGACGCCGAACGTGGCGCTGCTGATGGCCGGGGCGAAGATGAGCCCGAAGCCCAGCCCCAGCACCACCAGCGACGGCAGCACGTGGCTGGCGTACCCGGCGGTCGGGGTGAGGCGGGTGAGCAGGAACATCCCGGCCGCGCCCAGCGCCATGCCCAGCGGCAGCAGCGGCCGCGGACCGGTGCGCGGCAGCAGGACGATGTTGGCCGTCGTCGAGGCCGTCACGATGCCGGCGGTCAGCGGCAGGAAGCTCACGCCGCTGGTGATGGGGCTGAAGCCCTTGATCTCCTGCAGGTAGTAGGTGAGGAACAGGAACACCGCGAAGATGGCGATGGCGGAGAGCCCCACGGCGGCGTAGCAGGTGCCGCGCACCCGGTCGGTGACCACGTGCAGCGGCAGCAGCGGCGCGCTGACCCTCTGCTGGACCACCACGAACACGACGAGCAGCACCACGCCGGCGACCAGCGAGGTGAGCGTCACGGTCGAGACCCACCCCTTGGTCGAGGCCTCCGAGAAGCCGAAGACCAGGCAGAACAGCCCGGCGGAGGCGAGCAGGGTGCCGGGGATGTCCAGCCGCGTGCGGTGCTGGCCCTTCGCGTTCTGCAGCAGGAACGCCGCGCCGACCACGGCCAGGACGGCGAAGACCAGGTTGACGTAGAGGCACCAGCGCCAGGAGAGCAGCTCGGTGAGCACCCCGCCGAGGACGAGACCCACCGCGCTGCCGCCGCCGGCGACAGCCCCGAACACCCCGAACGCCTTGGAGCGCTCCTTCGGGTCGGTGAACGTGGTCGCCAGCGTCGCGAGTGCGGCCGGGGCGAGCAGGGCGCCGAACACGCCCTGCAGGACCCTCGCGCCGACGAGGACGCCGAAGGACTCCGCGGCGCCGCCGAGGGCGGAGGCGAGCGCGAAGCCGACGAGGCCCACGATGAAGGTGTTCTTGCGGCCGAACAGGTCGCCGAGCTTGCCGCCGAGCAGCAGCAGGCTGCCGAAGGAGAGCGCGTAGGCGGTGACGATCCACTGCCGGTCGGTGTCGGCGAAGCCGAGCGCGGCCTGGGCCGACGGCAGGGCGATGTTCACGATCGTCGCGTCGAGCACCACCATCAGCTGGGCGACGGCGACCACGCCCAGGACCAGCCAGCGGCGACCGTGGTGCGGGTCGTCGTGGGCCGTGGTGGCGGCGGCGGGTGCGCGCAGCTGGGACTCGGTCATGGGGTTGCAGTGCCTCTCACGGACGGTCGAACGGGGGTGAGAGCGACGCTGCTCCGGTCGGGATCCTTCCCCGGCCGGACCGACCCCGCTCCCCGTGCCCGGCCCGGAACCCGCGGATAGCGGGCAATCCGCGCGAAACCAGGGTCGCCGACCGCAGCTGGCCCGCCACCTGCGTGAGGGGGACGGGCTCAGCCCCGGAAGGCCGCCAGGAACATCGCGTCCGTCCCGTGCCGGTGCGGCCAGAGCTGGACGTGAGGTCCGTCACCGAGCTGCGGCACCCCCGGCACCAGTGGGCGGGCGTCCAGCTGGACCGCGCCCGCCGCCACCGCCGCCGCCACGACACCGGTGGTCTCGTCCCGGTGCGGGCTGCACGTGGCGTAGACCACCACCCCGCCCGGACGCACCAGGCGCAGCGCCGAGGCCAGCAGCTCGCCCTGCAGCACCACGAGCTCGGCCACCCCGGCGGGCTGACGGCGCCAGCGCGCCTCGGGCCGGCGGCGCAGCGCCCCCAGCCCGGTGCACGGGGCGTCGACGAGGATGCGGTCGTACCCGGGCTCCAGGCCGGGGTCCCGGCCGTCGGCCACGTGCACGTCCACCGGCAGGTCCTTCGCGGTGCGCCGGACGAGCCCGGCCCGGTGCTCGCTGGGCTCCACCGCGTCCAGCCGTCCACCCTCGATCCCCGCCAGCGCGCCCAGCAGCGCGGCCTTGCCCCCGGGTCCGGCGCACAGGTCGAGCCAGCGCAGCCCGTCCGGGCCGTCCAGCGGGGCGAGCGAGACCGCGCGGGCGACGAGCTGGCTGCCCTCGTCCTGGACACCCGCCAGACCCTCGCGCACGGCGTCGAGCTGGCCGGGGTCGCCCCCGTCGGTCAGGTGCACGGCGTAGGGCGACCACGGACCCGCATCGCCCCCGGTGACGGCGGCGAGCTCCTCGGCGGAGATCTCCCCGGGGCGGGCCACCAGGTGCACGGCCGGGCGGGTGTCGTCGGCACGCAGCACCTCCTCGAGCTCACCGGCGTCGGCGCCCAGCGCGTCCCGGAAGGCCTCGGCGATCCACCGGGGGTGGGCGTGGGTCAGCGCCAGCCGACCGAGCTCGTCGTCCGGGGCGAGCTGCGCCACCCAGGCGGCCTCGTCCTGGCGGCCGACCTTGCGCAGCACTGCGTTGACGAACCCCGCCCGGGCCTGGCCGAGGGTCGCGCGGGCCAGGTCGACCGAGGTGGACACGGCGGCGTGCGCCCCGATGCGGGTGCGCAGCAGCTGGTAGGCACCGAGGCGGAGCACGTCCAGCAGGGCACCGTCGACATCGGCCAGCGGACGGTCGGTGCAGTCCTCCAGCACCGCGTCGAGCAGGCCCTGCGCCCGGCAGGTGCCGTAGGCGAGCTCGGTGGCCAGGGCGGCGTCGCGGCCGGAGATCTTCCGCTCCCGCAGCAGTCCCGGAAGCACGAGGTTGGCGTAGGCGTCGCGCGCCCGGACGGCGGTGAGCACGTCGCGGGCGACCTCGCGGGCCGGGTCGCCCCCGGTGGGGACCGGCGCCGGGCGGGGCCGTCGGGTGCCCCCGGTGCGCCTGGCGGGGCGGCGGGACTCGGTCACGACGCCACCGCCGCGGAGCTCAGCCGCGCACCGCGGGCCCAGTCGGCGGCGGCCATGGGCCTCTTGCCCGGCGGTTGCACGAGCCCCAGGCGCACGGCGGTGGTGGCGGTGCCCACGAGCACGGTCGACTTCTCCACGGCTAGCTCCCCGGGCGCGAGGCCCTGCACGTCGGTCGGCTCCACGGGCCCGAGCTTCACCCGCACCTTGCCGACGGTGGTCCACGCCCCGGGCTCGGGGGTGACGGCGCGGACCAGCCGGTCCACGTGCAGCGCGGCCCGCGTCCAGTCCACCCGCGCGTCGTCCACGGCGATCTTGGGGGCGAGGGACACGCCCTCGTCGGGCTGCGCGACGGCCTGGAGCTCACCGGCCTCCAGCCCGTCCATCGTCGCCTCGAGCAGCTGCGCGCCCGAGAACGCGAGCCGCTCGAGCAGGGCGCCTGCGGTGTCGGTGGGCCGGACGGTCTCGGTGAGCACCCCGTAGACGGGCCCGGTGTCCAGGCCGGCCTCGATCCGGAAGGTGCTGGCCCCGGTCACCTCGTCGCCCGCGCGCACGGCAGCCTGCACCGGGGCGGCACCGCGCCACGCGGGCAGCAGGGAGAAGTGCAGGTTGACCCAGCCGTGGGTGGGCAGCTCCAGCGCGGAGCGGGGCACGATCGCCCCGTAGGCCACCACCGGGATGCAGTCCGGGGCCAGGTCCGCGAGCGCGTCGGCGGCGTCGGCGACCCGTGCGGGGGTGAGGACGGGGACACCGGCGGCGTCGGCGAGCTCGCCCACCGGTGAGCGGCTCAGCCTCCCGCCGCGGCCCGCAGGTGCGTCGGGCCGGGTTAGCACGGCCACCACGTCGTGGCGCGGGGAGTCCAGCAGTCGCTGCAGGGACGGGACGGCGGGGGCCGGGGTGCCGGCGAAGACCAGGCGCACGTCAGCGGCCCGCGCCGTGCAGGCCGAGCGGGTTCAGCTTCACCACGGGAGCCTGAGCGCCGAACCACTCCGCCGCCCGGATCGCGCGCAGCGCCTCCTTGCGGGCGGCCGGGTCGAGCCGGTCCACGAAGAGCACGCCGTCGAGGTGGTCCACCTCGTGCTGCACCGCACGGGCCAGCATCCCGGTGCCCGGCAGCACCAGCGGCTCGCCGTGGACGTCCCACCCCCTCGCGACCACCTGCTCGGCGCGCCGGCAGTCGAACTTCAGGCCCGGGATGGACAGGCAGCCCTCGAGCCCCTCCTGCTCCTGCTGCCCCACGGTCTCCCAGGTCGGGTTCACCACGTGCCCGCTCTCGCCGTCCACCATCCAGGTGAACACCCGCAGGCCGACCCCGATCTGGGGGGCCGCGATCCCCGCACCGCCCTGCTCGACCATCGTGTCGTGCAGGTCGGCCACCAGCTGCCTCAGCTCGGCGTCGAAGTCCACGACCTCCTCGGCACGGGTGCGCAGGACGGGATCGCCGAACAGGCGGACGGGCTGGACGGACACGCGGCGGCTCCAAGGTCTGGTCTGGTTCGGCCCGCCGATTCTAGTGGGGGTGCGACGCTGTGCCTGCGGTCACGGACGGGGAGGTGCGCGGGTGGACGCCGAGGAGCTGGTCGAGCACCACGTCGCGGCGGTGTGGCGCGAGGTGGCGGCGGTGGTCCCCGACGAGGGGCAGGTCACCGACGTCGTCGTCGGCACCTTCCGGGCGGCGGGCACCGACGCGGACGGACCGTGGCTGGCCGGCACCGCTCGGCGGCTCGCCCGCAGAACCCCCACCCGGGCACCGGGGGTGATCACCCGGCTGGACGCCCGCCCCGAGCCTGTCGTGCTCTCCGACCGGCGACGAGCAGAGATCAGGGCCCGGGTGCTGGCCGAGACCGACACCGCCGCCCCCACCCTGCGCCGTCGCCGTGGCCTGCGGGTGGGAGCAGGGGTGCTCGCCGTGGCCGTCGTGCTGGGGCTGGTGTGGGTGGCCCGACCCTCGTCGACCCCCTCGGCCAGGGCCCCGACGACGGTGGTGCCCGACACGGTCGCGCAGGCCTCGATGGCTGCCGCCGAGGCCGCCAGGAGGGCCGACGACGACCTCGCAGCACGCGTCGGGTTCCCCGCCACCGGAGACCTCGTCACCGACCAGCACCTCGCCCGCTGCGTCGAGGCCGTCCGGGGCACCCTCCGCACGGCGGACTACCCGCCGGTCGCCTCCTGGCGGGTGGGCCGGACCCAGGCGGGGGCCACGGGGGTGACGACCGTGGTCGACGATGCCTTCGCCTGCTCCACCACCCCGACGACGGTCTTCGTCTCGGGCACCACCGGGGTCCGCGCCGGGGCCGTGCAGCTGGTCCGGGCGGGGCCGGGGCAGCTCGTGGTGCTCAACCCGCTCGGCGCCACGGTCACGTTCACCCCGCAGCGACCGCAGACGACGGGAGGCACGCTGCCGAGCTCCGCAGCCGTGCAGCTGGTGGGCCTGTTCGACGTGTTCACCGCCCCGTTCGGCCTGGACGTGACCGTGGCCGGGACCGACGGGACGCGCTTCGACGGCCCGGTGCCCGACCCTGGCAGCACCTACGTGGAGCTCGTCGATGCGCAGCTCGCCCCGCCCGACCGGACGTCGGTGGCCGGAGCGCTGCTGGGCCGCTGCCTGGCCTCGCCGTTCGGCAGCCTCACCCCCGCGCCCTCTGCCTGGTCGGTGGCGGCGAACACGGTCCTGGACGACGGGACGACGGTGGTCGCCGCGCGCGCGCCCGGGATGGCGGGGGTGTGCACCGAACGGGGCGGGCAGGTCGTGTTCGCGTCCTTCCCGGTGGCCGACCCCGCGCCGGCCGGGGCGCTGGAGCCCGTCACCCAGGTGGGGGCGGTGGCCGGCGACCCGCACTCCTACACCGTGCTCGCAGTCGATCCGCGGGCCGTCTCCCTGCAGGTCGACAGCAGCACCCAGCAGGGCGTCTCGTGCGTCGCCGCCTCGGGGGTGGGCGTCTGCTCGGCGCCCACGAGCACGGTGTCCCCCGCGACCGTCACCGCGTGCTCCGCGGACGGCGAGGTCGTGGCCGGGCCGGCCGTGCTCCCGCTGCCCTGAGCGCGGTGCAACGCTGCCCGTCCCCGCGGCCGCCGCAGGCGAGGCGAGCTCAGCCGATGCGGTGCGGGTCCACCTGGACGCGGACCGTGTCGGCCTCCTTGTGGGCGCTGCGCACGCCCTGCGCGGCCGCCAGCGCCCCGGCCAGCGCCCGGCCCTGCGCCCGCGGCGCCCGCAGCAGCAGCCGCTCCCAGCCCTGCGCGCCGTGCGGGGCGTCGGTGGAGTCGACCGGACCGAGCACCTCGGTGCCCGCGGGCAGCTCGGCCGAGGCCACCAGCGCCTCGAGCGCGGCCGGCACCCCGTCCAGCGCCGCCATCGCGACGGCCGGCGGGAAGCCGACCTCGGCGCGGGAGGCGAGCTCGGCCGCGGCGTGGCCCACCGGGTCCCAGCGGACCAGGGCCTGCACGGTGGCCAGCTCGGACTCCGCCACCACCACGAGCTGTCCCCCGGCCTCGGCCCCGCGCACCAGGGCCGCGGCGGCCATCCACCGGCGCAGCGCCTCCTCCCCCGCCCGCAGGTCCGCACGACCCAGCAGCGCCCAGCCGTCGAGCAGCAGGGCCGCGCCGTAGCCGCCCTCGGCCACCGGCTCGGCCCCGGGGGTGGCGACCACCAGCGCCGCGCTCGCCGGCACGGTGGCCAGCACCTCCTCCGCCCCGGAGGTGCGCACGGGCACCCCCGCGAAGGCCCGGCCCAGCTCCTCGGCCGTGCGCCGCGCGCCCACCACGGTGGCCCGCAGCCCGCGGCCGCCGCAGGCCGTGCAGCGGTGGGCGGTGTCGGTGACCCCGCACCAGCGGCACACCGGGGCACCGGCACCGTCCGGCCCGGCCGCGGCCGGCAGGGCGAGCGGTCCGTGGCAGCGCCGGCAGCGGGCGGGCTCCCGGCAGCGGGCGCAGGACAGCGCGGGCACGTACCCGCGCCGGGGCACCTGCACGAGCACCGGGGCGCCGACGGCCAGGGCGGCCCGGGCGGCGGCGAAGGCGATGGCCGGGATGCGCGCGGCCCGGGCGGCGGGATCGCGGGCGAGCTGCTCGTCGGTGTCGGCCAGGGCCGTGGTGCGCGGTGCCCTCTCACGGACCACGGCCCGGGGCGCGAGGAGGTCGCGCGCGTACCCGGACTCCACCAGGGCCTGTACCTCCGCGGTGCGGGCGTGCCCGGCGACCAGCAGCCCGGCCCCCGCGGCGTGCGCGCGCAGCACCGCCACCTCGCGGGAGTGCGGGTAGGGCGCTCGGGGCTCGGCGTGGTTGTCGTCGCCGTCGTCCCACACCGCGACGAGGCCGACGTCGGTCACCGGCGCGAACGCGGCGGCGCGCGGTCCCACGACCACCCTGGCCTGGCCGCGCAGGGCAGCCAGCCACCGTCGGTAGCGGACGGCGGGCCCCAGGCCCGCGGCCAGCGCCACGACGGAGCCCTCGCCGAGGATCCGCGCGCACGCCGCGTGGACCCGGTCGACGTCGCGCTGGTCGGGCACCACGAGGACCGCGCTGCGCCCACCGGCCACGGTGACCGCGGCGGCCTCGGCGAGCCGGGCGGGCCAGTCCTCCCCCGGGAGGGCCTGCCAGGCGGCCCGCGGTGCACGTCCCTCGCGGAGCGCGGCCAGGAAGCCGTCGGCCTGCGGGTACGGCGCCCAGCGGGGCAGGTCCTCCGGGGGCGGCGGGGGTGCGGTCGGCTTGGGCGGGACCTCGGCCTCCACCCGGGCGTGCCGTGGCGGGACGGCCAGGCGCAGGACGTCGGCGCGCACCCCCGCGGTGCGCGCGGCCACGGCCCGGGCCAGCGCGGCGACCTCCGGGGTGAGCACGGGCTCCGACGAGACGACCCTGTCCAGCCATCCGAGGCTGCCGGCGTGCCCCGAGGTGGCGGCGCGCTCGAGGACGAACCCGTCGACCAGGCGCCCGGCGAAGCGCACCCGCACGCGCACCCCGGGCTGGGCATCGTCCGACTGCTCCTGGGCGACCTGGTAGTCGAACTCGCGGTCCAGGTGGGCCAGCGGCACGAGCAGCGCGACCCTCGCGACCGGGTCCACCGACGCCCGCACCCGCTGCACCACCACGGGTGAAGTTGTACCCCTGCACACCGACGGGACCGACCGGGGTGCGGTCGGTGCGCACGGACCTCGTGCCGGGACCGTCGGTGCGGCACGCTGGGGGCGGGAGCGAGGAGGGCCACGGTGCAGCGGCAGGCAGCAGGCACGCAGGTGTCCACCCACGGCACGCGGCTGTGGACGCTGGCCCGGGCCCTGACCCCGCACGACCGGCAGGCCCGGGCCGCGGTGCTGGCCGTGCTCGCCGTCGCGACGCGGAACCCGCGGCGGGTGTCGCGCTCGGACCCGGAGGGCTGGCTGCTGGCCGTCCTCGCCCGGGTCACCGCGCCGCCCAGCCCGGTGGTGGTGGCGGTCGGTGCCGAGGCGAGGGGCCTGGACGAGCTGGGCGCACCGGAGCGGGACGTCGCCGTGCTGTGCCTGCTGGGCGGGCTGGACGTGGCGCGGGCAGCACGGGTCCTCGGTCGCAGCCGCACCGCCGTGGCCCGGCAGCACCGCGTCGCGGGGGCCGCCCGGTTGCCCGTGGTGCCGGCGCCCGAGCCCTTGCCGGCCGGACTGCTCGACGGGCCCGTCCCACCGCCGCCCCGGGTGCGCGCGCCGCGACAGCTCCGGCTCGGCGCCCTGGTCGGTGTCGCGGCCCTGCTGGTCGCGGTGGCGGCCGCGACGGGCAGCATCGACCGCACCCGCGGACCCGGGCCCGGCGACCGGTCCACGCCGCTGCGGTCCTCCGTCGCGGCCGCGCTCGGACAGGCCGCGCTGGCCCTGTCGGCCGCGGACCGCCAGGTCGCCTCGCGGGCCGGCTTCACCGACAGCGGTGACCTGGTGCTCGACCAGCACCTGGCCCGCTGCGCAGCAGCCGTGGTCGACACCGGGGCCGGCTCGCTGTTCCCCCCGGTGTCCACGTGGTCGGCCCGCCGCACCGAGGTGGACACGGCCGGTCTCGTCTCCACCGTCAACGGCGCGTTCGTGTGCGTCACCGGTCCGGCCCGGGTCTGGGTGTCGGCCACCCGGGGCGTCGACGCCGGCGGCGTGGAGCTGCTCGCCGCCGGCCCGGACCTGTTCGCGGTGCGCAACCCCGACCGCGCCGCGATCGAGGTCCGGTCGGGGCGCGACGGCTCCGGGGTGAGCATCGCCAGCACCAACGCGGCGATCGTCGTCGTCCCGTACCGCGTCGGCGCCACGGCCGCCAACCTCCGCCTCACGGTCACCAGGGACGGGGTCGACACCTACGACGGCCCGCTGCCCGACCCCGGTTTCACCGCGGTGCGCCGCAGCGACACGGCGCTGCCCGCACCTGACCTGCCCGGGCCGGGGGACCCGTTGCTCGCACGCTGCCTGGCCGAGCACCCGGACGTGCCCGAGCCGGACGCCTGGCGGACCGCGACCGCGCTCCGGCTCGACGACCCTGCACGGACCCTGGAGGTGGTGGGCGCGCCGGGGGCGGTGCTGTTGTGCACCGGCGCCGACGAGCCCCCCGGGCGGACCACCGTGCTGGTTGCACCCGTGGCCGACCCCCCGTCCGCGCGCAGCCTCGACCCGGTCCCGCTGCCCGGCTCGGCGACGGTGGTCGACGGGTCCAGCACCGTGGTCCTGGCGGTGGACCCCCGCGCCACCCGCCTCGAGGTGTCCGGCTCGCCGGTGCCCGTTCGCTGCGTGGTGCGCGCCGGTCACGGGGTGTGCGTGGCACCGGGGCGGGGAGCCGGGGACACCCCGGTCACCGGCCTGGCCACCGCCTACGACTCCAGCGACGCCGTGGTGGCCGGCCCGACTCAGCTCCCCTGAGGTGGACCTGCCCCGTCAGGCCCCGGCGAGGGAGCGCAGCGCGTCGGCGCGGTCGGTGTGCTCCCAGGGCAGGTCCACGTCGGTGCGGCCGAAGTGGCCGTACGCGGCGGTGGGGGTGTAGATCGGCCGCAGCAGGTCGAGGTCCCGGATGATCGCGGCCGGCCGCAGGTCGAACACCTCGCTGATCGCGGACTGGATCTTGGACGGGTCCGTGGTCTCGGTGCCGAAGGTCTCCACGAACAGGCCCACGGGTGCGGCCTTGCCGATGGCGTAGGCCACCTGCACCTCGACCCGCTCGGCGAGCCCGGCGGCCACGACGTTCTTGGCCACCCACCGCATGGCGTAGGCCGCGGAGCGGTCCACCTTCGACGGGTCCTTGCCGGAGAACGCGCCGCCACCGTGGCGGGCCATGCCGCCGTAGGTGTCGACGATGATCTTGCGTCCGGTCAGGCCGGCGTCACCCATCGGGCCGCCGAGCACGAACTTGCCCGTGGGGTTGACGAGCAGCCGCACGTCGGAGATGTCCAGACCCGGGATCTCGAGGTCCGCCAGCACGGCGTCGACCACGTGGGCCTTGATGTCCGGGGTGAGCAGTCCGTCGAGGCTGATGTCCGCGGCGTGCTGGGTGGAGAGCACGACGGTGTCCAGCCGCACGGCCTGGTCACCGGCGTACTCGATGGTGACCTGGGTCTTGCCGTCCGGGCGCAGGTAGGGGAGCTGGCCGTTCTTGCGGACCTCGGTGAGACGACGGGAGAGCCGGTGGGCCATCGCGATCGGCAGCGGCATCAGCTCGGGGGTGTCGGTGCAGGCGTAGCCGAACATCAGGCCCTGGTCGCCCGCGCCCTGGCGGTCGATCTCGTCGTCGGAGAGACCGGTGCGCGACTCGTGCGCGGTGTCCACGCCCTGCGCGATGTCCGGGCTCTGCTGGCCGATGGAGATGCTCACGCCGCAGGACTCGCCGTCGAAGCCCTTGGTGGAGGAGTCGTAGCCGATGTCGAGGATGCGCTGGCGCACGATGTCCGCGATGGGCACGTAGGACTTGGTCGTGACCTCGCCGGCCACGTGCACCTGACCCGTGGTCACCATCGTCTCCACCGCGACCCGGCTGCGCGGGTCCTCGGTGAGCATCGCGTCGAGGATCGAGTCGCTGATCGCGTCACAGATCTTGTCGGGGTGGCCCTCCGTGACCGACTCGCTGGTGAACAGGCGACGACCGGACTGGCTCACAGGTGCTCCCTCTCTGATCTGGTGGACCTGCCCCGGTGCCCGGGGCCGGGAGAAACCCTAACGGGGCGGAGCGAGGCGGGCACGGACGGCGTCGAGCACGCGGGTCGCCAGCAGCGCCTTGGACCCGTGGTCCAGGGCCTGCTCGGACCCGTCGGAGCCGAGCAGCCAGCCCGTGTTGGTGTCCACCTCGAAGGCCCCGCCCTCACCGACGGCGTTGACCACGAGCAGGTCGCAGCCCTTGCGGGCGAGCTTGGCGCGGGCGTGGGTGAGCACGTCGCCCCGCTCGTCACCGGTCTCGGCCGCGAAGCCGACCACCACCTGCTCGGCCGGCAGCCGACCGGCCGCACGGGCCTCGACCAGCTCGGCGAGCACGTCGGCGTTGCGGGTGAGCGGCACCGACGAGGGTTCGTCAGCCCCCTTCTTGATCTTCGACGACTCCACCGTGGTGGGCCGGAAGTCCGCCACGGCTGCCGCCATGACGACGACGTCGGCGGTGCGAGCGTGGGCGTGCACGACCTCCCGCAGCTCGGCCGCCGTGCCGACCTGCACCACGTCCACCGCGGCGGGCGCGGCCAGCCCGGCGGTGTGACCGGAGACCAGGGTCACCCGGGCCCCGCGCTGGGCGGCCACCCGGGCGAGGGCGTACCCCTGCTTGCCGGAGCTGCGGTTGCCGAGGAAGCGCACCGGGTCGAGCGGCTCGCGCGTGCCGCCCGCGGACACCAGCACGTGACGACCGACCAGGTCCTGCGGCAGCGCGTCGGCCCGCTCCAGCAGCAGGGTGGCCAGCGCAGCGACCTCCGCCGGGTCGGGCAGTCGGCCCGGGCCGGTGTCGGCCCCGGTGAGCCGGCCCGAGGCGGGCTCCAGCACCACCGCGCCGCGGGAGCGCAGCAGAGCCACGTTGTCGGCGGTGGCCGGGTGCAGCCACATCTCGGTGTGCATGGCGGGGGCGAGCAGCACCGGGCACCGGGCGGTGAGCAGGGTGGCCGTGAGCAGGTCGTCGGCACGGCCGTGCGCGGCTCGGGAGAGCAGGTCGGCGGTGGCCGGTGCCACGACGACCAGCTCGGCCTGCTGCCCCAGGCGCACGTGCGGCACCTCGTGCACGTCGTGGAACACGCCGGTGTGCACCGGGTGCCCGGACAGCGCCTCGAAGGTCGCGGCGCCGACGAACTCCAGGGCCGAGGCGGTGGGGATGACGCGGACGTCGTGCCCGGACTCGGTCAGCCTGCGCAGCAGCTCGCACGCCTTGTACGCAGCGATGCCCCCGCCCACCCCGAGGACGACCCGGGGACGGGAGGAGGCAGCGGCGTCCGGCCGAGCGACGACGTCGGGCGAGGAGGTGCTCACTCGCCTTCGGTGTGCTCGAGCAGGTCGGCGTGGATCTCGCGCAGGGCGATGGAGAGCGGCTTCTCCTGCGGACCCGGCTCGACCAGCGGGCCGACGTACTCCAGCAGTCCGTCACCGAGCTGGGAGTAGTAGTCGTTGATCTGGCGCGCGCGCTTGGCGGCGTAGATGACCAGGGCGTACTTGGACGAGGTACGGGCCAGCAGCTCGTCGATCGGCGGGTTGGTGATGCCGAGCGGGGTGTCGTAGACGGGGATGACGGCGTCGGTCTCGGGCGTGCTCACGAGTGATCGGGCTCCTGCACAGTTGGTCGAGCGGCGGGTCGGGTCGAGACGATCTTGAGCAGCTCCCACGAGAGCTCAGGACGGGCCAACGAGCAAGCGTACCAAGTCCTGGGTGGCCTCGGTGACGTCGTGGTTGACGACGGTGACGTCGAACTCCCCCGCGGCGTCGAGCTCCTCGCGGGCGGTCTCCAGCCGACGGGCCACCACCTCCCCCGGCTCGGTGCCCCGACCGGTCAGCCGCGCCACCAGGACGTCCCAGCTGGGCGGGGCCAGGAACACCAGCGTGCAGCCCGGCTCGCTGGCCCGCACGGCCCGCGCACCGGCCAGGTCGACCTCCACGAGCACGGGTCGTCCGGAGTCGAGAGCGTCGCGCACCGGGACGGCCGGGGTGCCGGAGCGGTGCAGCCCACCGTGGATGTCGGCCCACTCGAGCAGCTCGCCGGAGCTGATCATCCGGTCGAACTCCGCGGGGCTGACGAAGTGGTAGTCCCGTCCGTCCACCTCGCCGGGGCGGGGTGCACGGGTGGTCGCGGAGACGCTGAAGTGCAGCTGCGGCAGCTCGGTGCGCAGGCGGGCCACCACGGTGGACTTGCCGACGGCCGAGGGGCCGGCCAGGACGACCAGCCGACCCCTCGTCGTCACGTCCCTCAGGCCTGGTCGAAGCGCGTGAGCAGCGCCTTGCGCTGCCGGTCGCCCAGTCCGCGCAGACGGCGGGTGGGGGCGATCTCCAGCTCGGTCATGATCTCCTGCGCCTTGACCTTGCCCACCTTCGGCAGGGCCTCGAGCAGTGCGGACACCTTCATCTTGCCGAGGATCTCGTCGTTCTCGGAGTCGGCGAGGACCTGCTTGAGGTCGGTGCCGCCCCGCTTGAGCCGCTCCTTGAGCTCGGCCCTGGCCTTGCGCGCGATGCCCGCCTTCTCCAGGGCAGCGGCCCGCTGCTCAGCGGTCAGCTGGGGAAGCGCCACGGTTCCTCCGTTGTGTGTGGATCCATCGTGAGGATCGTCGTCTGGTGGTGCAGCCGCTGGTTCGCCAGCAGCATCGACGACCGTACCCAGGGCGCTCTACCTGGCCCAACCCGCCCCGTGGCCGCGAGGCGCCGACCCCTGGTGTATCGAGCGGCACGCACCGCCGGCCGGCCGTGGACGACGTCGCGCCCGCGGGCCGGGGCTCACCCGAGCGCGACGGCCACCTCGTCGCGCACGGCCAGCGCAGCAGCCCGGAGCGCGGCCACGTCCGGCCCGTGCCGCAGCACGTCCCGCGAGGTGGTCGGCAGCACCAGGTGGCCGACACCGGAGAACACCCGCGCCAGGTCCACCGCACTCGCTCCCTGCGCCCCGAGCCCGGGGGCCAGCACCGGGCCGTTGAGCGCGGCGAGGTCCAACCCGTGTGCGCCCACGGTGGCCCCCACGACGATCCCGGCGGATCCCAGCGGCACGGCCCCCGCGTTGCGGACACCGAGCTCGTCCACCACCGCCTGCGCGACGGCACGGCCGTCGGGTCCCACCGCTCGCTGCACCAGCGCACCCTCCGGGTTCGAGGTCAGCGCGAGCACGAAGACCCCTCGCCCGGTGCTCGTGGCCAGCTCCAGCGCAGGGTGCAGGGCACCGACCCCCAGGTACGGGGACAGCGTCACGGCGTCTGCCGCCAGGGGCGCCCCGTCGGCCAGCCACGCGCGGGCGTACGCGGCCATCGTGGAGCCGATGTCACCCCGCTTGGCGTCGGCCAGCACGAGCGCCCCGGCCTGCTGCGCGGCCGCGGTGGTCCGCTCCAGCACCGCGAGCCCCGCCGACCCGTGCGCCTCGAAGAACGCGACCTGCGGCTTGAGCACGGCCACCTCCCCCGCCAGCGCCTCGACGCACGTCATCGCGAAGCGTTCCAGCCCCGTGGCGTCGTCGGTGAGACCCCAGCTCTCGAGGAGCCCGGGGTGGGGGTCGATCCCGACGCAGAGCCGTCCACGGGCCGCCACGGCGTCGGTCAGCCGTTCCCCGAACGGCACCACCGCCCCCGGCACCACCGCCCCCGGCATCAGCGCGCCGGCCGGAGCACGCGGTGCAGCTCCTGGAGCGGGCGCACCCCGATGTCCCCGGCGATGGCCGCCTCGATGCCCTGGACGGCTGCGGCCGCACCCTGCACGGTGGTGATGCACGGGATGTCGGCGCTCACCGCGGCGGAGCGGATCTCGTAGCCGTCGACGCGCGGGCCGGAGTTGCCGTACGGGGTGTTGATGACCATCGCCACCTCGCCCCGCGCGATCATCTCCACGATGGTCGGGGTGCCGTCGGCGGCCGCCCCCTCGAAGTGCTTGCGCACCTCGGTGCACGGGATACCGTTGCGCCGCAGCGTCTCCGCGGTGCCGGCCGTGGCCAGCACGCGGAACCCGAGGTCGGCCAGCCGCTTGACCGGGAACACCAGGGACCGCTTGTCGCGGTTGGCGACCGAGACGAACACCGTGCCCGAGGTCGGCAGCGAGCCGTAGGCCGCCGTCTGGCTCTTGGCGAACGCCCGGCCGAAGTCGGCGTCGATGCCCATCACCTCGCCGGTGGACTTCATCTCCGGGCTCAGCAGCGAGTCGATCCCGCTGCCGTCCGCCTTGCGGAAGCGGTGGAAGGGCAGCACGGCCTCCTTGACCGCCACCGGGGCGTCGACGGCCACGGTGCCGCCGTCCCCGGTCGCCGGCAGCACGCCCTCGGCCCGCAGATCGGCGATGGTCGCGCCCAGCATGATCCGGGCGGCGGCCTTGGCGAGCGGGACGGCGGTGGCCTTGCTCACGAAGGGCACGGTGCGGCTGGCGCGCGGGTTCGCCTCCAGGACGTAGAGCACGTCGTCCTTGAGCGCGTACTGCACGTTCATCAACCCCCGCACCCCGATCCCGTGGGCCAGCGCCTCCGTCGAGCGCCGGACGGCCTCGATGTCGGTGCGGCCCAGCGTGATCGGTGGCAGCGCGCACGCGGAGTCGCCCGAGTGGATCCCGGCCTCCTCGATGTGCTCCATCACCCCGCCCAGGTACACCTCGGTGCCGTCGCAGAGTGCGTCCACGTCGATCTCGATCGCGTCGTCGAGGAAGCGGTCCACGAGCACCGGGTGGTCGGCGGTGATCTCCGTGGCCCGGTCGATGTAGCCGGCCAGGGACTCCTCGTCGTAGACGATCTCCATGCCACGCCCACCGAGGACGTAGGACGGGCGTACCAGCACCGGGTAGCCGATCCGGTCGGCGATCGCCCGGGCCTGCGGGAAGCTCGTCGCCGTGCCGTAGGCGGGGGCGGGCAGCCCGGCCGCGGTGAGCACCTCGCCGAACGCGCCGCGGTCCTCGGCGAGGTCGATCGCCTCGGGCGAGGTGCCGACGATCGGCACGCCGGCGTCGGCCAGCCCCTGGGCCAGCTTCAGCGGGGTCTGCCCACCCAGCTGCACGATCACCCCCACCAGACCCGGCCCCCCCACGCCGCTGACCTGCTCGGCGTGCACCACCTCGAGCACGTCCTCCAGCGTCAGCGGCTCGAAGTACAGCCGGTCGGCGGTGTCGTAGTCGGTGGAGACCGTCTCGGGGTTGCAGTTGACCATGATGGTCTCGTACCCCGCGGCGGTGAGCGTGGTCGCCGCGTGCACGCAGGAGTAGTCGAACTCGATGCCCTGGCCGATCCGGTTCGGCCCGGAACCGAGGATGATGACCTTGGCCCGGTCGGTCTGTGGGGCGACCTCGCTCTCCGCGTCCGGGTCGGACTCGTAGCAGCTGTAGTGGTAAGGCGTGCTGGCCTCGAACTCGGCCGCGCAGGTGTCCACGGTCTTGAACACCGGGCGCACCCCGAGCCGGTGGCGCAGCACCCGCACCCCGCCCTCGCCGGCCAGCTCGGGGCGCAGCGCGGCCACCTGCTGGTCCGAGAGCCCCGCCCGCTTGGCCCGGCGCAGCAGCAGCGCGTCCAGCACGGGGGCCTCCAGCAGCTCGGCGCGCAGGTCCACCAGCCCGGCGACCTCCTCCACGAACCACGGGTCGATGCCGGAGGCCGCCGCGACCTGCTCCACGGTGCCGCCCAGGCGCAGCGCGAGCTCGACGTCGTAGATGCGGCCCTCGGTGGGCGTGCGCAGGTCGGCAAGCACCGCCTCGAGGTCGGCGAAGCCCGCGTCCGGTGCTGTCCAGAAGCTGCTCTGGGTGGTCTCCAGCGAGCGCAGCACCTTGCCCAGGGCCTCGGCGAAGCTGCGCCCGATGCTCATGGCCTCACCGACAGACTTCATCGTCGTGGTCAGCGTCGGGTCGGCGCCGGGGAACTTCTCGAACGCGAACCGGGGCGCCTTCACCACGACGTAGTCCAGGCTCGGCTCGAAGCAGGCCGGGGTCTCCCCGGTGATGTCGTTGACGATCTCGTCGAGGGTGTAGCCGATGGCCAGCTTGGCCGCGATCTTCGCGATGGGGAACCCGGTGGCCTTGGAGGCCAGGGCGCTCGAGCGGGACACGCGGGGGTTCATCTCGATGACGACGAGCCGGCCGTCCTGCGGGTGCACGGCGAACTGGATGTTGCAGCCCCCGGTGTCCACGCCCACCTCGCGCAGCACGGCGATGCCGAGGTCGCGCATCCGCTGGTACTCACGGTCGGTCAGGGTCATGGCCGGGGCCACGGTCATCGAGTCGCCGGTGTGCACCCCCATGGGGTCGACGTTCTCGATGGAGCAGACGATGACGACGTTGTCCCGGGAGTCGCGCATCAGCTCGAGCTCGTACTCCTTCCACCCGTAGATGGACTCCTCGATGAGCACGTTCGCCGTCGGCGACGCCGTGAGCCCACCCCCGGCGATGCGGTCGAGGTCGGCGTGGGTGTGGGCCATCCCGGAGCCGAGCCCACCCATGGTGAAGCTGGGGCGCACCACCACGGGCAGCCCGATCTCGGCGACGTAGGCGCGGACCTCGTCCATCGTGTGGCAGACCTGCGAGCGCGCGGACTCCCCGCCGACGGTGGCCACGATGTCCTTGAACATCTGCCGGTCCTCGCCGCGCTCGATGCTGGCGGCGTTGGCCCCGATGAGCTCGATGCCGTGACGGTCCAGCGCGCCGGAGTGGAACAGGTCCATGGCGCAGTTCAGCGCCGTCTGCCCGCCCAGGGTGGCCAGGACGGCGTCGACGGGGTGGCCGGCCTCCCGCTCGCTGACGATCACCTTCTCCACGAACTCCGCGGTGATCGGCTCGATGTAGGTGGCGTCGGCGAACTCCGGGTCGGTCATGATCGTGGCCGGGTTGGAGTTGATGAGGCTGACCCGCAGGCCCTCCTCGCGCAGGACGCGGCAGGCCTGGGTGCCGGAGTAGTCGAACTCGCAGGCCTGGCCGATGACGATCGGGCCGGAGCCGATCACCAGGACGTGCTGCAGGTCGGTGCGGCGGGGCATCAGGCGTGTCCGTCCTTGCTGGTCTGCATGCTGGCGGTGAACCGGTCGAAGAGGTCCGCGGCGTCGTGCGGGCCGGCGGCGGCCTCGGGGTGGTACTGCACGGAGAAGGCGGAGCCGTCGAGCAGGGCGACGCCCTCGACGGTGCCGTCGTTGGGACAGGTGTGGCTGACCACCGCGCGGCCGTAGGGGGTGTCGAACTCCTCGCCCGCCTCGCCCTCCACCGCGAAGCCGTGGTTCTGGGCGGTGATGGCCACCCGTCCCGTCGCGTGCTCGACGACGGGGATGTTCATCCCACGGTGGCCGTAGCGCATCTTGTACGTGCCACGGCCCAGGGCGCGGGCCAGCAGCTGGTTGCCGAAGCAGATCCCGAAGGTGGGCACCCGCGCCTCGAGCACCGCCCGGGTCAGCGCGACCTGGGCGTCGGCGGTCGCGGGGTCGCCGGGGCCGTTGGAGAGGAAGAAGCCGTCCGGGGACACCGCCAGCACGTCCTCCACCGACGCCGAGGCCGGCAGGACGTGCACCCGCACGCCGCGGGCGGCCAACATCCTCGGGGTGTTGCTCTTGATGCCGAGGTCCAGTGCCGCGACGGTGAACCGCGCCTGCCCCCCGTCGGGCTCCACGACGTAGGACGACGCCGTGCTCACCTCACCGGCGAGGTCCGCGCCGAGCATGCTCGGCTGGTCCAGGACCCGCCGCACCAGCTCGTCGGCCGGCGCCAGCCCGTCCCCGGAGAAGATCCCCGCCCGCATGGACCCCCGCTCGCGCAGGTGCCGCACCACCGCGCGGGTGTCGATGCCGGCGATGCCGACGACCCCCTGGGCCACCAGCTCGTCGTCCAGCGTCCCGGTGGCCCGCCAGCTCGAGGAGCGGCGCGAGGGGTCGCGCACGGCGTACCCGGCGACCCAGATGCGGGCGCTCTCGTCATCCTCGTCGTTCCACCCCGTGTTGCCGATCTGCGGGGCCGTGGCCACGACGATCTGGCGGTGGTAGCTGGGGTCGGTCAGCGTCTCCTGGTACCCGGTCATCCCGGTGCAGAACACGGCCTCGCCCAGGGTGGTGCCGGTGGCGCCGAAGGCCTCGCCGCGGAAGATCCGGCCGTCCTCGAGCACCAGTGCTGCCTCGCTCACGCCTGCTGCTCCTTCTCGTCCTTCGGGTTCACGGTGTCGTCCACGGTCACGGTGTCGTCCACGGTCGGGGTGCCGGTGGTCAGTCGCGACCCCACGGCCGTGAGCCACCCCGGGTAGTCGTCTATGCCGTCGCCCCGGAAGCCGGTGTCGACCACGGCCCCGCCCACGGCCCAGCGCAGGACCAGCAGCCCGCCCTTGAGGGTGACCTTGCCGGCGAGCTTCTGGTCGGTGCGGATGCCCTGCACCGCCGTCAGCGGCAACCAGATGTCGCTGGCACCGTCCCGGGCGACCAGCACACCGCCCTCGTGCAGGGTCAGGGCCCCCGCGGCGCGTGAGCCCACGTCGCCGACGGTGACCCGGTCCTGCCAGTCGCCGGCGATGGTGCTGCCGACGTAGAGGCCGGTGGTGGGGCCGTGCAGCACCGGACCGGGATCGGCCGGAGCGTCGGGGAAGGCGCCGGTGACGGCCTCCTGGCGCTCGGCGCGGTGCCGCCAGCCGCGAAAGCCACCCCACACCAGCAGGGCGAACACCACCAGCGCGGCCAGGCTCAGCAGCAGTCTCAACACGGTCGTACCTCTCCGTCTCGGGCGGTGACGCGGCCCCGCAGCAGGGTGGCCACCACCCGGCCCGGCAGCGTCATCCCCTCGTAGGGGGTGTTGGCGGCGATGCTCGCGAGCTCGGCCCCGCGCACGGTCCAGGTGGCGTCGGGGTCGACGAGCACGAGGTTCGCGGGCTCGCCGACCTCCAGCGGGCGACCGTGGTCGGGCAGCGAGGCGATCTGGGCGGGGCGCTCGCTCATCACCCGTGCGACGCCGCGCCAGTCGAGCAGACCCGTGCGCACCATCGCCTCCACCACCACCGAGAGCGCGGTCTGCAGCCCCAGCATGCCGGGGCGGGCCACCGCGAACTCGGTGTCCTTCTCCTGCGGGGCGTGCGGGGCGTGGTCGGTGGCGACGCAGTCGATGACGCCCTCGGCGAGGGCCCGGCGCAGCGCCGCCACGTCCGCTGCCTCGCGCAGCGGGGGGTTCACCTTGTTCACCGGGTCGTAGGTGTGCAGCCGGGAGTCGTCCAGGAGCAGGTGGTGCGGGGTGACCTCGGCGCTGACCCGCAGGCCCGGCATGGTGGTGCGGGCCCAGCGCAGGACCTCCGCGGTGCCGGCGGTGGACACGTGGCACACGTGCAGCCGCGCGCCGGAGTCCCGGGCCAGCAGCACGTCACGGGCCACCACCGCCTCCTCGGCCGCACGGGGCCAGCCGGTGAGCCCGAGGCGCGCGGCGGTGGGCCCCTCGTGCGCCTCCGCCCCCACGGTCAGCCGTGGCTCCTCCGCGTGCTGCGCGACGACGACGTCCAGCGCGGTGGCGTACTCCAGCGCCCGGCGCATGAGCAGCGGGTCGGACACGCAGTGCCCGTCGTCGGAGAACACACGGACCCCGGCCGCGGAGGCCGCCATGGCGCCCATCTCGGCGAGCTGCTCCCCGCGCAGGCCCACGGTGACCGCGCCCACCGGGTGCACGTCGACCAGCCCGGCCTCGAGCCCCCGCCGGTGCACGTGCTCCACGACCACGGCGGAGTCGGCCACCGGGTCGGTGTTCGCCATCGCGAACACCGCCGTGTAACCGCCCAGCGCCGCCGCCGCGGACCCGGTGGCGATGGTCTCGGTGTCCTCGCGCCCCGGCTCGCGGAGGTGGGTGTGCAGGTCGACGAACCCGGGCAGCAGCACCAGGCCCGTGGCGTCGAGCACCTCCTCCCCGTCCCGCACGGCGAGTCCCGTGCCCAGCTCGACGATCTCCCCGTCGCGCACGCGCACGTCGGTCGGGTCGCCCTCCCCGTACAGCAGGGCACCGGTGATGAGCACGGTCACGACACTCCCTCCGCTCCGGCGAGGAGCTGGTACAGCACGGCCATCCGGACGTGGACCCCGTTTCGCACCTGGGCGAGCACCGCGGACTGGGCCGAGTCGGCCACCGCCGAGGCGATCTCCATCCCGCGCACCATGGGCCCGGGGTGCAGCACGGGGACGTCCTCCCCCAGCAGGGCCTGGCGCCGCGCGCTGAGGCCGTAGGAGATCGAGTACTCGCGGGCCGAGGGGAAGAAGCCGCCGCGCATCCGCTCGGCCTGCACCCGCAGCATCATCACCGCGTCCGCGCCGGGCAGCTCGCCGTCGAGGTGGTGGGCCACGCTCACCGGCCACTGCTCCACCCCGATCGGCAGCAGCGTCGGCGGGGCCACCAGGACCACCTCCGCGCCGAGGGTGGCCAGCAGGTGGGCGTTGGAGCGGGCGACCCGGCTGTGCAGCACGTCGCCGACCACCACCACCCGGCGCCCCGCGAGGGAGCCGAGCCGCTGGCGCAGGGTGAGCGCGTCGAGCAGGGCCTGGGTGGGGTGCTCGTGGGTGCCGTCCCCGGCGTTGACCACGCTGGGCCCCGACGCCCCGCCCCACGCGGCGATGCGGTGGGCAGCCCCGGAGGCGGGGTGCCGCACCACGAGGCAGTCCGCCCCGGCGGCGTGCAGGGTGCGCACGGTGTCGCGCAGCGACTCCCCCTTCGACGCCGAGGAACCCTTGGCGCCGACGTTGATGACGTCGGCGCTCATCCACTTCCCCGCCACCTCGAAGCTGACCCGGGTGCGGGTGGAGTCCTCGAAGAACACGGTCATCACCGTCCGCCCGCGCAGGGTCGGCAGCTTGCGCACCTCGCGGCCGAGCAGGGCCTGCTCCAGGCGCTCGGCGTCGTCGAGGATGGCGGTCGCCGCGTCGGCGGTGAGGTCGTCCACGCTGAGCAGGTGCTTCACGAACCGCTCCCCGGCCGGCCGGTGCCGGGCAGCAGCACCGCCGGCCTCAGCACGACGGCGTCCCGGCCGTCGTGCTCGGTGAGCAGCACGGCCACGTCCTCGGTCCGCGCGGTCGGCACGTTCTTGCCCACGTAGTCCGCCCGGATCGGCAGCTCGCGGTGGCCGCGGTCGACCAGGACGGCGAGCTGGACCGCGCGCGGGCGGCCGAGGTCGCGCAGCGCGTCCAGGGCGGCCCTGACGGTGCGGCCGGAGAACAGCACGTCGTCGACGAGGACCACGAGGGCATCGTCCACGCCGCCGTCGGGCACCGAGGTGCTCTCCAGGGCGCGCGGCGGGCGGCGCCGGAGATCGTCGCGGTAGAGCGTCGTGTCCAGCGAGCCGAGGCCGGGACGCACGCCGGAGAACTCGGCCACCGCGTCGGCGAGGCGCGCGGCGAGGGTGGTGCCCCGGGTCGGGATGCCCATCAGCAGCACGCGGGGTGAGTCGGCACCCGCGACGGGACGGGCGTCGAGCGCCGTCTTCTCGATGAGCTCGTGGGCGATGCGGGCCACGGTCCGGGTGACGTCCGCGGCACCGAGCAGCTCGCGCTCGGTCGCCGTGCCGTCAGCACCGCCAGGTGGTCCGACCGCCTCGGGTGCCGGGAGCATCCGAGACCTCCTTCCCCGCCTCACGGGACGGGTCGTTAAAGGATGTCGACAGGGTGGTGAACGCCCTCACGGTAGCAGCCGCGCCGTGCGTCTCCGCCCGCTCCCGCGGACCGCACCGTGCTCCGACCGGGTGATCTTCCGCTCCGCACCACGCGCTGCGGACCGAGCCGGCTTGACTGCGCAGCGTGACGGTCCGACGATTACACTCCGTGTCCACCGTTCCTGTCGGGGCTGGACCAGCGCACGTGCACGAGGGAGACGACGACCGGATGAGTGACTACGCGAAGGCACTGGGGGCCAAGCTGCGCGGCATCCGCCAGCAGCAGGGCTTGTCCCTGCACGGCGTGGAGCAGAAGTCCGCCGGCCGGTGGAAGGCCGTGGTGGTCGGCTCGTACGAGCGCGGCGACCGAGCGGTGACGGTCCAGAAGCTGGCCGAGCTGGCGGACTTCTACGGCATCCCGGTCAACGAGCTGCTCCCCGAGGGACGGGTCAGCTCCGGTGCCGAGGCAGCCACCAAGATCGTGATCAACCTGGAGCGCCTGCAGGAGCTGCCCGCTGACCAGGTGGGCCCCCTGGCCCGGTACGCGGCGACCATCCAGACCCAGCGCGGGGACTACAACGGCAAGGTGCTGAGCATCCGCGCCGAGGACCTGCGCTCGCTCGCGATCATCTACGACCTCACACCGGGTGAGCTCACCGACCGGCTCATCGGCTGGGGCGTGCTCCCGCCCGAGGCCGGGCCGGCCATGCAGGAGTAGGCATCCCGCGCGGTTCCGACGACCAGGGTCCCCCGGTGCTCAGTCCTCGCGGGCCCGGTCCTCGGCCGCTCGGGACGCGGCGTGCTCAGCGTCCCGGCTGCTGACCGCGGCCGCCGCGGCCCGCACCTGCTCCGCCACGAGGACGACCTGGCCGAGAACCCCGTTGACGTAGGCGGGCGACTCGTCGTTGGAGAGCTGCTTGGTGAGCTCCACCGCCTCGTCGACCGCGACCACGGGCGGGACGTCGGAGGCGTGCAACAGCTCCCACACGGCGATCCGGAGCACGGCTCGGTCCACCGCGGGCAGCCGGTCCAGGCGCCACTCGCGCAGGTGCGAGCTGATCACGTCGTCGAGGCGGTCCAGGTTCTCCGCGACCCCCTGCACCACGAGCAGGGTGTACGGGTTGACGGGTGCGGCCGTGGGGTCGCCGACCGCAGCGGCGGCGCGCTCCTGCGCCAGCCCCACCGGGTCCACGTCCCGGGCCTCGGCCTCGAACAGGAAGTCCACGGCGCGCTTGCGGGCCTTGCGGCGGGAGCCACCCGGGCGCCGGGCGTCGCCGAGGTCCTCGACGACGGGACCGACGAGCTCGACGTCGTCCGGGAGGTTCCCGGGCGGGAAGCTGGGGAAGGCAGCCACGTCAGGAGTTCACACGACCCAGGTAGCGGCTGTCACGGGTGTCCACCCGGAGCTTGTCACCGGTGTTGATGAACAGCGGGACGGCGATCTCGGCGCCGGTCTCCATGGTGGCGGGCTTGGTGCCCCCGGTGGAGCGGTCGCCCTGCAGGCCCGGGTCGGTGTGCTGCACCAGCAGGTCGACGGCCACCGGGAGCTCGACGTACAGCGGCACACCCTCGTTGAACGCGACCTGCACGTCGCTGTTCTCCAGCATGAAGCTCGCGCCGCCACCCACGGTGGCAGCCCCGATGTAGTGCTGCTCGAAGTCCTCGGCGTCCATGAAGACGAAGTCGTCGCCGTCGCGGTAGAGGTAGGTCATGTTGCGACGGTCGACCGTGGCGGTCTCGACCTTCACACCGGCGTTGAACGTCTTGTCGACCACCTTGCCGGAGAGCACGTTCTTCAGCGTCGAGCGCACGAACGCGGGGCCCTTGCCCGGCTTGACGTGCTGGAAGTCGGTGATGGTCCAGAGCTGTCCATCGATCTTGAGGACGAGCCCGTTCTTGAAGTCGCTGGTGGATGCCACGTCGGCTCCGCCTCTCTGTGTCGCCGGTGAGCGCTGGGTCAGGTGGGGGCGTCGGCGGCCGTCCGCTGCACGGCGCACCCCGCGGGAGCGCCCCGGACGCCCACC
Source organism: Rhodococcus antarcticus (assembly GCF_026153295.1). Taxonomy (NCBI): domain Bacteria; kingdom Bacillati; phylum Actinomycetota; class Actinomycetes; order Mycobacteriales; family Nocardiaceae; genus Rhodococcus; species Rhodococcus antarcticus. The sequence continues at coordinate 1,442,657 of NZ_CP110615.1, read as the reverse complement.
GGCCCCGACGGCTGCTGCCGCGCCGGAGCGGAAGCATACCGGTGCGGCAGGTTCACCCGGTGCCCCCGCCCGGAGCAGCCCTGCTCGGCGGTAACCTCGGGCCCGTGATGGATGAGGCTGGCGCCGTGACGGTCGGGCTCGCGCCGTGACGACCGGGCTCGCGCCATGAACCCCTGGCTCGTGCGGGCGACGTCCCTGGTCCTGCTGCACGTGCTGGTCCGCACGGGTCTCGAGCTGGTGCTGCGCACCGCCCCGGGCTCGGGCGGGGCGCTGCGCTACGGGTCCGTCGTGCTGCTCGTCCTCGTCGCCCTGCTGTGGGCCGGGCTCGACGCCGTCCGCGAGGACCTCGAGGACGTCCAGCGCGACGACCTCTTCACCCGTTGGCTGAAGGCTGCCCTGCTCACGGGGCCGGCGGCCGGGCTGGTGGGCTGGGCGGTGGAGGGCCTGCTCGTCGACGCCTCCGGCACCGAGCAGCTGCTGGTGGAGCTCACCGGCGGGGCCGCGTTCACGGCGCTGCTCGTGCTGGTGCCCGCGGCGCTGGGGCTGTTCGTCGGGCGTCGTGTCCGCCCGGCCGACCCGGAGCCCGAGCCGGTCCGGGGAACCGCCCGCGAGGCTCGTCGAGCTCGGCTCGAGGCCCGCGAGCGCTGAGCCGTCAGCCGGCCGGACGGTGCTCCTGCCCTCCGTGACGCTGCAGGAACTGCAGCGCGAGCACGTACCCGGTCACCCCGAGCCCCACGATGCTGCCGGTGGCGATCGCGGAGAGGTGGGAGTGCGCGCGGAACGGCTCACGGGCGTGCACGTTGGAGATGTGCACCTCCACCCACGGTGCGGTGAGCTCGGCACACGCGTCGCGCAGCACCACCGACGTGTGGGTCAGCCCGCCGGCGTTGAGCACCACCGGCGTCCCCGCGTCGGCCGCGTCGTGCACCCAGCCGAGAAGCTCGCCCTCGTGGTCGGTCTGGCGCACGCGGACCTCCAGGCCCAGCCCGGTACCGGCCTGCTCGCACAGCACGACCAGGTCGGCGTGGGTGGTGCGGCCGTAGACCTCGGGCTGGCGCGTGCCGAGCCGTCCCAGGTTCGGTCCGTTGAGCACCTCGACCCTCACAGCAGGATCCCCGTGCCGGCTCCGCCGGGCTCGCGCGCCACGGCGGAGTAGGCCGCGGCGAGCAGGGCCGGGTCCGGACCCTCCAGCCGGCCGGGCCTGCCGAGCCCGTCCAGCACCACGAAGCGGAGGATCCCGGCGCGGTTCTTCTTGTCGTTGCGCATGCCCTCCAGGAGCTGGCCCAGCGCGTCCGCGTCGTAGGTGGTGGGCAGGCCGACGGAGGCGAGCACCGCGGCGTGCCGGTCCGCGGTGGCGTCGTCGAGCCGGCCGGCCAGCCGCGCGAGCTCGGCCGCGAACACCAGTCCCACGCTCACGGCGGCACCGTGGCGCCAGCGGTAGCGCTCGCGCCGCTCGATGGCGTGGCCGAGGGTGTGGCCGTAGTTGAGCTCCTCGCGCCGGCCCTGCTCACGGAGGTCGCTGCCGACCACCTCGGCCTTGTAGGCGATGGCGCGCTCGACGAGCTCGGGCAGCACGTCGCCGGTGGGGTCCAGCGCCGCGGCCGGGTCCGCCTCGATGAGCTCGAGGATGCGCGGGTCGTGCAGGAAGCCGGCCTTGATGATCTCCGCCGTGCCCGCGACGATCTCCAACGGGGGCAGCGACTCCAGGGTGACCAGGTCCACGAGCACGGCGGACGGGGTGTGGAAGCTGCCGACGAGGTTCTTGCCCGCGTCGGTGTTGATGCCGGTCTTGCCGCCCACGGCCGCGTCGACCATGGCCAGGAGCGTGGTGGGCACGTGGACGACGCGGACCCCGCGCATCCACGTGGCGGCCACGAATCCGGCGAGGTCGGTCGCCGCTCCCCCGCCCAGGGAGATGACGGCGTCGCGGCGGGTGAGCCCGATGCGCCCCAGCACCTCCCAGCAGAAGCCCGCGACCGCGAGGTCCTTGCCGTCCTCGGCGTCAGGGATCTCGATGCGGTGCGCGTCCACCCCGACCTCGGCCAGGGCCTCGCGCACGGCCTCTGCGGTCGCGATGAGGGAGGGCTGGTGGATGATCGCCGCGGTGGTGGTGCCGCGGAGCTCGGCGGTGAGCTCGCTGAGCAGCCCGCGCCCGATCACCACGTCGTAGGGCGTCTCCGCCGCCACCCGCACCCGCACCGGTTCGCTCATGGGCGCCATCCTCCCAGACGGCCCCGGCGGGTCCCGCAGGACGTCGCGCCCGCGGGATGCGCGCCGGGGACCGGGGTGGGCGCGGGTCAGAGGGCGGCGAGGACGGCGTCGACCACCGCGGCGGGACTGCGGCCGTCGGTGACCACCTCGATCGTCGCCACCTCGCGGTAGAGCCCGAGCCGCGCGTCGAGCATCGCCTTGAAGGTGGCCCGTGGGTTGATCCCCGCGAGCAGCGGGCGCCCGACCCCCATGCCCGTGCGCCGCACCCCCTCCGCCATCCCGACGGCCAGGAACACCACGGTGTGCCCGGCGAGCGCGGCCCGGGTCCGCTCGGAGAGCACCGCCCCACCGCCGAGGGACACCACCGCCTCGTCCTCGTCGAGCGCGTCGAGCACGGCCCGCTCCTCGAGCGCACGGAAGGTCGCCTCGCCGTCGGTGGTGAAGATCTCCGGCACGGTGCGGCCTGACTGCAGCTCCACCAGCTGGTCGGTGTCCACCAGGCGCAGCTCCAGGCGGGCGGCGAGCTTGCGGCCGATCGTGGTCTTGCCCGCGCCCGGCGGGCCGACCAGCACCACCCTCGGGCTCACGCCGGCTCGTGCCGGGTGTGCAGGGTCCTCAGGTAGCCGTTCAGGTTGGCGGCGGTCTCGCCCACGGAGTCGCCGCCGAACTTCTCGAGGGCGGCCTGGGCCAGCACGAGCGCCACCATGGCCTCGGCCACGACACCGGCGGCGGGGACGGCGCAGACGTCGGAGCGCTGGTTGATGGCGACGGCCTCCTCGCCGGTGGCCATGTCCACGGTCGCGAGCGCGCGCGGCACGGTGGAGATGGGCTTCATGGCCGCGCGCACGCGCAGCGGCTCGCCGTTGGTCATGCCGCCCTCGATGCCCCCGGCCCGGTTGGTGGAGCGCAGCACCCCGTCAGGACCGGGCCGCATCTCGTCGTGGGCCTGGCTGCCGCGCCGGCGGGCGGTGGCGAACCCGTCCCCGATCTCCACGCCCTTGATGGCCTGGATGCCCATGAGCGCCTCGGCCAGGCGGGCGTCGAGCTTTCGGTCCCCGGCGACGAAGGACCCGAGCCCGATGGGCAGGCCGTGGACGACGACCTCGACGACGCCGCCCAGGGTGTCGCCCTCGCGCTTGGCCAGGTCCACCTCGGCGACCATGGCCTCGGTCGCGGACGGGTCGAACGCCCGCACGGGGCTCGCGTCGATGTCGGCCAGGTCGTCGGGTCCGGGGACCACGCCGTCCGGGGCGTCCACCGAACCCAGCGCGGTGACGTGGCTGAGCACGGTGACCCCCAGCGCCTGGCGCAGGAAGGCCTTGGCGAGGGTCCCGAGCGCGACGCGGGCCGCGGTCTCCCGGGCGCTCGCCCGCTCCAGGACCGGACGGGCGTCGTCGAAGCCGTACTTGAGCATCCCGGCGTAGTCGGCGTGACCGGGTCGCGGGCGCGTCAGCGGTGCGTTGCGGGCCTGCGCAGCCAGGGTCTCGGCGTCCACCGGGTCCGCGGACATCACGGTCTCCCACTTGGGCCACTCCGTGTTGGCGATGCGCACGGCGAGCGGTCCGCCCATGGTGACCCCGTGCCGCAGCCCACCGAGCACCTCCACGGCGTCGGCCTCGAACTTCATCCGGGCCCCGCGGCCGTGGCCGAGGCGGCGGCGGGCGAGCTCCGCAGCGATGTCGGACGACGTGACCTCGACCCCGGCGACCATCCCCTCGAGGACGGCGACGAGAGCGGGCCCGTGGGACTCCCCGGCAGTGATCCAGCGCAGCACCCGAGCAGTCTCCCACGGCCGTGGGGTCATCCACCCAGCGCGGCGGCCATCTCCTCCCGGGGTGCGGGCCGCCCGGTGAACAGCTCCACCTGCCCGTAGGCCTGGTGCAGGAGCACCGACAAGCCCCCGACGACGGTGCCCCCCGCGGCCCGCACCGCCTGCGCCACGGGTGTCGGCCAGGGGTCGTAGAGGACGTCGAGCACGCGAGCGCACCGGGCCACCGCGGCGGCGACGGCCTGCGAACCGGCCGCGGGCACCGTGCTCACGGTGACCGCCGCTCCGTCGCACACCCCGGCGAGCCCGTCCAGGCCGACCACCCGCACGGCCAGCCCCACCGCCTGCGCGCAGACCACCGCCCCGGCCGCCCGCCCCGGCGAGCGCACGGCCAGGTCCACCTCGGCCACCCCGAGCGCGGCCAGGGCCACCAGCACCGCTCGAGCCGTGCCCCCGGCCCCCACCACCACCGCGCGAGCACCGGAGAGCCCAACCACCCCCAGCTCGTCCAGGGCTCCGGTCACGCCGTCGACGTCGGTGCAGTCGGCGTGCCAGCCGGACGTGGTGCGCACCAGCGTGTTGGCCGCCCCGACGGCCCGGGCCCGCGCGGTGGCGGTGGTCGCGAGCTCCAGGGCCACGAGCTTGTCCGGCATGGTCACCGACAGGCCCACCCACTCCGGACCGAGCCCGTCCACGAGCCGCGCGAAACCCTCCTCGTCGCACTCGAGGCGGTCGTAGCGCCAGCCGCCCAGCCCGAGGGCCGCGTAGGCCGCCAGGTGCAGCTGCGGGGAGCGGGAGTGGCCCACCGGGGCGCCGACCACCCCGGCGCGACGCGCCCGGGGATCAGCCGAAGACACCGTTGGCCTGGGCTCGGGCGATGGCCGCCTGGTGCTCGGGGAACGTGTCGGAGAAGACGGTGGTGCCTCTGGTGTCGATGGTGACGAAGTACAGCCACGTCCCGTCCGCGGGCTGCTCGGCCGCGGTCAGGGCGTCGTCGCTGGGCGCCGAGATCGGGGTGGCGGGCAGCCCCGGGCTCGCGTACGTGTTCCACGGCGTGACCGTCCCGCGGTCGGCGGCCGTCGTCGCGATGGCCTGCACGTCGAGCGGGTAGTTGACGGTCGAGTCGAACTCGAGCTTCTGGTTGACGGCGAGGCGGTTGTAGACCACCCGTGACACCTTCGCGAAGTCGGCCGGCAGCGCCTCGCGCTGCACCAGCGAGGCGGTGACCAGCACCTGGTAGGGGGTCAGCCCGCCCACGGTCGACCTCGGCAGGCCCAGGCTCTCGAAGGAGGCCGCCGAGGCGGTGACGACCTTGGTGAGCTGCTGCTGCGCCGGGGCACCGGGCTCCAGGTCGTAGCTGCCCGGACGGATGAGGCCCTCGAGCCGCTTGCCCGGCACTGTGGCCGCGGCCACCTCCGCGGTGGCCCAGGTGGGCACCCCCAGCGCTGCGAGGTTCCCGGTGGAGGCCACCGAGCGCAGGTCGTCGAGGGAGGTGCAGGTCCGGGTCCCGTCGAGGTCGACGCACGACGCCTTCTGCATCCGGGTCAGGATCCCGTCGGTGACGGTGCCGCTCGCCCCGGTGACGTCGTCGAGCTGCACACCCTCCGGGATGACGAGGTTGCCCACGCGGGAGTCGCTGGCGAGAAGCCGGGACACCGCGTCGGAGCCCGGGATCTGGGTCCGCAGCTTGTAGTAGCCCGGCTGGATGGCGGAGATCCCGGCGTTGCCGCTGGCAGCACGGGTGAAGGCCGGCACGCTGGAGACCACGCCGTCGTCGACGAGGGTCTTCGCTATCGCGCTGGTCGAGTCCCCCGCGGCAACCCGCACGACCACGTCGGCCAGCCCGCCACCGGAGTAGTCCGAGGCGGTGGATCCGCCGATGCCCAGCCCGCCGAGCAGGGCACGGCCGCCGAGGAAGACCCCGCCGCCGAGCACCAGCAGCACGACGACGGCCACGAGGGTGCCGGTGCGGCGCTTGCGCCTGGCCCTGGTGCGGCGCTCCTGGGCCCTGCGTGCCTCCGCTCGCCGCGGACGCCGCGCGGTGGCCTCGAACCGCGCGGGTGCGGCGCGGTCGGGGTCGTCGAAGTACCGGGAACCACCCGCGCCCGGGTGGTGGTCGTCGCGGTGGTGGTCGTCGCGGTGGTGGTCGTCGCGGTGGTGGTCGTCGCGGTGGCCACCGAGCAGGCCGAGGTCGTCGTCGTTCACGCGCGCTCCTCCGTCGTGGACCCCGTCTGGTGTGCCGGTGCGCGGCGGGTCTGCTCCTGGGCGTACCGGGTGCGGGCCTCGAGCCAGGACTGCAGGATGGTCACGGCCGCAGCCTGGTCGACCACGGCGCGCTGCCTGCGTCCGCGCACCCCCCGGTCGGACAGCGTCCTGGCGGCCGTGACCGTCGTCAAGCGCTCGTCGGCGAGCCGCACCGGCACGCCGTCGAGGTGGTCGCGGAGGAACCGGGCGTAGGTGGTGGCGAGCTGGGCGGCCTTCCCGTGCTCGGCACGCAGCGTCTGGGGCAGCCCCACGACCACCTCGACCACCTCGTGCTCGGCGGCCAGGGCCAGCACCCGGCGCACGTCGGGCTGGTCGGCACCGCTGCTGCCGGCCACCCGCGGCACCGTCTCCACCGGGGTGGCGAGGATGCCGTCGGGATCGCTGAGCGCCACCCCCACGCGGACGCTGCCCACGTCGACGCCGAGGCGGCGGCCGCGGCCGGGGTCGTCGGGTCCCGGCCGGTCCGGGGCGCGGCTCACGCCCGCTGTCCGACGTGCGCCCGCAGCGCCGCCAGTGCCGCCGGGATGCCGTCGGGCTCGGTGCCGCCTCCCTGGGCCATGTCCGGCTTGCCGCCACCACGCCCACCGATGGACGGTCCGAACACCGCCACCAGGTCGCCCGCGCGCAGGCCCGCCTCCCGAGCGGCGGCCGTCGTCGCCACGACGAAGCTGACCTTGCCGTCGGACACCGCGAGCAGCAGCACCACGCCGGGCTGCTGGCCGAGCTTCCCGCGGACCTCCGTGGCCAGCGTCCGCAGGTCCCCCCCGGTGACGCCGGCCGGCGCGGTCGTGGCGACGAGCAGCAGGTCACCGACCTTCTCGGCGCCGGCGGCCAGGGTTCCCGCCGAGGCCACGGCGGCCGCGGCCCGGGTCTGCTCCAGCTCGCGCTCGGCCTCCTTGAGCCGCTCGAGCAGGGCCTCCACACGGGCCGGCACCTCGTCGTCGGGCACCTTCAGCGTCGCCGCCAGGCCCTGGACCAGCGCGCGCTCCCTGGCCAGGTAGCGGTAGGCGTCGAGACCGACGTAGGCCTCGACGCGGCGCACCCCGGAACCCACCGAGGACTCCCCCAGCAGCGTCACCGGACCGACCTGCGAGGAGTGCTGCACGTGCGTGCCTCCGCACAGCTCCACCGAGAACGGGCCGCCGATCTCCACCACGCGGACGTCGGTGTCGTAGGTCTCCCCGAACAGGGCGAGCGCGCCCATCTGCTGCGCACCGGCCATGTCGGTGTGCACCACACGGACGGGCAGGTCGTCGCGCACGGCGCGGTTGGTGACCTCCTCGACCTCGCTGCGGGTGGCGGCGGAGAGCCCCCCCTGCCACGCGAAGTCCAGCCGCAGGTAGCCGGGCTTGTTGTACGACCCGGACTGCAGCGCGGTGGGGCCGAGCACGTGCCGCAGCGCCGCGTGCACCAGGTGCGTGCCGGAGTGACCCTGGCGCGCGCCGGCCCGCCACTGCGGGTCGACCCGGCTGACCACCGCGGCACCTTCGGCGAGCTCACCGGCGACCACCCGCACCCGGTGCACCCAGATCCGCTTGGCCACCTTCTGCACGTCGAGCACCTCGAGGTCGACGCCGTCCCCGGTGATCCGGCCGGCGTCGCTGTCCTGCCCGCCCGACTCGGCGTACAGCGAGGTGCGGTCCAGCACCACCTCGACGACGTCACCCTCGGACGCCCGGCGGGTCCGCACTCCGTCGGCGAGGACGCCCAGCACCCGCCCCTCGGTCTCGAGCTCGGTGTACCCGGTGAACTCGGTGGGTCCGGCGGCCAGGAGCTCGGTGTAGGCGGAGAGGTCGCCGTGCGCGGTCTTGTTCTTCTGGGCGTCGGCCTTGGCCCTGGCCCGCTGCTCGGACATCAGCGCACAGAAGCCGGGCTCGTCGACGGTGAGCCCGGCCTCGGCTGCCATCTCCAGCGTGAGGTCGATGGGGAAGCCGTAGGTGTCGTGCAGCGCGAACGCGCGGTCCCCGGCGATGACCGACGCCCCCGCGGCGCGCACCTGCTCCGCGGCGGTGTCGAACAGGGTGGAGCCGGCCTCCAGGGTGCGCAGGAACGCCGTCTCCTCCCCCACCGCGATCCGCTCGATGCGGGCGAACTCGCTGGTCAGCTCCGGGTAGGAGGTGCTCATGGTGTCGCGGACGACAGCGACCAGCTCGGCCATGGACGGCGCGGTGATGCCGAGCAGCCGGGCCGAGCGCACGATGCGGCGCAGCAGCCGGCGCAGCACGTAGCCACGGCCGTCGTTGCCCGGGGTCACCCCGTCCGCGATGAGCAGCACGCCGGTGCGGGCGTGGTCGGCGATGACCCGGAAGCGGACGTCGTCGGTGCTGTCGCGCCCGTAGGCGCGCCCCGAGAGCCGCTCGGCCAGGGTGATGACGGGCCGGACGAGATCGGTCTCGTAGACGTTGTCCACGCCCTGCAGCAGGAACGCGACCCGCTCGACGCCCATCCCGGTGTCGATGTTCTGCCGCGGCAGCGGGCCGAGGATCTCGAAGTCGTCCTTGGACGTTCCTGCCCCGCGCTCGTTCTGCATGAACACGAGGTTCCAGATCTCGATGTAGCGGTCCTCGTCCGCCTCCGGACCACCCTCGACGCCGTGCTCCGGACCGCGGTCGTAGTAGATCTCCGAGCACGGGCCGCACGGGCCGGGGATCCCCATCGACCAGTAGTTGTCGGCCATCCCGCGACGCTGGATGCGCTCGGGCGGCAGGCCTGCGACGTCCTGCCACAGCCGGTGGGCCTCGTCGTCGTCGGTGTAGACCGTGGCCCACAGCCGCTGCGGGTCGAACCCGTAGCCACCCTCGTCCACCGGGTCGGTCAGCAGGCTCCAGGCGTGCCCGATCGCCTCGCGCTTGAAGTAGTCGCCGAAGCTGAAGTTGCCCGCCATCTGGAAGAAGGTGTTGTGCCGGGTGGTGATCCCGACGTTCTCGATGTCACCGGTGCGGACGCACTTCTGGACGCTGGCGGCGCGGGCCCAGGGCGCCGGCACCTGCCCGAGGAAGTAGGGGACGAACTGCACCATGCCCGCGTTGACGAACAGCAGGTTCGGGTCGTCCAGGATCAGCGAGGCGCTGGGCACGGGGGTGTGCCCGGCCGCGGTGAAGTGGTCGAGGAAGCGCTGTCGGATCTCGTGGGTCTGCACGGGTGTCGTCCTCTACGGGATTCGGGGCGCGGACGCGCGGGGAGGGCGGGGCTCAGCGGTCGGCGGGGCCGGCGTTCTCGCCCGGCGGGACCCAGACGTGGCGCCCGGCGGGAGCGGCCACGGGCTTGGGGAGCGCGACCCGCTCGACGACCGGAGCCACGGCGGGGACGACCGTGCGCCGGGCCAGCAGCGTGGCGGCCCCTGCGCCGAGGACGAGGCCCACCAGCAACCAGACGAGGCGGCTCACGAGGCGGGTCCGTCGAGCTCGGCGGCCACGGGGCGGGGGCCCCGGGCGGTCCGGCACTGCAGCACGTGTCGTCCTCGTTCCAGCTCGGTGGGTGCCACGCCGACCTGGTGGCCGACGTTGGTCCTTCCTCACGATACTGGGCGCCGCCGGAGTGCGTGCCGACCCACCGTCGCCGATCGGTGGCGGACCGCGCGCGGACCTGCGACACCGGTGCAGCCGCCGGCGCCGGGGTCCGGGTCGGCGGCCTGGCCCGGGGGTGGCGGTCCGTAGGGTGCCGGGCATGGTTGACCAGTCTCTCGGCGACGACCTCCGGGTGTTCTCCGACGCCTCCCCGTCCCCCTCGCACGCCGTGGCGGAGATGGTGCGACGGCTGCGCGCACAGGGGTTCACCCCGCTGGCGGAGGCCGACCGCTGGGAGCTGACCCCCGGGGACGCGCGCTACGTGGTGCGGGCCGGCGGCAGCGTCGTGGCCTTCCGGGTGGGCACGGCCGCGCCGTCGGAGGCCGGCCTGCGCATCGTGGGAGCGCACACCGACTCCCCGACCTTCAAGGTCCGCCCGCACCACGACGTCCACCAGGGCGGCTACCGGCTGGTCGGCGTGGAGACCTACGGCGGCCTGCTCGCCCACACCTGGCTCGACCGGGAGCTCACCGTCGCCGGGCGGGTGTCGCTGCGCGGCGGCGAGGTGCGCCTGGTGACGCTGCCCGGGTCCCCGCTGCGCTTCCCGTCACTGGCGATCCACCTCGACCGCAGCGTGCGCGAGGGGCTGACCTTGGACACCCAGCGCCACCTCGTGCCCGTGTGGGGCAGCGACCTCGGCACCGAGCCGGGCCTGCTCGAGGCGCTGGCCGCCGAGCTGGGGGTGGCGGTGGACGAGGTCACCGGCCACGACCTGGTGCTCGCCGACACCCAGCCCGCCGCCCGCACCGGGGCCGACGGCAGCTGGATCGCCGCACCCCGGCTGGACAACCAGACCAGCTGCCACTCCGCCACGCTCGCGCTGCTGGCGGCACCCGCGGCCGCGCACACCCAGGTGGTGGTGGCCAACGACCACGAGGAGGTGGGCAGCGGGTCCTCCGAGGGTGCCCGCGGGTCGTTCCTGGAGGATGTGCTGGACCGGGTCGTCGCGGCCACCGGGGACGCCGACCCCCAGGCCCGTGCCCGGGCTCTCGCCCGCTCGCGGCTGGTCTCCGCCGACGCCGCGCACGCGGTGCACCCCACCCGCTCCGAGCGCCACGAGCCGGCGCACACCCCCGCGCTGGGCGGCGGACCGGTGGTGAAGGTGAACGCCAACCAGGCCTATGCGACCGATGCCCGCAGTGGTGGCTGGTTCGCCGAGCGGTGCGCGGAGGTGGGAGTCCCGGTGCAGCACTTCGTGTCCCGCAACGACCTGCCGTGCGGCTCCACCATCGGCCCGCTGACCGCGACCCGGCTGGGCATCTCCACGGTCGACGTCGGCGCACCGCTGCTCGGCATGCACTCCTGCCGCGAGCTGGTCTCCGCCCTGGACGTGCCGATGATGGTGCGGGCCTTGACCTCCTGCCTCAGCTAGGGGCGCCGCACAGAACCCTCGACCGCACCCTCGCCGTCGAGGTCGTCCCCCACCTGGATGTCGACGAGGGATCGCTCACCGTGTGGGGGTAACGGCCTCGGGTCCTTCACGCACAGGTGCGCAGCACCACCCGCGCACCGTGGTCGACGTGGTGCACCGCCGTCGTCAGGTCCGCCGGCGTGGCCAGCTCGGGCAGCACGCGGGTGCCGGGGTTGGGGGCGAAGCGAGGGAAGCTGGACCCGGCGAGCTCCAGGCGCAGCCGGTGGCCCGCAGCGAGCGTGTGCGCGGTGTCGGCCAGGCGCACCACCAGCGGCGTCGCCTCCCCCGGCACGAGCCAGTGCCGGGTCCCGCCGAGGCGGTAGCGGGTGCGCAGCACCCCGTCGGTCACCGGTTCGGCGTACCCGTCGGGGTGCACGTCCACCAGGAACACCACCACGTCGGCGTCCGCAGCCGTGGTCGTGAGCACCAGCTCCAGGCTCACCTCGCCGGCCAGTCGCAGGGGTGCGACCAGGGGCGGGCCGGTCCAGGTCAGCACGTCCGGCCGACGCGCCACCTCGGCGTGGTCGACGATCCCGGACGGACCCAGGGCGAGGTGGCAGCAGCTGCCCCCGACCGTCGGCACCGGGTCCCGTGGGTCGTGCACGAGCTCGTCGACCCCCGCGCCGGGCTCCGCGACTCGCAACGCACCGTCGGGGCCCGTGAACCACGTGCTGGTGGTCGTGCCCTCCGGCGGCCACGACGACGACGCGCGCCAGGTGTCGTCGCCGGTGGAGTAGTAGCGCACCACCGGGTCGTCGTCGGGGACGCCGTCGCGCAGGTGCTGGTCGAGGAAGGCCAGCAGGGTCGGGGTGTGCGCGGCCGGTCCACCCGGGGCAGGACCCGTCAGGTCGCGCTCCCCCGTCGGCCCCGCGTAGGCCGAGTGGTGCGTCCACGGCCCCGCGACCAGGCGGTGCGGACCGCTCGGTTCCTGGAGCGCCCGGAACAAGGTCAGCATCGACGGCGCCATCCAGTCCCGCAGGCCCACCACCTGCAGCAGCGGCACCCCGACCTGCTCGGCCGTCACCGCGACCGACCGCCACAGCGGGTCACCCGCCTCGTGGTGCACCTGTGCACGCAGAGCCGGGCTCAGCGCCAGGGCGGGGTGGTCGAGCAGCGGCACCGAGCGGACGACCGACCACGGCTCCGCGTCCACCGCGTCCAGCAGTGCGGTCCGGGTCCCGACGTCGACCCCCTCGCGCCGCACGGTGTCGCGGGCGTTGGCGAGGTTCCACCCGGTGAGGAACCCGAGCTCGAGCGCGCCCCCGGTGCGCAGCAGGCCGTTGTCGGGATCGCTCCCGGCCACCCACACCGCGGCGGCGGCCAGGTGGGGTGGCGCGGCGGCCAGCACCTGGTAGGTGGCGATGCCCATGTAGGACGAGCCGTAGACCGCCACGCGGCCGCTGCTCCAGGGCTGGGCGGCCGCCCACTCCACGGTGTCGTAGCCGTCGGCGGCCTCGTGGACGAACGGCTCCCACTCCCCCTCGCTCGCGAATCGCCCCCGGACGTCCTGCACGAGAACGGCATAGCCCGCGGCCGCCAGGACGGCGGGGTCGGCCACGAGGTGCACCACCATGGCCGTCGTGCGGGTGCCGTAGGCGGTGCGGTGCACGAGGGTGGGGTGCGGGCCCCGGCCCGGCGGCAGGTAGAGGTCGGCGTGCAGCACCGCGCCGTCGCGCATCGGCACGCTGACCTCGACGACACCGTCCACGCCGTCAACATACGACGCCCCGGGCGCGGACTGTGCAGGAAACCTCGCGCTCAGGGTCCAGAAATCACGCACGGGTGCGGGAGCGGAGTCTCTCCAGCCGCTCCCGCACCGTCCGCTCGTGCCCGTGCGGGGTGGGGTCGTAGTAGTTGACGCCGACGAGCTCGGCGGGGGCGTACTGCTGGGCGAGGACGCCGTCGGGATGGTCGTGCGGGTACCGGTAGCCCTGGGCGTTGCCGAGTGCAGCGGCGCCGGCGTAGTGACCGTCTCGCAGGTGGGGCGGCACGGGACCGGCCTTCCCCGCGGCCACGTCGGCCAGCGCAGCGCCGAGAGCGGCCACCACCCCGGGAGACTTGGGTGCGGTGGCCAGGTGGATGGTGGCCTGGGCCAGGGCGAGGCGCGCCTCGGGCATGCCGATGAGCGCCACGGCCTGGGCGGCGGCCGACGCCGTCAGCAGCGCGGTGGGGTCGGCCATCCCGATGTCCTCGCTGGCGTGCACCACGAGCCGGCGGGCGATGAACCGCGGGTCCTCCCCGGCAGTGATCATGCGGGCCAGGTAGTGCAGCGCGGCGTCCACGTCCGAGCCCCGGATGGACTTGATGAAGGCGCTGACGACGTCGTAGTGCTGGTCCCCGTCGCGGTCGTAGCGCACCGAGGCGGTGTCCACGGCCTCCTCCACCGTCGCCAGGTCGACCTCTCCGCCCACCGGGACGGCCCCGGCCGCCGCCTCCAGCGCGGTCAGCGCGCGGCGGGCGTCTCCGGAGGCCAGCCGGACCAGGTGCTCGAGCGCGTCGTCAGCCAGGGTCACCGCACCGTCGAGCCCGCGCGGGTCGGCCACGGCGCGCCGGACCAGGGCCCGGACGTCGTCGGCCCCCAGCGGCTTGAGCTGGAGCACCAGCGAGCGGGACAGCAGCGGGGAGACCACCGAGAACGACGGGTTCTCCGTGGTGGCCCCCACGAGCAGCACGATCCGGTCCTCCACGGCGCCCAGCAGCGCATCCTGCTGGGTCTTGGAGAACCGGTGCACCTCGTCGATGAACAGCACGGTCTGCTCACCGGCCAGCAGCCGCCGCCGGGCCAGGTCGATGACGGCGCGGACCTCCTTGACCCCCGCGCTCAGCGCGCTGAGCGCCTCGAACCGCCGCCCGGTGGCCTGGGAGACGAGCGTGGCCAAGGTGGTCTTGCCCGTGCCGGGCGGGCCGTGGAGCAGCACGGACGCAGGTGCCGACCCCTCGATCAGACGGCGCAGCGGGGCGCCGGGGCCCAGCAGGTGGTCCTGGCCGAGCACCTCCGAGAGGGCCGTGGGGCGCATCCGCACCGCGAGCGGCGAGTCGGGCCGGACCCTGGCCCGAGCGGGACCGACGGGATCGTCGTCGCCGAACAGCCCGTCCTCCACCGCCAGGACGCTACCGCGACAGCGCTGCGGCCACGGTCCGTGCGTGCTCCGCGGTGGCGAGCTCGCCGGCGCGCTCCGCGGACTCGGCCAACCGCGTCCAGCACACGGCCAGGGAGTCGGCTGGTCGCAGGGCCAGCGGGTGCTCGCTGCTGGGGTCGGCGCGGGTGGCGTGCCCGGGCAGGAACCACCGCGTGCTCACCCACGTCCAGAGCAGCTGCGCGTCGAGCAGCCCGGTCCGCAGCAGCGCGTCGTCGGCCAGCTGCGGCCACACCCCGACGACCTCGCCCCGCCACGCCTGCACCAGGTGTTCTGCCTGGTCCGTGCTCAGCTGCGGGCTGCACCAGCAGCCGGGGAAGGGCACCAGGGCGTAGACGGCGTCGAGGAACACGTCCCGGAAGCCACCCCACTCGAAGTCCAGGAACTGCACCCCGTCCGCGGTGAGCATCGCGTTGTCCGGGCAGAGGTCGGACGGGCTGAAGGCGCGCAGCGCGCTGCGCCCGAGCAAGCGGTCGGTCGCGGCGGCCCGCTGCACCACCTCGTGGGGGGTGTCCACGCCGAGCGCGGACTCCAGCGCCGCAGGGAGCTCGGCGAGGGCAGCGGTGGCCGGGCCCTCCAGGGGATCGGTCCACCGTGCGCGACCGGCGTGGCGCAGCAGGGCCGCGAAGTCGCCCTCGCGGAACGCGGTGGCAGCGTGCATCCGGCCCAGCGCCTGCGCCCAGGCGACCAGCCCGCGCTGCGCGAGCACCGGATCCGGGTCGGCGAGCACGTCGGCGAGGGTGGGGGCACCCCCGAGGTCGGCGAGCACCAGGACCCGGTCGGCCACGTCGTGGGCCACGAGCGTGGCCCCGGGACGGTGCTCCAGGGGCAGGGAGTTCGCGAACTGGTACGAGACGGTCTCCCGGAGGAACGCCTCGTCGGCGTCCCGACCACCTTGGCCGGTGAGCACCTTCTTCACCACCATCGTGCGCGGCAGCGAGAACGGGTTCTCCCTCGGCCGCACCCGCAGCACGACGGTGCGGTCGCTGCCACCGAGGTCCTCGGGGTCCACCAGCACCACCTGGGCGCCCGTGCGCCGCGTGAGCAGACGTTCCGCCGAGCGCAGCACCTCTTGCGTGCTGTCGCGAGTGGTCACCGTCTCCAGGCTCATCTCCTCCGATCGTACCCGGCTCGAGTCCGCCTCAGGCCCCCTCCGCGGTCACCAGGTGGTGCACCAGCCGCATCTTCTCCAGCACGGCGTCCGGCAGGACGAACGGGTACAGGTCGACGTGCCCCATGGAGCGGTTGACCATGTTCAGCGACCACGACAGCGGCAGCCAGAGCTCGATGATCTTGTCGAAGCCGACGTCCCCGGCGAGCGGACGGTCCGCCGCCGCACCCGAGGGCGCCATCCCGAAGGCGGCCGCGGTGTCCAGGGTGTCGCGGATGTGCAGGTAGTGCGCGAACGTCTCGGCCCAGTCCTCGGCGGGGTGCATCGTCGCGTAGGAGGAGACGAAGCTCCGCGCCCAGCCGACCGGTGCGCCCTGCGAGTAGTGGCGGTCCAGGGCGGCCTGGTAGTCGGCGTCCGGGTCGCCGAACAGCCGCTCGAACTCCGGGCGGGCGGCGCGCTCCTGCGCCGCAGCCCCGTCCAGGAACAGCGTGGCGTAGTAGTGCCCGGTCTCGTGCCGGAAGTGCCCGAGCAGGGTCCGGTAGGGCTCCGCCATGGACAGCTGCAGCTGGGTGCGGTGCACGTCGTCGCTCTCGGCGAGGTCGAGGGTCACCACGCCGTTGTCGTGCCCGGTGATCACCGGCTCCTCCTCGCTCGAGAGCAGGTCGAAGCACAGCCCACCCTCGGGGTCCTCGGCGCGACCGACGATGGGCAGGCCGAGCTCGACGAGCTCCAGGACCAGCCGTCGCTTGGCCGCCTCCGCGTCCGCGAAGGCGGAGATCCCGCTGGTGTCCGCGTCGGCGGGACGCACCCGGGTCAGGGTGCAGGACGGGCACAGCGACGTCCCGGCGGGTGTGGCCCAGTTGCAGCGCGCGGTGAACAGGTTGGCGCAGCTGGTGAGCACGACCCCGCCCACCTCGGCGGTGCGGGGGTTGGGACCGTCCTCGACCAGCGCCACGAAGTCACGGGTGTCGAGCACGAACCGCAGGGTGGCCCCGCAGTGCAGGCACCGGGAGTTCTCGAAGGCCAGCTGCTGGCCGCACCGGGGACAGCTGAAGTCGCGCACGCGGGTGCTCTCCTCGATCAGGGACCCCACGGCGAGTGCGCCGGGGCGGGAGCACCGTACGGCCCTCCTCCGCCGGGACGCCCAACGAGGGGCGGTTCAGCAGGCCGACTCGACGCCTGTCGGCGTGACGTCGACCGGAGCGACGTCTGTCGGCGTGACGTCGACCGGAGCGACGTCGACCGACACGGTCATGGTCGAGGTCTCGGCGTCGGTGAACACGATGCCGCGCACCGGGGGCACGTCGGCGTAGTCCCGCCCCCACGCCAGCGTGGTGTACCGCTCGTCGGCGAGGTGGTCGTTGGTGGGGTCGAAGTCGAGCCAGTCCCCCGCCCCCCCGCGGGCCGACGGCAGCCAGACCGCCGCCCATGCGTGCGTGGCGTCCGCGCCCACCACGCGGTCACGGCCGGGCGGTGGGTCGGTGGCCAGGTAGCCAGAGACGTAGCGCCCGGCCAGGCCGAGGGAGCGCAGGCACGCCACCGACAGCCGGGCGAAGTCCTGGCACACCCCCTGCCGGGCGTCGAGCACCTCGTCCAGCCCGGTGCGCACCGAGGTGCTGCCCGAGGCGTAGGTGAACTCGGTGTGCACCCGGTGCAGCAGGTCCTGCACGGCCTCACCGATCGGGGTCCCCGGGGCGAAGCTCGGCGCGGCGTAGTCGCGGGCCCGGGCGAGCAGGGCGGGATCGCGCTGGTCGAGGACGAGGTCGAGCACGGGACGGCCGTGCACCCCGACGGGTCGGGCGTCCTCCCAGGCCAGGGCGGTGGCGGCCGGGTCGGGTTCCGGGTGGAGCACGCGCACGAGGGAGGTCCCGGTCACCTCGAGGCGGGTGTGCGGGGTGCTCACGTGGAAGTAGGCCACGTCGTTGCCGTAGACGTCGCGGCCGGTGGAGAGGTCGGCCGCACCGGGATCGACGGTCAGCTCGTGGTGCAGGCACTGCTGACCGGCGAGCTCCCGGGGGCGCAGCCACAGCCGCCCGTAGGAGGACGACACCTCGTCGGAGTACTCGTAGACGGTGCGGTGGGTGATCCGGTGGGTCCGCGCACCCCCTGCGCCCGAAACCCCAGCGCCCGAAACCCCAGCGCCCGAACCCCCCGCGCCCGAACCCCCCGCGTCCGGGCTCACCGCATCCCGCCGTACTCGACGGGCTGCGCCACCGGCGAGCTGACCACCAGGTGCTGGGCGGACACGGCGTCGGCCAGGGCGCGCAGGGACGCCCGCACCCCGTCGAGCACCCCCACGAGCCCCACGCGGGTGCCGTCCTGCGCCACCACGCCGAGCTCGTCGGCGTCCAGCCGGCGCACCGTCACCACGAGCTCCTCGAGGAGGCGCTCGGGCCTGGAGGTGCCGGTGGCTCCGGGCAGGGCCCGGAGGTCGGCGGCGAGCGCCTGCAGCTGGAACACCAGCGACCGCGGGTTGGCGGGGTCCAGCAGCAGCAGCGCCAGCACCCCACCCGGCGCGAGCTCACCGGAGTAGCGCCTGCGGTGGGTGAGCACCGACTCGGTGGCCACCAGGACGGACTCCAGCAGCAGGACCTCCGCGGTGCGCGTGCCGGCCGGGGTCCCGAGGGTGTGCCGCAGCAGGGCGCTGAGCTGTTGGGACCGCTCCAGCCGACGGCCCGCGTCCAGCAGGAACCAGCCGGGGTCGCGCACCATGTTCTCGGCGGCGAGCCCGGACAGCGCCAGCGAGCAGGACAGCAGCACCGCGTGGCACCCGGACAGCTCGGAACCGTCGGCTGCCCTGGTCGCCACGAGCCGGTCCACGGCGTCCTCGGCCGAGGACAGCACCGCCCAGGTGTCGGCGGAGAGCTGGTCCCGCACGGCGCCGGCCACCCCGACCAGCCGGTTCAGCGAGTGCGCCACGGTGCCCTGCCGGGCAGCGTCGGTGGTGAGCTGCTGCAGCACCACCAGCGGTTCGGCGCCGTCGACGGCCACCCCGGACAGCGCGCCCGCCGCCGCCACCAGCACACCGGTGGTCTCCGCCGCCGCAGTACCGCTCGGCCGCACGTCGCCGGCGCGGGCCGTGCCCGCCGCGAGGAGCCGGGTCAGCGCCTCGGTGCGCTCGGCGTAGCGGCCGAGCCAGAACAGGTCGGCGAGCACGCGTGGGGAGGACACCGACCCGAGCGCCGCACGGGGCGACGGGAGCACCTGTGGGCCGGCGACGTGGCTGACGGCCTGATCGGCGGTGGTGGAGAGCACCCACACGTCCTTGGCGGCGGCGGCCGGACGCTCGGTCCACGCCGGGTGCTCGCCCGCGCCGAAGCTGCCGCCGAGACCGCCGGGCATCACGACGTGCCCGGAGGCCTGGCCCACGGAGAACAGCCGGGTCACCACGGGGCGCTGCGCCAGCCCGCCGCGGGTGGCCGAGGGGGCCTGCGAGAGCTCGACCCCCAGCTCGCCGACCCACCGCCAGCCCTCTGCGCCCAGCCGCGCCCGCCACTGCTCCTGCTCCGCGGCGGGCAGGCGACCGGGCACGACCGACGTCCCCGCCCCGATGGGCCGCAGCACCACCGAGCCGAGGTTCGCCAGCACGTGGGACAGGCCCTCCGGGCTCCCGCACCAGGACAGCGGCACTGACGCCAGCACCAGGTCCTCGTCCAGCAGGGCCCGGCACAGCGCGGGCAGCAGGGCCACCAGCGCCGGGTTCTCCAGCACCCCCGCGCCCAGTGGGTTCACCACGCTCACGGTCCCGCGTCGGCAGGCCTCGACGAGCCCCACGACCCCCAGCCGCGAGCTCGAGCGCAGGTCCAGCGGGTCGCAGAACGCGGCGTCCACCCGGCGCAGCACCACGTCGACCTGCTCCAGGCGCCCCAGCGACCGCATCCAGAGCCGCCCCTGGTGCACGGTCAGGTCGGCGCCCTCCACGAGCGGGAGGCCGAGCAGGGCCGCCAGGTAGGCCTGGTCGAAGGCGGTCTCGGAGTGCGAGCCCGGGCTCAGCACCACCACGCGCGGCTGTTCCACCGCCTGGGGGGCCACGGCGTGCAGGGCCGTGCGCAGGGTGTCGGCGAACGCCCCGAGCCGGCGGGGGGCGCTGCGGCGCAGCAGGTCGGGCAGGACGCGGGCGAGCACAGCCCGGTCGGCCAGCGCGTAGCCGATGCCGGAGGGGGCCTGCGTCCGGTCCGCGAGGGCCACGAACCCCCCCTCGGGGCCGCGAGCCACGTCCACGGCGTGCACCACCAGCTGACGCGGACCGGGCAGCGTGATGCCGTGGGCGGCCCGCAGGTAGCCCTCGTGCCCGAGGACCACCTCGGGCGGGACCAGGGCGTGCCGCAACAGGTCCTGCGGGCCGTAGAGGTCGGCGAGGACGGCGTCGAGCAGGGTCGAGCGCTGGGCCACCCCCCGCTCCAGCACGGCCCACTCCTCCGCGTGGAGCACCAGGGGCACCGGGTCCAGCTGCCAGCGCTCGGGGGCGGCGACCTCACCGTCGGCCGGGACCGGCGCGTCCCCGAGCACGGGGCTGTAGGTGACGCCGTCGCTGGCCAGCTGGTGCTCGACGTGCGCGCGGGCCCGGGCGAGACCGGTCTCGCCCAGCCGGGCCAGGTCCTCGACCAGCTCGCCCCAGCCGGGACGGGGCGTGCCGTCGACGGACCGGGCCTCGTCGAAGCCCGGCGTGGTGGTCGCGACGTTCACCGCCGGGTGACCACCGCACGGCGCAGGTCGAGGACGCCGGACGGGGCGGGGTCGGCGGCGATCCGGGCGAGGTGCTCGCGCAGCTCGGCCGTGTCCACCGCGCGGGCTGCCCCGCCGTCGGTGGAGAAGCGCCGGTTGCGGCGGGACTCGGCCTCCACGGAGTTCACCGGGGGGCTCTCGTAGGACCGCCCGCCCGGGTGGCCGACGTGGTAGCTGCAGCCGCCGAGGGAGAGCCCGGCGTCGAGGTCGACGAGGTCGAAGACCAGGGGCGCCTGGACCTCGATGGTGGGGTGCAGCGCGCTCGGCGGCTGCCACGCCCGGAAGCGCACCCCGCCGACCTGGACGCCCGCGGAGCCGCCGTCGAGCAGCGGCACGGGCACGCCGTTGCAGGTGAGCAGGTGCCGTCCCGGGTCCGCGCCGACCACGGTGACCTGCACGCGCTCCACCGAGGAGTCCACGTAGCGGGCCGTGCCGCTGCCGGTGGCCTCCTCGCCGAGCACGTTCCACGGCTCGATGGCCCCGCGGAGCTCGATGCTCACCCCACCCACGTGCACGCTGCCGATGCGGGGGAAGCGGAACTCGGTGAACGGCTCCAGCCACGAGGTGTCGAAATCGGTGCCGTGCCGGCGCAGGTCCGCCGCCACCTCGGCGACGTCGCTGATGAGGAAGTGCGGCAGCAGCCAGCGCCCGTGCAGGTTGAGCCCGTGGCGCACCAGCGGGGCCTGGAAGGGCTCGTCCCAGAACCGGGCGACCAGCGCGCGGACCAGCAGCGCCTGCACCATGGCCATCTGCGGGTGCGGCGGCATCTCGAAGCCCCGCAGCTCGAGCAGGCCGAGACGACCGCGGGTGGAGTCGGGGCTGTACATCTTGTCGATGCAGAACTCGGAGCGGTGGGTGTTGCCGGTGATGTCGGTCAGCAGGTGTCGCAGCGCCCGGTCGACCACCCAGGGCAGCGCGGTGCGGTCCGGGCCCGTCAGCCGGTCGATCTCGGCGAACGCGATCTCCAGCTCGTAGAGGTTCTCCGCGCGACCCTCGTCCACCCGCGGGGCCTGCGAGGTGCTGCCGATGAAGCGTCCGGAGAACAGGTAGCTCAGGCTCGGGTGGCGCTGCCAGTAGGTGAGCAGGCTGACCAGCAGGTCCGGCCGGCGCAGCAGCGGGGAGTCCGACGGGGTGGCCCCGCCGAGGGTGATGTGGTTGCCGCCCCGGGTGCCGCCGTGGCTGCCGTCCACCTCGAAGGTCTCGGTGCCCAGCCGCGTCAGCCGCGCCTGCGCGTAGAGGGTGCGCAGCAGCTCCTCCTGCTCGGCGAAGGAGCTGGTGGGCTGGACGTTGACCTCGATGACGCCGGGGTCGGGGGTGACGGTGAGCGAGGTGAGCCGGGGGTCGCCGGGCGGGGTGTAACCCTCCAGCACGACGGTGACCTCGGACGTCCGGGCCGCACCCTCGAGCCGGGCGATGAGGTCCACGGCGTCGTCGAGGCGGTCCAGCGGCGGCAGGAACACCCGCACGTGCCCGTTGCGCTCCTCCACCACCAGGGCCGTGCGGGGCACCCCGTCGCCCATCGGGACCACCCGAGCCGGGTCGGTCCGCGCCCGGAGCGGGGCCTTGGCGGCCTGGGGGTCGTCCTCCTCGGTGGCCGCCGGCGCGACCCAGCTGAGCCCGTCCAGCGGCAGCCGCAGCCCGGCCGGGGACGTCCCGGCCAGCAGCACCACGCGACCGCGCCGCAGCCGCCAGTCCGCGCTCGCCCAGCCGGAGCCGTCCAGCTCCTGGTGCAGGGGCAGCACGTGGGCGACGGGCTCGGTGACCGCCGCGTCGAGATCGGCCACCGTCACGTCCTCGTCCGGCGCCGGTCCCCGGGGCCTGCGGGCCTCGGTGGCCAGCGCGGCCAGCGGGTCCTCGAAGGCCGGGCGCACCTGGCTCTCGGGCAGGCCGAAGGCGCTCGCGAGGGCGACGGCGAGCCGGCGGGCGTCGCCCTGGTCGTGCGGGCCCGGCGTCTGCTCGTCGACCCACGGGTCGGCCAGCAGGGCGGGGTCGTGCCACAGCGGCTCGCCGTCGGTGCGCCACAGCAAGCCGATCTGCCAGCGCGGCAGCGGCTCCCCGGGGTACCACTTGCCCTGACCCCGGTGCACGAGCACGCCCGAGGTGTCCCCCGTGCCCGCCCCGAGCACCCCGCGCAGCCGCTCGGCCAGCGCGCTGGCCCGCTCCCGCTTGTGCGGCCCGTCCGCCGCGGTGATCCACTCCGGCGACGTGAGGTCGGTGGTCGAGACGAACGTGGGCTCCCCGCCCATGGTCAGCCGGACGTCCCCGGCCCGCAGCCGGGCATCCACCTCGGCCCCGAGCGACTGGACCCGGGCCCACTGCTGCGCGGTGTACGGCAGCGTCACGCGGGGGTCCTCGTGGATGCGGGTGACCACGTTGTGGAAGTCCAGGGTGGCGGTGCACGGGCTGGTGGAGCCGCTGATGGCGGCCGCCGAGGACGGGTGCGGGGTGGCCGAGAGCGGGATGTGGCCCTCCCCGGCGAACAGTCCCGACGTGGCGTCCATGCCGATCCAGCCGGCCCCGGGCACGAACACCTCGGCCCAGGCGTGCAGGTCGGTGAAGTCCTCCGCCGGACCGGAGGGCCCGTCCAGGCTGGGCACGTCGGAGCTGAGCTGCACCAGGTAGCCGGAGACGAACCGTGCGGCCAGGCCCAGCTCGCGCAGCAGCGCCACGAGCAGCCACGCACTGTCCCGGCAGGAGCCGATCGCGGTGTCCAGCGTGTGCTCGGGGGTCTGCACCCCGGCCTCCATGCGGACGGTGTAGCCCACGGCCCGGTTGACGGCGGCGTTGAGCTGGACCAGGAGGTCGATCATGCGGGTGCCGGGGGCGATGGTGAACGCGTCGAGGAACTTGGCGACGAGCATGTCGCTGTCGACAGGGCGCAGGTAGGGCTCGAGGTCGGCCTCCAGCGAGGGCCCGTAGGCGAACGGGTAGCTCTCGGCGTGGTCGGCGATGAAGAAGTCGAAGGGGTTGACGACCTGCATGTCGGCGACGAGGCCGACGGTGATGGACAGCTCGGTGGTGGGCTCGGGGAACACCAGCCGGGCCACCCAGTTGCCGAACGGGTCCTGCTGCCAGTTGATGAAGTGCTCGGCCGGGGTGACGGTGAGCGAGTAGGACTCGATGGTCGAGCGGGTGTGCGGGGCGGGGCGCAGGCGCACCTCGTGGGGGTGCACGGTCACGGGGCGGTCGAAGCTGTAGGCGGTGCGGTGCTCCAGGGCGACCTTGATGCTCACGGGGGGTGAACCTACTCAGTCCACCTCGGCCGGGCTGCGGTCGCGCGCCCGGGCCCGGTGCCGGTGCAGCACGGCCAGGACAGCGGTGGCGGCCACCGTGATCCCCACCAGGTTGACCAGCAGCTGCAGCGCGGACTCCCCGGCACGGTCCCAACGGCCGAGGGTGGCGGCGACCACGGCGTACCCCGCGGCGGGCACGGTGGTCACCGAGATGAACACCCCGACCAGCGCTGCGGACTTCGACGAGACGAGGCTCAGCATCCCGGCGGTCCCGGCCAGCAGCGCGACGACGAAGGAGAACGGTCCCACCTGGTAGATGAAGTCCACCTTGTCCGCGCCCTCCAGGCTCTGCGCGGTCACCAGGCCCGCGGCCTCCGCCAGGAGCGCACCCAGCAGGGTCGCGACCATCGCGAGCGGGAAGCCCACTCCCACGGCCACGGCGGCGCGGCCCACCAGCTCGGGTCGACGCCGGACGAGGTTGACCGCGATCGCGGCCAGCGGGCCGAACTCCGGACCCACGGCCATCGCGCCCACCACGGTCACCGGCGAGTCGGTCACCACGCCGACCGCAGCGATCAGGACGGCCAGGACCAGGAACGCCGCGAAGGTCCAGGTCAGCCGGGACTCCTCCCCCGTCCGCGCGACCAGCTCCTCCCAGATCACCGCGTCGTCGGCCTCCCCCGGGGCCGCCTCCTGCGCACGCCGGGCGGCCACCGACAGCGTCGTGTCGATCGCCTCCAGGGTCACCCCGCCCTCCCGCTCGACGCCGAGGTCACCCAGGGCGTCGAGCAGGGAGTTGGTGCACTCACGGGCGACGTCGGCCTCCACGACGTCCCCCGCCGGGACCAGGGCCGCGCCGCGGTGCAGCGTCAGGTGGGTCGCACCACGGGCGTCCTTCAGCAGGGCGAGGACGTGCTCGGTCAGCTCCGGGGGGCAGATCACCCGCAGGTGCAGCACCGGCTACTCGGGCTTCTCGGGACCGGGCTTCGGCCTGGCGTCGATGCCCGACTCCTTCCGCTGCTCCGGGGTGATCGGCGCCGGGGCGTCGGTCAGCGGGTCGATGCCGCCACCGGACTTGGGGAAGGCGATGACCTCGCGGATGGAGTCGGTGCCGCTCAGCAGGGCACAGATGCGGTCCCAGCCCATCGCGATGCCGCCGTGCGGGGGCGCGCCGAAGGCGAAGGCGTCCAGCAGGAAGCCGAACTTCTCCTGCGCCGAGGCCTGGTCCAGGCCCATCACGGCGAAGACCCGCTCCTGCACCGCGCGCTGGTGGATGCGGATGCTGCCGCCACCGATCTCGTTGCCGTTGCAGACGATGTCGTAGGCGTGGCTCAGGGCCGAGCCCGGGTCCGTGTCGAAGGTGTCCATCGACGCGGCCGTCGGCGAGGTGAACGCGTGGTGCACCGCGGTCCAGGCTCCGGAGCCCACGGCCACGTCCCCGCTGGCCACGGCGTCCCCGGCCGGCTCGAACAGCGGAGCGTCGACGACCCAGGTGAAGGCCCACGCATCGGGGTCGACGAGCTCCTGGCGCCTCGCGATCTCCCCCCGCGCGGCCCCGAGCAGCGCACGCGAGCTCTTGACCTCGCCGGCGGCGAAGAAGATGCAGTCCCCGGCCGCCGCTCCGACGTGCGCGGCCAGCCCGTCCCGCTCGGCGTCGGTGAGGTTCTTGGCCACGGGCCCGCCCAGGGTGCCGTCCTCGGCGACGAGCACGTAGGCCAGGCCCTTGGCGCCGCGCTGCTTGGCCCACTCCTGCCACGCGTCGAGCTGCTTGCGGGGCTGGGCGGCGCCCCCCGCCATGACCACCGCGCCCACGTAGGGCGCCTGGAACACCCGGAAGGTGGTGTCGGTGAAGTAGTCCGCGCACTCGACGAGCTCGATGCCGAAGCGCAGGTCCGGCTTGTCGGAGCCGAAGCGACGCATGGCCTCGGCGTACGTCATCCGCGGGATCGGCAGCGCGATCTCGTGGCCCACGAGACGCCACAGCGCGACCAGCACCTCCTCGGCGAGGGCGATGACGTCGTCGGAGTCGACGAAGCTCATCTCGACGTCGAGCTGGGTGAACTCCGGCTGGCGGTCGGCGCGGAAGTCCTCGTCCCGGTAGCAGCGGGCGATCTGGTAGTAGCGCTCGAGCCCACCCACCATGAGCAGCTGCTTGAACAGCTGCGGACTCTGCGGAAGGGCGTAGAAGCTGCCGGGCTGCAGCCGTGCGGGCACCAGGAAGTCCCGCGCCCCCTCGGGGGTGGAGCGGGTGAGGGTGGGCGTCTCCACCTCGACGAAGTCGTGGCCCGCGAGCACGGTGCGGGCCGCGCGGCTGACCTCGCTGCGCAGCCGGATCGCGGCGGCGGGCCCGGAGCGGCGCAGATCCAGGTAGCGGTGCTTGAGGCGGACCTCCTCGCCGACACCGGTGTGGTCGTCCAGCGGGAACGGCAGCGGTGCGCTCTCGTTGAGCACCACCAGCTCGGTCGCCGTCACCTCGACGTCACCGGTCGCGATCTCGGTGTTCGCGTTGCCCGCCGGCCGGACGGCGACGGTGCCCGTGATCTGCACGCAGAACTCGTTGCGCAGCGCGCCCGCGGCCTCGGCGACCGCGCCCTCGCGGAAGACCACCTGCACCGTGCCGGAGGCGTCTCGCAGGTCGATGAACTCCACCCCGCCGTGATCACGACGCCGCGCCACCCAGCCGGTGAGCGTGACGGTCTGCTCGGCGTGCTCGGCTCGCAGCGAGCCGGCGGGGTGGGTGCGCAGCACGGGGTTCCTCACTCTGGTCCTCGGGGGTCGGACGATGATCCTACGGAGACCCACCGACGCGTCGTGCGGGCCGGGGACGGCCACACCCGCCAGGCGTGACGCAACCGTGACCGTCGCGTGCTGGTGCACCGGCGTCCCGTACCGGACGATTCGGCCCGCACCACCACCGCGGTGGCGCTCACGAGGGGGTTCCACACCATGGGGTTCGGCGACGCCGTCAAGTCCGTGTTCGGCCAGTACGCGGGGTTCTCGGGCCGTGCCCGACGCTCCGAGCTCTGGTTCTTCGAGCTGTTCGCCCTGGCCGCCGGCGCCGTGCTGGGGATCATCGGCGGGGTCATCGGGACGTCGTGGCTGACGAACCTGTTCTCGCTGGCCATCCTGATGCCGACCCTCGCCGTCGGCGCTCGCCGGCTGCACGACACCGGCCGGACCGGGTGGTGGCAGCTGATCGCGCTCGTCCCGCTGGTCGGGATCATCGTGCTGATCGTGTTCTGGGTGCAGGACAGCCACGGCGACAACCAGCACGGGCCGTCCCCCAAGGGGATCGGTGGGTACACCCCGTCGGCCGGGTACACCCCGCCGGTCGGCTACTGAGCCCCCGCACCACCGCACCACCACACCACCGCACCACCACACCACCGCACCACCACGGCGGCCACCGGGGCGGTGCCGTCGACAGCCGTCGGCCCGCGTGCCACGGTGGATCATGACCGAGCCCACCGACCGCGTCGCCGCACTGTTCGACCGCGTGGCGGACACCTACGACGCGGTGGGCGTGGACTGGTTCACCCCCATCGCGGCGGGTCTCGTCCACGAGCTCGCACCTGCCCCCGGCGAGCACGCCCTCGACGTCGGTTGCGGACGCGGCGCGGCCACCGTCCCGCTGGCCGAGGGCGTGGGCCCGGACGGCCGCGTCCTGGGCATCGACCTCGCGCCCCGGATGGTCTCGGCCACCACGGCCGATCTCGCCCACCTGCCGCAGGTCGAGCTCCGGGTGGCCGACGCCCGCTCCCCGGCGCTGCCACCGGCCTCGTTCGACGTGGTGGCGGCGTCGCTGGTGCTGTTCTTCCTGCCGCGACCGGCGACCGCCCTGCGGGCCTGGCGCGAGGTCTTGGTGCCGGGCGGGCGGCTCGGGATCGCGACGTTCGGTCCCACGGGACACCTCCTGGCCACGGTCGACGAGCTCTTCGTCCCCCACCTGCCGCCGGCGATGCTCGATGCCCGCACCTCGGGCCGGCGCGGCCCGTTCGCCTCGGACGCGGGGGTCGAGGCGCTGTTCGCCGAGGCCGGGCTGACCGACGTCCGCACCGTGCACCTCGCGCTGCGGACGGTGCTCACCGGGCCCGAGCAGTGGCGCGAGTTCTCGTGGTCGCACGGCCAGCGCGGCATGTGGGAGGCGGTTCCCCCCGAGCACCACGCCGCGCTGCTCGCCGACGCACTCGAGCTGCTGCAGACGGCCCGGGAGCCCGACGGGACGGTGGTGCTGCACCAGGACGTCCGCTACACCCTCGGCGGTGTCCAGCCCGGGGGCGGCCGGTAGTCGCACCACGTCCCGTCGAAGGGGAGCTCCCCGCGCTCGACCTGCGCCACCACGCGCTCACCCTCGGCACGGATCACCACCGCCTCCTCCTGGGTCCAGAACCCGGCGCGGCCGGTCTTCGCGGCGAAGGACCCCTCGTCCTTCCACTTCCAGCTGCGGTCCGGGGCGACCACCAGGTCCAGCTCGTGGTCGTGCACGTCCACCGAGGCGATCCCGTGCACCCGACGCTCCAGGTTGACGTACCACCCGGTGAACGTCCCGTCGGGCGCGAACCACCACCACACGGCGTGCCCGGTGCCCGCAGGCTCCCAGACGAGGGCGTCCCGGTCGGCCACGCGCTCCACGAACGGGCCGGGCGCGGCCCCCGACGCGACGTCGCGGGGGGTGCACCGACGCCGCTCGCACCACGGTGCCCCGGGCCAGCAGGAGCACCAGACCGTCGACGCCGTCCCGCACCACCCGCACGGCGCACTCGCCGCCGAGCACCCCGCCCATGGAGACGGTCCAGCGCAGGACGGTCCCGGGTGCGTGCACGCCGCCATCCTCGCCCCTGCGGTCCATCGAGGAGCAACCACGAGGTACGACCCCTCGTGGAGGGCGGCACCACCGACCTCGTCGCGCGGGACCGTGCCGGCGGGCCACCGAGCCGCGGGGCCCGCCGCTACCGTCCTGGCGGTGGACGTGCAGCTGGTCGCCGTGGACGAGCTCGTGCTGGCCGCGCTGGTGGGGGCGGCCACCAGGGGTGCGGCGCCGGACGAGGTGACCCCGCCGCTGGGCGACGGCTGGACCCCGGAGCGCTCGGTGTGGCTGCGGGCCTACCACCGCGACCGCCGGGCCGGGCTCGACGGTCCCTGCGGTGAGGCGACCTGGGCGGTGCTGGTCGACGGCGCACCGGTGGGCGGGGCCCGGCTGCGGTGGACCGACGAGGCTGGCGTCGCCGACACCGGGTTGTGGCTCACCCGGTCGGTCCGGGGGGCCGGGGTGGGGCGGGCGGCGCTGGCCGTCGTGCTGGAGCTGGCGGCGCAGGCGGGGGTCCGGCGGGTCGTGGCCGAGACAACGGCGGGCAACCGGGGCGCGCTGGCGGTGCTCGGCCACCTCGGCTTCACGCTGGGCACCCAGGTCGACGGGCGGGTGCGGGCGGGCGTTGCCACGGGTGGTCCCCGGCCCCGACACTGAACGGCATGGGTCGAGGGGTGCTGGCGGGGGCGCTGGTCGGGGTGCTGCAGGGCCTCGTCGCGGTGCTGCTGGTGGCGGGGCTGGGCGCGGGGCAGGCGGACTTCGGGTGGTTCGCGTACGCGCCGCCGCCGCAGGTGGTGCCCGCCGCGCCCCGGGTGGTTCAGGAGTGGCTGCTGGTCCCGCTGGTCCTGGCGGGTCTCGGTGCGCTGGCCGTCGCAGTCGCCCGGCGGCGTGCCGGGTCCCGACCCGGTCGCGGTGACCGCCGGGTGCTCACCCTCGGCGTGGGCGGGCTCGTCGTCGCGGTGCTCAGCGTGGCCCTGGCTCCGCGGTACGGCGGGGTCGGATCTTCGCTCGTCCTGCTCGGCGGGGGCGCCACGATGCCACGGCGGTACAGCGACTACGCACCGCTCGAGCTCAGCGGTGCGACCACGACGCCCGCGGTCGTCGTCGTGGCGGGGTCCGTGCTGGGTGCCCTGGTCCTGGTGGGGCTGGCCGGCCTCGCCGACGACCGCCGCTGGGGACGGACCGGCACCGCAGCCGCCGTCGTGCTCGGGCTGGTGGGACTGGGGGTGCAGCTGTTCCGCACCGGTCTCGCTCCGGTCACCCTGCTCGGCGAGGTGGTCGCGCTCGGCCTCGTCATCGGCGCGCTGGTCCTCGCAGGTCGGAACCAGGAAGCTCGGACGCCGCCGACGAGGCCGTAGGGCACGAGGTCGTCCAGCGCGCTCGACGTGGACCACCACCCCGGTCCCCCGTCGCGTCGTCGGCGGGTGGTGGCGTGCCGGGGCCCCGGCACGACCGCCGGGACCGGAACCCGGTGGACGACCGTGGTCTGCTGCACACGTGCTGGAACGCTCCCGCGGTCTGTCCGCCACCGACCTGACAGCCCTCGCCGAGCTGGAGCGCAGCGCGCTCGCCGCGGACGGGGGGCGGCTGAAGCTCGAGTGGGCCACGCTCCGGTCGCGTCCGGGCGCTCGGGTGGAGGACCTGCTGTGGTGGGAGGACGGCCGGCTGACGGGGTTCCTCGGGCTCTACCGGTTCGGGTCCGCTCCGCTGGAGCTGGCCGGGGTGGTCGAGCCGACCGCCCGGCGCAGGGGCGTGGGGAGGACGCTGCTCGACGCCGCCGCCGAGCTCGGGCGGGAGCGGGGACTGCACCGGGCCCTGCTGGTGGTGCCGGCGGGCTCCGAGCCGGGGCGGTCGTTCGCCCTCGCGAGAGGCGGGGTCCCCGAGCACTCCGAGCACGCACTGGTGCTCGACGCCCCGCCCGACGCGGGTCCCCAGGACGCCCGGACCTCCGTGCGCCGGGCGGGTCCGGACGACGCCGCAGCCGTCGGCCGGTTGCTGGAGGCCGCCTTCGGCGACCCGCCCCGCGACCTCACCGAGCAGCTCGCCGAGGCGCAGGAGCGCACCCTGCTCGTCGCGGTGGATGGTGCCGCCGTCGGCACGGTGCGCCTGAGCCTGGAGGGTGGCACCGGCGGCGTCCACGGCTTCGCGGTGGACCCGGCGTGGCAGGGCAGGGGCATCGGCCGCGACGTGCTGCGGCGGGTGAGCACCCAGCTGTTCGCCGAGGGAGCCACCCGGGTGGGCCTGGAGGTCGCCGTGGACAACGAGGGGCCGCTGGGGCTGTACACCTCGCTGGGGTTCACGCGGGTGGCCGGCGAGGACTACTACGACGTGCCGCTGGGGTGACCGCGCGGCCCGGGCGCGCGCCGCGTCTCCCGGTCCCGGAGCTGCACCGCCATCTCACCGGTGGTGCAGAGCCCGTTCAGCGTGGTGACGGTGACGCCGAGGCGGGCGGCGGCGAGCAGCACCACGGGGACGGCGAGCGAGCTCGGGCCGTGCAGGGCCAGCACGTCGCCCTTGCGCAACCCCTCGACGTGCCGGCCGCGAGGGCCTCGACCGAACACCACCGTGCGCTCTGGGTCTGCGGGGCGGTCAGTACGAGCGGGGCAGCTTCAGGGTGTGCTGGGCCACGTAGTTCAGGATCATCTCGCGGCTCACCGGGGCGATCCGGGCCAGCCGCGACGCGACGACGAGGGAACCCAGGCCGTACTCCGAGGCCAGCCCGTTGCCGCCGTGGGTCTGCACGGCCTGGTCCACCGCGGCGATGGAGGCCTCGGCGGCGGCGTACTTGGCCATGTTCGCGACCTCGCCGGCCCCCTTCTCCCCCGCGACGTAGAGCGCGGCGGCCTTCTGCATCATCAACCGGGCGAGCTCGACCTGGATCGCGCAGTGCGCCAGCGGGTGCGCGATGCCCTGGTGGGCCCCGATCGGGGTGGACCACACCTGGCGCGTGCGGGCGTACTCGGTGGCCTTGTCCAGCGCGTAGCGCGCCATGCCCAGTGCGCTGGCCGCCCCCATGATGCGTTCGGGGTTCAGCCCGGCGAACAGCTGGGCCAGACCGGCGGTCGCGTCACCCACGAGGGCGTCGGCCGGCACCCGCACGTCGTCGAGGAACAGCGTGAACTGCTTCTCGGGCATCGCGATGTCCATGGGGATGACCTGCTTGGTGAACCCGGGCGCGTCGGTGGGCACGATGAACGCCGAGGGGAGCCCGAGGGTCCCGTCGGGCTGCCGGTGCCGGGCGACGACGAGCACGTGGCTAGCCTCGTCCACCCCGGAGATGTAGTACTTGCCCCCGTTGAGGACCCACTCCCCGGTCTCCTCGTCGTGCCGGACGTTCGTGGCGAGGTTGTGGGAGTTGGAGCCGGCGTCGGGCTCGGTGATGGCGAAGACCATGGTGAGGCTGCCGTCGGCGAAGCCGGGCATCCACCGGTCCTTCTGCTCCGCGGTGCCGAACTGCTGGATGACGGTGCCGCAGATCGCGGGCGAGACCACCATGAGCAGCAGCGGGCAGCCGGCCGCGGACAGCTCCTCCATGACCGCAGCGAGGTCGCCGATGTCGCCGCCGCCGCCGCCCCACTGCTCGTCCACGGCGACGCCGAGGTACCCGGCCTGCGCCACGGCATCCCACAGCTCGGTGGTCTTGCGGCCCTCGGCGGTGCACGCCCGCATGTACTCCCCGCCGAAGGTGCTGCCGAGCTTGAACACCTGCTCGCGCAGCTGCTGGCGCTCGGAGGTCTCCGTGTAGCTGGTCATGCCCGCTCCTCTGCTGGTTCTGCTGCATCTTCTGGGACATCGGCGGAGACGACGGCGAGCACGGTGCCCGCGGCGACCTGGTCTCCCTGGGCGACGGCCACGGACGCGACCGTGCCGGCGGTGGGGGCGAGCACCCGGTGCTCCATCTTCATGGCCTCGAGCACCAGCACCTCGTCCCCCGCGGCCACGAGCTGGCCCTGCGTGACGCTGACCCGCACGACGGCCCCCGGCATGGGCGCGACCATGGCGCCGGCGGCGAGGACGGCGCGCGGCTCGGGCAGCGGATCCTGCCAGCGGAGGCTCACCGCGCCCAGGGGGGAGTCGACCTCCACCTGCGCACCGTGCACGGCCACCCGGAACGCGTGGCGCACCCCGTCGACGGCGAGGACGGCGCCGGTGGGCGTGAGGCTGACGAGCTCCACCCCGGCGTGGTCGACATCTCCAGCGCTCTGCAGGCGCCCGTGCACCAGGAGGTGGTCGACCACGTGCTCGTCGTCGCCGTGGGTGAAGGTGGTGCGGACCGGGGCCGAGGGCAGGTTGCGCCAGCCGGTGGGGGTGGCGCGCCGGGACCCGCCCCGCTCGGCCAGGACCAGTGCGGCCGCGAGCACCGCGAGGTCCACCCGCGCCGGGCCGGCCACCAGCGTCGCGGGGTCACGCGCGTCCAGCCACCCGGTGTCCACGCCCCCGGTGGTGAACGCGGGGTGGGTCAGCAGCCCGACGAGCAGCCCGCGGTTGGTGGTGAGCCCGTGGATCTCGGCGCCGCGCAGGGCGGTGACCAGCCGCCGCAGCGCGCTGGCCCGGTCGGGGCCGTGGGCGATGAGCTTGGCCAGCATCGGGTCGTAGTGCACCCCGACCTCGTCGCCGTCGACGACGCCGCTGTCCAGGCGCAGGCCGTGCGCGCCGGGCGGGACCCCGAACTCGGTGTCCACCCCGGGCACGTGCAGCCGGTGCAGGGTGCCCGAGGCCGGCCGCCAGTCCTGGGAGGGGTCCTCGGCGTACAGCCGCACCTCCACCGCGTGACCGTGGGCCGCCGGCGGTTCCGCGGGGAGCACGGCCCCCTCGGCCACGGCGATCTGCCAGCCCACCAGGTCGATCCCGTGCACGGCCTCGGTGACGGGGTGCTCCACCTGCAGGCGGGTGTTCACCTCCAGGAAGGCCAGCCGCCCGTCGTCGCCGAGCAGGAGCTCGACCGTGCCCGCCCCCACGTAGCCCAGGGCCCCGGCGGCCGCGCGGGCCGCGGCGTGCAGGCGGGTGCGGGTGGTGGCGTCGACCCCGGGGCTCGGGCTCTCCTCCACGATCTTCTGGTGGCGGCGCTGCAGGGAGCAGTCCCGCTCGTGCAGGGTCCACACGGTGCCGTGGGTGTCGGCCATGAGCTGGACCTCGACGTGCCGGGCACCGCGCAGCAGCGGCTCGCAGAACACGGTGCCGTCACCGAAGGCCGAGGCCGCCTCCCGCTGCGCCGCCGCCACCGCCTCCTCGAGCTCGGCCAGGGCGTGCACCTCCCGCATGCCGCGTCCACCGCCACCGGCGGAGGCCTTCACCAGGATCGGCAGGTCGGCCTCCGTCACCGACGCGGGATCGAGCTCGGCCAGCACGGGCACCCCGGCTGCGGCCACGAGCGCCTTGGCCGCGACCTTGGACCCCATCGCGTCGATGGACTCCGGCGTGGGACCGACCCAGGTCAGCCCGGCGGCCAGCACGGCCCGGGCGAACGCGGCGTTCTCCGAGAGGAACCCGTACCCCGGGTGCACCGCGTCAGCGCCACAGGCCAGGGCCGCGGCGACCACGGCGTCGATCCGCAGGTAGGTCTCCGCCGGTGAGGAGCCCGGCAGCCGCACGGCGACGTCGGCCTCGAGGACGAAGCGGGCCCCGGCGTCCGGGTCGGAGAAGACGGCGGCGGTGGAGATGCCGCGGGCCCGGCACGCGGCCTGCACCCGCCGGGCGATCTCCCCGCGGTTGGCCACCAGCATTCTCTCGATCATGACCGTCACATCCGGAAGACGCCGAAGTGCTCCGCACCCTGGACCGGGGCGGAGTGGATCGCGGACAGGCAGAGCCCGAGCACGGTCCGGGTGTCGCGCGGGTCGATCACGCCGTCGTCGTACAGGCGCCCGGAGAGGAACGGCGCCAGCGACTGGGACTCGATCTGGTTCTCCACCATGGCTCGCAGCCCGGCGTCGGCCTCGTCGTCGTACGGCGCGCCCTTGGCCGCGGCGGCCTGCCGGGCGACCATGGACAGCACCCCGGCGAGCTGGGCCGGCCCCATCACCGCGGACTTGGCGGCCGGCCAGGTGAACAGGAAGCGCGGCTCGTAGGCCCGTCCGCACATGCCGTAGTTGCCCGCCCCGTAGGAGGCGCCCAGGGTCACCGTCAGGTGCGGCACCCGGGAGTTCGCCACCGCGTTCACCATCATCGCCCCGTGCTTGATGATGCCGGCGCGCTCGTAGGCGGTGCCGACCATGTAGCCGGTGGTGTTCTGCAGGAACAGCAGCGGGGTGTCGCGGGCGTTGGCGAGCTGGATGAACTGCGCGGCCTTCTGCGCCTCCTCGCTGAACAGCACGCCCCGGGCGTTGGCGATGATGCCGACGGGGTAGCCGTGCAGCCGCGCCCACCCGGTGACCAGGCTCGCGCCGTACCGCGGCTTGTGCTCGTCGAAGGCGCTGCCGTCCACGATCCGGCCGATGACCTCGCGCGGGTCGAAGGGCACCCGGAGGTCGCGCGGGACGATGCCCAGCAGGTCCTCGGCGTCCAGCAGGGGCTCCACCACGGCCACCGGGTCCGGACCGTGCTTGCGCCAGTGCAGCCGGGCGACGGCGCGCCGGACCAGCCGCAGGGCGTCGTGCTCGTCGACGGCGACCGCGTCGGCGAGCCCGCTGGTCTCGCCGTGCATGGCGGCCCCGCCCAGGGTCTCGGCGTCGGCGTCCTCCCCGGTGGCCATCTTCACCAGCGGCGGGCCGGCCAGGAACACGTTCGCGGCGCCGGAGACCATGATCACGTGGTCGCTCATGCCCGGCACGTACGCACCGCCGGCCGTCGCGTTGCCGAACACCGCGGTGATGGTGGGGATGCCCGCGGCCGACAGCCGGGTGAGGTCTCGGAACAGGCCACCGCCGGGGATGAAGATCTCCGCCTGGGTGGGCAGGTCGGCCCCGCCGGACTCCAGCAGGGTGATCACCGGCAGCCGGTTGGTGCGGGCGATGTCGTTGGCGCGAAACGTCTTGCGCAGCGTCCAGGGATTGCTGGCACCGCCCTTGACCGTGGGGTCCGAGGCCACCACCAGGCACTCGACGCCCTCGATCACGCCGATCCCGGTGACCAGGCTGGCGCCGACGGTGAAGTCGCTGCCCCAGCCCGCCAGGGTGGACAGCTCGAGGAACGGGGCACCGGGGTCGAGCAGCAGCTCGATGCGCTCGCGGGCCAGGAGCTTGCCGCGGGCGTGGTGGCGGGTGGTGTACCGCTCGCCGCCACCGGCCAGCGCCTTGGCGTGCTCGCCGGCCACGGACTCCAGCGCGACCAGCGAGGCCTCCCGGTTGGCGAGGAACTCCTCGTCGTGGCGCACGGGTGTGCCCACGGTGGGAGCGGGCGCGGTCACCAGCCCCACCGCTTCGCCGCGAGGTCGGTCATGACCTCGGTGGCGCCGCCGCCGATGGACAGGATCCGCGCGTCCCGGTAGTGCCGTTCCACTTCTGCCTCCCGCATGTAGCCCATCCCGCCGTGCAGCTGCACGGCCTTGTCGACGACGAAGTCCGCTGCTGCACAGGCGGTGTTCTTGGCCACGCAGACCCCGCCGATGTCCTCGGCGCCCTCGTTCACCCGGACGGCCAGGTCCCGGGTGAACGCCCGGGCCAGCTCGATCCGCGAGCGCATCTCCACGAGGGTGTGCCGGACGGTCTGCCGGGCGATCAACGGCCGACCGAAGGTCTCCCGCTGCCGCACCCAGTCCAGGGTGAGGTCGAGGCAGCGCTGCGCGGTGGCGTAGGCCTGCACGGCCAGGGAGATGCGCTCGGACTGGAACTGCTGCGCGATCTGGACGAACCCGGTGCCCTCGACCCCCACGAGGTTGCCCACCGGCACGCGGGCGTCGACGAAGGACAGCTCGGCGGTGTCGCTGCAGTGCCAGCCCATCTTCTCCAGCCGGCGGGTCACGGTGAACCCGGGCGTGCTCGCCTCGACGACGAGCAGGCTGATCCCACCGTGGCCCGGACCACCCGTGCGCACGGCAGTGGTGACGAAGTCCGCCCGCGTGCCCGAGGTGATGTAGGTCTTGGCCCCGTTGACGACGTAGGAGTCCCCGTCGCGCACCGCGGTGGTGCGCAGGCCCGCGACGTCGGAACCCCCGTCGGGCTCGGTGATGCCGAGCGACCCGATCAGCTCTCCGGCGAGGGTGGGGCGGACGAAGCGGTCCCGCAGCGTCGGATCACCGGCCGCGACGACGTGCGGCAGGGCGATGCCGTGGGTGAGCAGCCCGGCGACCAACCCGGAGGAGCCCCCGGCCTGGATCAGCTCCTCGGTGAGCAGCACGGTGTCGAGCAGGTCCCCGCCGGAGCCGCCCACCTCCTCGTCGAACCCCAGGCCCAGCAGTCCGAGCTCGGCGGCGCGGACGTGCAGGCTCCGGGGCAGCTCCCCGGCGCGCTCCCAGTCCGACAGGTGCGGGACCACCTCGCGCTCGACGAACCGGCGCACGGTGGAGCGCAGCTCGCGGCGCTCGGGGGTCTCGAAGTGCTCAGCCGTGCTCACGGGGTCTCCTCCAGCAGGGTGACGGGCAGGTCGACGAGGCGGCTGCGCAGCCACTCCCCCACGGCCTTGGCCTGGGGGTCGAAACGGTGTGCGCTGGCCACGCCCTCGCCGAGCAGCCCCACGAGCACCAGGTTCACCGCCCGCAGGTTCGGCAGCAGGGTGCGGTGGATCTCCAGCTCGGCGGTCTCCGGGAGCAGCACCCTCAGCCGGTCCGGGGTGAGCTCGTGGGCGAGCCAGGCGTACCCGGCGTCGGACTCCGCCCACACCCCGACGTTCGCGTCGCCGCCCTTGTCGCCGGAGCGCGCGCCGAACACGGTGCCCAGCGGCACCCGCCGGGTCGGACCGGTGAGCGCCTCCGGGAGCTCCGGGTCGGGCACGGGGTGCAGCGGCCGGGTGGTCGCCGGCGGCTGGTGCAGCACGCCCGTGGCCAGGTGCTGCGGCACGGCGTTGTCGACGTACGCCGCGGTGTACCTGCCGTACGGGGTGCCGTCGCCCGGCGGGGCCAGCACGTGGAACCCGGCGATGCTCGCCAGCGCGAGCTCCACGACGGCACCGCTGAACGACCGTCCGACGACCTTCGGGTCCTCGTCGCTCACCGCGCACCGCAACAGCGCCGTGGCCTGGGCCTGGGTCGCCGCGTCCGGGGTGTCGAGCCGGCTCAGCGTCCACGCCACGGTCTGCGGCCGGGGGTCCAGCGCCGCCTCGAGCTGGGCGGTGACCAGCTCTGCCTTGGCCTCGACGTCGAGCCCGGTCAGCGCGACCGTCATCTCGTTGCGGAACCCGCCCAGGGTGTTGACGCACACCTTGGTCGTGGGCGGGGGGGGCTCGCCGACCGTGCCGGAGATCCGCACGCGGTCCGGGCCGTCCTGGGCGAGGGAGATCGTGTCGAAGCGGGTGGTGACGTCCGGGCCGGCGTAGCGCGCGCCCTGGATCTCGTAGAGCAGCTGCGCGGTGACCGTGCCGACCGTGACCGCCCCGCCGGTGCCCGGGTGCTTGGTGATGACGGCCGAGCCGTCGGCGTGCAGCTCCGCCAGGGGGAAGCCCGGGCGCCGCACGTCGTGCCGCGCGCTGAAGGAGTAGTTGCCGCCGGTGGCCTGGGTGCCGCACTCCAGCACGTGACCGACGACCACGGCACCGGCCAGCGCGTCCAGGTCGTCGGTGCTCGAACCCGCTGCCCCCCAGCCGAAGTGGGCCATCCCGGGTCCGACCACCAGCGAGGCGTCGGTGACCCGCCCGGTGACCACGACGTCCGCGCCCGCACGCAGGCACGTCGCGATCCCCGCTGCACCGAGGTAGGCGTTCGCGGTGAGCGCGCCGCCGAGTCCGAGCTCGTCCGCGCGGGGCAGCAGGTCGTCGCCCTCCACGTGGGCCACGGACACGTCGAGCCCGAGCCGCTGGGCCAGCGTCCGCACGGCGTCGGCGAGCCCCGCGGGGTTGAGCCCGCCCGCGTTGGCCACCACCTTCACGCCGCGGGCCCGGGCCTCCCCGAGCCCGGTCTCCAGCTGGCGCAGGAAGGTGGTGGCGTAGCCGCGGGTGGGGTCCTTCGCGCGCTGGCGGCCGAGGATGAGCATGGTCAGCTCGGCCAGGTAGTCGCCGGTGAGGACGTCGAGCTCGCCGCCGGTGAGCATCTCGTGCACGGCGGAGAAGCGGTCCCCGAGGAAGCCCGAGGCGTTGCCGATCCGGAGGGCGTCGGTCACGGCGACACCTCGGCCGCGGACCGTCCGCCGCCCGGCGGGCCCGCGAAGGCCTGGGCGACGGTGAGCCACTGCTGCGCGACGGGTCCCTGTGCCACCAGCGCGAGGTCGTCGCGGTGCCGCCGCTGGGTGACCAGCAGGCAGAAGTCCACCGCGGTACCCCGCACGACCTCGACGGCGTCGTCGTTCCAGGTCCACGTGCTGCCGTCGGGCGCGGTGAGCTCCACCCGGACCGGCGCGGCGGGCGGCTGGAGACCGTTGACCAGGTGGGCGAAGCCGTGGGTGCGCACCCCGATGTGGGCGACGTGCCTCAGCCGGGCGGTGGGCTCCCGCACCTGCCCGAGCGCGTCGGCCACGTCCTGGCCGTGCGCCCAGGTCTCCATGAGCCGGGCGGTGGCCATGGAGGCGGCGCTCATCGGCGGGCCGAACCACGGGATCTTCACCCCGGACGGGACGGCGGCCAGCGCGACGAGCAGCTCCGCGCGACCGGTCCGCCACCGGGCCAGCAGCTCGGCGACCGGCGTGGCCGCACCCTCCGCGGCGGCGGTGTCGACGAAGCCGGTGGGGTCCTGCGCGGCGTCGGCGAGGAGCGCGGTGAAACCGGCGGGGTCGGTCACCGCGAGCAACGAGGCGTGGTCGGTCCAGGCGAGGTGCGCGACCTGGTGGGCGACGTCCCAGCCCGCCGCCGGTGTCGGGGTGCGCCACCCGGCCGCGTCCAGGTCCGCCACCCGGGCGTCCAGGTCGTCGTTCTCCGCGGCCAGGTCGTCGACGACCTGCTGCTGGGCGTTCACCGGGGCGGCGGTCATGCGAGCCTCTCCTCGAGCTGGGCGGACCACTCCGCGACGATGCGGGCGCGGCGGACGGAGTCGTCGGTGAGCTGGTTGGCCAGGGCGAGTCCGCGGGCGAGGTCGAGGGTCGCCTGCACCGCCTCGCGGGCGCCGCGGCGGGACTCGTCCACGTCCAGCAGGTCGACGGCCAGGCGGTGGGTCTCCCGGCCCAGCCGACCCTGCAGGGGGATGACGAGCTCGCGCAGCGCGGTGTCCGTCCGCGCCGCCACCCACAGCTCGAGGGCCGCGGCGAACAGCGGGCTGACGTAGAAGTCGACGATCAGCCCGACGACGGCCGGGGTGCGCACCGGTCGCCCCAGGGCGTCGGAATCGGCACGGAGCGCCCGCACGCTCTCCGCCCCCAGGTGCTCCACGGCCGCGGCGACGAGCTCGCCCCGGCTCGCGAAGTGGTGCAGCTGGGCGCCACGGGACACCCCGGCCCGCTCGGAGACCAGGGTGGTCGTGGTCCCGGCCCACCCGACGTCGACCAGGCACTCCACCACGGCCTGCATGAGCTTGAGCCGGGTGTCACGGCTGCGGTCCGCCTGCGTCTGTCGCGGGCTCGCCGCCACGGTGGTGCTCACCTGGCCGACTGTGCCCTCCGGGCAACAAACAGTCAAGCCTGCTTGTTGCGTTCGGGCGCCACGCCGTACGGTCGGGGTCCGCAACGGAAGGGGCTCACCGTGGAGCTGGGACTGTCGGTCGGCTACTGGTCGGCCGGGCCACCGGAGGGCGCCGCCGAGCTCGTGGCCAGGGCCGACGACCTGGGGCTGGACTCCGTGTGGACAGCCGAGGCCTACGGCTCCGACGCGCTCACCCCCCTGGCCTGGTGGGGCTCCAGGACCGAACGGGTCCGACTGGGCACGGCCATCATGCAGATGTCGGCCCGGACCCCCACCGCCGCGGCGATGGCCGCGATGACCATGGACCACCTCTCCGGCGGGCGGTTCGTGCTCGGTCTCGGGGCGAGCGGGCCCCAGGTGGTGGAGGGCTGGTACGGCCAGCCCTACCCCAAGCCGCTCGCCCGCACCCGGGAGTACGTCGAGGTCGTCCGGCAGGTGCTGGCCCGCGAGGCACCGGTCCGGCACGAGGGCGCGTTCTACCCCCTCCCCCTGGCGGGCGGCTCGGGCCTGGGCAAGCCGCTGCGCTCCACCGTGCACCCGCTCCGGGTGGATCTGCCGATCTTCCTCGCCGCGGAGGGCCCCAAGAACGTCGCGCTCGCCGCGGAGATCGCCGACGGCTGGTTCCCGCTCTGGTTCGGCCCCTCCGCCGATGCCTTCTACCGCACCGCGCTGGCCGACGGGTTCGACCGCGACGGCGCCCGGCACACCCTGGACGACTTCGAGGTGGTGTGCCCGGTGCCCGTGGTGATCGACGACGACGTCGAGCGCGCGGCCGACGCGCTGCGCCCGGAGATCGCCCTGTACGCGGGCGGGATGGGCGCGAAGGGGGCGAACTTCCACGCCGACGTCTTCTCCCGGATGGGATGGGAGGCCGAGGTCTCGACGATCCAGGACGCCTACCTCGCCGGTGACCGGAAGGCTGCGATTGCCGCAGTGCCGCTGGCCATGGTCGAGGACGTGGCGCTCGTGGGCTCCGAGGCCAAGATCGCCGACGAGCTGGCCCGCTGGGAGGAGACCGTGCTGACGACGATGATCCTGCGGCCCGACGAGGCCACCATCCGCACGATCGCCCGGCTGCTGGGACGCCGCTAGCCCTGGTAGAGCACCGTGGGCTGGGTGAAGTCGGGAGCGATCTCCAGGCTGAGCCCGGTCGCGGCGGTGACGCCGAAGGCCAGCGGGAAGCTCACCCGGGCGCCGGGGGCCAGGCCCTGGGAGGGGGTGCCCGGCAGTCCGGCCCCGGCTGCGAAGACCTGCTCGGCGGTGTCCTTCCCGCTGGTCAGGGACACGAACAGGCTCTGCGGGTCGTAGGCGTCGGACCTCCCGTTGACGAGCGTCACGGTCACGGTGACGTAGGTCGGCCACGACTGGACCGGGGTGACCCCCGCGGGCAGGGCCACGACCTGGGGGGCGGTCACGGTGACGGCCAGGCCGTTGGGGTCGGTGGAGGTCGCGCCGAAGGCGAGGGGCGCGGTGCCGGCCGTCGCTCCGTGGACGGCGTCCGAGGGAGCACCCACCCCCGCCATCGGAGCCGTGGCCGCCGGCGCGGGGCCCGGGTCCGACGAGCAGCCGGCCAGGGCGAGCAGCCCGAGCAGGAGGACGAGGGTGCGGCGCCACATGCATCCATCATCCCCACCGCCGATCGGGCGGGCGCGGTCGGCCCCACGAGCCCGGCAGGCGGGCGCGATCAGGTCCGCTCCGCTCAGAGCAGCCGGAGCTGCTCGGTGTCCGTCGTCGGCGCTGCTGGGGCCCGGGTGGGCAAAGCCCCGCGGGGGAACTCCGCCTCGCCGTCACCAGGCACCCCGCTCGCCGGAGCACCGCGACGGGACTCGAGCCCGTGTCGACGCACCAGCGGAGCCCAGCGCTGGGCGAGCAGCCGCCGGTAGGCGGGATCGACCTAGGCGCCCGTGCGGTACAGGCGCGCGTAGGTGTCCACGAGCTCGGGGTGCTCGCGCTGGAGCCAGGCCAGGAACCACTCCCGGGTGCCGGGCCGCAGGTGCAGCGCCACCACGCTGACGCCCGTGGCCCCGGCGGCCGCGATCTCCCCGAGCAGCTCGTCCAGGGCGGCCACCGAGTCGGTGAGGTGCGGCAGCACCGGGGCCACGAACACCCCGCAGGGCAGCCCCGCCTCGCGCAGCGCCCGCACGAGGTCCAGCCGGGCACGGGGCGTCGGCGTGCCGGGCTCCAGGCGCCGGTGCAGCTCGGGGTCCACCAGCGCGAGGGACACCCCGATGCCCACCGGGACCCGCTCGGCGGCCTCCACGAGCCGGGGCAGGTCGCGGCGCAGCAGCGTCCCCTTGGTGAGGATGGAGAACGGGGTGTGCTCCCGGGCCAGGGCGTCGATCACCCCGGGCATGAGCTCGTAGCGGCCCTCGGCGCGCTGGTACGGATCGGTGTTGGTGCCCATGGCCACGTGCTCGCGCGCCCACGACGGGGCCCGCAGCTGCCGGGCGAGCACCTCGGCGGCGTTCACCTTGACCACCACCTGGCCGTCGAAGTCCGCACCGGCATCGAGGTCGAGATAGGTGTGGGTGTTCCGGGCGAAGCAGTAGACGCACGCGTGGCTGCACCCGCGGAAGGTGTTCACCGTCCAGCGGAACGGCACGGCCGATCCCCCGGGCACCGCGTTGAGCACCGAGCGCGCGGCCACCTCGTGGAACACGACGTCGGCGAAGTCCGGGGACCGGACCGAGCGCAGCAGCCCGGGCATGCCGGGCAGCGTGGGCGGTCCGCCGACCACCTCACCGTCCACGACCTTCTGCCCGTCCCACCTCATGGGGATAGTCGAACACGTGTTCGATCCCAGAGCAAGGGGCTGCCTTGCCGGGGTGGCGATGCTGGAGCTGGCCCGGCACCGGCTCGGGGCGGAGGCGGACCCCGGGTGGCCGACCTCGCGCCCTGGCTACCCGCGCAGCGCGGCGCGAACCCGCTCCACCGCGGAGTCCAGCGCGATCTCCAGCTGCTCCCCGGTGCCCAGGTCCTTCAGCCCCACCACCCCGGCCTCGAGGTCGCGGTCGCCGAGCACCAGCGCGAACCGGGCGCCGGAGCGGTCGGCGGCCTTCATCGCGCCCTTGAGCCCACGGCCACCGTAGGCCAGGTCCACCCGTACTCCCGAGGCCCGCAGGGCCCCGGCCACCGGCACGAGCGCGGCCAGCGCGTCCTCGCCCAGCGGCACCCCGAACACGTCCACCCGGGTGGTCTCCCCCACCGCGACGCCCTCGGCGGCGAGCGCGAGCATCGTGCGGTCCACCCCGAGGCCGAACCCGATGCCGGAGAGCGGCTGCCCGCCGAGGGAGGCCATCAGCCCGTCGTAGCGGCCGCCACCGCCGATGCCCGACTGCGCACCGAGCCCGTCGTGCACGAACTCGAACGTCGTCTTGGTGTAGTAGTCGAGCCCGCGCACCATCCGCGGGTTCACCACGTACGGCACCTCCAGGGCGTCGAGGTGGCGGCGCACGGCGGCGAAGTGCTCGGCGTTGGCCGGGGTGAGGTGGTCCAGCGCCAGCGGGGCCCCCGCGGTCATCTCCCGCACCTGCGGCCGCTTGTCGTCCAGCACGCGCAGCGGATTCAGCCGGGCCCGCTCGCGGGTGGCCTCGTCGAGGTCGAGCCCGGCCAGGAACTCCTGCAGCAGCGCCCGGTACGCGGGACGGTCGGAGTCGTCGCCCAGCGAGGTGAGCTCCAGCCGGAACCCGGTCAGCCCGAGGGACCGGAAACCGGCGTCCGCGATCGCGATCACCTCGGCGTCCAGGGCCGGGTCGTCGACCCCGATGGCCTCCACGCCCACCTGCTGGAGCTGGCGGTAGCGGCCGGCCTGCGGGCGCTCGTAGCGGAAGAACGGGCCCGCGTAGCTGAGCTTCACGGGCAGCTGCTGGCGGTCCAGGCTGTGCTCGATGACGGCGCGGACCACCCCGGCCGTACCCTCCGGGCGCAGGGTGACCGACCGGTCGCCGCGGTCGGCGAAGGTGTACATCTCCTTGCTGACGACATCGGTCGACTCGCCGACGCCCCGGGCGAACAGGGCGGTGTCCTCGAAGATCGGCAGCTCGACGTGGGAGTACCCGGCCAGGCGGGCCTGCCGGGTCAGGCCGTCGCGGACGGCGAGGAACGCGGCCGAGGCCGGCGGGGCGTAGTCGGGGACGCCCTTGGGCGCGGCGAAGGTGCTCACCGGGCTCAGAGTCCCTTGCGCGGCGGCGCGAGTCCAACCAGGTAGGGGTTGCCCGCACGCTCGCGGCCGATCGTGGTGCCCGGTCCGTGACCCGGCAGCACCACCGTCGAGTCGTCCAGCGGCAGGAGCTTGGCGGCGATGGAGGCCAGCATCTGCTCGTGGGAGCCGCCGGGCAGGTCGGTGCGGCCCACCGAGCCCGCGAAGAGGGTGTCCCCGGCCAGGACCACTCCGGTGGCGCCCTGCTCGGTCTCGGCGGTGGTGCGGAAGACGACGGAGCCCTGGGTGTGGCCCGGGGTGTGGTCGACGGTGAGCTGCACCCCACCCAGGTCCAGCACGGCACCGTCGGTCATCTCCCGGACGTCGGCGGGCTCGCGGAAGACCAGCCCACCCAGCATCGCCACCAGCTGCGGGCTCACCCCGCGGCCGGGGTCCGCGATCATCGCGCGGTCGGCGGGGTGGATGTAGGCGGGGATGTCGTTGCCGTCGCACACCGGGAACACCGACCAGGTGTGGTCGACGTGACCGTGGGTCAGCAGCACCGCCACCGGGCTCAGGCCGTTGGTCGCCAGCAGCTCGGTCAGCGGCTCCACCGCGTCCTGGCCGGGATCAACCACCACGCAGGGCCCGCCCGCCTCCGGGGCCAGCACGTAGCAGTTCGTCTGGAACGATCCCGCGGGGAACCCGAGCACCAGCACGGTGAGCACCTCATCTCGTCCGGGGCTCGACTCCACCC
Organism: Rhodococcus antarcticus; assembly: GCF_026153295.1. Lineage (NCBI taxonomy): Bacteria > Bacillati > Actinomycetota > Actinomycetes > Mycobacteriales > Nocardiaceae > Rhodococcus > Rhodococcus antarcticus. The sequence goes on along the minus strand of NZ_CP110615.1, from coordinate 1,397,894 downwards.
AACCGGTTGCCGACTGTAACCGCGAGCGGGTCACACGGGGCCCACCAGGGCTGCTGGCACACTCGGCGACGCCAGCAGCACCATCGATCATGGAGGACACCGCAGTGCCGACGAACGAGCAGCGACGTCAAGCAGCCAAGCGGAAGCTCGAGCGACAGCTCGAGCGTCGGCAGGAGCGTGCGAAGAAGCGCCGCCAGCTCGCGGTCGCCCTGTCCGCGGTGGCCGTCGTGGTCGTCGCGGGACTGGTCGTCCTGCTCGTGACGGTCACCCGGGGTGGTGGCAGCTCCGCCGACACCGCTGCGGCCACGTCCACCCCACCCACGTCGACCCCGGCGACCACCACCACCGGAGCCGCACCCGCCGCCGCTGCCCTGCCCACCGGCCGGGCCACCGCGCTGCCGGCCACCGTGGACTGCACCTACGCCGCGACGGCCGGCCAACCGGCGTCCAAGCCCAACACCCCTCCCGGCACCACGGGGATCTCGACCGAGGGCACGGTGGCCGTCACCATGGCCACCTCGGCCGGGGACATCGGGCTGACGCTCGACCGGGCACTCGCGCCCTGCACCGTCAACAGCTTCCTGAGCCTGGTGAGTCAGCAGTACTTCGACTCCACCCCCTGCCACCGGCTCACCACGACGGGGATCAAGGTCCTGCAGTGCGGGGACCCCACGGGCACCGGGCAGGGCGGCCCGGGCTACTCCTTCGCCAACGAGTTCCCCACCGACCAGCTCGCTCCCGGTGACGCCGCCCTGTCGGCCCCCGCGACCTACCCGCGCGGCTCGATCGCGATGGCCAACTCCGGCCCCGACACCAACGGCAGCCAGTTCTTCCTGGTCTACGACAACTCGCCGCTGCCGCCCGGCTACACCCTGTTCGGCACCATCTCCGACGCCGGGCTGGCCGTCCTCGACAAGGTCGCGGCAGCCGGGAGCGACGGCTCGCTCGACCCCAGCCCCGGCGGCGGGAAGCCGAACACCCCGGTGACCATCACCACCATGACCGCGGCCGCCTGAGCGGCACGGTCCCCGCGGGGGGCGCACCCCGCGGGGACCAGCGGGACCGAGCGGCTCAGCTCGCTGACGTCACCCGGTACACGTCGTAGACGCCCTCGACGTTGCGCACGACGGTCAGCACGTGGCCGAGGTGCTTGGGATCACCCATCTCGAAGGTGAACTTGCTGACCGCCACCCGGTCGCGGGAGGTGGCCACGGAGGCGGAGAGGATGTTCACCCGCTCGTCGGCCAGCACCTTGGTGACGTCGGAGAGCAGGCGGTGCCGGTCCAACGCCTCGACCTGGATGGCCACCAGGAACACCGACGACGCCGAGGGCGCCCAGGTGACCTCCACGAGCCGCTCGGCCTGCTCCTGCAACGAGGTGGCGTTGGTGCAGTCGGTGCGGTGCACGCTGACCCCGCCGCCCCGGGTGACGAACCCGAGGATCTCGTCGCCCGGCACCGGGGTGCAGCACTTGGCCAGCTTGGCCAGCACCCCGGTCAGCCCGGTCACGACCACGCCCACGTCACCCGAGGTGCGGGGCCGGGCGACGGTGGACGGGGTGGAACGCTCGGCGAGCTCCTCCTCCGCGTCGTCCACCCCGCCGATCTGAGCCACGAGCCGGGCCACCACGTGCTGGGCGGAGACGTGTGCCTCGCCCACGGCGGCGTACAGCGCGGAGACGTCCACGTAGTGCAGCTCGCGGGCGATGGCGCCCATGGCCTCGCCGTTGACCAGGCGCTGCAGCGGCAGCCCGCCCCGGCGCACCTCCTTGGCGATGGCGTCCTTGCCGGTCTCCAGCGCCTCCTCGCGGCGCTCCTTGGCGAACCACTGCCGGATCTTCGACTTCGCCCGGGGCGAGACGACGAAGCTCTGCCAGTCCAGGGTCGGGCCGGCGTTGGGCGCCTTGGAGGTGAACACCTCCACGACCTCCCCGTTGTCCAGCGGGCGCTCCAGCGCGACGAGGCGGCCGTTGACCCGGGCACCGATGCAGCGGTGGCCCACCTCGGTGTGCACCGCGTAGGCGAAGTCGACCGGGGTGGAGCCGGCGGGCAGGGTGACCACGTCCCCCTTCGGGGTGAAGACGAAGATCTCCTTCACGGCGAGGTCGTAGCGCAACGACTCGAGGAACTCCCCCGGGTCCGCGGCCTCCCGCTGCCAGTCGAGCAGCTGACGCATCCAGGCCATCTCGTCGACCTCGGCCGCCTGCGGGTCGGCGGCGACCCGGCCGCGCGACTCCTTGTACCGCCAGTGGGCGGCGATGCCGAACTCCGCGGTGCGGTGCATCTCGCGGGTGCGGATCTGCACCTCCAGCGGCTTGCCCTCCGGGCCCACCACGGTGGTGTGCAGCGACTGGTACACGCCGTAGCGGGGCTGGGCGATGTAGTCCTTGAAGCGTCCCGCCATCGGCTGCCACATGGAGTGCACGACGCCGACGGCCGCGTAGCAGTCCCGGGTGCCATCGCAGAGGATGCGCACACCCACCAGGTCGTGGATGTCGTCGAAGTCGCGACCCTTGACGATCATCTTCTGGTAGATCGACCAGTAGTGCTTGGGCCGACCCTCGACAGTGGCGTCGATCCGCGCCGCGGCGAGCTCGGCACCGATCTCCGTGCGCACCCGGGCAAGGTAGGTGTCCCGGGACGGGGCGCGGTCGGCGACGAGGCGCACGATCTCGTCGTACTTCTTGGGGTGCAGGATCGCGAACGCGAGGTCCTCCAGCTCCCACTTCACCGTGGCCATGCCCAGGCGGTGCGCCAGCGGGGCGATGACCTCGAGCGTCTCGCGGGCCTTGCGCGCCTGCTTCTCCGGGGGCAGGAAGCGCATCGTGCGCATGTTGTGCAGCCGGTCGGCGACCTTGATGACGAGGACCCGGGGATCGCGCGCCATCGCGATGATCATCTTGCGGATGGTCTCCGCCTCCGCGGCGGTGCCCAGCGCCACCTTGTCGAGCTTGGTGACGCCGTCGACGAGGTGCGCGACCTCCTCGCCGAAGTCCTCCCGCACCGCGTGCAGCGTGTAGCCGGTGTCCTCCACCGTGTCGTGCAGCAGGGCGGCCACCAGGGTCGTGGTGTCCATGCCCAGCTCGGCCAGGATGGTGGCGACGGCCAGCGGGTGGGTGATGTAGGGGTCACCGGACTTGCGGAGCTGGCCGGTGTGGTGCAGCTCGGCCGCGTCGTAGGCCCGCTGCAGCTCGACCAGGTCGGACTTGGGGTGCATTGCACGGTGGACGGCTGCCAGCGGCTCCAGCACCGGCTTCACGGCACCGGCGCGCTGCGCGGTGATACGCCGGGCCAGCCGGGCGCGCACGCGACGCGAGGTCGACGCGGTGGACACCGTCGGTGTGGGCCCCTCGGCCACCGGGTCCGCGGGGGCGGCGGGCCGCGCGTCCTGGGTCACCTGCGCTCCCCCTGCTCGTGGCCTGCTGACCGGGCGAGCGTAGTCCTCAGGCCGGCACCAGGCAGGTGAGAGGCAGGCCGTCGAGCACCTCGCGGCCCCCCAGTCCCGGGATCTCCAGCACCACGGCCGCACCCACCACCTCGGCCCCGCAGCGGCGCAGCAGCGCCACCGCGGCCGCCACGGTGCCCCCGGTGGCGAGCACGTCGTCCACCACGAGCACCCGTCGACCCCGCAGCTCGATGCCCTCCGCGGGGACCTGCAGCGTGGCCTCGCCGTACTCCAGCGCGTAGGACTCCGAGTGCACCGGGGGCGGCAGCTTTCCCGCCTTGCGCACCGGCAGCACCCCCACGCCGAGGTTCAGCGCCACGCCCGAGCCGAGCAGGAAGCCGCGGGCGTCGATGCCGGCGACGAGGTCGCACGGACCGGCCGTGGCCAGCGCCGCGACCACGTGGGCGAGAGCAGGACCGTCCGCGAACACCGGGCTGAGGTCGGCGAACTGCACGCCGTCGACGGGGAAGTCGGCCACCGTCCGCGTCAGCCGCCGGACGTCCTGCGCCGCCTGTTGCTCCGCTCCGACCTGCACTGCACCGCTCATCCGGCTGCCACCCATCTGTCGACGTTCCACCCGACGCCCACCGCTGCGGGTGTCGGGACCACTCCGGTCACCGCGGCGGTCACCGCGGTGGTGCGCTGCTGCAGGTGCAGCGGCACGGTCGGCAGGTCGGCCCACAGCAGGGCCTCCGCCTCGGTGCACAGTGCCACGCCGTCCTCCACCGAGGTGGTGACGGTCAGCGCGTCGAGCACCTGGTCCACCCGGGCGTCGCTGTAGCCACCGGTGTCGGCCGCCGCGCCGGTCCGCAGCGACGCCCCCCGCACCGCCGGCGAGGTGCTCGCCGGGCTGCTGCCCAGCACCGCGTCCACCGAGCCGGCCCCGAGGTCGGTCGGTGCGCTGCCGGGGCTGCCGGCGTCGGTGACGGTGAAGCCGGCGGGGGCGCAGGCCCGCGCGACCAGCTCCACCGTCCGGGCGCGCACCGGGTCGGGTGCGTGGTACCCGATGCGCACGACCGTCCCGGCTCGACCGAGGCCGGAGACCGTCGCGGCGGCCGCGGCGACGTGCTGGGCGACCACCCGCGGACCGCGCGGGCTGTCCGGCCGCCCGGGCAGGGTCAGCCGGGTGTCCAGGACGGTGGGGCCCGGATCGGTGGGACCCGGATCGGCGGGGGTGACCTGCTGGGCCAGCAGGCCCGCCCGGGGCAGGCACTGGGCGAGGGCGGTGCGCAGGGCCGGGTTCGCGAAGGTGCCCCGCAGGTCCAGCACCAGCTGCTCGGCCGTCGTGGTGGTCCGGGTGGCCACCTGGGCCCCCACCACCGCCCCGAGGGCGCTGACGAGCTCGGGGCTCGACGGGAGGTCGGCCACCTGCACGGCCCCGGAGGCCAGCAGCGCAGCGGGGTCCTGGTCGTCCAGGTGGACCTGCAGCCGGCCCACGCCGGGCGCGGTGCCCCACCAGCGCTCGTTCGCGACCAGGCCCAGGATGCCGTCGGCGCCCAGGGTGTCCACACGGTAGGGACCCAGCGCGGGCAGGAGGGCCTGGTCCAGCGCGCCCGGGGTGAGGTCCCAGCCGGTGCTCCAGAACGTCGCCAGCCTGGCCAGCGCCGCGGTGTGCTGGTCCCGGACGGCCGCCACCACGTCCGCCACCCCGGTGGCCCGCTCGGCCACGTGCGCGGGCATCAGGTCCCCCGCCCCGAACAGGCTGCGCCAGTCCGGGTCCGCCCGGCCGGGGGCGAAGGTGACGGTGGCGGAGCGGTCCCCCGCGGCGCAGGCGACCTCGGCGATGTCCGCGTAGCCCACGGTGCTCGCCGCGGAGAACCCGTTGGCCCCGGAGTGCGCGAGACGGGCGAGGACCAGGTCGGCGCAGCCGGCCGGCACGCCGTCGGACCACACGGCGGCGTCGTCGAAGGTGTAGCGCAGGGTCAGCGGCTCCGGGCTGAGCTCGGTCGCGGTGCCCACGTCGGTGTCGGAGACCGGGGTGCCAGCAGGCCCGGTGTAGCTGAATCCGGGCAGCACCCGGGCGAGCGCCTCCGGTCCGGCGCCGGCGGCCCCCGCCACGGTCGAGGGGTTGTACGTGGTCACCCCGCCCGCCAGGGCGAGCCCGAGGAACGGTCCGGCGTCGTCGGTCGGGGTGGGCCCGGTGGTGCACCCGCCGAGCAGCAGAGCCGTGCCGAGGACACCGCCGAGCGCCCACCGCGCACGCACGGGAGTCAGCGCTTGCGCTTGCCGGTCGGTCGGGCGCCGGGACGTGGCGCGGACGACCGGGGCGCGGACGGGGTGCGGGGTGAGGCCACCGGCCCGGAGGTCGCACCCGCCGTCGCGAGCTCGGGGGGCACGGAGGAGCGCAGCTTCGCGCTCTCCCGTCGCGCCAGCACCCTCTTGGTGTGCACGGCCACCTCGCCGCTGCGCTCCTTCAGCGTCACGAGCAGCGGCGACGCCAGGAAGATCGAGGAGTAGGTCCCCACCAGGATGCCGGTGAGCTGGACCAGCGCGAGGTCCTTCAGGGTGCCGACACCGAGCAGTCCGACGCCCACCACGAGCAGGCCGAGCACGGGCAGCACGGCGATGACGGTGGTGTTGATCGAGCGCATGAAGGTCTGGTTCACGGCGAGGTTGGTCTGCTCGGCGTACGTGCGACGGGTGAGCCCCAGGATGCCGCGGGTGTTCTCCTGCACCTTGTCGAAGACGACCACCGTGTCGTAGAGCGAGAAGCCCAGGATGGTCAACAGCCCGATGACGGTGCCGGGCGTGACCTCGAAGCCGACCAGGGAGTACACCCCCGCGGTGACGACGATGTCGTGGAACAGCGAGACCAGTGCCGCGACGGCCATGTCCCGCTCGAAGCGGATGGCGATGAACACCGTCACCAGCACGAGGAACACGATGAGCGCGATGATCGCCTTGTTGGTGATCTCCCCGCCCCAGGTGGAGCTGACGGCCGAGTCGCTGATGGCGTTGACCGACGCGACCCCGTCGGCGCCGACGGGCTGGAACTCGGTGAACAGCGCCTGCTTGAGGGTCTCCACCTGGCCCTCGGCGAGGTCGACCGAGCGGATCTGGATGGTCGACGAGCCTCCCGAGCCGACGGAGACGACCTGGACCGGGTCCATGCCCAACGCATCGGTGTAGGCCTTCTGCACCTGCTCGGTGGTGGCCGAGCCCGAGGGCAGCGACACCTGCGTGCCACCCTCGAAGTCGATGCCGAGGTTGAACCCACGGGTGAGCAGCGAGACGATCGAGACCAGCAGCAGCACGACCGAGACCACGTAGAAGCGCTTGCGGTGTCCGATGACGTCGAACGCACCGGTGCCCGTGTAGAGCCGGCTGAACACGCTGCCTCGTGCCTCGGTGGAGACGGGCGGTGGACCGGCCGGGCTCTCCGGGGCCTCGTCGGCGACGGTGTCGGCGTCGCTGGGCTCGGGGGCGCTGGTCGTGGCCATGCTCAGGCCTCCTTCGGCTGGGTCGAGGCTGCGGCCGCGGCGGCCCGGCGGTCGGCGGCGATGTGCTGGACCGCGCCGAGACCGGTGAGGCTCGGCTTGGAGAGGACCTTGGAGCGCGAGGCGAGGGCGACGAGCGGGTGCGTCACGAGGAACACGACGACGAGGTCGAGCACCGTGGACACCCCGAGGGTGAAGGCGAAGCCCTTCACCTGCCCGACGGCCAGCAGGTAGAGCACCGCGGCCGCCAGGAAGCTCACCGCGTCGGCGGAGAGGATGGTGCGCCGGGCCCGGATCCAGCCGCGCGGGACGGCGGAGCGGAACGAGCGGCCCTCGCGGACCTCGTCCTTGAGCCGTTCGAAGTAGATGACGAACGAGTCCGCCGTTATGCCGATCGCCACGATGAGACCGGCGATGCCCGACAGGTCGAGGGTGAAGCCGATGTAGCGGCCCAGCAGCACCATCACGGCGTAGACGATGGCGAAGGAGAGCACCAGCGAGAGCGCGGTGAGGATGCCCAGCAGGCGGTAGTAGGCCAGGCAGTAGACCAGCACCAGGATCAGGCCGATGCCGCCGGCGAGCAGCCCGGCCTCGAGCGAGGCGGCACCCAGGCTGGCCGACACCGTCTGCGCCTCGGACTGGGTGAAGGACAGCGGCAGCGAGCCGTACTTCAGCGACTCGGCGAGCGAGGACGCCTGGGACTGGGAGAAGCTGCCGGTGATCAGCGTGGGGTTCGTGGTGATCGCGCCGTTGATCGTGGGCGCGCTGACGACCTTGGCGTCGAGCACGAAGGCCGACTGCCTGCCGACGTTCGCGGCGGTGTAGGTCGACCAGACGTTGAGCCCGTCGCTGTTCAGGCTGAGCCGCACGTCGTAGCCGACGCCGCCCTGGGCCACCCCGCTCGTGGCGTCGCTGATCGCCTGGCCGTCGAGGAAGCTCTTGTCGAGCACGTACTTCGCAGCACCGTTCTGGTCGCAGGTGACCAGTGGCAGCGCCGGGTCGTCGTTGCCGAGCAGCGGGTCCGGCGCAGCGCAGTCCAGGGCGGCGAGCGCGGCCTGCTGCGTCGCCGGGTCGGTGCTCTGCCGGGTGGCCTTGGCCTGCGCGATCGCCGCCGCCTGCTGCTCGGCCGTGGTCTGGGTGGCGGGGTCGGGAGTGGGCGAGGCCGGGGCGGTCGTCGGTGCGGCCGGGTCGGTCGTCGGGGCCTGGGCGGGCAGGACCCGGCCCTGGGGCGCGGGCGTGCTGGTGGCCGGGGCCGCCGGGGCCGGGGGGGCCACCGGGTCCGTCGTGGTCGCCGGGGCCGTGCCTGCCGCGGGGGCGGGCACCGCTGCGGCTGCCGCCGGCACCGGCCTGCCGATCACCCCGCGGAAGGAGAGCTTCGCGGTCTGGCCGAGGCTGCGCGCCTGCGAGCTGTTGTCGCCGGGAACGGTGATGACGAGGTTGCTGCCGTCGATGACGACCTCGGAGCCCGAGACCCCGATGCCGTTGACCCGCGTCTCGATGATCTGCCGGGCGAGGTCGAGGTTCTGCTGGCTGGGCGCCTGACCGTCCGGGGTCGTGGCGGTCAGCGTGACCCGTGTACCGCCCTGCAGGTCGATGCCCAGCTTCGGCTTGGGTGAGCCCCCACCGGTGAAGAACACCAGGGCGTAGAGGCCCACCACGATGACCGCGAAGATCGACAGGTAGCGCGCGGGCCGGACCTGCCCTGCCTGGGGTGCCACGATCCGTCGTTCTCCTCGCCTGGGTGCTGCTGGTCACGTGCTCGGGCTGGGTGTGCTCAGGGGTGGGGGTGCGCTCGCGCTCGTGGCTTGACGCCTCCGCACGGCCGACCGGCGTCGGCGCCCGTCCGGTTCGCCCGGAGAGGCACCGTACCCGCCCGGTCGGTCCGGTCAGTCCTTGCGCAGGCTCGGCGCGGCCGGCTCGTAGGCCTCGACGGCGGGCTGGTCCTCGACCTGGTCGTCCTCCAGGTCCTCGTCCTCGACCTCGTCCTCGCTGGCGTCGACGGTGACCCGGGACCGGATGGCCAGGCGGTTCCAGGTGGTGACGACCCCGGGGGCGACCTCGAGGTCCACCGTGTCCTCGTCGAGGTCGACGATGGTTCCGTGCAGACCGGAGGTCGTCATCACCTCGTCGCCCGCGGTCAGCGCGTCCTGCATGTCGGAGACGGCCTTGGCCTCCTTCTTCTGCCGGCGGCTGGCCATGTACATGATGCCCAGGAAGGCCACGAGGAGGATGGGGAGCAAGGCGTTCATCGGTGGATCGGTCCTGTCGTCGGGTCGCGCACCGGCGACCCGGCACGGGACCCCAGTGTGCCACCCGTCACCGACTGCTCTCCCGGAGCGGCCGACGGGTCAGTCGAAGAGGACCGCCTGGCCCGCTCCGGTGACCGCGTCCGGTGGGGGCACGAGGCCCAGGTGGGTCCACGCCGCGGCCGTCGCCACCCGGCCCCGCGGGGTGCGGGCCAGCATCCCGGCACGCACCAGGAACGGCTCGCAGACCTCCTCGACCGTCGCCGGTTCCTCCCCCACGGCCACGGCCAAGGTGGACACGCCGACGGGGCCGCCACCGAAGCTGCGCACGAGCGCGCCGAGCACGGCCTTGTCGAGCCGGTCGAGCCCGAGCTCGTCCACGTCGTAGACGGCGAGCGCCGCGCGCGCGGTGGAGCGGTCGACGGTGCCGTTCCCGCGCACCTCGGCGAAGTCGCGCACGCGACGCAGGAGTCGGTTCGCGATGCGCGGTGTCCCCCGTGAGCGGCCCGCGATCTCCACCGCCCCCTCGGGGCGCAGGTCCACCCCGAGGATGCGGGCCGAGCGGGCCAGCACGAGCTGGAGGTCGGCGGGCTCGTAGAACTCCATGTGCGCGGTGAACCCGAAGCGGTCGCGCAGCGGTCCGGTGAGCGCTCCGGACCGGGTGGTCGCTCCCACCAGGGTGAAGGGGGCGACCTCGAGGGGGATCGACGTGGCCCCGGGGCCCTTGCCCACCACCACGTCGACCCGGAAGTCCTCCATGGCCAGGTAGAGCATCTCCTCGGCCGGGCGGGCGATGCGGTGGATCTCGTCGATGAACAGGACGTCGCCCTCGACGAGGTTGCTGAGCATGGCCGCGAGATCGCCGGCGCGCTCCAGGGCCGGGCCCGAGGTGAGCCGAAGCGCCGTCCCCAGCTCGGCCGCGATGATCATGGCCAGGCTGGTCTTGCCGAGCCCGGGCGGACCGGAGAGCAGGACGTGGTCGGGTGGCGTGCCGCGCCGCTGGGCCCCGGTGAGCACCAGCTGCAGCTGCTCGCGGACGCGGTGCTGGCCGATGAACTCGCTCAGGTCCTTGGGCCGCAGGCTGGACTCGACGTCGCGGTCCTCGGCGACCATGGCCGCGGTGAGGGCGTCGTCGGACCCGGGCTCCTCGCTCACCGGCGGGCCCCCAGGCTCGACAGGGCGGCGCGCAGCGCGGCCGCGGTGCTCGCGGCGGGATCGGCGGTGAGCACGGCGTCGGTCGCCGACTCGGCCTGCTTGCCGCCGAAGCCGAGCCCGACCAGGGCGTCGACCACCTGGTCTCGCACCGCACCGCCCGCGGAGGGGGTCGGGGCACCGACGGCCTCGACCTTGTCCCGCAGCTCGACGACCATCCGCTCGGCGCCGCGCTTGCCGATGCCGGGCACCTGCATGAGCGTGGTGAGGTTGCCGTCGGCCAGCGCCCCGCGCAGCACGTCGGGTTCCAGCACGGCCAGCACGGCCATGGCCAGGCGCGGCCCCACGCCGGAGACGGTCTGCAGCAGCGTGAACATCGCGCGCTGCTCGGCGTCGGCGAAGCCGTACAGGGTGAGGGAGTCCTCGCGGACCACGAGCGTGGTGTCCAAGCGGGCCTCGCTCCCCCGGCGGAGGGTGGCCAGCGTGGCGGGGGTGGCGAGCACGGCCAGACCCACCCCACCGACCTCGACGACGGCGTGGTCGAGCGCCACCTGCAGCACCTCGCCGCGGACCGAGCTGATCACCGCCCGCTCCGGCTGGTCCGCGCGGCGAGCGCGAGGCGGGCCCTGTACGCCCGCTGGGCCTCCGCGGCAGCCGCCTCTGCCTGCGCCATCCGGGCGATCATGGGGGCCCGCCAGCAGTGGCAGATGGCCAGGGCCAGGGCGTCGGCGGCGTCGGCCGGCGTCGGGGCGACGGCGAGCCCGAGCAGCCGGGTGACCATGACGGTGACCTGCGCCTTGCCGGCCGTGCCGCTGCCGGTCACCGCGGCCTTGACCTCGCTCGGGGTGTGGAAGCTGACGGGGATGCCCCGTCGTGCGGCGGCAAGGGCGACGACTCCCCCCGCCTGCGCCGTGCCCATGGCGGTGCGCACGTTGTGCTGGCTGAACACCCGCTCCACGGCCACCACGTCCGGGCGGTGCGCGTCGAGCCACTCCTCGGCGGCGTCGGAGATGCGCAGCAGCCGCCGGGAGAGCTCGAGGTCCGGGGGGGTGCGGACGACGTCCACGGCCACCGGGCTCACCTCTCGCCCACGACCGGACTGCACGACGCCGAAACCGCAGCGGGTGAGCCCCGGGTCCACGCCGAGCACACGCAAGCCCTGCACCCGCACGCCCGCACCTCCACGCTCGACCGACCCGCAGACCCGAACTGACGTTCGAACCCTAGCGGCGCGGGTGCAGACCACCGGCGCACGACACGCGTGGGCACGTCTGCACGTACCCCGAACAGCAGCCGGACGGTCTTCCACCGCCACCAACCCACGGGCGGTCGGGACTCAGTCGTCCTCGAGCTCGGCGAGCACCTCGTCGGATAGGTCCACGTTGGAGTAGACGTTCTGCACGTCGTCGGAGTCCTCGAGGGCGTCGACGAGCTTGAGCACCTTCCGGGCGCCGTCGGCGTCCACGGCCACGCTCATCGACGGCTGGAAGCTCGCGTCGGCGGAGTCGTAGTCGATCCCCGCCTCCTGCAGCGCCGTGCGCACGGCCACCAGGTCGGTCGGCTCGCTGATGATCTCGAAGGTGTCGCCGTTGTCGTTGACCTCCTCCGCGCCCGCCTCGAGCACGGCCATCAGCAGGTCGTCCTCGCTGAGCTCGCCCTTCTCCAGGGTGACGACGCCCTTGCGGGCGAACAGGTAGGCCACCGAGCCCGGGTCGGCCAGGTTGCCGCCGTTGCGCGTCATTGCGGTGCGCACCTCGCCCGCGGCCCGGTTCTTGTTGTCGGTCAGGCACTCCACCAACATCGCGACGCCACCGGGCCCGTAGCCCTCGTACACGATCGTCTGGTAGTCGGCCCCGCCCGCCTCCTCACCGGCACCACGCTTGCGCGCACGCTCGATGTTGTCGTTGGGGACGGAGGTCTTCTTCGCCTTCTGGATGGCGTCGAACAGCGTCGGGTTGCCGACGGGGTCGCCCCCGCCCGTGCGCGCAGCCACCTCGATGTTCTTGACGAGCTTGGCGAACGACTTGCCGCGGCGTGCGTCGATCACGGCCTTCTTGTGCTTCGTGGTCGCCCACTTGGAGTGGCCGCTCATCGGCGCGCGCCCCTTCCGGTCAGGTGCTCGGGACAGTGCGGCGATCCTAACCGGCGGAGCCGGTCAACCCATGTCACCGTCGGCGGACTCCCGCACCATCCGCAGGAACAGCTCGTGAACCCGGCCATCGCCGGTCACCTCGGGGTGGAAGGAGGTGGCCAGCACCGATCCCTGGCGGACGGCCACCACCCGCCCGTCGGCGGCCCCGTGTCCCGGGGGCACCCGCGCCAGCACCTGCACGCCGTCGCCCACCCGTTCCACCCACGGCGCCCGGATGAACACCGCGCGCACCGGGGGGCCTACGACGCCCACCACGTCGAGATCGGTCTCGAACGAGTCGACCTGCCGGCCGAAGGCGTTGCGGCGGACGGTGACGTCGAGACCCCCCACCCCCACCGCGTCGGCCCGGGTGTCCAGCACCTCGCGGGCCAGCAGGATCATCCCGGCGCAGGAACCGTAGGTGGGCAGCCCCGACGCGATGCGCTCGCGCAGCGGCTCGAGCAGCTCGAAGGTGCGCAGCAGCCGACTCATGGTGGTCGACTCACCGCCCGGCAGCACCACTGCGTGCACCGCGGCGAGCTCCGCCTCCCGGCGGACCGGCACCGGATCGGCCCCCGCGCGGGCCAGCGCGACGAGGTGCTCGCGGACGTCGCCCTGCAGCGCGAGCACTCCCACCACGGGCCGTCCGGTCACGGGGGCGAACTGTAGGCGGCCCCCGCGGGGTCAGGTCCACCGGCGCAGGTGCCGATGGTCAGTCGTGCCGCTCGCCGGGGGCGCGGGGCGACGGGAGGTGCCCGACGCGGCCGAGCTGGAGTCGGCCGCCCCGCGCTTGGCCCGGCCGGGTGGTGGACCGCGGCGCCCCCGAGCTGCGCGCCACCCCGCTGGTCGAGCGGGTGACGGCCTGCCTGCGTGCCACCCCGGAGCAGATCACGGCTGGCCTGGAACTCGTGGACCTCGACGTGGCAGTCGGTGCGAGGGTCGCGGTGGCGGCGAGCGCCGCCGCATACGTCCCCCGGGCGCGATGTCGTGCGGGAGCGGCGGCTGCACCACGATGGACCGGTGAGCGCCCCCACCTACCGACCGCTGAGCACGGCGGCCCTGGCCGACGAGCTCGCGGCCCGGTGCCGGGCCGCGCGGACGGTCCCGGACGCGCTGCGGGTCGCGGTGGACGGCGCCGACGGGGCGCAGCCCGGTGTGCTGGCCGACGCGGTGGCTGAGCGCCTGCGTGCCGAGGGCACCCCCTGCGCACGGGTGTCGCTCGCCGACTGGCTGCGTCCCGCCTCGCTGCGCCTGGAGCACGGTCGAGCCGACGAGGAGAGCTACCGCAGCGGGTGGTTCGACCTGGCCGCGCTCGAGCGCGAGGTGCTCGGCCCCCTGGGCCCCGGCGGCAGCGGCCGGTGGCTACCCACCCTGTGGGACGCCGAGCGTGACCGGGCCACCCGCGCCGAGCGGCGCACCGCCGCCCCGGGCACCGTGCTGCTGGTGGACGGACCCCTGCTGCTCGGCCGCGGGCTGCCCTTCGAGCTCACCGTGCACGTGCACGTGTCGGAGGCAGCACTGCTGCGCCGCACCCCGGAGGGCCTCCGCTGGACGGTGCCGGCCGTGCTCGGGCACGAGGAGGAGGTGGGCACCGATGAGCTGGCCGACGTGCTCGTCCGTGCCGAGCACGCCGACCGGCCCGCGCTGCGCACCGGCTAGCGGTCACGGGCGCAGCGCCGGGCTCACCAGCCGCGGCTGGAGAGCCGGTGGTCGACCGGCAGCTGCTCGACGTTGATGCCGACCATGGCCTCGCCGAGCCCGCGGGAGACCTTGGCGACCATGTCGGCGTCGTCGAAGAAGGTGGTGGCCTTGACGACGGCCTCGGCACGCTGCGCCGGGTTGCCGGACTTGAAGATGCCCGAGCCCACGAACACGCCGTCGGCGCCGAGCTGCATCATCATCGCGGCGTCCGCCGGGGTGGCGATGCCGCCGGCGGTGAACAGGGTGACGGGCAGGCGGCCGGCCGTGGCCACCTCGACGACGAGGTCGTACGGGGCCTGGAGGTCCTTGGCCGCGACGTAGAGCTCGTCGGGGCTGAGCGAGGTCAGCCGACGGATCTCCGCGGAGATGGTGCGCATGTGCATCGTGGCGTTGGACACGTCGCCGGTGCCGGCCTCACCCTTGGACCGGATCATCGCCGCACCCTCGTTGATGCGGCGCAGCGCCTCGCCGAGGTTGGTCGCGCCGCAGACGAACGGCACGGTGAAGCGCCACTTGTCGATGTGGTGGGCGTAGTCGGCGGGGGTGAGCACCTCGGACTCGTCGATGTAGTCCACGCCGAGGCTCTGCAGCACCTGGGCCTCGACGAAGTGACCGATGCGGGCCTTGGCCATCACGGGGATGCTCACGGCCGCCTGGATGGCGTCGATCATGTCCGGGTCGCTCATCCGGGACACGCCGCCCTCGGCGCGGATGTCGGCGGGCACGCGCTCCAGGGCCATCACGGCGACGGCGCCGGCGTCCTCGGCGATCCGGGCCTGCTCGACGTTGACGACGTCCATGATCACGCCGCCCTTGAGCATCTCGGCCATGCCGCGCTTGACGCGGGCGGTGCCGGTACCGGCTGCGGCGGTGCTGCTGGAGGTCTCGGGGGTGCTCACGGTGTCTCCTGCTGTTCGTGCCGCGTGGGAGCGGCTCTCGGGTCTGCCCGTGATCGTAGGCCGGACACCGCGAGACGCACGCCGGGCGGAACCGATCAGGGGATGCTGCGCGGCAGCGGAGCCGGGGAGTCGACCGGCGAGGTGACGAGCGCCACGGCCTCGGCCAGCAGCGCGTCCAGCCCGGGGGGGTAGACGCGCTCCCCCGCGGCCTCCAGCGTGCGCACGTCCTCCGGTCCGCACCAGCGGGCGTCGCTGAGGGTGCGCCGCTCCAGCTCGGTGTGCCCCGCCCCGTCCGGGGTGAACGCCGACACGGCGGCCGCGAAGTACGTCTCCTCGGCCTCGATCGTGTCGCCGTCGAAGACGAAGATCGACCGGCGCCACCACAGCGGACCGCGCAGCACGGACTCCTCCAGGGCCAGCCCGGTCTCCTCGGTGACCTCGCGCACCCCCGCCGCCCTGGCGTCCTCGCCCGGCTCGGTGCCTCCCCCGGTGGTGAACCAGAAGTGCGCCCCGGGACGGGTGGGCTCGCTCCCGCGCAGCAGCAGCACCCGACCGGTCGGGTCCAGCAGGAGCACCCGGCTCGACGGTCGACGCCGCGGACCGCCCGAGTCCACGGGTGGCCGCTCGGCGATCTCGAAGTAGGCGGGCAGCCGGGCGGTGCCACCGAGGCGCAGCACCCGCACGGGTCGCCGCCCGCGCAGGGCCAGGGTGTCGCGCACCGCGTCGTTGTGGAAGCGCCGGGCCAGCAGCACCCGGGCCTCCGCGTCGGCCAGCTCTGCGGCGAGCTGGGGCGAGAGCGCCTCGGTGCGCACCGAGCCCAGCGCGGCCGAGAGGGCGTTCTCCGCGTCCTCCCGCCCCACCCGGTCGGTGCGCTCCGCGCGCGCGGCGAGGGCGGCGAGCCGTGTGTCCGCACCGGGGCCGGCCCCGGCCCTGGCGAGCTCGCGCACCACCACGGCGCGACGGCCCAGGGCGGACTCGAGCGCGATCCAGGCGGCGTCGGTGCGCACGTGCAGCCGGTCGAGCCGGTTGGCGGTGGCGTAGATCCAGAGCCCCACCAGCACGACGGCCAGCACGGCGACGACGAGCAGCGCGGTCACTCGTCCGCCTCGTGCACCCGGGCGCCGCCGGCGGTCACGGTCTCGTAGACCCGCAGCACCTGCTGCGCCACCACCGGCCAGTCGTAGGCCCGCACCGCGGTGTTCCCGGCCCGGACCAGCGCCGCGCGGCGGTCGGCGTCGGCGAGCAGCCCGTGCAGCGTGTGGCTCCACGCGGCGGCGTCACCGTTGGGCACGAGGGCGCCGGCGGCCCCGTCCTGCAGGACCCGCCGGAAGGCCTCGAGGGTCGCTCGCCGCCACCGCCGTGCCCGCCGCCATGGCCTCGACCAGGACGATGCCGAAGCTCTCGCCCCCGGTGTTGGGGGCGCAGTAGACATCCGCGCTGCGCAGCGCCGAGGCCTTCTCCGCGTCGCTGACCTGGCCGAGCAGCCGCAGGTGCGCGAACACCTCCTCGCCCGCAGCCCGGCGCAGGGCGTCGACGTCGCCGCCGCCCACCACGAGCACCTCGAGGTCGGGGTGGTTCTCGAGCAGGGCGGGCAGCGCCGCCAGCAGCACCGGCATGCCCTTGCGGGGCTCGTCGTAGCGGCCGAGGAAGGCCAGCGTGCCGCCGGCGCGGGGGTAGCCGGGCAGGGGCTCGGCCTCGGCGAACGCCCCCACGTGGACGCCGTTGGGGATCTCCACCGCGTCCGCCCCGAGCGCCTCCACCTGCCAGCGCCGGGCCAGGTCGCTGACCGCGATGCGACCGGTGATCTTCTCCAGGAACGGCTGCAGCACACCGGAGAACGTGCTCAGCATGCGGCTCTTGGTCGTCGAGGTGTGGAAGGTGGCCACGATCGGCCCCTCTGCGATCATCAGCGCCATCATCGTGAGGCTCGGGGCGTTGGGCTCGTGCAGGTGCAGGACGTCGAAGTCGTTGCCGCGGATCCATTTCCGCACCCGCGAAAAGTTCGTCGGCGTGAAGCTCAGCCGCGCCACGGAACCGTTGTAGCGCACCGCGATCGCCCGGCCACCGTTGACGACGTAGTCGGGCAGCACGGTGTCCTCGTCCGCGGGGGCGAGCACGCTCACCTCGTGCCCGAGACCGATGAGCACGGCCGACAGCTCCGCCACGTGGGCCTGCACCCCGCCCGGCACGTCGAAGGAGTACGGGCAGACCATGCCGATCCTCATCCCGCGCCCCCGAGCTCCGCCTGCCAGCGCGCCGGCAGGTCCGCCACCCAGAACGGCTGCAGCATGTGCCAGTCCGCGGGGTGGGCGGCGATGCTGGCGGCGAAGCGGTCGGCCACCACCTGCGTCGCGGCGGCCACGTCCAGGGTCGGGTCCACCGGTGGGTGCACCCGCAGCCGCCATCCGGCACCGGTGAAGACGCAGTCCACCGGCAGCAGCGCCGCCCCCGTGCTCCGCGCGATCGACGCGGGACCGGCCGGCATCCGTGCCGCCTCGCCGAAGAAGGTCACCGGGATCCCGGCGCGGCTGAGGTCGCGGTCGCCCACCAGGCAGACCACCCCGCCGGCGCGCAGCCGCCGGACGATCCCCCGCACCGGCGACTCGCCGCCGGTCAACGGCAGGATCTCGAAACCCAGGTTCTCCCGGTAGGCGACGAACCGGCGGTACAGCGACTCCGGGCGCAGCCGCTCGGCCACCGTGGTGAAGGTCCCGGTCCGGCCGACGAGCCACAGCCCGGCCACGTCCCAGTTTCCGGTGTGCGGCAGCACGAGCAGCACCCCGCGGCCTGCGTCGAGACCCGCCTGGATGTTCTCGTCGCCCTCGATCCGCACGCGGGCCCGGATGTCCTCGTGGTCCGCCGACGGCAGCCGGAACGCCTCCTGCCAGTAGCGGGCGTAGGAGCGCAGCGCGTCGCGGACCACGGTCTGCGGAACCTCGCCAGGGGCCACCCCGAGCACGCGGCCGAGGTTCCGGCGCAGCTGGAGGTGGTCGCCGCGCCGGGCGGCCACGTCGGCCCCCAGCGTGAAGGCGAGGGTGGCGACCGGCTCGGGCAGCGCACGGACCAGGCGCCACCCGGCGGCGTAGCCCAGCTCGCCCGCCCGGCTCCGGACGCGGTCAGAGCGGGATGCGGTCACGCGCGCCCTCGGCGTTGCGGACGGCCAGCACGCGCTGCACCACCGTGTACACGCTGCCCACGGCCAGCACGTACGTGCCGACGTACACCGCCCACGGGAGGCCGAGGCCGGTGAGCCCGGTACCGGCGAGGACGATGACCAGCCGTGAGGGGCGCTCGATGAGCCCCTTCGGCGCGGCGAACCCGCTGGCCTCGGCCCGGGCCTTGGCGTACGAGGTGACCTGGCTGGTGATCAGGCAGACCAGGGCGGCGGCGGCCAGCGGACGGCTGTGGGCGTAGGTGAACGCCCACCAGGTCAGCGAGGCGAAGATCGCACCGTCGGTGACGCGGTCGCACGTCGCGTCGAGCACCGCGCCGAAGCGGGTGCCACCTCCCTGCGCGCGCGCCATGGCTCCGTCGAGCATGTCGAACATGACGAACAGCCAGATCAGCAGCGTGCCGACGAAAAGGTGGTCGGTGGTGAACAGCGTCAGCGCGGAGACCACGCTGAGCACGGTGCCGATCACCGTCATGGCGTCCGGGCTGAGCCCACGACGGACGAGCCAGGACCCGATCGGCCCCGTGACGCGGGAGGCCGAGGACCGGGTGATGAGCTTGACCATGCGGTGGAGCACCTCCGGGGAGCGGGCGGGACCCCTGCAGGTTAGTCGGCGTCCACACCGGCTCAGGTCAGGCGGCGGTGCAGCGTGCGTCGCAGGCCCTGCGTGCCCGTCGGATCCACCCAGGCGTGGTCCACGTCGACCGCGGCCGCGCGCCCGTGCAGCACCACCGTCATCACCCCGTTGTCGAACCACGGCCCGTCGTCGACGTCCCAGCTGATCGCGGGTTCGGTCACCCCGGCCCGGCGGGACAGCCCGCGCAGCGCTCGCGCGACCGCCGGGGTCTGGGCGAGTCGGTTGGCGACCTGGATGGGCACGTTCAGCGGGTTGCGGAACGGAGACATGGTCAGCTGGCGCACGGTCGTCCGGTCCGCGTCCACCCCCTCGACGTGGGCCTCCGCGAGGTAGGAGCAGTGCACGTCCCCGGAGAGCCACAGCACGCTCGCGGGCGGGCGCGGCCCCGTCGCCACCTGCTGCACCAGCTCGACCATCGCGTCGAAGGACGACCGGAACGCCGCCCAGTGCTCGAGGTCCACGGCCAGCCGGATCTTCTCCGCCACCGCCCCGTAGGCCCGGCCCCAGGCGCCCTCGGCGGTGGCCTCGTTCCACCCCTCGAGGTGGTGCAGGCCGGGCAGCAGGAGGAACGGCAGGGAGGTGCCGATGAGCAGGTGGTCCACGTCGGCGTCCAGCGCGGTCTCCCGCACCCACTCCCACTCGGCCTCGTCGACCATCGCGCGGTCGTCGGGGTCCAGGCGCCGGGAGCACCGCGAGTCGACCACGAGCAGCCGGGTGCGGCCGAAGTCGCGGTGGTAGCTCCACCGGGCGCTGCCGGGCTCGGTGTCCGCCCGCCAGGAGAAGTCGGCCAGCAGCTGCTCGCGCTCGGCGTCGGAACCGGCGGCCCGCACCGCGGCGTAGAGCACGTCGGACTCGAGCTCGCGCGGGGACAGGTTGCCCAGGTGCTGGTACACCCAGTAGGAGCTGAAGGCCCCGACGACGCGGTCGCGCCACCACGGGCGGGTCCGGATCTCCTGCCGCCAGCTCCACGAGCTGTTCCAGTCGTCGCGCAGGTCGTGGTCGTCGAGGATCATGCACGTGGGCACGGTGGAGAGCAGCCACCGGACGTCCGCCGGCGCCCAGGACTCGTGGTACAGCCAGGTGTACTCCTCGAAGTCGCAGATCTCCTCGGTGACCTCGTCGGCACCGATCGCCCCCTGCGGCCCCTCGCCTGCCGCACGCCGGGCCCGCAGCCGCGCGCGGAGGTCCTCGGAGGGCTCGTCGGCGTAGATCTGGTCGCCGACGAAGAGCATCGCGTCCGGCCAGTCCTCGTGGCCCGCGCTGGACATCCGGGTGGCCATGGCGACGAGGGCGTCGGCCCCGAACCGGCCCAGCGCCTCGGCATCGACACCCTCCGCCTTGCGGCACGAGCCGAACGCTATGCGCACGTCGTCGCCCCGGCCCCGGGTGCGCACGGTGCTCGGGCGGTCCCCCGCCGACGGCCAGACCGTGGCGCCGTCGAGGTCCACCGCGTACGGGGTGGCGGTGCCGGGTTCCAGTCCCTCGAGGGCGAGCAGCACGTAGTGGTGGCCGTGGACGCCCCAGGTGCGGGCGGTGGCCTCGACGTCGCCGCAGCGCACCCGCACCTCGCAGGGCGCGTCGGTCTCCACCCACACGGTCGCCTCGGTGGCGTCGACGTGGCGGAGCAGCGGGCCGAGCACGATCGTCGGTGCGGTCACCCGCCGAGGGTGGCACGCGCACCCCGGATCATCCACCCGGCCGGCGCACCCTCAGGTGGGCCAGGCCCCGGCGAGCAGGGCGCGGGTCTCCCCCAGCAGCTGCGGCAGCACCTTCGTGCCGCCCAGCACGGTGATGAAGTTCGCGTCCCCACCCCACCGCGGCACCACGTGCTGGTGCAGGTGCGCCGCGAGCGAGCCACCGGCCACCCCACCGAGGTTCAGGCCGACGTTGAAGCCGTGCGGCGTCGCCACGCTGCGGGCCACCCGGATCGCGGTCTGCGTCACCGCCATCAGCTCGGTCGACTCCTCGGTCGTGAGCGCCTCCAGCTGCGCAACGTGCCGGTAGGGCACCACCATGAGGTGACCGGGGTTGTAGGGGTACAGGTTGAGCACCGCGTACACGTGCTCGCCACGGTGCACGAGCAGCCCGGCCTCGTCATCCATGGCCGGGATGGCGCACAGCGGGCACCCCGGCTCCCCGGGGTGGTCGGCCACGGCCCCGGAGGCGTCGGGGTCCACCACGTAGGACATCCGGTGCGGTGTCCACAGCCGCTCCAGGCGGTCGGGCTCCCCCACCCCACCCTGACGGACCTCGCTCACCCGGCCTGCACCAGCTCGGCGAGCAGCTCCGCGGTGGGTGAGGCGTTCTCCCGCCGCGCCACCCAGCCGACGATGGTGGCGACGGCCTGCGCAACGGGGACGCCGTTGACCTGGGTGCCGTCGCGGAAGCGGAAGCTGACCGCCCCGGCCTCGACGTCGCGCTCGCCCGCCAGCAGCATGAACGGCACCTTCTGCGTGGTGTGGGTACGGATCTTCTTCTGCATCCGGTCGTCGCTGTGGTCGACCTCGGCCCGGATGCCGGCCGCCTTCAGCTCCCGGGCCACCGCCTCAAGGTGGTCGCCGTAGTCGGCCGCCACCGGGATCCCCACCACCTGCACCGGCGCCAGCCACGCCGGGAACGCGCCGGCGTAGTGCTCCACCAGGACACCCATGAACCGCTCGATGGAGCCGAACTTGGCCGAGTGGATCATGACCGGCTGCTGCCGGGTGCCGTCGGAGGCCACGTACTCCAGGTTGAAGCGCTCGGGCGAGGGCTGGTTGAAGTCGTACTGGATGGTCGACATCTGCCAGGTGCGACCGATCGCGTCCCGGGCCTGCACCGAGATCTTCGGCCCGTAGTAGGCGGCGCCGCCCGGGTCGGGCACCAGCTCCAGCCCGGAGGCGGTGGCCACGTCCTCGAGGACCTCGGTCGCCGCCGCCCAGTCCTCGTCGGAGCCGATGAACTTGTCCGGGCGGTCGTCGCGGGTGGAGAGCTCCAGGTAGAAGTCGTCCATCCCGAAGTCGCGCAGCAGGCTCAGCACGAAGTCGAGCAGGTGCTTGATCTCATCGGGTGCCTGCTCCGGGGTGACGTAGGAGTGCGAGTCGTCCTGGGCGAAGCCCCGCACCCGGGTCAGGCCGTGGATGACGCCGGACTTCTCGTTGCGGTACACGTGCCCGAACTCGAAGAACCGCAGCGGCAGCTCACGGTAGGAGCGCCCGCGCGAGCGGTAGATGAGGTTGTGCATCGGGCAGTTCATCGCCTTGAGGCGGTAGGGCCCACCGTCGAGCTGCATCGCCGGGAACATGCCCTCGCCGTAGTAGGGCAGGTGGCCGGAGGTGTGGAACAGCGGCTCCTTGGCGATGTGCGGGGTCCCGACGTAGTCGAAGCCCTCCTCGATGTGCCGGCGGCGGACGTAGTCCTCCATCTCCCGCTTGATCACCCCTCCGCGCGGGTGGAACACGGGCAGTCCGGAGCCGATCTCGTCGGGGAAGCTGAACAGGTCCAGCTCGGTGCCGAGGCGGCGGTGGTCGCGGCGCTCGGCCTCGGCCAGCAGCTCCTTGTGCGCGTCCAGAGCCTCCTGCGACTCCCAGGCCGTGCCGTAGACGCGCTGCAGGCTCGCGTTGGCCTGGTCCCCGCGCCAGTAGGCCGCAGAGCTTCGAGTCAGCGCGAAGGCCGGGATGTGCTTGGTGGTGGGAACGTGCGGACCGCGGCACAGGTCGCCCCAGACGGCCTCACCGGTGCGCGGGTCGAGGTTGTCGTAGACGGTGAGGGCCCCGGGCCCGATCTCCATGACCTCCGGGTCGTCGGCCCCGGACTTGTCGCGGACCAGCTCGAGCTTGAAGGGCTCGTCGGCGAGCTCGGCCTCGGCCGCCTCCACCGAGGCGAGCTCGCGGCGGGAGAACCGCTGGGCACCCTTGACGATCTGCTTCATCCGCTTCTCGACGGCAGCGAGGTCCTCGGGGGTGAGCGGGCGCTCGAGGGCGAAGTCGTAGTAGAAGCCGTCGGTGATCGGTGGGCCGATGCCGAGCTTCGCCTCCGGGAACAGCTGCTGCACGGCCTGCGCGGCGACGTGGGCGGCGGAGTGCCGGATGACCATCCGCCCGTCCGGGGTGTTGGCGGCGACGGCCTCGACGTCGGTGTCGACGTCAGGGGTCCACGACAGGTCGCGAAGCTGGCCGCCACCGTCGCGCACCACGACCACGCCGTCCTCGTCCTTGCCGGGGAGGCCCGCCTCGCGCACCGCCGTGCCGGCCGTGGTGCCGCCTGTGACGGTGAGGCGGGGTGCGGCGGGGACGGCGGGGGCTGCCACGGGCGGTGCTCCTGTTCGATCGACGTGCGGGACGGTCCGAGCCTATCGGCCCGCGACGACGGCCTCGCGGGGGCGACACCGGTTTCCGGAGACCTGGGGCCGTCAGCGACGGGGACGTCAGAAGGCCCGGTCCTGATGGGGACCGGGCCTTCTGGGTGGTGGTCCTGGCTGGGTTCGAACCAGCGACCTTCCCGGTGTGAACGGGACGCTCTTCCACTGAGCCACAGGACCGTGCGGATCAGGCGGTGCGACAGCCCGGCCGAACGTGCGGGGAGGACACTAACACGGTCCGGACCTGGTCCGGGACACCTCCGACGGCATCAGCCGAAGATCGGCGAGGCGAGCCAGCCCGCGTCCCAGCCGAACCAGCCCGCGACGAGGCTGACGGTGCCGAGCAGCCACAGGGTGACGAGGACGACAGCTGCGGTGGCGAGGACGAACAGGCCCTGCACCACCCGCGGCTGCTGGCCGAGCCAGTGGGTCCAGGTGGCGTAGTAGTGCTTGACGAACGTGAGCACGCGGTGGGCGCGCTCGAACTCCGAGGCCAGGATCGCGAGCCCGGCCAGCACGATGAGCCACCCCGGACCGGGGTAGGGAACCAGGATGATGCCCACCACGAGGACGACCGCCCCGACGACGCCGACGGCCGCTCGGTAGGCGGTGTTCAGCGCCGGGTTGCTCCGGATTCCCTCCCGCCACCGCTCGAGGCCGGACAGCCGCCCCTGGTCGGGGACGGCCGTCGCGGTGGAGACCTCGTTGGTGTCGCTCATGCCTAGACGGTGCCCGAAGACCCGATCACCGTCGACGGGGCGGAGGGCACACCGATGTCCGACTCGATGGAGAGCGCGTACCCGGAGAAGCTCGCGGGCTGGACCGCGTCCTGCAGCTGGAGGTCCGCCGCCGCGCCGTCCCCGACGGTCACCCGGCCGAGCGCGACGGGCTTGCCACCGGTTCCACCGGTGCCCCACAGCCAGTACGCCTCACCCGTGGGGGCCGAGGACAGCGAGAGCGGCACCACCGATGCGCTCGTGCCGTCGTTGAGCACCACCGCCATGACCTGCCCGGAGACCGCACCGGTCAGCGGCGTGGAGTGCACGGCGGCGTTCGACAGGTCCGGCAGCGCCGACTGCGTCGCGGGCGAACCCGCACCGGTGAGGGCGTTGCCGACCCAGCCGGCTCCGAAGGCGACGAGTCCGACGGCCGCCGCGGCCACGAGGACGCGCCGCGTGCGGGAGATCGAGCGGGAGGGCTCGGCCGGGACAGCCAGCTCGACGGGGCGGGCACGGGGCGGCTCCTGCTGGAGCGCCGCGACCCGGACGGGCTGCTGTGCACGGGCGGCGGCCAGGATGGCGGTCCGCAGTCGGGGAGGCGGGTCGAGCTGCTCGGCCCCGCCACCGAGCAGGGACGCCACGGCCTCCGTGCTGCGGACCCGCTCGGTGCAGTCCTCGCAGTGCGGGAGGTGGCGGGCGAAACCGACCTCCTCCTCGGGCTCCAGTGCGTGCAGGGCCCAGCCCACGGCGAGCTCCCGCTGCGCGCACTCCTGACGGTGCTGCTCGCTCATCGGAGCACCTCACCCTCGGACGTGCGGGCCGCGGCGATGCCGAAGTCCGCGGAGAGCGGACCCAGCGCGGCTCGCAACCGGCCGGCCGCTGCGAACATCCTCGACTTCACCGTGCCGAGGGGCACGCCGACGAGGGCGGCCACCTCGCGCTGGGTGTAGCCGCCGTAGTAGGCGAGCATCATGGCCGTCCGCTGCTCGGTGGGCAGGTCGCGGAGCGCGCTGCGAACGTCACCCGCCACCACCGCTCCGATGGCGTCCACGTCGGCTCCAGGGGTCTGCGGGGCGAGGCGGTCGGTGGTCTCGTCGTCCATGGCCACCTGGCGACGGCGGTGCACGCCCTCGCGACGGACGGCGTCGACCGCCTTGTGGTGCACGAGCGTCAGCAGCCAGGACGAGAACGCGCCGCGGTCCGCGACGTACTTGGAGGGGTCTCGCCACACGGCGAGGAACACCTCCTGCACGACGTCCTCCGCCAGCAGCTCGTCCACGCAGATGCGCCGAGCCAGGGAGTAGGCGGGTCGCGAGTACCGGTCGTAGAGCTGGGACAGCGCTCCCTCGTCCCCGGTGGACAGCCGAGAGACGAGCAGGACGTCCTCGGACGCCCTCTCGGCCATCGCGGGCGACGCTGCCGCTCGCGTCCCGCGGGGCCGTCGCGGAGACGGAGCACCGCCGGGCGCACCAGGTGCGTCGAGTTCAGCCACAGGTTGGGTCCTCACGTCGGGGTGTTCGCAGCCGAGCCCCGGGCGGTTCACCCGGAGGTCGGCCGCCCGTGGTGGCCACGACGACCGTCCCTCTCCACGCGAGGGTAACCGGCAAGATCACCTCGTGGGTGGAGCGCCGCCGCGGCGCAGGCGCGAGCGTCACTCCGTCGCGCCGCCTGGACCGAACGGGTGAACCACACCGCTCACACGTGTGACCAGAGGACTCTTCGTCAGCACTGCGTGACCGTCTGCCGTTGGGTAGAGCCAGGTTGCGGACATCGTCTGCGGCTCCCACCCAACTGTTCGACCCAGGTCGGTCGGTGGGGAACGAGAGGACGAGCGCACCATGAAGGATTCCCGCACCGTCGTCGCGAGCGCCGTCTTCAGGCTGCTCGGACCGCCGTCGCTGGGCACGGACGTCGTCGCCCCACGGTGGAGCTCCTCGGTACCCGTTCCCGCGCAGCTGCGCTTCTCGGTGGTCGACCCGTTCGCCGTGCACCTCCGGCTCACCACCGGCCCCGCGCGCGACGTGCGGTGGGTGTTCGCCCGGGAGCTCCTCACCGAGGGCCTCCTCGCCCCCACCGGTGACGGCGACGTGCGCGTGTGGCCGTGCGCGGACGGCACCCGTGACGTCGTGCTCCTCGAGCTGAGCTCACCCAGCGGGCACGCGTGCTTCGAGGCCTCGGCGACGGAGGTGGCCGCGTTCCTCGACCGCAGCTTCGCCGTGGTGGCGCCGGGCCGCGAGTCCGAGCAGGTGGACCTCGACGCCGCCCTGGCCGCGCTGCTCACCCCCGGCGCACGCTGACCACCCGGTTTGGAGCCGGGCCCGGGCCTCGGCTACTGTTCCCAACCGCAGCACACACCGGAAACGGATGCTGCGAGTGCGGATGTAGCGCAGTTGGTAGCGCACAACCTTGCCAAGGTTGGGGTCGCGGGTTCGAATCCCGTCATCCGCTCGAGGAGTCGATCTCGGGCTCTGTGGCGGAGTGGCCGAGTGGCTTAGGCAAGGGCCTGCAAAGCCCTGTACACGGGTTCGATTCCCGTCTCCGCCTCGTTCGTCCTCATCTCGTGCCCCACCACCCGCGCGATTAGCTCAGCGGGAGAGCGCTTCCCTGACACGGAAGAGGTCACTGGTTCAATCCCAGTATCGCGCACCATCAATAACCGTTTGACCAGGGGAAACGCACACCACGTCTCATAGATCGTGCGATCCCCGTGCGATGCGGTCGAGCGTTTCGGGGGTATGACCAACTCAGGGTCGCCTGGCAAGCGAAGCCACGAACAGCCCAAAGTCACGTGCCACGCGAAGAAATGAACAAGACAGGTCGCCCGCCGAATCCACAGTGGACGGCGCGAGCGGTCCGACTTTTCGTCCGGGTCATGCCGTTGCCGGACGACACGTTGATGATCGACCCCGACCGCCGCGCCAGCATGTTCGGCAGCACCGCGCGGCAGCACAGGAACTGACGGGTGAGTCAGGTGCGGATCGTCCAGTCCCAGCAATCGACCGTGGTGTTGGCGACATCCGCGACGGCGTCGGGGTGAACGGCACAGGCGCTGTTGTGCAGCGCGTCGATCCGTCCGAACGCCGCGACGGCGGCGTCGGCCAACGCCGCGACGACGCCTCGCCAGCCAAGTCCGCCTGGCGCGCGATCGCCTGGCCACCAGCGGCCGTGATCTCGCGGTCGACGTGTTCGGCTCTGGCCCCGTCCAGGTCGGCCACCACGACGCGAGCACCGCGCTCAGCGCACAGCTTGGCCGTGGAGCTGCCCATGCCCGTCGCCGCGCCGGTGACGATGATGACCTTGTCCTCGAGCATGATCGGCCCGCTTCCCCGATTCTGGCTGGCTGGGCGTCGTTACTGGCTTCGGGCCACCTGGCAGGTGTTGGTTCCCAACAACGGCAGGGCCGCGGCGGAGACCACGATGCCGTACGGCACCTTGTCGCACCGCGACCCGTCAACGCTTCCCGCGGACCGGTCGGCGAAAATCATCGCCGCCCTGGTGGCACCCGACACCGCCGCTCCGGTGATCACCGGAGTGGCGTCGCCACCCGCCTGAATCGCGAACAGGCCGCCCTCGAAGGTGTCGTTCTGCACCGCCGGCTCGGCGTGATCGAGCACCGCCACACCGACCCGGTCATTGACGAACACACTGCCGCGGACGGCCCCCGTACTGTCGCCGGCGAAGCAGATGCCGCAGTTGTCATTCGTGTCGAAGCGGCCCTGCTGGATGCTCGCCACGTGTCCGGACGACAGCGAGACACCGGCGGCGGCGTTGTGATCGAAGATCGAGTCGGTGCTCTCGAGGGTTGTGGCACCGACCGTGGCGGCGCTCGCGCGCGCCGACATGAGTACGCCGTTGCCGCCCTGGTCCTTCGCGGCGACCGCACCGCTGATGCGAACCCGGTTCAGCACGAGCAGGGACGTCGGTCCACCGACCACCAGGTCGCCGACCGCCGCCCCGGTGTGCAGCACCGTGAGATCGCTCAGCTCGACCCGCGCATCGGTCAGCACGAGCAGCGCCGCGTCGGCCGCCGTCGTCTGGATCACCGTCTGTTCGCGTCCCGCCCCGTGCACCGTGATGCCGTCGAGCAGGGCCAGCGACGCGTCGAGGGAGTAGGTGCCCGCCGCGAGCTCCACCGTCGACCCCGGGGCGAGATCGGCGATGCGACGGGCCAGATCATCACCGGGCTTGAGGCTGATCGTCGTCACCGCCTGCTGCGCGGTGCCGGTGATGCTGGCCGTCAGGCGCATCAGCACCGCCTTCGCGACCGGGCCCCGGGCCGCCACCGCCGACAGGTCGGATTCGAGGCTCTGGCGGAACTGCGCAAGCTCACACGCCTTCGCGCTGATGGCGCGTTGTGCAGCCTCGACCGCCGTGCGCAGCGCAGCCGCGGCCTCGCTCGACGGGCCAGTAGTCGCCGACGCGGATGGCGATGGGGCCGCCGACCCGCTGCTCGATGGGCTTGCCGCCGCCGTGCTCAGCGGGCTGCCGTAGGCGTCGACGTAGCGCTGCACGGCGCCGACGAGGTTCCGGTCGGCTTGTGCGCAGGTCAGCACCGCTGTGCCAGAGGGCGAGGCCGTCGACGGTGCGCGCGACGACGCCTCGTGCGTTGAGCTGGTGCAGCCGGTGGCCGCGATAAGCAGCGTCGACGCCGTCGCGGCCACGCGCAGAGCAGTGGAGCGGCCTCTCACCTGAGCAGGATAGCCGGGCGACTCAGAGCCGGCCGGAGCGACGGCGCGCACCTAGGGCTTCGTGTCGTCGTCGACGATGGTGACGGTGCCGGTCATGACCCCCGGGCTCGCCCCCGTGGCTGCGGAGAGCTGCACGAGCACGGACTCGCTCGGTTCGCTCAGGACATCGCCGTACACCCGGACGGTCACCGTCATGGCGGTCTGCCCCGCCGCGAAGGTGAGGGTGACCGGAGCCGCCCACGCCTGGTAGTCGGTGCCCGCCGTCGCGGTCCCCGGGACGAGGTCCACCGTCACGGTCACTGTTGAGGTCGAAGGTGCCGACAGGGTCACCGGGACCACGACGTCGGTGTAGCCGGCACTGCCTTCGGTGACGGTCACCGAGCCGGCCGAGACACCGACGCCGGCGGCGGCCGAGGTGAACGCGGCGTCGTTGTTCCGGATCCGCAACGACGAGAAGGTAGCCGCTGCCTGTCTGGACACCGTGCCGAACCGACCGTCGACGACCCCGGCGTTGTACCCGAAGCTCACCGCGAAGCCACCGTTCACCGTCAGGCTGGCCGAGGTGCCCTTCAGCGTCAGCATCAGCGTGTAGGCCGTGCCAGCGGTCAGCCTCCACGCGACTGACGAGTCGATGACCCAACCCGCGCGGGGCGTGAAGTGGCCCAGCGACACCTTCTGGCCCGGGACGTCGATGACGGCGAACTTGAACTCGTCAGGCGCGTACTCGTCGAACGCCAGGCCGGCCACTCCCCCGGTGGCGACGGTGGTCGTGACCTCCAGCCAATCGGACGACGTGAGCCGCGAGGTGTTGCCGAACATCAGGACGGGGGTCAGCGCGACCCCGCCGGTCGGCGGCGTGCCCTGGTATCCGGCAGCGCTCGACGTCCAGGTCCCCGTGGCCGGCGTGTCGAGCTGGGCCGTGTTCGAGGTCAGCGCCGTCGTGATGTCGTAGGTGACCTGCGGCGCGAGCACCTGGACCGCGACGTTGTCGAAGACGCCCTGGGCATCCTGGGAGCCCATGCCGACGAGTCCCTGGTTGAGACCGTAGGCAACACCGTCGATGACGCGCGGCGCGAAGGTGTAGGTGAATGCCGTCGCACCGTCCACGGTGAGGGTGGCGGTCGTGCCGTTCACCGACAGCAGCAGGTTGTAGTACGTCGCCGCCTTGAGCAGCTTCGGCGTCTGCGACAGCCGGTGCCAGCCGCTCTCGTCGCGGAACCCCATCACGATCTTGTTCGTCGAGACGTCGATGCCGGCGAACTTGAAGTCCGTCGCGCTGAAGTAGTCGAAGGTGATGTAGGCGTTCGCGTTCCAGCCAGCCGTGGGCTTCTGCGACATCACCGAGGCGGCGACCTCGTAGTAGATCGGCAGGTACTGGTCGACGTAGAAGACGGCGTCGGCGTCCTTGCCGAGACTCGTCGCACCGACCTGGAGCGCACCGTTAGCGATGGCGAACGAACCGCTGTCGACGAAGAACCCGTTCAGCGTCGTCGAGCTGTTGAAGTCAGCGCCGCGCAGCACGTCACGCTTGCCACCCGGGACGTTGCCGGGCTGCGGGTCACGCGGGCCGCCGGTCTGGTCGCCCCACGCCGCGTCCTGCTGGATCACCATGCCGGCTTCACCGAACGGCTCGCCGTGACGCGGGTCGCCGGGTGAACCGAGCGTCGGGTCGGCACCCTGCGCCGCACTCAGCGCGTACAAGAAGTCGAACAGGCCAGGCGTCAGCTGGCGGCTGACCGTGCCCAGACCGAACGGCGCGAACGGCACCAGGTAGCTGTTGAACTCGCCGACCCAGTCGATGAGGTGATCGCCGCCGGTGTTGGCGATGAGCACATCCAGGCCCGCACCGCCGTAGGCGCGGTCCTCGTAGCTGGAGTTCGGACCGTCGGGCTGGTCGTTCAGCCCGCCGTGCGTGTCGAGGTTGTCGTCAGCGTTGAGCAGGTCGTTGCCCCAGCCGCCCCAGAGCGTGTCGCGACCGGTGCCACCGACCAGCCAGTCGTTGCCGAAGTCACCGAACACCACATCGTCGCCGTCGCTCTGCGTCGATGTCGTGATCGTGCAGGCGCCCTTGTTGTTCGTGGCGGTGCAGGCCGTCACCAGCGGGCCCTCGTTGTTGACACTGTTGAGGAACCACTGGAAGGTCGCGAGCCCGGTCTTGTTCAGGCTGCCGTCGGCGTTCAGCGTGATCTTGCGCAGCGGGTCGTACTCGTCGTACAGGATGAACTGACCCGCGGCATTGTCCCAGCCGAGCAGGTTGCCGACGTTCAGCGGGTGGTTCCAGTCGGTCTGCACGAGCCCACCGGCGTAGGTCGGCGCGTAGGAGGTGGGCAGCGACTCGGCGCCGGAGATGGCGTCGTTGCCCGAGCCGCCGTGCAGGAAGTCGTCACCGAGGCCACCGAAGATCACGTCGTTGGCGTAGGCCGGGTTGGCCAGCGGGTCGTCGAAGCCCTGCGAGGCCGGGTTCAGGCCGAACGGCGTCTCGTCGACGTACTTGTCGAGCATCCCGGTCGCGTAGGCCGTCGCGGTCTGCGCATTGCCCGGGCTGGCCAGCGCCGTCTGGACGTTCGCGACGGTGACGCCGTTGAGCACCTCGGTAGAGCCGTTGCGGCTGGTGAAGATGCGGCCGTCGTCGCCGAGCACGCCGTCGGTGCCGGCGCCGCCTGAGATCCAGTCCTGGCCCCAGCCGCCGATCAGGTCGTCGTCACCGGCGTCGCCGTAGATCACATCGTTGCCGCCGCCGCTGTAGATGGTGTCGTCACCGGACTCGCCGTGGATCTCGTCGGCACCCCAGACGTCGACGGTGGCGCTGCCGGCGACCACGGCGGCGACCTGCGTCATGCCCGGGAACAGCGCGGGCTGACGGTCCGGTCCACCGGGGGTGTAGTCGAGCAAGGTGACCGCGCGCGGCAGCAGCGCCAGGGCCTCGGCGTAGTTGTCGTAGGTGAAGCGCAGGTAGCCGGTCGCGCTCACCATGTGGTTGATGCCGACGAGCCGGATGATGTCGCCGTTGTCACCGACGATCGTGTCGGAGTCGGCGGTGTGTCCAGCCGTGAGGTCGTTGCGCAGCATGGCCGCGCCGCTACCACCCAGGATCATGTCGCTGCCATCGGGCCGCTGCGTCATCGTGGTCAGGCTGAAGAGGTTGGAGCTGCCACCGATGATGTCGTCGCGGCCCAGGCCACCGAAGATCGTGTCGGCGCCGCCGCCGCCCTCGATGTAGTCATCGCCATCGGCTGCGGAGACCACCGACGCGACGATGCACAGCCCCGCCGTAGTGCGGTACGCCTGTACGCGCAGGTTCGCCGCGCCGGTGCAGCTGTTGACGCCGCTGGCGTCGATGCTTCCGTCACCCTGGATGGTGTCGTTGCCCAACTCGCCGAAGATCATGTCGTTACCGGCGCCACCGGCGATGTAGTCGTTGCCGTACACCGTGGCATCGCTCTGGCTGGCCAGGTCGTGGTTCTCGAACACGATCCGGAAGTCGAGCCAGACGGCCGAGCCGGTCGGGTCGAGGCGCCAGGTGCCGTCGTCCTGCGCGTTGCCGGCGGTCGCGTCCTGCGCAGTGCTGTAGATCTGCGTGCCGGCCAGCGTCTGGAACCGCGGGCTGGTGTAGTTGCCGTACGTCGCGCTGCGGTCGAGGTTGGCACTGTCGCCGAAGATCAGGTCGCGCTCGGTGCCACCGTCGATGCTGTCGGCGCCAGTGCCACCGATCAGGACGTCCTCGCCGGCTTCGCCACGGATGGTGTCATCGCCGCCGATGCCGTTGTCGATGACGTCGATGGTCACGATCTGCAAGGTGGCGTTGCGGACGGCCCAGGTCAGGATGCCGTGATCGCCCACCACGAAGTCGGTGCTGGCGCCGGAGCGGATGTCGTCGCCCGCGGCGCCGCCCACCACGATGTCGAGGCCGCTGCCCGTAACGATCGTGTCGGCACCGCCGATCAGCGGATCGGTCGTCGTCAGGGTGCCCGACGACAGCGGCAGCAGGCCCCAGCGCGCGGTGTCGACGTTGTTGCTCGAGGTGTAGCGGCCGTTGTCACCGAGCACCACGTTCTGGCCGTCGCCGGCGTTGATGGTGTCGCCGCCGACGCCACCGATGACGAGGTCGTCGCCGAGGCCGGTCGTGATCGTGTCGGCGCCGCCCAGTGACGGGTCGGTGCTCCACACCCGGTCGAGATCCAGCGGGTTCGCGTCGTCACCGCCCATGACCACGGCGTAACCGCGACCGGCGTCAGCGGCCGTCCAGTCGAAGAACCCGTGGTCCCCGAGGATGAGGTCGCGGCCGTCCGGTCGCAGGTTCGTCTCACCGGAGTTGGCGGTGATGAGGTCGCCCGCCGCGCCACCGAGGATCACGTCGTCGCCGATACCTGTCGTGATCGTGTCGCTGCCACCGATGGTCGGGTCGCTCGTCTCGACGCGGCCGAGCGTCATGGGCAGCTGGCCCCAGCGGCCGAGGTCCGACACAGCGGAGGTGATCCGGCCGTTGTCGCCGAGCACCACGTTCTGGCCGTCGCCGGCGTTGATGGTGTCGCCGCCGACGCCACCGATGACGACGTCATCGCCGAGGCCGGTGACGATGGTGTCGGCACCGCCGAGGGCCGGGTCCGTGCTCCAGATGCGGTCGATGTCGGCCGCATTGCCGTCGAGCAGGACGTAGTCGACGAAGCCGTTGTCACCCAGGACGATGTCGCTCAGGTCAGTGCCCGAACCGCGGTTCGTCGTGACCGAGTCGGCGCCGGCGCCAGCGAGCACCGTGTCGCGCCCGCTGCCGGTGGTGATGGTGTCGTTGCCGCCGACCGTCGGGTCGACGCTGATGACCAGGCCGACGAGCTGGTTGACGCCGTTGGTCTTGTCACCGGTACCGCCGTTGCCGGACACCGCGACCGCGGCGGCCGCGAGAGCGGCGAGCTGCTGGGTCGTGAGCACCTGGCCACCCAGACCGGCGACCGGCACAGTCCCCGGCGTGAACCACAGGACGTAGCCGCGGTCACCGAGCACGATGTCGCCGCCGGTACCGCCGTTGATCGTGTCGGCACCCTGGCCACCGAAGATGATCAGCGGCAGCGTCGAGGACTGCGCGTTGACGGTGTCGTCGTCGCTCGGGGCGACCTGCGACAGCACGAACGTCTGCCGGGTGAGGCGGGTCACCTCGATGACGATGTAGGACGCCCCGTCGTTGGCCGTCAGGCTCGCGAGGTCGTGCTGGGTGCCGGCGTTGAACGTCAGGGTCGATCCGCTCACGGAGCAGGTCGACGTGGTCGGCCCGCACAGCTCGGCACCGTTGACGAGCACCCGGACCGACTCGCCAGCGGCCAGCGCCGCGCCGATGTTGACGCTCAGCGCACCGGAGCCGCGCGAGGTGGTGACGACCCGGCCGGCGACCGTGACCACGACCGTGTCACCCGGGTTGAAGGAGTCGAACAGCCCGACGGTGTTCAGCTGGTTGTGTACGACGAACCGGGACAGGTCCAGCGCGACCCCGTTGACCGTGATGGACACCGCCGACGGCTGCACCGGGCTGTCACCGGTCGACAACGGGGTGGTCAGGTTCAGGACGTTGTCCTCGGGGCCCTGGGTGTTGAGGACGAAGAACCCGTCGACGTCGTTGGTGAGGTTCACCGTGACGTTGTCGTTGCCCAGTCCGGTGTTGAGCCACGTCGTGGTGCGGACACCCGTCCGGTTGTGCGTGCCGTCGATGGTGAAGGTGTCGGCACCGGAGCCCGCCCAGATGCGGACGCCGTCGGCGAGGTTGCCGGTCGGCGCAGCCCGCCAGGTGATGCTGGCCGGCGCCAGCCCGACGAGGTAGATCTCCTGCGCCGCACCGAAGAGCGACGCCCCCTCGGCCGCGGTGACGGCGGCATCGCGCGCCACCGCAGCAGCCCGAACGTCGGTCATGAGGACGTTGGTGTCGGCGACCGCGGTGGCCTCGTCGCTGATCTCGAGGGTGTTGCGGCCCGTCCCGAGGTCGAGGTTCAGCGTGCCGACGATCGTGTTGAGGTCACCCGGGAGGAACTCGGGCTTGTCGGGGGTGCCGACCCGCGCCAGGGACGACACGTACACGCGGTCGTCGCCGCCGCCCATCGAGACGTTCGTCTGCGGCAACGTGCCCTGGATGTTCAGGACGTCCGAACCGGAGCCGAGCGCCACGTTCAGCGTCTCCAGGCCGGTGTAGTCGATGCCGTCGCGACGGGAGACGTCCGCCGCCGGTGAGCTGGTGCCGAGCGCGGTCAGGCCGACGGTGACCGCGTGCGCCGGGTCGGCGTTGACCTCACCGCGGAAGCCGATCAGGTAGCGGCCGCCGACCTGCCAGACGTACACGCTCGGGGCGCAGGCGGTGAGCTGGTTCCGGCCGCACCGCAGCGCCGTACCGGCGTTGGCACCCGCGCTGTCGGGGAACAGCAGGGCCTGCAGTGCAGTCTGGATCGCCGCTGCGGTGGCGCCGAGCGCGAAGGTCACCGCGCCGAGGCCGGTCGTCACTCCGTTGCGCGTCACCGTGAGCGCGATGGTGAAGGACGACGCGCCGGGCGTCACCGAGAAGACCTGGTCGAGCGGCCGGCCGAGGCTGTCCAGGCCGGTACGCGCGATCATGTCGAGGCCGGTGACCGTGGTCTGCGTCAGCGTCCCGAGGTTGTCGCTGAGGTCACCGGCGTCGTCGAGCCACGCCGTGTCGGTGCCGCTGCCGCCGTCGAGCACGAGCAGCGCCTCCAGCTGGTCGAGCAGGTGCGTCGAGGAGCCGATCCGGAAGGTGTCGTTGCCGGCCTGGCCGAGGATCCGCGTGTGGCCGTCGAGCGTCCGGACGGTCACCGTGTCATTGCCCGCGCCCGCGTCGACGGTGGTGGTGCCCTTGTGCGTCGAGGCGATGGCGAAGGTGTCGTTGCCGTACCCGAGCAGCACGGTCAGGTCTTCGACGTCGCGGTAGAGGACGCCGCCCGCGAACGGGACACCGGAGAGCACCGCGCCCGTCGACATGCCCAGACCGGCGATCTGGTCGAGGCCGCTGATCGGGTCGACGGTCAGTGAACCGACGTCGGCGGCCGGGCTGTCCTCGTTGTGGACGAGCAGCGTGTCGACCTGCGCCGGCTCGATCGCCTGCGCGGTGGTGGCACCGATCGGCGTCGGGTGGCCGGACGCCTCGCCCGGGAGGAGCACCGGGAGGTAGTTGTCGAGCGACAGCGGCACCGGCGGGTTCGGGTCGTCGCCGCCGTTGACGGTGAGCGGGCCCTGGATGAGCGTCACCCGGCGCGGGGCGTCGGCGAACTCCTGGAGGTCGCTGCCGTCGACGATGGTGTTCTCGATGGCTACGACCGTGACGATCTGCGCCACCGACCAGTTGTTCGAGTCGAAGAGGATCGTCAGGCTGCCGTCGGGGTTGAGGGTCTGGTTGGCGCCCCGGAGGAAGTAGACCTGCACCTGGTTGCAGCCCTGCGGGACCGTGTCCGGGCCGCAGCCGTGGCTACCGGCGCTCATGTCGAGGCTCGGCGTCATGAGCGGGCGCAACCGGACGGTCACGAGGATCGACCCGGGGTTCTGCGTGAGCCGCACGGTGAACGTGTCGGTCGCGCCGTACTGGCTGCCGGTGGCGCCCTCGACGAGGCGCGTGTTGCCGTCCGTCTCGGTGATGACGACGCCCGGCGTGTCCGAGTCCTGCTCCAGCACCCGCACCGGGTCGACCGTCACACCGGGCACGCCGACCACCACGACGGCGGTCGTGTTCGGCACGATGACCGACACGTTCGCGACATCGAAACCCCACGCCTCGGTGACCGTGATGGTGTGCGCGGTGTTCGACGCCACCGTGCGGTAGTACAACCCGCCGGTCTCGCCGACGATGCGCACCAGCGCACCGGCCAGGCCGCCGTTCGCGGTCGGCAGCGTGTCGGCGACGGTGAGCGTGAGCCGGTCGGCGCTGAGCGCGCTCACCAACCCGCCGACCTGGTCGGTGCTCACCGGCGCCTGGTAGCCGAAGATCTCGAACGTGCTGGTGCTGTCGGGCAGCACGTCGAAGGGCACGCTGACCTGAACGGCGTTGTGGCCGTTCTCGAAGACGTTGCCGAGCACCCAGCGCACCTCGCCCGCGCCCTTGCCGGTCAGGATGCGCACCTGGTAGCCGACGAAGTTCGTCGTGGCCGCCGTGGTGCCGTAGGTGAACTCGTCATCGCGACCGGTGCCGCCGAAGACCGCCCCGGTGATCTGGTCGGTGCTCGTGATCGTGGTCGTGATGCTCAGGAAGCGCTGGCCGGTGACCACTGCGTCGTTGATCGCCCGCAACTCGATCGTCACCAGGTCGGCGGTGCTGAAGGTGATGTCGATGGCCGAGTACCAGGTGGTGGTGCCCAGCCGCCGGATCTGGAGGCCGGCCGGCGCGGTGACGTGCAGGGTGACGGCCGGGCCGGCGGGCGCGCGCGGCAGCTGCAGGGTGAACGTGCTGGTCGTCCCGCCGTTGCCCGAGGTGTCCTGCTCGATGACGCCCACGCCACTGGCGGTCGGGGTGACCACCACGACGGCGGCCTCGTCATCGATGATGCGCTCGATGACGTTGTTGACGGCCAGCTTGTCGTAGTTGCCGACGCCCAGGATCTGCCACGTGCTGGTGGCGTCCGGCAGCGTTGCCCACGGCGTGACGAGGGTCAGCGTGCTGGCGGTGTTGCTCAGGATCACCAGCTCCTGGTCGATGCCGGCGCCAGCGATGATTCGGACGGTGAGGCCGCTGAGGTTGCGCGTGCCGAAGGCGCCGGTGGCCGTCAGGGTGGTGCTCGTCGCCGAGGTGACCGTGCCGCTGATCGCGCCGACCACGGTGGTCTGCAGCGGGGCGAGCTGGGTGCCCTCGGGCAGCAGGTCGAAGGCGGCCCGGACCCAGAGCAGCTGCGCGGTGACGGAGCCCGCGGCGAACACCAGGGTCGCGCTCGGGCGCCAGTGGATGTTGTCGGTCGACAGCTCCAGGTAGGTCGTGCGGCTCGGGTTGTCGGACAGCACGGCGGACGAGAGCGTGACGTAGACCGTCGTGTCCGGGCCGAAGGTGGGCCGGATGCTGATCTGCTGGGTCACGGCCGCACCACTGGACTCGCTGACCGTGGCGATGCCACCGACCGGCACCATCACCAGCGCCGGCGCGTCGTTGTCGATGATCTCGGCGGCGACACCGTTGACCGGAATGCCGGTCCAGGCGTTGCTAAGGTCACCGGTCGCCTCGACGCTGTCGCCGATCAGGCCGGTGTGCCCGAGCAGGTCGTTGGACTGCACGGCCGGGGCGCCGCCGCCGATCTCGACGTGGTCGTTGCCGAGGCCGCCGAAGATCGTCGTCTGGACGTCGAGGTTGGTGGACAGCACGTAGAAGGTGTCGTCACCCTCCATGCCATAGATCGAGAGCCGCTCGATGTTGGTGTAGGTGACGTAGCGCCCGGCGCCGTAGACGGCGTCCTTGGTGATGACGTACTTGTCGTTGAACTCGGTGCCGATGACCACCACGGTGTCGAAGCCGGCGCCGCCGTCGATCGCCACCGGGGCGTCCATCGCGTACTCGATGTAGTCGCGACCCTCACCGGAGTTGACCCGGCTGGTCTCGGACTCGGCGGCGAAGCTGCGGATGAGGAAGGTGTCATCGCCGGCGTCACCGTTGAGGGTGAGCACGGCCAGGTTGCGGAAGATGTCGAAGTTGTCGTCGCCGGTGCCGCCGTTGATCGTGGTGGCGTAGGTGACGCCGTTCGACAGGAACCCGCGCGTGGAGTCGAAGAACTGCACGGGCGGGATACCGAAGGCCGCGTCAGCGGTGTAGCTGGTGTAGAGCTGGCCGACGCTGAACGTGTCGCTGCCGGTGCCACCATTGATCGTGGTGACCGCGGAGTTGTCGTCGAGCGCGATGTGGTCGTCACCGGCACCGCCGTTGACGATGAAGTTGCCGGTGATCGCGGAGGTGTAGGAGACCTTCTCCGCGGCCGTGTAGAGGCCGGCAACCGGGGCGGAGAGCAGCGCCACCATGCCGCGGCGCAGCAGCATCGTGTCGTTGAGGTCCGAGCCGTTGACGACGAGGTTGTTCGTGCCGCCGTCGGCGAGGGTGTCGGTCACCTGGACGAGCGAGGTGCCCTTGCCGAACAGCCCGATGATGACGTTGTCGCTGCCGACGCCACCGTCCAGGTTCAGCGTCAGCCCGGCCATCGGGTTCGGCGCTGCCGGGTCATCGGGAACGGCGTTGAGCAGCAGCCAGTCGTCGCCGGCCTCCCCGCGGACGATCGTGTGGCCGCCGATCGACTCCACGACGACGCGGTCGTTGCCCGCGCCCGTCGTCACCGTCGTGTCGCCGACGAGGGTGCTGTCGACGTTGAGGACGTCATCGCCGCCACCCAGCGCGAGGCTCAGGGTGTCGAAGCCGGCGTAGGTGATCACGCCGTCGGTCATCGCCGCGAATCCCGTCACCACCGCGAGCGCCCCGGTCTCGGGCGAACCGACGAGCAGGTGCAGCGGCGGCACGGCGAGCGCCGAGATCGGCAGCAGCCAACCGGCAGCACCGGCGATCGCACCCGTGTAGGCCACGGTCCAGCGGCCACCGGCAGCCGTCACGACGACGTTCCCGGCACCGAGCAGCGTCTCGAGGGCGTGCTGGACAGCGCTCGCGCTCGCGTCGTAGTCCAGCTCGATCGTTGTCTCGCCCGCGCCGATGACACCGTTGTGGTTGAGGTCGATCGAGAGCGTGAACCGTCCGGCGAAGGCGTTGGCGGCCGTCACGGTCTGCACCAGGTTCGGCCGCGTGTGCGAGCCGTTCAGCGTCATGCCCAGGCCCGCGATGCTGCCCGAGGTCAGCACACCGATCCGGTCCGTCCCCGCGCCGGTGGCCGCGTCGTTCACGGTGAGGACGTCGGTGCCCACGTTGCCAGCGACGTCACCGGCATCCAGGGACAGGAAGGCCGCGATGCCCCGCAGGCTGCCCGGCCCGGAGTCGGTGGTGCTGATCCGGACCGCGTCGTTGCCGAGGCCCAGATTGACGTCGGTCGGGCCACTTGCCGAGTGGATGTAGACGGTGTCGTTGCCAGCGCCGGTGTTCAGGCTGGTGGTGCGGGTCGCGCCAGCATGCGTGCTGCTGATCGTGAAGGTGTCGTTGCCGGCACCCTCGTCGATGCGCAACGACTCGAAGGCCAGGTAGCCGACGCCGGCGGACGTGCCCAGGCCGGTGA
Organism: Rhodococcus antarcticus; assembly: GCF_026153295.1. NCBI lineage: Bacteria > Bacillati > Actinomycetota > Actinomycetes > Mycobacteriales > Nocardiaceae > Rhodococcus > Rhodococcus antarcticus. Next base: position 1,358,164 of record NZ_CP110615.1, on the reverse strand, counting down.
GCCGGACGGCGATCAGCGAACCGGTGTTGTTCGTACCGTCACCCGAGTCGTCGAACCACAGCGAGTCGTTGCCGTCATTGCCGGTGATCTCCAGATCGGCCTGGATCTGGTCGAGGACGCCACCCGCGTTGGTGATGGCGGGAACGACCTTGCCCGCGACGGTGGTGTCGGCGAACGCGGCGTTGCTGCCGACCGCGACCTGGTCGTCACCGATACCGGTGTCCAGGGTGAGCGGGACGTTGATCCGGTGGATCAGCACCCGGTCGCCACCGGCGTAGGTGTTGATGCGCACCGAGTCGATGCCGGTGTGGTCGATCGTCGTCGAGGAGGTCCGCTTTGCCGGCGCCCACTCGGTCGCGGTGATCTCGTCGACGCCCGAGGCGTTGCGGCCCACGACGACGTCCTCGCGCAGGCTGGTGCCGTCGACCACGAGCTGGTCGGTGCCGCCCCCACCGGTGACGGTATCGAGCGAGCCGAACGAGTCACGGGTCGCGACCCCGAAGAAGTCGTTGCCGTTGCCGCCGTCGAGCGTCGCGTGCCCGGACCAGCCGGGGACGGTGTAGGTCGTCGCGCCCACGACCAGCGAGCCGTCGGCGTCACCGATCAGGAAGGTGTTGTTTCCGGCCCCGCCGGTGAGCTGGGCGTTCTCGAAGATGCCGTTCAGGTTCTCGACGGTGCCGCTGGTGAAGTTCACGCCGGCGGCCTGGCTCGCCGCGACACCGACGACGAAGTAGGTGTCGGTGAGCACGAAGTCGCGGTCGAAGTTCTCGACGAGGGTGTCGGTGCCACCGGAGTCGGTGAAGGTGTCGCGGCCATCGCCGCCGGTCACGGTGTCATTGCCGTCGCCGGAGTCGATGGCGTCATCGAACCTCGAGCCGATGACGGTGTCGTTGCCGTCGCCGGAGTTCAGCGTCAGCGCGAACTGGTCCACCGTCAGGCAGGCAAGGGTGACGGTGCTGCAGTTGGCGTTGATCGTGTCGCCGCCGCCGAGGGACTTGATCGTCAGCGCGTCGCCCTCGCTGCGCACCCCGTGGCCGAGGTCGATCGAGTAGCCGAGGGACGTCGCGACGTGCATGTCGACGCTGCCGTCGCCGATCAGGCTCTGCAGGAACGTTCCGGTGGTCACCGTGAAGGTGTCGTCACCCGCTGAGCCCTCGATCCCGACGGTGTCGGCGCTGCGGTCCGCTGAGTACCGGACGTCCGGTACCTCCATGGTGTACGTCGAGGTGGTGTTGTTCGGGTTCGTGACGGTGATGCTCTGCAGCACCGTGCCGTTGGTGGTCGAGTTGCGGCCCGCGTCGAGCAGCAGCGTGGTGACCGGGCTGCCGGACAGGTTGTGCACGACGAACGCGTCGGCACCGGCGCCGCCGTCCAGGGACAGGATCTCGACGTTCGAGATTCTCTGCACCGTGGCGTCCGCCGGCCTGCCGCCGACGAGGCCGTAGGTCAGCTGGAGCGTGGAGCTGGTGGACTTGGCCAGGTCGATCGAGTCGTTGGTCGGGCCGAACGTGAGGAGCAGCTTGTCGGTGCCAGCGCCGCCGTCGAGCGTGAGCGGACGCGGCGAGGTCAACGAGACGATCATCGTGTCGTTGCCGTTACCGCCGAGGTAGCTGCGGCCCGGGCCCTGCAGGACGTCGTTGCCGTCGCCACCGTCGAGCAGGTCACCGTTGTCGGAGCCGACGAGCTGGTCGTCGCCGGTGCCGCCCTTGAGCGACGCCGCGCCCGAGCCCGTGTGCCGCACGATGTCGTCATCGGCCCCACCGTCGAGAACGGCCGCGCCCACCGAGGTGATGATGTCGTTGCCGGCGTCGCCGTACAGCATGCTGCAACCGGTCTCGGTGCTGACGTTGCAGGGGTTGGTACCGGCGTAGTCGATGACGTCGTTGCCGTCGCCGCCGTGGATCGTGACCGGCACCAGCACGCCCGGCTTGATGAACACCGAGTCGTCGCCGCCGCCGAAGTCACCTCTGATCGCGCTGACGTGCTGGTAGGTGTTGCTGCGCCCGTACGCGGTGACCTTGATCGTCGCGTCGCCGGCGGTGCCGCCGGTCTGCTCGACGATCATCGACTCGTCGGCGTCATCGACCCCGATGTTGCGCGACGAGGCACGCGAACCGACGTTGAGGTACAGCACGCGGGCCGTGGTGTCCGTGTTGTCCCAGTGCCGGTAGAAGGTGGCGCCGCCCGGAAGGGCGCCGTCGGAGCCCATGTAGACCGCCGGCGGCAGTTGCAGGTAGCCGATGGTCAGGTGCACCGTGCCACCGATGCTGAACAGGCCGAAGTCGATCGAGATGTGCACGCTGAGCTCGATCTTCACCCGGCCCGACGAGTCCGCCGTTCCGGTGTCGATGCTGAAGGTGAAGCCGATCGACACACCGGCGAGGGTGATGCCGAACGCGCGCACCTTCACGCTGGCCGACCCGCTCAGGCTGAAGACGTACTGGTCCGTGCTGTCGCTGGTGCGCGTGTAGTGGTGCGAGTGCACCTGCACGCTGAAGTCGCCGACGAGGCCGTAGTCGTCACTGCCCAACACCATCCGCCCGTGCAGGATGACGTCGAAGTCACCGTTGGAGTAGACGTCGACGGTGCCCGAGAGCGTGGCGATACCGAAGAAGCTCACCGACGCGTCGGCGTGCAGGTGCCACGTGCCGTCCGGGTTGAACTGGACGAGCAGGTGCGCGTCCATGTTGAGCACCTTGAGCAGCGACAGGGTGCCGTGGACGTCGAGCAGGAAGCCGCGCGCGACGCCGAGCCGCACGCTGCCGGTCGTGTTGATCTGGATGGTGCCGCTGGCGTCGATGCTGAAGATCGTCGCGTCGGCGGTCGCATGGACGTTCAGGCTGAGCACGAAGCCGTCGGAGTAGACGCCGGCCGCACCGTTGGCGCCGAACGACAGGCCGCCGACCGAGAAGTTGATCGCGAAGATCAGCTGGAAACCGGTCGGGTTGATCGTGATGTCGAGCAGGCCCGTGGCGTTGATGCCGAGGAGCGTGATTGATCCGTCGATGTGCAGCCGGAAGCCCGGATCGACCGCGGTGCCGAGGCTGTTGTCGGTGACGCCGGTGGTGTTGATCCCTACGAAGGCGTTGACGGACGCACCGACGGCCAGACCCGGGAGGTCGACGTGCAGACCGACCTGCACGTACGCGACCAGCCCGGCCGCGTTGACGGTGAACCCGCCGGAGACGGTCACGTGCCCGATCGGCGTGAGGTCCATCGAGCCGTAGACGGTCAAGGTCAGGTGCGGGTTCGGGCCGGCGAGGCTCACCTCGAACAGCACGTTGGCGTCGATGGTGAGGACGTCACCGATGCGCAGACCGCCCGCGAAGTAGATCTTGAAGCCGCCGGTGATGTGGATCGTGTCGGTGACGACGACGAGGTTTCCGGCGGCATCGTGCATGAAGCCGTCAAAGATCGGCGGCCCGTCGTTGGTGCCGTCGAGGTGCGTCGGCTGCATCACCGAGATGCCGAACGTCTCGATGGGCTGCTCGCTCGCGAAGGTGTTGATCTCGAGCAGGAACTGGCCGCCGAAGCTGATGCCCGGGACCGAGCTGCTGCCTCTGATCAGCTGGATGCGGCCCACCACACCCGTATGACCGACACCGACGTACACCGCGAGGTTGATCGTGCTGGTGAACCCGCCCAGCAGCGGGATCTGTGCCCCGAGCGCGCCGTCGATCTTGAAGTACGCATTGAGGGACGTGTCGACCGCGGCGGTGATCGCGATGAAGCCGTCGAGAGAGACGACTCCGCCGATCATGAGGTGCGCTCGGACGATCGCCTTGAGGTAGACCTCGCCGCCCGGCGGGGCGCTGGGGTTGCGCTTGCCGTCGAAACCTGGCGCGGCGCCGAAGATCGTGATCTCGCCCGGATCACCGTTGACGAGCAGGATCTTGAACTCGTCCGGCAGCACGAAGGTGATGTCGTGCAGCATCGTGTTGAACATGACGGTGACGGTGCCGCTCGCGCTGAAGACGCTGCCGAGGTCTGGCAAGCCGATGCCGCCACCGGCCCCGATGCTGATCGAGCCGGCGATGCCGTCGGTGTTGATGATCAGCAGCGCGGTGGCCTTGCCGTAGGTGAGCTGGGCATCGCCAACACCGAAGGACAGCTCGGCGGTGGCGAACATGGTCAGCTGGAAGCCGCCCTGCGTCTGGATCTTCAGCAGGAAGCCACCCTGTAGGCGCAGCAGGTCGGTGGTGGTGCCCGTCGGGCGGATGCGCGCCTGGCCGACGAGTGAGAGCGAGAAGCTGCCCGGTGCCAGGCTGTAGACCTTCGTGACATCGGTTCCGCCCGGGCCGATCCCCTTGAGGGTGATCGTCTCGTCCTTCTCGACGCCCGTGGTGTTGATCTGGAGGGTGCCCGAGGCCGAGAGGTACAGCCCGTACTGCTCGAGGGAGGAGAAGTTGGTCTGCAGCGTCGCGACGCCCCAGAGGCCGGGCGTGCTGGTGGTGCCGTCACTGAGGTCGAGGACGAAGCGGCCGGACGTCGAGCCGACGGTCCCGAGCTTGATCAGCTTGAGCTGCCCGTCGAAGGTCAGGGTGAACAGGCTGCGCCGGGTGTCGATCTCGAAGGTGACCTGCGCCTTGAGGTCGACGAGCGGCTCGTCCAGGCCCGGCAGGTTCAGCAGCAGGCCACCCGAGATGGTGATGTAGAAGGACTGGGCCGGCTGGAGCAGCGTGAAGGTGGACGTGCTGCCGGCGCCGGCGTTGCCGTCGGTGTCGCTCCACGAGCCGGCGAGCACGGTGACCGTGACGACGCCGGGGTTCAGGTCGCCCGTGAACAGGTAGCGGAACGTGTTCGGGTGGACCTGGAAGACCGGCGCGGCGTCGGCCGTGAGGCCCGGGATGGCCGCCAGTTCGTTGCCGGTGATCGTGGTCGCGTCCACCGTGCCGCCGGCCGCGGTGAACCGCAGGTCGATCCAGGTACGGGCCATGACCGTCGCGTCCGACGTCGGCGAGGTGGTCCGCGCAGTCTCCGGCGTGCCGTTGATGACGCCTGAACCGGTGCCCCCGTGGTTGACGCCGCCCCGATCGGTCCAGCCGTTGGTTGCCCACGCGAAGCTCAGCGTGCCGGCCGTGTAGCCGACGAAGAAGTAGCGGTAGGTGTCGGTGCCCGGCAGGCGCACCGGGTTGCCCACCAGAACGACGGCGGTGCCTGCGCTGCTGGTCAGGGTGAACTCGGCCTGGTTGTCCAGGACAGAGTCTGGGTCGGCGTTGGGGAAGTTGACGTCGATCCAGCTGCGGCTGTTGAAGTCGATCTGGCTGACCTGGCCACCGTTGGGCGGGCTGGAGAGCCCGCTGGAGGTGGTCGCGACGATCAGCGTCTCGGTCTCGGCCTGGTTCGCGGTGCCGCTGCTGTCGCTGAAGCTGCCGGCGAGGAAGGTGAGCGTGTACGTGCCGACGGCGAGCGCCCCGGTGAAGGAGTAGCGCCAGACGTTGGTGCCGGTCACGCGGGTCGGGGCGCCGAGGGTGATGACGGTGCCGTCCGGGCTGACGAACCGGAGCTCGTTGCCGTTGATGCTGGTGGGGTCGATCTGGTAGCCGTTCGTGCCCTGGAACTGGACCTCGAGGTAGTGGCGGCCGTTGATCCAGCCTTGGCCGACGGAGCTGCCGCCGATGGCCCTGACGGTCAGGCCGTCGACGCCGTCCGGATCGGTACGGACCAGGTCTGCGGTGGAACCGACGACGCCGAAGCTCTGGATCTCGGTCCAGCTGGCCGGCGGGGGGCCGCGCGGGGACGTGGCGCTCGTGTTGAGCGTCGACAGGTTGAACGTGATGTTCACCGTGCCGGGTGAGAACGCGCCGTCCAGCAGGATCCGGTAGTCACCGTTGAGCAGGTCGAGCACCTGGTTGGGCGTGACGCCGTTGGCCCCGCTACCGGTGAGGGTGAGCCAGCCGGCCGGCAGTGTCGGCAGCACGACACCGGCGGGCAGCGAGCCCACGTGGATGTCGAGGAAGGTGTGGTGACCAGTGGGCACCGTGACGGCCTGGACGTCGCCGGCCTTGCTCGCGGTGGTGGGCGCGGTGCCGGTGCCGGCCACGTAGCTGAGCGATCGCGACTCCAGCAACGGGGTGAAGGTCAGGCTCGGCGCGGGAACGGTCGTGGCCGAACCGCGATAGGTGACCCGGATCGGGATGGAGAAGTGGTTCGGCTGATCAGTCGCCTGCGCGATGCCGGACGTCTCGACGGTGACCACCCAGTCGGTCGTCACGTACAGCTGGAGACCGTCGATGGTGGCGTCCGCGTCCGTGAACAGGTCGCCGAGGAAGGTGAGCGACGCCGGCGCAAGGCTCCAGCCGGTGGGGATCGTGCCGCCGTTCAGCGTGACCGTGGTGCTCGTCAGCCCGGAGGTCGTGACGGTGACCGAGGTCGCCGCGGCCGGGGTCACGTAGTACGACCAGCTGTTCGGCAGGAAGGTCAGTGCCACGCTGCCGGTCGCCGCGAAGCTGCCGGTGAGCCAGTACCGGTAGGTCAGGGACCCGGTCGCGTCGGTGATGAGCAGCGGCGCGTGGGCCGGGTCGAGCACGATGGAGCCGAGCCCTGGGCCGCTCAGCACGAACTCAGGGTCCGCGTCGGTGATCGAGCGCAGGTCGATGACGCTGCCGTTGGTGGGCTTGGTGAAGACCACGTCGATCCAGCTGCGGCCGTTGAGCGCGTTGATGTCGATGCTGCTGCCGTTGCCCGGGTCGGTGACCGCGACGGTGGCGCCCGTGACGGTGAAGCTCAGCGTGGTGTCGAGGTTGCCCGCCCCGGCTACCGAGCCGTTGGCGATGTTGGTGAAGGCTCCGGCGCTGAAGTGCAGGATCACCACGCCGAGCGGGATGACCACCGCGGGCGCGAACAGGTACCGCACCCGGGTCGAGCCGGTGGCGCGCATGCCGGCCGCGAGCATCTGCGCGTCGTCGTTCGGGTCGGCGATGTCGGTGACGGCGGACGAGTCGAGCACGACGACATCGGCGCCCGCGGAGTCGTGGTAGTAGACCTCCTTGCTGCTCGAGCCGTTGCTTCGCACCTGCAATCGGTAGTAGTGCACGCCGTCGGTCTCGCTGACCGCGACCATTGCGTGCACGGCCGACGCGGCGAGCGCCGTCCCGGTGCCCGGGGTGGTGCCGCCCGTCGTGACGGTCAGGGCCGACGTCGTCAGCACCCGGGTCCAGTCGAGCGTGGTGCCGGTGCCCGCGTGGTACAGGACGTCGAGGTAGTGGCTGCCGCCGTCGGTGGCGCTGGCCAGCGTGTCGTAGCCGACGCTGCCGCCGTCGCCGGCTGGTGCGGCGAGCTGCACGGTCGGTGCGGTCGAACCGGTCACGCCGACCTCGGTCGGCACGGTGAAGGTGACTTCCTGGCCGGAGGAGTCACGGAATCCCATGTCGATCTTGCCGTACAGGGTCAGGATGCGGACCTGATCCGGGATGTCGGCGAGGAAGAGGACGACGACCTTGCCGTTCTCGACGTGGGACAGGTCGACGTACAGGCGTCCGGAGACCGACAGCTGGTTGGCGGCGAAGTTCAGGGTGCCCTTGATCAGGATCTTGCCGTCGGTGGAGATCATCACCGTGACCTGGCCGTTGAAGACGTCCTGCGACGTGAACGCCGAGTAGATCCGCGCGGAACCAGTGATGGTCATCGGCGAGGTGAAGGCGGCTTCGAACCCGCTCATGGACGGGTTGGCGGCGATCTGCCTGGCCTGCACGGCGACCTGCGACTGCAGGCTGGTCAGCCAGGTGTCGGCCGTCTGCGCCGTCGGCAGGTCGAAGGCCGCGCTGCGCAGCGCGAACGGGTCGTCCAGGCTCGGCAGGCTCTTGAAGAACTCGACGCCCGCACTGAAGTCGTTGAGCGTCAGCCCGATCGGCGGGACGATCATGACGCCGGTGGGCAGCTCGACGTTGATGAACACCTGGAGCGGCCCGAGATCCGACAGGCCGATCCGGATGGTGAACCCGGCCATGCCGGCGATCGAGAAGCCGCCCTGGATGCCCAGGTAGAAGACCCTCTTGAAGACGGGCGTCGTCTGGTCGAGGTCACCGATCTTGTTGTAGTTCGAGTCCAGGCGCAGGATGCCGCCGACCAGCGCGGCGTCGATGTCGCCGCCGAACATCTTGCCCTTGACCGAGACCCCGATGGAGTCCAGCCCGATGATCGGGAACTGGCCCGCGGCCAGCAGCGCCGGAGCGACGCGCAGGCCCTGGATCGAGCCGCTGAACTCCAGCCCGCTCATGCCCTTGATGCCGGTGACGCTCGCCGACAGGATCAGGACGAAGTCCGCAGGGTGGTTCGTGGGGTCGTCCCACTGGATTCCGATCGAGTCGATCCGGATCGGCAGGAACGACGGCCACTTGAAGCTGTCGCCGCTCGCCGAGCCGACCCCGATGAAGACGCCGAAGCCCGGCTTGACGGCGAAGGTGCCATCGCCCTTGAAGCCGAACTGACGCGCCTCACCGGTGAGCAGCAGCGAGCCGATGGTGATCTTGGCCCCGGCGGACCGGAACTGGGCGAGGAAGTCGTTCGCGCCGGCGCCGGTGTCCAGCTCGAAGTCGACCGCGGTCAGGGTGACGAAGTTGCCGAGCTTGACCGACAGCGTGTCGACGACCAGCTTGAACGCCTTGACCCGCCCGGAGGTGTCGAAGTCCAGCTGGGCATGCAGGGCCTCGGTGTTCGGCGTGCCGTCGGAGTTGACGTCGTCGGCGGTCGTGCGGTCGGTGATGTTGGCCGAGAACGACTTTCCGGGGAACAGGGTCGCCCCGCCGGTGGCGATGTAGATCGTGCCGGTGAAGACGGTGCTGGTACCGAAGGTGACGCTCAGCCCCTGCACGCCGACGCGCAGGTCGTCGAGCACCAGGATGCCGAACAGGTTGATGTTCGGGTCGGCCGTCGACTGCGTCGAGGTCAGGCTGTTGCCGGCCTGCACGGTCTGGCCTGCCGGCAGCGGCGGCAAGCCGTAGGCCAGCTCGGCCGTACCGATCTTGAAGCCGTTGTCGTACACGATCAGGCCCGGGATGACGCCACTGGCCAGGTCACTGCCGTCGGTGGGCGCGTCGATGTTGTGACCGGCGCTCGGGTCGTACGGCCGGATGCTGCCGGTTACCCCGAGGGTCGGGAAGGTGATCGACGCCGACGCGATCCGCAGCAGTTCCTGTGGTCCGTCCTTCGGGTCGTGGCTGGGGTCGTAGTGCATGACGACGCCGGAGGCGGTCAGCGTCGCGACGTTCGGGATGGTCGCCTCGAGCGAGGCCACCTGGATGCTCCACCCGCCGGTCGGTGCGATCCGGAAGTTGCCGCTGAGCAGGCCGAGCGCATCGACGGACAGACCGAACGACCCCTCCAGGCCGATCAGGTCGACGGTGACGCCCGACCCGGACTGTGCGCCGGACGGCGTCGCGGTGCTCGGGGCCCCGGTTCCGCTGGTGGCCGGCCGGCTGCCGAAGGCCAGGGTGGCCCGGTTGACGCGGAGCACGATCGTCAGCACCAGCATACCGTCGCTGAAGCCGACGTCGCCGAGGCCGATGCTCGGCCCCTGCAACGCCAGCGGGCCGAGGGAGATGTTGCCGCCGGTGGTGGTCGCGCCCGCGGCGCTGACGTCGAGGGTGAAGGTCGAGCTCAGGTTCGGCACGTTCCAGCCCGAGGTGTTCGTCGGGTCGGACGTCCTGGCCACCGTCGACCACGCCGGGCGGCCGTGCGGGAAGGCGACCGATGGCGTGCCCCAGCCGAGGAAGGTGACCTGGACGTTGCCGGGGCCGAACAGGTCGATCGTGTTGGCCTTGTTGGCGTCTTTGAGGAAGTACCGGTAGGTGACCGTCTTCGCGTCGGCGGCGCGCCCGCTGATGAGCAGCGGCAGCCCGACCAGCACCGGCGCGCCGTTGGCGTCACGCTGGACGTCCAGGACGCCGGTGCCGGTGAGGGTGAACTCCGCAGCGGCGTCCTCGATAGAGGACTTGTCGATCGCGCTGCCGTCGAGGCTGGTGTAGGTGACGTCGAGGTAGCCCCGCGCGTTGAGGTCGGCCGCGGTCAAGGTGGCGCCATCGAGCGGGCTGGCGAGTGCGGCGACCGGGCCGGGCTTCTGGTCCGGCGCGGTGACGATGTAGAAGCGCTCGATCTGCGCCATGTTGCCGATACCGCTGTTGTCCTGGAACCGGCCGGCGATGAAGCGCACCTCGACCGCGCCACCGGTTGCGCTCGGCGTCCAACCCGACCACGAGTAGGTCCAGGTGTTGACCTTGCCCGCGACCTGGTGACCGGCGCCGAACGTGATGGTGGTGACCTTGGTGCCGTTCTCCCATACCTCGAACGGCGCCGTCGCGAAGCGGCCGCTCGTGAAGCCTGCCGCGTTGAGGTCGTTGTACACGACCTCGAGGCAGGCGGAGTTGCCGCAGTCGCCGCCGCCGGCGAGCAGGTCCGAGCGCACGACCGTCGCGCCGTTGACCGGGTTCGCCAGGTTGACCGTCGGGAAGAGCACCGGCGGGGGCGGCGGCGTGGTGGCGGCCCCAGGGGTGATCGGTGGCGTCGCCGGCGGACCGAAGGTGGCCGCCGAGATGTCGGGGAACAGCGAGAAGTCGGTCACCTTGAACGCCGACAGGCGGAAGCCGGTGAGCGGGGAGATGCTGAAGGACGCGAAGCCCTGGAGGTCGATGATCCCCGTGCCGTTCAGCGCGACGAGGATGTGCGCGCCACCGATGGTGAGGTCGAGGGTGCCGTTGGGCTCACGGGTGACCGCGAGCGTGCCGGTGATGTCGATGACCCCACCGATGTAGATGTGCAGGCTGGTGACCAGCAGCGTGAATGTCTGCGCGGCGACGCTGACCCCGCCGCACGTCGTGGCCGTGTTCGCCGACGACGAGCAGTCGATGGTGCTGGTGTTGATCCGGAAGTCGACCGAGCCGCTGACGCCGAGCCCGTCCAGGCCGACGAGCGCGACGCCGCCGCTCACGCTGAGCACGTAGGTGCCGTCGGCGAAGCGGTGCACCTCGACCTTGGCGTTGATGATTCGCAGGCCGACCGCGTCCGCGTTCGGCTGGTTGTTGATGCGGCCCGGTCCGGAGCCGACGAAGACGCCCAACCCGGTGCCGGCGAAGTTGCCGCTGGTGTCGAGGGAGAAGCTGCCCTCGATCTCGAGCACGCCACCGAAGTCGAGGCTCACGTCCTGCGCGGTGAACGTGATGGCCGGGCCGGCTGCGGTCGCGGCGGCGGACGTGATGTGCAGAGCCGAGCCGTTCAGTTCGATGGTGCGGTCGACGGCGGCGTGGGAGGTGTTGACCACGATGCCGACCGTCGCGCCGGCGCTGAAGGTGTTGAACGCACGGCTGATGTGACCGGTGAGCGTGATTGCCACACCGGCGTTTGCGCCCGAGATCACCAGGATCGCGCCGCTCAGGTGGTCGACGATCGTGCTGTAGGTCGACGCGCCGGAGTCCTGCTTGAGGAACGCGAGGTCGGTGACCGCGACCGTGAGCACCGTGGAGTCAGCGTTGAGGCCGGTGCCGCCGACCAGCTTGTCGGCGCCGTAGTCGGTGGCCTGCTCGAACAGGAAGTTGCCGCTGAGGCGGTAGCTGCCGAGTTCAAGAACCAGGTTCGTCGCGCTGGCCCGCAGATACGGACCAGCCGGGACGTTCACGGTTACCGGCGTGCCGCCGACGTCGACGGTCTGGTTGACGGCCCGGGTCGTCGTGTTGACCTCGAGGGCGACGGTGCCGCTGACGGTCGGGAAGTCGGACGGCATGCCGATGGTGGCCACGTCCGCGGTGATGGAGCCGGCCAGGCCACCGGGCTGGAGGATGAAGGCGCCGTGGCCGTGGCTGAGCTGCAGCCCCATCTGGGTAACGGCCGGAGAAGCCGTGGCATCAGCGGGCTGGCCGAGGAACAGCGTGACGCCGGTGAATCCGATCGTCACGACCTTCGTGCCGGCAGCGGTGGTCTTCTGCTCGAAGGTGAAGACGCCGCCCAGTTGCTGGCCGAAGATGGTCAGCGACACCGGCGAGCTCGGCGTCCCGGCCTGGATGTTCAGGTACGGGCCCACCGGGACGCTGATCGTGTAGGGCGCGCCGTCGAGCGTGATCAGGTGGTTGGTGACGGCGCTGTTGCCGGTGTTGATCTGCACGCGGACGCTCAGCCCGCTGCCCAGGCCGACGTTGGTGCCGAGCGTCGTGGCCAGCGACGTTCCGAGCGTCAGCGTTCCGGTCAGGTCGGCAGCCACACCGCTGGGCGTCACCAGTACGACGCCGCTGATCGCCACGCTGAGCAGGGTCTGCGCGCCGTTGCCGAGCTCGAGCTTGACGCTCAGGGCAAGTGCGATCTCCTTCGTCACCGGGTCCTGCTGGACGGTGAAGGCACCGGTGAGGCGCTGCCCGGCGATGCCGAGCACGACGTTGGTGGCAATGATCTTGATGCCCCGCGCGATCGTCACGCTGCCCACCAGCTGCGAGGTCGCCGTCGTGTTCAGCTCGAGCGCGAAGGTACCCGACAGCGTGACGCCGGGGACGTTCAGCGCGAGGTCGACGGACATGCTGCCCGCGATGCCACCCGGCAGGACGGTGAACGTTCCCGCGCCGTTGCTGATCGACACGACCGGAGCGCCCGGCGGACCGAGGGCCAGGCTCACGTTGGCGAACGAGATGGTCAGCGTGTTCACCGAGCTGGTGCTGATCTTCTCGATGCTCACGTCGGCGTGCAGCCTCTGACCGCCGATCGTGATGTTGATTCCCGTGGCCGCGACCTCCAGGTACTTGCCCGCGGGCAGGTGGAGGGCGAACGTCGTGCCGTCCACGACGAACAATTCGTTGACCGCGACGGTGCGCTGGTTGATGTCGAGGCTGATCTCGTCCACCGAGGCGGCCACGCCACTGCCGAGGAACAGCGCCGCGCCGGCCGAGATGTGCCCGGCGAAACCGGTGCCGCCGAGCAGCAGCAGCGCACTGCCGGTGGTCAGCCAGAAGCCGGTGTCGTCGTTCTTGGCGGTCGGGTTCGCGCCGGTGAAGTGGGTGTTGTTGTCGTCACCGACGAACACCGAGACGTCGACCGCGCCGATCTTGAGCTGCGAACCGTCGTCGGTGGTGCCGAGCTTGCCGTCCACACCCGGCGTGGCCGACTTCTCGAAGAAGAAGACACCCTGCACGGACAGGAAGGATCCGATACCGATCGTGACCGGCGTGGCGATCGTGCCGAGCTGGAACCGGACGTACGGGCCGGCCGGCAGGGTCACCGTGTTCGGGTCGGTTCCCACCGTCGCCGGGGCCGCGGTGGTGTTGATCTCCAGCGTCCCGGAGAGGCCGGTGAGGGCGAGGACGGTGCTATCGATGCCCCGCAGCTCGACGTTCGCCGTGAAGTTGGCCGCGATGCCCGCCGCGGTGATCTTGATGTCTCCGCCACCGGTGAGCGCGACGCCCTTGTCGTCGGTGGTCACCGACGTACCGCCGTCGTCACCGAAGAACACGTCGAGGTTCGTGATCGAGAGCGTCGTGACCGCAGCCGCGCCGGTGCCCGTCCGCCTGAAGGACATGTCGCCGCCGATACGCTGGCCACCGACGACGAGCGCGACTCCGGTACCGCGGAAGGCTAGGGCGGCGTCGAGGTCGCCCCCGGCGATGACCACACCGCCGAGGGTCACGTCAGGCACCGTGACCGTCGCCGTGCCGGTGTTGAGCTCCAGCCGCAGGTCGCCGGACAGGTCCACGCCGGGGACGTTCAGCTCGACGGTTCCGCTGACCGATCCGGCCATGCCCGCGGCGCCGATCACGAAGGCGCCCTGGCCATTGGCGAGCGTCAGGACGCCGCCGAGGCTGAGCGCGAAGTTCGACACCGCGAGCACGGTCACGGTGGTTGCGCTGGCGCCGGAGCCGCTGGTCGCCCGCTCGAACGAGACGTTGCCGGTCAGGGTCTGCCCGCCGATCGACAGCGTGACGTCGGTGGCCTCGACCCGCAGGTACGGTCCGCCGACCAGGTCGATCGAGTCCGTCTCGTCGCCCACGGTCAGGCGCTGCTGCACTCTCGCCGACGTCTGGTTGATCGCGAGGGAGAAGGTGCCGCTGATCTGGACGCTGGGGGGCAGCAGCGACGACAGGTTGACGGCGCCCGACAGCTCAGCCGCCAGGCCGCCCGTCGAGCCTGCGCTCGCCGGCACCATGACCAGCAGCCCGTGGACGTCACTCATGAGCGCGGCGCCGCCCATCGTCAGCGCCACACCCGACACCGCGAACGCGGTCTCGCTGGCGCCGCCGAACGCGGTGCGCTGGATCGCGAAGGAGCCGACCAGGGTGACCGTTCCGATCGTCAGCGTGAGCGGCGAGCCGTCGATGCGGAAGTAGGGGCCCGCCTCCAGGCGATCCGAGCCGATCTGCACTGCCTGGGCGCCGGTGTTGACCTCGACCTTGAAGCTGCCCGTCAGGGTGGCTGTGCCGAGGGTGATGCTGCCGAGGGTGAGCGTGAGCACCCCGGCCACGCCCGCCGGCGAGGCGACGAGGGTGCCACCGAGCGTGATGTCGGCCAGGCCGGGAAGCGAGAGCACCGCACCAGTGAGCGAGACGGTGACCGTCTTCGCGCCGGTCGCGTCGGTGGCCTGGGTGAACGACAACGTGGCGACGGTGAGCCTCTGGCCGGCGATGGTGAAGGAGATCGCCGTACCGGTGATCGCGACCATGCCGGCGCCGGTGGTGTCGATGTGCAGCGCGAGGATGCCGGTCACCTGTACACCGGGCAGCAGCACCGACACGGTGCCCGCCACGTCACCGACGATGCCCGCGGCGGCAAGCGTCAGGTTCGCGGTGCCCTGGGTGATGGAGATGATCGGAGTGGTACCGCTGCCGAGCGAGAGGCTCACGTTGCTCAGCGCGATGCTCGTCGTGCCGCTGGCCTTGGTGATCACGACGTCGGCCGCGAGGTGCTGGCCAGCGATGGTCAGCGTCAGCCCGGTCGCCTCGAACCGCAGGTAGGGCCCGGCCGGTAGCACGAGGGAGACGGTCTGGGCGCCGAGGTCGACCTGGGCCGAGACGTCAGTGGTGCCGGTGTTGATCGACAGCGTGAGAGAGCTGTCGATCTGCACGCCCGTGACGTTCAGCGCGACGTGACCGTGGAACCGCGCCGCCACACCGGTGGCCGTGACCACCATCGCGCCCGAGCCGTCGGTCAGGACCACGGGCCCGAGGGTCAACGACACGGTGGTCACCGCGACGCGGATCTGCTTGGTCGCCGCCGTGCCAGGTGCCGAGCCGGCCGGCGGCGGCACGGTCACCTGCTCGAAGGCGAAGACACCCACGAGCGACTCGGTGCTGACCGTCAGGGTGACCGGGTGCAGCGTGGTTCCGAGGACGACACGGACGGTGCCGGCTGCGACGCCGGTCGTCGGGTCGTCGCTGCCTGTCGTGTTGAGCTGCACCGATGCGGCGATGCCGGCCTGGATGATCCCGGGCAGGTTCAGGTCGACCGAGGCGGTGAGCGAGGCGATGACGCCGTCCCGATTGAAGATCAGCGTGCCGGTGGTGATCGTGACCGCGACCGGGTGGACGCCGCCGACGGGCGTGCCGAGGTTCAGCACCACCGCCTGCGACGTGCCGCCGGGCACCGTCACTCCCGTACCCAGGGTCAGGGTGAAGACACCGGTCGCTGCGCTGTGCGTGATGCCGAAGCTGCCGGAGAGGCTCAGGCCCGGCACGCCGAACGTCAGGTTGCCTGCGACGCTCGCGTTCGTGCCGTCGTACCTCAGCTGGACGGTGCCGCGGAAGGTCAGCCCGTTGATCCCGACGATGCTGATCGTGCCCGCGGCGTTGAGCGCGTGCGTCGTGCTGTCGTAGGTGCCGTTCACGCCGGTGATGAGCAGGCCCTCGGCGTTCGGGTTCGGCGTCGTGTGGTCGTCCAGGAACGGCGGGCCACTTCCGATGAACACCGTGCCGTCGGTGATCGTCCCGGCGCTGTAGCCGCCGGACAGCTGGATGAAGCCGGCAATGACGATCGTCCCTGAGCCCGACACCGCGATGAACGGGCTGCTGGCGCTGGCCGCGACCTCGGTGCCGCTGAACGTCACCGGGATGTCGTCGCCGTCGACGGTGATCGTCACGTCGACCGCCTGGGTGCTGCTGTTGAACCGCACGGCGGCGGTGGCGGCGGCGTTGAAGCCGCCGGCGGTGGCCGACAGCGAGCCGGCGAAGGTACCTGCGACGCCGGCGCCCGTGCCGCCGACAGCGGGGACCAGGACGAACGCGCCGCGCACGTTGGTGATGCTCAGCGCGCTCGCACCGGCTCCGGAGCCGTCGCCGGTGCTCGGTGTGAGGCTCACGGTGACGCCGGTCAGGCCGATCACGGTGGAGGAGACCGGCACCTGCTGGACGGCCCGGCTGGTGCCGCCGAAGAGCAGGACGTCGGCGTCGGCGTCGGTGTCGACGTTGCGGATCGCGACACCCAGCCCGCCAGTGGTCAGGATCTGGGTGCCGGCGTCGAAGCAGTTCGTCCCCGAGGCGTTGCACCCGTGGTTGTGGTAAAGCCAGGTCGCGGTGGCCGTGGTCAACACGACGTCGAGCCGGCCGTCGCCGTCGACGTCGCCGACGGCGATGCCAGTCGCGGCGGGAGTGGCAGGGGTGGCGGCGAGGGCGGCCGGAGCGGCGAGCCACGGGGCGGCCGAGGCGGTGCCAGACAGGTTCGAGTACACGACCGACGGGCCGCCGTTGACGGCGCCGACGATGTCGTCGAGCCCGTCGCCGTTCACGTCGCCCACGGCGAGCGCGACGCTGTGCGCGGGGGTCGTCGGGTCGATCCTGGCGCCGAAGCCGGACCAGGACGCGGCGCCGCCCTGGTTGATGTAGTAGCGGTCGCCGCCGCTCGAGCCGACGAACAGGTCGAGGCGGCCGTCGTTGTTCACCTTGGCCAGGGCCAGCGCGGTCACGTCGGTGGCGGTGGTGAGCGTCGCGGCGGCGGTGGTGCTCACTCCGGTCCAGGTGAACGGTGCGGCGGCCGTGACGGTGCCGGCGAACACCTTCGTCGAGTCGTTCGCGGTTCCGGTGGTGTTGATGCCGACCACGATGTCGGCGAAGCCGTCCCCGGTGACGTCACCGACGGTGACCGCCGTCGCGTTGGGGGTGCTGAGGGTCATCGCCGAGCCGGCCGCGGTGCCGTTCGGGGTGTTGGCGAAGCCGAGCCACGCACCGGAGGCGTTCGCGCCCAGGTTGCGCAGGACGTAGGTGCTGCCCACGCCGCTGGAGGTCGCTCCGACGACGATCAGGTCGAGCCAGCCGTCGTTGTTCATGTCAGCCACCGCGACCGCGACCGCGCCGCCGGTGAGCGCCGGCAGCGAGGCCGGCGCGGTGTAGGTCAGCATGTCCGGTGCGCCTGCTGTGGACGACGCTCCGCCCAGCAGCACGTGGTAAGTACCGGTATCGCTCGTGCCGATGAGCAGGTCGCCGAAGCCGTCGTGGTTGAGGTCGCCCGTCGCCATCGCGCTCTCGTGCAGCGTGACCGTGACGCTGGCAGCCTGGAAGCCCGGCTGCACACTCCGCTCGACGACGAAGCTCCCGGCGAACCCGATCCCGGAGACGGTCAGCGTGGCCGAGGTCAGCGACAGGCGCAGGAACGGTCCGGCCGGGGCCGACAGGGTCTGCTGCGTCGCCGCGTCGTCGCCGTAGGTGACGTCAACCACGTTGGCGCCGGTGTTGATCTGCAGCGCGACGGCGCCGGCGAGCGTGATCGACGAGGGCAACGTGAAGATGCTGACGCCGCCCGCGGTCAGGTTCCCCGTGAAGTTGGCCGCGACACCCGCGTTGGTCACGAGGATCGCACCGCCCCAGTGGTGGGCCGCGGTGACGTTGACGATGGCGCCGATCTGCAGGGTGAGGTCTGTCACCGTGACGAGCACTGAGCGGCCGTCGTCGGCGTTGCCCAGCGTGCCGTCCAGGCCGGGCGTGTGGGTGACCGTGACGGTGAACGTGCCGCCGATGGACTGGCCGCCGATGACGAGCAGTGCGTTGGTGGCGGTGATCTGGAAGAGCCGCGCGGCCAGGATGGCCGTACCGACCGTCTGTGTGGCCGTCGTCGTGTTGACCTGGACGTTCATCGCACCGGAGAACGACACGCCCGGGACGTCCACGGCGACGTCGCCGCTGATGGATCCGTACACGCCGGCGCCACTGCCGCTGGTGATCGTCAGCTGGCCGTCGAGGTGGGTGGCCCGCACCAGGGGGTCGCCGCCCGCCCCGAGCGAGATCTCGCCGTTGGCGACCGCGAGCTTCACGATGCCGGCGCCCTTGCTGAACGTGATCTGCCCGGCGGTCAGGGCGAGGCCGGCGAGGCCGATGACGACGTTCGTGCCGGTAATGACGACAGTCGGGTTCGGCGAGACGGCTGCGGAGTCGAACTGGGCCCGCAGCGTGCCGCTGATCGCCACCCCGGGGATGCCGACCAGCTCAACGGTGCCCTGCACCGACCCGGTGAGCGCGGTACCGAGCGTCAGGTCGGCCGAACCACCGGTCAGCCGGACCAGGGCCCGGTTGCCGTCACCGATCAGCAGCCGGACGTTGGCCGCGGTGACGTGCACGGTCGCGCCGCTGTTCTCCAGCACGAAGTCGCCGCTGAGGGTCTCGCCCAGGACGGTGGCCACGACACCGGTGCCGGAGATGCGCAGGTACGGCCCGGCCGGAACGTCGAGGTCCACACTCCCGCCGCCGACGAGCAGGTGCTGCTGCGCCTCGGTCCTCGAAGTGTTGATCGCCAGCTCGAACCGGCCGGAGATGCTGAGCAGGCTCGATGCCGTCACCGACAGCGTGCCGGCGATGCTGCCCGCGATACCGCCCCCGCCGATGACGATGAGGCCCGAGCCGTTGCTGAGGGAGACGAAGCCGCCGAGGCTGACCATGACGCCGGAGAGCCCGATCGTGACGACGCGCCCGGTCGATGTGGTCGCCTGCTGCACGAGCACGTCGGCGGTGAAGGTCTGACCCAGCACGCCGATCGTGATGGCCGTGCCGGTGACCTCCAGCGCGCCGGTCGTGGTGTCGAAGCTGAGCCTCAGCGTGCCCGTCAGCGAGGCGCCGGGAAGGGTGATCCCGGCGGTCATCCCGACGGTGCCGCGCAGGCCGGCCGCATCGATGGTCAGCGTGGCCGTACCGGTCTGGGTGAACGTCGCCGTGGCCGCGCCGTCACCCATGACGAGCACCAGGTTCTCCCCGACGACGTCGATCACCGACCGTCCGGCGGCGTCAGTGCGCCGCGTCAAGGTGAGGTCAACCGAGAGCGTCTGGCCGAGGATGCTGATGCTGAGCCCGGTGCCCTTGACGCGCAGGTACGGCCCGGTGACCGGAAGCGCCAGGGTCACCGGCACGCCCGCGACGACGAAGGTCTCGTCGACCGGGTGCCCGATGGTGCTGATCTGGACGCTGAGCGACCCGGTGACGACGACCTGCGGCACGGTGACCGTGATCGTGCCGCTGCCCTGGCCGGCGAGCCCGGACGGGGTGATCAGCAGCAGCAGCGAACCGTTGCGCACCGATACCGCACCGGCGAGGTCGATGGCGACGTTGGTGGCGGCGACCCGGATCCGCGCGGCGCCGCCGGAGGTGGTGACGCTGTCGAAGGCGAAGTCGCCGGTGATGCGCTGGCCGAGCACGGTGAGGGTCAGGCCGGCCGCCTCGAAGCGCAGGTACGGCCCGCCGGGGACGTCGACGGTGATGTCCGATCCACCGACCCTGATCGTCTGGTGGACCGCGCCGGACGTGGTGTTCAGTTCGAGGCTCAGCCCACCGGACGCGGAGACACCGGCGGGCAGCGCCAACGCCACCTGCCCGCTGATCTGCCCGACGATTCCGGCCGCGGTGACGACGAGCAGACCGGAGCCGCCGACGAGCTGCACGCCGTAGGTGCCCGTGCCGATGGAGAAGCCGACGTGCGAGAGGCCGATGACGGTGACCGGGACGTTGCTGGCGTCGACGGTCCGCTCGACCGCCATGTCGGCGGTCAGCGTCTGACCCAGGACCGTCAGCGTCATGCCGGTGCCGTCGAAGCGCAGGTACGGGCCGGTGGGCAGGTCCAGGTGCGCCGTGCTCGACCCGAGGGACACCGTGCGGCTGACCGCGGCACCGGTGGTGTTGATCGCGAGGCTCAGGCCGGTGGTGAAGCCGACGCCCGGAACCGTCAGCGAGAGGGTGCCGGAGACCTGGGCCGCGAGACCGCTCGGGCCGAGCACGAGGAACCCGGAACCGTTGGTCAGCGAGGCCGAGCCGTCCACGGTGAGCGAGAGGTTCTGCGCGGCGAGGACGAGGCCGTCGGCGGTCTTGTCGATGGCGAGACTGGCGGTGAGCACCTGACCCAACACGCCGATGTGCGCGGCGGTGAGGGCGAAGGTGGTGACGCGTGAGGTGTCAGCGAAGACCACGCCGACCGGGTCGGCGGTGCTTCCCGGGATGCTGATCATCTGGTTGATCGCCAGGCCAGTGGTGTTGACGCGCGCCTGCGCCGTGCCCGTCAGTGTGATGCCCGGGACGCCGAGCAGCGAGACGGTGCCCTGCGCGGTGAAGGCGAACGTGGTCGTGGCGCCGTTGATCTGCACCAGGCCGATCGTCGCGTCGGTGAGCAGCACGCCGGTGGCGAGCGGGTTGAGCGCACCGCCGCCGAGGAACGCCGGGCCCTGGCCGATGAAGACCTGCAGGCCTTGGCCGGCGAACACCTTCGCGGCCTGGCCACTCGCCAGCGTCACGTCCTGGAGGGTGATGTTGCCCTTGACGGTGAGGAACCCGCCGATGTCGAGGGACAGGTCGGAGATCGTGTACTCGAAGACGTTGAGGTTGCCCGGGTCGGCGAAGCTGATAGCGACGGCGCGGCCGCCGATGAGGATGCTCTTCTCGACCGCGTGCTTCGTGGCGTTGACGCGAACCATGACGGTGGCGCCGGCGCTGACGCCCGAGCCCGTGACCTGAAGTGTGCCGGTGAAGTAGCCCGCCACACCGGCGTTGGCGTCCGGGTCTACGACGAGGGACCCCTCTCCGCCGGTGATGATGTTGTTCGTGCCGTCGCTGACGGTGACGTTGGTGAACCCGAGCACCGTGGACGCGCCGGCGTTGCTCACGCCGAAGTTGCCGGAGAGGGTGAAGGCGCCGACCGTCAGGCTGCCGCCGACGACGGTGACCGCCACCGAGCCGGGCGCGAAGGTCAGCGCGAGCGTGCCCACCGAACCGCTGAACGGGAGGCTGGCCTGGAAGGTCACGCCGCTCAGCGTGAGGCTGCCGACCACGCCGGCCGACGACAGGCTGACCGTGCCGCTGCCGTCGGCGACGGTGACCGCGCCGGCGATCGAGAGCAGGTTGGTACCGCCCGCAACCACCGCGCCGTCGGTGTTGCTGATCGTGACGCTCAACGTGCGGCTGCCGTCGGCGGCGGTGCCGCTGATGACGGTGACGTCGCCGTGCAGTTCGAGGCCGAGTGCCGACAGCGTCGCGCTGGTGATGCCCAGCTCGAAGGTGGAGCCGACGACGCTCGCGTCCACCGTGCCCGAGAGGGTGAACCCGGGCAGCGACAGGGCGACGGTGCCACCGAGGTCGAGCCTCACCAGCGCGGTGCCCGAGGCCACCGCGGTGGCCGTCCCGTCGGTGACCGTGAGCAGCCCGCCACCGAGGTCGAGCGCCGCCCCAGCCACCGTGATGGTGGTGGTGCTGCCGTCCTTCGCCATGGTGAGGTCACCGGAGATGCGCTGGCCGGCGATGTCGATCGCGAGTCCCGTACCGACGAAGTTGATGTAGGGCGTCGTCGCGGTGGTGTTGAACGCCAGCGACAGCGCGCCCTCGACGCTCACTCCCGGGATGCTGACCGCGACCGTCCCCGACACGGTGCCGACGTAGCCCGCGGTGGTCGCGGTGAAGCTGCCCGAACCGTGGGTCAGTGCCACGCCCGGGACGCTGAACGAGGCGTTCGACACGGTGACGGTCAGCTGGGCCACGCCCTGCGCGTCGAGGGTCCGGTCGACGAGCAGATCGGCGGTGAGCGCCCCACCGGCGATGGTCAGCGTCGTGTTGGCCGCCTCGCCCCGCAGGTGCCCAGTGGCGGTGTCGACGTCGACGGTCAGCACGCCGCTGAGGCCGAGCGCGGACGAGGCGAGCGTCGCGGTGAAGCTGCCACCGAGGCCGCCCGAGCCCACGGTGAGCGTCCCGGCGCCACTGTTCAGCGTGAGCAGGCCGGCACCCATGGTCACCGTCGCGCCGCTGATCGTGAGCTCGGTGACCACCGCACCGTTTACGGTGCGGCGGTTGAAGGTGAAGGTGCCGCCGAGGGTGGCGCCGCCGATGGTGAGCACCGCGTCGCTGGCCGAGAGGGAGAACGTCGGTGTAGCGCCTGTGTCGAGCGACAGGCTGAAGGTGCCGGTGAGCGCGGCACCCGGGAAGCTGGCGGTCACCGTTCCGGCGAGGGCCACGCCAGGCGTCGAGACCCCGGCGGCGCTGAAGCGCAGGCCGCCACTGATCCCGCTCAGGGACAGGAACGGCGTCCCCGCCGACGACAGCGTCGCGCGGAGGTGGGTCACCGCCACCTCGATGCCGGAGCTGTCCCGGGTGAACGTGAGGTCACCGGTGAACTGCTGTCCGAGCACCGTGAGGGTGAGGCCGGTCGCGACGACGGTCCCCAGGTCGGCGCTCGTGAACGTCAACGAGATCTGCCCGGCGCCGACCGCGATCGCCTGGGTGATCGGGCCGAGCGAGTTGTACCGCAGTCGCACCGCACCGCTGAGCGCGACGCTGGGGATGCCGACCAGGGCCACGTCGCCGCTGACGTCCAGCGCGTAGCCGCTCGTGCCGTTCCAGACCATGCCGACGGTGCCACCGGTGATGACCAGGCCCTGCGCCAGCGGGTTGCGGTCGCCGTTCGCCAGCGTGAGCGGCCCGTTGCCGAAGAACACGGTCAGGCCGGTGCCGCCGAAGACCTGGTTGCCGCCGGTGACGGTGGTCCAGGTGACGATGCCCTCGATCGAGACCGGTCCGACGTCGAGGCTGCCGCTGACGGTGACCGAGAAGACGCTGCCCTCGTCGGCGCCGAAGACGATGTGCAGCGTGGTGCCGGCGGCGTCGATGCTGGTGTCGACGGCTGCGCCGGTCGTGTTCAGGCGGACCGTGACGGTGGCGGTATTGCCCGAGATCGTGGCCGTGCCGGTGAGGTAGCCCGCCACGCCGGCGTCCGTGACGACGAGCGCGCCGCTGCCTGCGGTGACCCTCACGCCGCCGGAGCTGGCCGAGGTGGTGGCCGTGACGTTCGACAGGCCGACCGCCGTGGTGCTGCCCTGGTGCTCGATCGCCAGGGTGCCCGAGATCGTGCCGAGGCTGGTGGGCAGCGTGATCGAGCTGGCCGTGATGACCAGCCGCACGACGAGGTCGGCGCCGGTCGTGTCGAGATGCACGGTGGCGGCCGTCGTGAAGGCCGGCAGGTTGCCGAGCGTGATGGTGCAGCTGGCGACGCTCAGGTCACCGACGATCCCGGCGGACGACACGGTGAGGTCGAGGCTGCCACCGGTGATCGTCGCCACGCCGAAGCTCGTGCCGATGTTGCTCGCGGTGACGGTGACCACGCCGGCCGTCGTCGTCAGGGTGACCGTCCCGGTGAGCGTCTGCGAGCCGACGGTCAGCGTCGCCGAGGTGGTGCCGTTGCCGATCGTGATCCCGCTGGTCGAGCTGATCGCGACGGGTCCGGTGAGCGTCGCGCCACCGAGGGCGGCGGTCGCCGTCGTCGCGGTGAGGTTGATCGCTCCGCCGAAGGTGACGGTGCCGCTCACGCCGGTGATCGTGGCCAGGCCGGCGATGCTCGCGCTCGCCCCGGTGAGCGTGATGGTCGAGCTCGCGGTGTCGATGGTGACGCCGCCACCGACGGTCACGGGGCCGAGGGTGAACTGGAGCGCCGTCGCGCTGATCGTCAGCGCGCCCGCGGTGGTGCGCACGATCGAGAGATCACCGGAAACGGCAACGCCGGCGAGCCCACCGGTCACTGCCACCGAGCCGGCCGCGGTCAGCGCGGTGCCGGTGGAGTCTGCGACGAGGCTGAGGCTGCCACCCGACAGCGTCAGGTGCGCGGTGCCGCTGCCGATCGAGACGGCCAGGTTGCTGCCGGTGACCCTGACGACGGGGGTGGCGCCGCTGGCATCGCGCGTCACGCTGAGGTCACCGGTGAGGCTGACCGAGCCGAACGCCAGCGACAACCCGGTGCCGCTCACCGAGGTGCTGTGCGCGGCGACCGAAACGCCGCTGAGGATCAGGGCGGCGTCCGTCGGGTTGTACTGGGCGACGAGGTTGCCGGTGACGGTGAACGCGGAGCCGCCGAGGACGGCCACGGTGCCGACCGCGCGCAGGGCCAGCTCGCCGTCGGCCAGGATTCTCCCCTCGAAGCTGGAGAGCGTCAGCTGGACGCCGATCGACGCCGAGCCGACCGACAGGTGCAGGCCGCTGCCCAGGATCGTGATGATGCCGGCTACCCGGGTCACGGTGAAGGATCCGCTCACCGAGCCGACCGGCGTCGCCAGAACGCCGTCCGTCGAGGTGATCTGGAGCTGGCCCGAGGTGACCGCAACGCTTCCGGTGCCGGTGAAGGACAGGCCCGGGACGGTGACCGGCAGGGTCAGGGTGCCGGACGCCGTGGCCGAGATCGTCCCGTCGGCTGCGATTGTGAGGCTGCCACTGCCACCACCGGGGCCGGTGACCGCGATCGTGACGCCCGAGCCGACGGTGACGCCCAGCGTGCCCGCGATCGTCAGCGCGCCGAACACGGACAGGCTTCCGGTCACGCTCAGCACGACCGACGGGATGCTGGTGTCGACGGTCAGTGTGACGGTGCCGGAGCCGCTCGCGCCGACACCGGGTACCGCGCCGAGGGAGAACTGACCGGTGAGGCTGCCGGTGACGCCATTCGCGGACCTGGTCATGGTGCCCGCGGTGCCGGTGACATCGAGGAAGGCGCCGCCTGCACCGAGCGTGGCAGTGGCCGAGGTGATCGTGACCCCGACCGTGCTGGCCGTGGCCAGGTCACCGCCGAAGGTCAATGACCCGGTCATGCTCAGGTGCAGGCCGGCGACGCCGGTGAGGCTCAGCGTTCCCGTCAGGGAGCCGGTGACCGAGCTGCCGGTCAGCGCCAGGCTGCCGCTGGCGCCGGAGAGCGTGAGCGTCGCGGTACCGAGGGAGACCTGGGCGCTGACGTTGCTCGCCGTGACGGTCAAGCCGCTGGCGCTCGCCGCGATCGTGACGTTGCCCGAGATGCTGCCGCCGCTGCCGAGGCTGAACGTTCCCGAACCACTCAGGCCACTCGCCGTGTCCGGCAGTCCGAGGGTGACAGTCGCGCTGCCGGTCGACACGCTCACCGGGGCGTCGGCCAGGCCGGTGAGCTCGTTGACCGCGAACGTCCAGTCCGGCGACGAGACGGTCACCGAGTCGGCGCTGGCCAGGCTCACCGTGCCGGTGACCTGCAGGGCGATCAGTGCCGCCGAGGCGGGATCGGTCTGCCTGGAGACGAAGGCAACGGTCGCGTTGCTCAGCTGGGCGTGTGTGCCGGCCGCCGTGCCGACCGTGAGGGTCGCACCGACTGCCCCGATCGTCAGCTGCCGGGCGGTCCCGACATAGCTCGCCGTCACCGTGACCGTGGGTGCGGAGAGGGTGGCGAGCGAGCCGAGGGTGAGGCTCAGGTTGGACGCGGTGAGCGTCAGCGTGCCGGCGCCGGCCGCTTGCCCGGCCAGCACATAGGTCAGGGTGACCGCGCCGAGAGCACCCGCGGGCGTCAAGCCACCACCGATCGTCGCCCCCGCGGAGGTGAGGGTGACGGTGCCGGTGTACAGCGTGGTCGGGCCGGAGGTGTCGGCCGACATCGACGTGATCGTCAGGGTCGGCGTCGTGAGGCTGAAGACGCCGGCGATGCTGAGGTTGGCGGCGAACACGTTGGTGTACGGGAAGGCGCCGGCCGCGGCGGCGAGCTGGGCGCCGATCGCGGTGATGACGTCGGCGGGCGGCGGGACGAACCCGGCGAGGTACTCGCTGAAGTGCGGCAGGGCGGCGCTCACCAGACCGGCGCCCGCCGGACCCGAGGCGATCAGCCGCGGTCCGGCGGCCGGGTCCAGGTACCAGATCGTCGAGTAGGCAGCGGCGTCACCGACGTTGATGGTCAGGCGGGGCGCCACTGCGAACTGGGTGATCGGTGCGCCGCTCGCGGCATCGAAGGCCAGCAGTTCGTAGACGTCGGACGTTGCCAGGATGCTGATCTGCGACGCCGGCCGGACGCGGATCAGGATCCACGCGTCCGAGGGCAGCGAGCCGGCTGCGAAGCTGAGGGTCGCGGCGCCTGCGTGGACGGTGCCACCGTGTGCTGCGGAGATGAGGACCGATCCGGCAGGCGGCGTGAAGGCCGGCATCTGCGGGACGGGCGAACCAGCGGCGTCGGCGGTGGTGGTGGTCACACCGTGCGCGGTGGTCGTGGTGCGGGAGCTGACGAGGTTCAGTGCGGTGGAGCCGGGGTAGGCCGTCGCGGTTGCCGAGGTCAGGTCGTCGCCGGGGGGTCCACGACCGGCGTGGACCGTTAGGTTCTGGGCGCTGAACACCTCGAGAGAGGCACGGGCCTCGGTCAGGCCGTTAACGACGTTGATCGCGATCGACGAGCCGGCTGCGTTCGCCGCGCCCGAACCCGAGGACCCCGCGCTGGCCGCGGCACTCACCGAGCTGCCGACGGGGATCCAGACCGGGCCACCGCCGGAGAGCCCGACGCCCTCGGGAACCACACCGGTCGTCGTCGTGGTCGCGATGTTCACCGCGACCGAGCCGACCGGCGCCGTGCCGAGTTCAGGCAGGGCGGTGGAGCTTCGTCCTTGCCCGCCCTGCGCGGTAGCGATCGCGTCGGCCAGCGAACGGAGCGCGGGCAGGGCCAGCGCCGCTGCCACACGTGGTCCGCCCGCCCATGGGCTGGTGACAGCGGAGGTGACGGAGTTGCCGGTCGCCGCGATCTGCACGGCGCCCGCGGCGGAGATCACCCGTTCGATCCGGGCGTCGGTGGTGTGCTCCGCGTCGGTGACCGCCACCTGCGAGGCGGTGGTGTGGGCCTCCGCGTCCTGCGTTGCCTGCAGCGTGAGGTCGCCGGTGAGCGTCGTGTCACCACCAGATCCGACGAGAGCTCGGCTGCTCACCGTCGAGAGCGTCACCGCTGAGCCGGACGCTGTCCCGGTCGCATCGGCGGTAGACGCATCGGTGGTGGTCGTGCGCAGGGTCAGGTTCCGGACCCCGGCGAGCGACGCACCGTCGCCCAGCACGCTCTCGGTGTCACGGTTGAGCACCAGGACGACGAGCACCGGGGCGGTGCTGCCACTACTCGCCCGGGCGTCGGAGCGTCCGTCCGAGGTCGCGTTCAACAGGAGGTCGAGTGGTCCGGATGCCGAGCTCATCGTGGTGTTCGCCCCGACGCTGCTGCTGGTGCGCGAGCGGCTGACGACGATCGCGAGCCCGCCGTTGCCTCCACCGGACTGGGCGAGCGAACGCGTGCGGGAGCCGGAGTTGTCGGCCGACACCTCGACCGAGGGCGCTCCCAGGAGCAGGCGGCCGACCGCCTGCGCGACGGTGTCTACATCGGCCAGCGCCAAGGCGCCCGCCGCTCCGGGACCCGAGGACCTGGAGCTGTCGGCGTCGGCGAGCACGTCGTCGCTCGTGATGGCGCGCACGGTCTGGCTCGCGAGACCCCAGAGGCTGACCAGCTGACCGAGCGACGAGCCCAGGGTCGCATCGGTGCTGCCACTCAGCCGGCCGAGCGACAGCACGGCCGCGACCGGCAGCAGCCCGGCCGTGGATCCGAGGGCGCCGCCGGTGAGCAGTGCGAGCGACCCGCCGTTGCCGGTCGCGCCGCCATGGCTCGCCACCGAGGTCGCGGCCACTGATCCGGACGCCGAGGCCAGCACGTCCAGACCGGCGGCGCGAACCCCGTCCGGCCCGAGGCCGTCGAGGATCGCCCGAGTGAGACGGTCGACCAGTGCCTGGGCGACGGCCGCGCCAGCATCGGCGGCGGACGCGTCCGCTCTCGACGTGGCGTCGGTCTGGTTCACCGCGCGGATCGTCAGGGCGCCACCCGCATCGACGGTGCTCGTCCCACCGATGTGCGCGATGGAGGTGCTGCGCAGCGTCGCCTGGGCTACGGCCGCGTCGAGCGCGGCATCGAGGTGCCCGCTGAGACCGGTGGCGATCGCCGATCCCTTCGCACAGGAGGAGGACAGAACGTTGACCGCCCCGAGTGCGCGCAGCACCGAGTCGATGACCTCGGCTCGCGCGCTCGATGAACCATGGACGAAGGCCAGCTGAGCGGCAGCGACCAGGTCGGCGAGCGAGGTCGCGGAGAGGGTGATGGTGCCACCGTGCAGGCTCGCGCCCGTGACGGTCACGGATGCGTCCGCATCCGTTCGGATCGCGTCGGTGCTGTCGGCAGCCGACAGCGTCAGGTCACCCGTGCCGACGTCGATGCTCGCTCCGGAGCCGACCGCGAGATGACGTCCGAGCAGGGTGAGCCCGGC
The DNA here is from genome assembly GCF_026153295.1 of Rhodococcus antarcticus. Taxonomy (NCBI): domain Bacteria; kingdom Bacillati; phylum Actinomycetota; class Actinomycetes; order Mycobacteriales; family Nocardiaceae; genus Rhodococcus; species Rhodococcus antarcticus. The sequence goes on along the minus strand of NZ_CP110615.1, from coordinate 1,329,705 downwards.
CGAACCGCCGGCCCAACCGAGTCCGCCGGTGACGGTGATCGTTCCGGTGCCGGCGTCGATGAGCGCCTGATCCGATGGTGCCGCGAAGTTGAGGACGGTGCCGCCGCTGAGCCCGGAGACGGACATGGCGGCGCCTGGGCCACCGGTTCCCACGTGAAGGTCGGACCCGTCGCTCGTCAGCGTGAGCTGACTGGACCCGAGATCGCTGACCTGGTCGAAGCCGTCGGAGGTGATCGACAGCCCGCCGCGGAGCAGTTCGAGCAGGCCTGCCGTCGATCGGTACGCGGCGGCTGCCGTTGCTCCGCCGATGACCAGCGAGTCGAGGCCAGTACCGGCGTGCACCGTGATCGCGACCGCGCTCGGCGCACCCTGGAGGTTGACCGTGACGGCGTCGTCACTGGCACCACCCTGGACGGCCACCGCGGAGATGCCGGGGAGGCCGAGTGTCGCAACCTCGCCTGTCGAGGAGGTGAAGACGACGACGTTGGCGCCCTGGGCCCAGGAGAGCGTCCCGCGGATCGGGGCGTCGTTTGCGGCGGCCAACGTCGCAGTACCACCCTGCACCGTCCACACCGGAGCGGCCGGTTGGCCGGTCGCCGGCGTGCTCGTGCTGGTGGTCGTCGTGTTCGGCGTCGCCACGGAGTTGGTCGTCGTCGTCGTGGCGGCGCTGGCCGGGGGCGTCGCGGAACCGGCCGTGGTCGTGGCGTCCGGCGTTGCGGGCTGCGTCGTCGTGTCCGCCGCGGCGATCGCGGTTACCGGAGCGCCGGTGCCGGGGTCGGTCGAGGGGGCCGGGTCGGCGGCGGGTGCCGGGACAGTCTCGGGGGCGGCTGCCGTTGGTGCCGGAACAGTCTCGGGGGCGGCTGTCGGTGGTGCCGGGACAGTCGCGAGGGCCGGAGCAGGGAGGGCCGGGGCGCTGTCAACGGTGCGGACGTCGCCCGCCGCGAGGGACTCGGCCATCAGGCCGGTTGCGGTGTGATCGAGGCCGAGCGCGTGCCCGACCTCGTGACGCAGCACGGTGATCAGGCTCATGTGGGCAGACGCCGGGTCGGCCGGGTAGTCGACGCTCCAGCCCCAGCCTGCGGCGGTCGGGACGATGACGATGCTTGTACCGGTGGTGGCACCGAGGGTGAGGCCGTCCAGGTCGCCGATCCTGGCGCTGATGCCCGAGGTGTTGCCACCAGCCGCCTGCCAGTCCGACGTTGCCTGCGCCAGCGCGCTGGCCAGCTGACCCGCGGTGAGGGAGGCACCCGTCGCAGCCGCGGCCGGGGCGGCGGCGGCGGCGATCGGCTCCGTGCCAGTGCCCGTCGTGCCAGTGCCCGTCGTGCCAGTGCCCGTCGTGCCAGTGCCCGTCGTGCCAGTGCCCGTCGTGCCAGTGCCCGTCGTGGCGGTCCCCGTCGTGGCGGTCCCCGTCGTGGCGGTCCCCGTCGTGGCGGTCCCCGTGGTGGCGGTCCCCGTGGTGGCGGTCCCCGTCGTGGCGGTCCCCGTCGTGGCGGTGCCCGTCGTGCCAGTGCCCGTCGTGCCAGTGCCCGTCGTGCCAGTGCCCGTCGTGCCAGTGCCCGTCGTGCCGGTCCCCGTCATGCCGGTCCCCGTCGTGGATCCGGAGCTGCCGGCGCCGGCCGTGTCGACCGGGCAGGAGACCGACGCCTGCTGGCCTTGGCCGGCGTTGACGGTCGTGCAGTTCTTGGTCGACAGCGCCCGAGCAAGGGCTTCAAGGGCGTCTTGCAGCTGACGGTTCGCGTCAGCCTTGGCCGCGTCGACCCGCTGCTGAGTCAGCTGGGCGTCGGTGAGGCCGGCCGCGGATCCGGCCGCCTGGGCGCTGCCCTCAGTGAGGCCCGAGTGACCGGCTGGGGCAGTACCGGACGTCGCCCCGGCAGCGGCAGTACCGGGCGCGGCCCCGACAGCGGTCTGCGGGGCAGAAACCTGGGCTCCGACGAGCTGATCCAGCCGCTGCTGTGCTTGGGTGGTGTTGCTCGCGAAGGCGACGGCGGGCTCGATCCGCAGGGCCAGCTGGGGGGCCGCAGCGGGTGAAGTGGGGGGCGCCGCGGGGGCGGTGATCTGCGGCGCCGGTGCAGGGTTCGCTGGCTGCGCGGCGGCCAGCTGGACCGGGGTGACGACGGTCAGTGCTGTAGCGACCGAAGCGACCAGGGCCAGGGCGCACCGACGGGACGAGAGCGGGAACCACTGTCCCGGACTCGTAAACCCCAGGCGACGCGCGCCGAGATGCCTCAGATTCATCTGCCGTCAATTCATGTGCCGTCAACTCATGTGCCGTCGAAAAAATCTCCCGAGGTGGTGATCTCTACGGGACGAGCGGGGAAAGCCGAGCTAAGCGACCCCGCAAACTGGTCTGGAGCACCCGAGAACGGCACCAGAAATGGACGCGCCATGTCCCGCTCCCGAGATACCCCGCACGAGCCGATCTTCGACTGCGATCGAACCGAGTTTGCGGAGCGTAGCCGCCGCAGTCGGTGTGTGACAAGCGCCCAACAGCGATGCTCATCAGAAAGATCGACTACGCATCGAGGGCCGCCACGCCCGGTTCACGCCTGATCTGCGAGCAGGGCTGTCTGTGGCGGTCGTGGTCGGTGTGTGAGATGACGAGAGTGCCTGTCCGGTGGGACAATCATGGTTGCTGAGGCCATGGTTGGACCGAACGGGGAGGCACCCCCGAGGTGACGAAGATTCGGCGTAGTCGCGGGCCACGGAAGCGGGCTCGCCGGATGGTGCGGTTCGGGGCGCCGGATGCCTCGCTGACCGGATCGGCGGGGGTGCTCGCGGTCGGTGAGCTGATGGACCGGCTCCACCTCCCCCCCGGGCACCCCGAGAACAACACCGTGTGGATGTGGGCCGCGGTGCTCGCCGGGAACCTTCCCACCCTGCTGCAAGCGCTCACCGGCATCGACACCGGTGAGCAGGGTCGCGCCCACGTTGACCGGCTGCGCCACCAGCTGCTGCGAGTGCCCGCCCGGGCCCTTCGCCACGCCCGCGGCCTCACCCTGCGACTACCCCCTGCCACACCCTGCTACCCCAGGTCATGACCACCCTGCAGGCCCTACCCGCCCCCAGCGGCTGACACCCCTCACCCCATCCCAGCGACCCGAGGAACCGGAACCCACCCACCCGGGGCGACACCGCGCAGCACCCCCACGCCCGGACCCCCAACCAGGCCAACATCTTGATCAACTACCTGCTCGGCGAACTACTCGCGGATTCGGGTCAGAGGCTCTTCACAATCGAGAGGGCAGGACGGGCCCGAACGCCGGCTTTCAGCAGCGACCGGGCGATGTAGTGGGTGAGGTTGCGGAACCCGAGGGCTGAGCCACGCAGGTGCTCGACGCGGCCGTTGAATCTCCTACGTGGGGTGGGCGCTGCCCTTGCCCAGACGCCTCCCGTGGGTGTTGATGAGCAGTGCTGGCATTTGGCGGCCGGCAGCAGCGCCGCGCGGGTGGTGAGGTAGCCGTTCAGGCCGGCGGCGACGGTCGGGTGCAAGGGCAGCAGGCGGGTCCTTCCGTACTTCCAGGTGACGGTCAACGTCGCCTGCCTGGACCCGGCGCCAAGGTCGACGTCGACGTCGAGCGCCTCGCCGGTGCGGATCTCGGTGGCGGCCTGCAGCGCCAGCAGAGCCGCAAACGTGACGGCCCGGATTGGTGGCCGCAGCTCGACGGCGGCGGCCAGCAGGGCGCCGACCTGGCCCTCGGTGTAGATAATCGGTGTGGGCCTGCTTGCCCGGGCGGGCAGCAGACGCCTAAAGGTGACTGCGCATCAGCGCGTTTCCTCTAGCGCTTGTCCGGCTTGGTGTCCGGTAAGAGGGTGCCTCACGACACGGGCAGGCTGCTCCTAAAACGAACGGGCTGAGCCGGGAGTGCTTTGCCGCGGTTCGTTACCGCTCGACCGCGGCGAGGGCGGACAGGGCGGCGGCGATCTGGTGGTCGCGGCCGGCGGCGGCGTGTTGTTAGCGCATCGCGGCAGCCGGGCTGGAGTGTCCGAGTCGGCTCATGAGCTCGGCGAGGGTGGCGCCGGTGGCGGCGGCGAGGACGGCCCCGGTGTGGCGCAGGTCGTGCCACCGCAGATCAGGGCGCCCCGCGGCCACCCTTGCTGTGTAGAACACCCGGTACAACGTGGCGGGGGCGAGGTGCTTGGTCGGGTCCCCGGCGGAGGGGAACAGCAGGGCGTTCTGCCCCCGGTCCTGGAGCTGGTCGAGGTGGTCGGTGAGGAGTCCGATGATGTGTGGGGGGATGGCGACGTCCCGTTTGCCGGCGTCGGACTTCGGTGTGCCGACGACGATGACGCCGTCGGCGCGGGCCACCCCCCGACGCACCCGGAGCACCCCGGTGGTGAGGTCGACGTCTTTGCGGCGGAGCTCGGTGAGCTCCCCGAACCGCAACGCACACCACGCCGCCAACAAGGTCATCACCCGGTAGCGCGCTGGCATCGCCGCCACCAGCCAACCCAGCTCCTCCAAGGACGCCGGACGCACCGCCGCCACCCGTTTGGTCGCGCTCGCCCCGCGGACCCGGCACGGGTTGACCGTGCACTCGTCCTCGGCGACCGCGGAGTTGAACATCGCCTTCAACAACCCGTACGCATGCGCCCGCAACGTCGGGCGGGACTCGTCCAGGGTGTGGTGCCAGTCCGCGACCTGCCGCGGTGTCACCTGCGCCAGGGTCTTGCGCCCGAACGTCGGCAGGATCTGCCGGTCCAGCAACGACTGGTAGTGCACCCGGGCCCTCGGCTTCAGATCCCGCCGCGCCAACCACGACGCCGCGTACTCCCCCACCGTCACCGGCACCACCACCACCAGCGCCTCCGCGGTGCGCAGGCTCGGCGCCACCCACGTCTCCGTGGCCAGGCGCCGCTGCTCCCCACCCAGCCACGCCTCCGCGGTGCGCAGGCTCGGCGCCACCCACGTCTCCGTGGCCAGGCGCCGCTGCTCCCCACCCAGCCACGCCTCCGCATCAAGCTTCGCCGCGAACGTCTCCAGACCCGTGTGACGAACAAGGTCAGGACCCACGTAAGACGCCTGAAACCGGCGCGACGGTAACCTTCGGACGTAACCGAAACCCCGGTGATTCGCCTTCCCGGCCACCACCACTCCTCGCCTCGTGCGATCCACGTGCGATCCGAGGGAACAACCGAGTCACCCCATGTCCACCAGTGTCACCACGACCAACGGGGCGTTATGCCTGATCAGGGGCAGTTTCTGCAGGTCAGACACCAGAACCGTAAACAGGCCGGGTCCTGATTCAATCCCAGTATCGCGCACCACGCTTGACCTGCAGTGATGATCCGCAGGCACCGTCGTCTACGCAGAATGCGTGCAGAACCATCGCCTGTGATCGCAATCAACGCGTTGCAGGTGACGACCGGCGGATGTTGCTCGATGTGTTGCTTGGTCTGAGCCAGCGCCCATGGAACCGTGCGATCCGTTGGCCCGCTATTTCGCCTCGTAACCGAGCTGAATCTCCGCCGGTCGCTCGACGCATCCGGGGGCACGACCCACTATCGCGGCGTGGTTCTCAGACCCACGGGCCCGAAAACCGGATCCGGCTCCACCGGAGACGCCTGCCCGTGGGTGCGGGCACTGCTGCACTCGGTCTACGACCAACAAGACGCAGCCTCGGTCAAGGCCCAGAACAACAGGGTCCTGGACGCCTTGGTCGAACAAGCAGCCCAAGGTCGCCGGCCGCCTGGACACCGCCCGCGCCGACGCCCTCGTCTTCACCAACCTCCCCCCGGAGATCTGGCGCCAGATCTGGTCCAACAACACCCAGGAACGCCTGAACCGGGAGATCCGCTGCCGTATCGACGTCATTGGTATCTTCCCCGACCGCGACTCCCTCATCCGCCTCGTGGGCGCCGTGCTGGCCGAGCAGCACGAGGAGTGGACCGAAGGCCGCCGCTACCTCGGCCGCGACGTCCTCACCCGCAGCCGACCCCGACCCGCCACCGAGCAGGAGGTGCCCACCCCGACCACTGTGCCGACGCTCAGCGCCTGACCCGACACCAAGATCACGCGAAAACCATCACCTCGGCGAACGACACCAAACATCAGGGGCTCGGCCCGACGGCGGGGGCGAAGGCGTCGAGGATGTAGTCGAGCTCGTCGACGCTCTGGTTTGGCGGGAGGGTGACGATCGGCATGTCGGTGCCTGCAGCGTGCCAGCGTTCCAGTCCCTGCCGGGCGGCGGCGGCGGCGCCCCACAGCGTCAGCTCGTCCAGCAGGACTTCCGGCGTGTGCCCGGTCCCGGACATGACCTCGTCGACGGCCGCGGCGAATCCGAGCTGCCGCAGCCGGGTGGCGTAGAGCGGCCCCATGCTGGTCAGGTAGAACTGGACCCACCATGACGCCAGCGCCCTGGCTTCTGCCGGGTCGGGTGACACCGCCGCCGGAATGAACGGACACACCTGCGGCAGCGTCCGGCCGATGGCGCCGTCTTCCAACAGCTGGACCCCGTCCTGCAGCGCGGAGACCGGGAACAGGAACGGTCCCCAGCTGTCCGCCACCTCGCCGCACACTCGGATCGCGGCAGGCCCGAGCCCGGCCAGCATGATCGGGACCGGGGACGGGCCGACAGCCAGCCGCAGCCCGCGCCCACCGCCGGCCGGCGCTACTCGCTCGCCGTCGAGCAGCGCGCGTACCTGACGGACCACCGCCGCGAGCCGAAGCACCGGCGCGCGGAACGGCACGTCGTGCAGGCCCTCGGCCAGCGCCGGGCTGCCCGCACCCATGCCAAGGACGAACCGTCCGTGCGAGATCTCGTGCAAGCTTGTCGCGAGCATGGCCATCTGCGCGGCGCTGCGACCCCAGACGTTCAGCACGCCCGTCCCGATCCAGATCCGGCTGGTCCGGGTGGCGACCTCAGCCAGCAGCACCGACGCATCGTGCCCCCACCCCTCGGCCAGGAAGAACGCGTCGTAGCCGAGTGATTCGGCGCGGGTGGCGACGTGCAGCACGACGTCGCGCCTGGTCTCGAGCGGGGTCAGGCCGACGGCAAGTCTCATGTCGATGCCTTGCTGGACAGGATCGTCTTGGTCGTCTCGGGGATCAGCACCTCGCTGGGCGCAGGCACGAAGCCGTGGTCGCGCAGCCGCCCGGAGAGGGCGTCGGCGGAGAATGAGACTCCGTCGCTGCGGTACGCGAGGTACTGCAGGAACCAGAGTGCGGCGAACTCGGGCCCTGGCGCGGCGTCGTCGAGCATGAAGTCATGGACGATCAGCAGGCCGCCAGGTGCCAGCGAGGTCTGCGCTCTCGCGAGCACGACGTCGATCTCGGCGTCACCCAGCGCGCTCAGAAGGTAGGACAGCAGGACGACGTCCTGGTCAGACGGCCACGGCGTCTGCACGGCGTCGCCGGGCAGCAGGTCAATGCGCGCGCTGAGGCCGGCCTCGTCACGGTAGGTCCTGGCAACGTCGAGCACGGCCGGGAAGTCCAGGACAGTCGCCGTGAGGCGCGGGTTACGTGCGCACAGGGCAATAGAGAACGCCCCGCTGCCGCCCCCCACGTCGAGCATCGTGCGCGCGCCCCCCAGCGGAGTCCGTTCGGCAAGAACGCGTGCCGCGGCGCGCGACCCGGCGTGCTGAGCGGCGGTGAACGTGCGGGCTTCCTCGGGCCGCGACAGCAGGTCGGCGAACGTGTCGAACGCCACTCCGGTGCCAGCCAGTCCGGCGTCCAAGTGCACCAGCGCCGGGTAGATCTGCTGGGCGACCTGGAGGCGGAAGTACTCGCCGAAGTCGGAAGGTGCGCCCCGCACCAAGTACCGCTGGGACGCAGGCGCGTTGGTGAAGGACTGCCCTTCGGCGACGATCACGCCTATCGACGACAGCGCGTGCAGCAGCGTCTCCAGCCGGTGCGCCGCGATACCGGTGGCCTCTGACAGCTCGGCGGTGGTGCGCGGCCCAGCGGCCAGGTGGGTGAACAGGTCGACCCCCAGTGCGGCGAACAACGCCTTCGAGGCTATGAACCCGTAGGCGATGCTCGACAACTCACGACGTTCGGTGACGGCCCGCATCTGCGCTCCTTCAGCCCGGTCGGACGCAGCCCGGTCGGACAGCGCCTCGGTCGACCTACGGTGACGTGGTCGGCTTGCAATCGGATTGCAGCGCTCGACCTGTGAAAATCAACTGTGACGCTCCACATCTGGAGCCGCTGGAGGTGGCGGCACAAGCCCCAGTCCCGGACGCGGGTCGGGCCCCCGTCAGTGTGCGGATTTGGGCCCACGCCGACGGCGATCCGATCGACCTCACCGCTGAGCAAGCCCAGGCCTCGGGCTGGCGATGATCGAGCCCGCGGCCGGTCTCCGTGAGGTGCAGGCAGGTAACCGTCCAGGTGCTCCCGTGAGGGTTCGACCTTGTGGGCACCGTCGGGGGTAAAGCCGTTGCGGGCGTAGAAAGCGCGGGCGCGTAAATTGTGCTGGGCCATCCACAACGAGGCGGGTTGGTCCCCGAGTGCGGCGTAGAGCAGGGCTTGGCCGAGGCCCGTGCCCTGGTGGGCGGCGAGCAGGTAGAGGCCGACGAGCTCCACCTCGCGGACGGGTGGCTTGTCGCGGCTGGGGGCGGCCGACGCCGAGCCAACGATCTGGTCGTCGACCACAGCCACGAGGGCAAGGCCGGGGCCTGGGGCCGCCAGGCGTTGGGCCCAGTGTCGGCGGCGCTGGTGGACATCCTGTGCCGCGAGGAAGGCCGGGGAGAGCAGGTGCACGTAAGCCTCACGCCAGCAGGCCACGTGGACATCGCCCAAGGCCGGAGCATCGTGTGGCACCGCCGCGCGAATTGAGCCGACTCCTGTCACGTCCTGCAGGGATGACGTGTGCGCGCGAAACGCGAGCCAACTATGGTACCGCGGGTGGTACCGTCGGTACATGGCAATGAATCTTCGGCTCACCGACGAGGACACGGAAGCCCTGCGTATCTACGCCACTGTGCACAGCACGTCGATGCAGCAGGCCGCCATCGACGGGATCCGACAGATGCTGCACGGCGAGCGGCGTGCCCGGCTCATCCGGCACATCCTCGACGAGGACCGCGAGCTGCTGCACCGCCTTGCCCAGTGACCTACTTCCTCACCCTGGAGGACGTCACCGAGCTCGGTATTGCGCTGATGGCCGAGGAGGACACAGATTTCTTGATCGCCGACGCCGGCCTGCTCGACTCCGCGCTGATGCGGCCACAGGCCAGCGTCTTCGGCGAACCCGCCTACCCAACGGTGCTGGTGCAGGCAGCGGCACTGATGCACTCACTGACCCGCAACCACGCTCTCGTGGACGGCAACAAGCGCATGGAGTGGGCGGCTACCAAGCTGTTCCTGCGGTTCAACGACCTCGCGCTGCGCGCACCCTCACCCGAGGTCGGCGAACGATTCTTCCTGGACGTGGTCGATGGATCCCTCCTCGTTCCGGAGATCGCCGAACGTCTGGCGAGCTGGTCCACGCCGATCTGACCGGTGGACGATCCTCCCGTGGGACACCTGAGCGCCCAGCCCTGAGGTTGGTGGCTCAGCCGCCGAAGTAGCGGCGTGGGTTGTCTACAAGCATGGCGTTGATGTCCTGGTCGGAGACCCCGGCCTGCCGCAGCGCGGGCAGCACGTGGTCGGAGATGTGGTTGTAGTTCCAGTTCGGGGCGGCTTGGTTCAGCAGGTCCTGCGCGGCTGCCCCGCTGAAGTAGTCCATGTAGCAGGCCGCGTCGTGGGCGAGGACCATCCGGTCGGTGTACCCCGCCGCCGCGAGGGCGGCGATGGTCGCCACCCGTTCGGCAGTCGGGTTGAACATGTCCAGCCCGAAGCGGTCCATGCCGATCGTGGCCCCCCGGTCCATCAGCCGTCGCAGGTAGTCCAGGTCGTTGGAGTCACCACTGTGGCCGAGCACCACCTTCGTCAGGTCCACCCCCTCTGCCTCGAACAGGTCCAGGGCGATGGTTCCGGTCTCATGGGCGGCGTTGGTGTGGACGGTGATCGGCACACCGGTTTCGCGGTGGGTCGCCGCGACCGCCCTCGCCACCCGTTCAACACCGGGTGTCAGGCCTTTCTCCTCGACCACGCACTTCAGGAACGCCGCCTTGACCCCGGTGTCCGCGATGCCCTCGCGGATGTCGGAGATGAACAGGTCCGCCAGCAGCTCAGGGCCCTCCAGCAGGGTGCCCGGGCCCCGGTAGCCGAAGTAGTGCGGTAGCTCGTCGAAGGTGTACAGCCCGGTGGCGACGATGATGTTCAGCCCGGGAACTTGCTCGTTGATGCGCTGGACGCGGGGGATGTAGCGGCCGAGGCCGATCACGGTCGGGTCGACGATCGTCGTGATCCCGCGCTCGACCAGCGCCGTCAGCTTCTCCACCCCGTCGGTCACCCGGGCTTCCTCGTCCCACCAGTCGCCGCCGTAGTTCTCGAGGATCTCGGTGCTCAGCACGAACACGTGCTCGTGCATCAGCGTGGAACCCAGCTCAGCGGTGTCCACCGGACCGCGAACCGAAGCAACCTGCGCCATGCGACCTCCTCCAGGAAGTCGGTCACCACCCTGGGGACCGATCGTCGTGCCACCATCGCGCACCCCGGTGGAGAAGTCGATGGGGTGCACCTCAGTCCTGCCGGGGCCGCAGCCCACCTGTCCAGCTTCTCCCGACCTCTACCGGCCGTGCACTGGTGGTCCCCACGGGGTGGTGTCTCGCAGGGTGCGCTTGAGGATCTTGCCGCCGGCGTTGCGGGGCAGCGGGTCGGTGCGGACGTGGAAGAACTGGGGCACCTTGAACTCGGCGAGGCGCTCGCGCAGGTAGTCGACGACCACCTCGGCGTCGAACGGTGTCCCCGCTGCCGTCACGATCACGGCGCCCACCTTCTCGCCCATGACGTCGTCGGGTACCGCCACGACCGCGGCGTCGGCCACCCCGGGTGCCCCGGCGAGGGCGTTCTCCACCTCCACCGAGTACACGTTCTCACCGCCCCGGTTGATGATGTCCTTGGCCCGGTCGACGACGTGGACCAGCCCGTCCTCGACGCGGGCCAGGTCCCCGGTGTGCAACCACCCGTGGTCGAACGCCGCCGCGGTGGCGTCGGGGTTGTTCCAGTAGCCCAGGACGACGTTGGGGCCGCGGACGAGGAGCTCACCCACCCCGGTGTCGGGGTCCACCGCCTCCAGGGCCAGGTCCACCACCGGGGCGGCGAACCCGACCGAGTCGGCGTGGTCGGCGGCCCAGTCGTGGGGCAGGAACGTGGCGATGGAGGCGGTCTCGGTGAGCCCGAACCCGTTTCCGACCGATGCGGCCGGGAACGTGTCCTGCAGGCGACGCACCAGGGCCGGTGCGATCGGGGCGCCACCATAGGTCAGCTGACGGACCGCACCCACGTCGACCGTCGCGAGGTCGCTGTGGGCCAGGGCCAGGGCGTAGATAGCGGGGACGCTGACCAAAGTGTCGATGCGCTCCTGGACCAGGGTGCGCAGGAACGCTGTCACGGTGAAGGTGGGCAGCACCACGGTCGTGCCGGCGAGGGCGAGCTGGACGAGCAGCTGGCTGTTGCACCCGGTGACGTGGAACAACGGCACCGACACCAGGTTCCGGGTCGTGGACCCCTCCGCCCGGTTGACCCCGATGACCCGGATCGCGGTCTCCACGTTGGACAGGAAGTTCTCGTGGCTGGTCATCGCCCCTTTGGGCGACCCCGTGGTGCCGCTGGTGTAAAAAATGGCGGCAAGGTCACCGGGCTGTTGATTCTCGGCGACGAACGGCTCCCCGTCGGGTAGCGGCTCGCCCACCCGCAGCACGCTTGCCGCACCGGAGTCGGTGAGCACGTGGTCGACCTCCGGTGGGGCGAAGCGGGTGTTCACCGGCACCGCGACCGCCCCAGCGAGCTGGGTGCCGAGGAACCCCAGCACCCAGTCGACACCGGCGGGCAGCAAGTTCGCCACCCGGTCGCCCCGACCTACCCCTGCGGCGACGAGGCCACCGGCGACCCGGGCCGCGCGGTCCCACAGCTGCTGGTAGGTCAACCGCGGGCCGACCACCTCGACCAGGGCCTCACCGTCGGGGTTGCGGTCGACGCTGGCACGCAGCATCGCCGTCAACGATGCTGGCAGACCGGTGTAGTGGGCCAGACCCGTCGCGTCCCGCTCGATGCCGGACATGTCGAAGGGAGCCTCACCCCGGGCCAGCGGTTGGGGTGCCGGGGCGGTCATCGGGGTTGGTCCATGGTGGTTCTCCGGGTGCTGTTTGTGAGGACGGTGTAGGGCCGATGAGAGCCTGCTGCAAGACGGCAGGCGGTGGCAACGTCGGGAGCGGCGTCGGCGCGGACATCGACGTACAGGAAGGACTCACCGACGGCCCCTGCTCGTTCCACCCGGGTGAGTCCTGCAGGACGGTGCAGTCACGCTGGCCTCGGGCCCGGTACTGGTGGGCGCCCCGAACAAGCCGTCCCGCCTGACCACCTCCGGTCAGCAGCAGGCTGACCAGCGGGCGAATCACGTGGTAGCCGCCTCAACACTCAACGCCCCGCCGGACACCGGGCCGTCGCACACCGCCCAGGTAGACACCATTCCGCGGCCGTGATCAGAGCGTCCAAGAACGATCACCGACACCCAGCAACGTGACGCACGAGCAGGCTGGATAGGCGTACAGGTCAGGCGACCGCCCTAGGTTCGCGAGCGCACGGCCCCTGACTCGGGCCAGGAACGGCGTAGAGCGACCTCTGGGAGCTCGTCCTGGGTGAGCCCGGCTGACCACAACACAAGGTGACCGCCCCGCCAAAAGTCAGGAACACCCGCCCGCAGGCCCAGCGTGCAGAATACGTGCAGAACAGGAGTCAGGACGTGTCCACCAACGTCCACTCGTGTCCAGAGTTCGAAAGCCGCGCACAACTGGCTCGGTATCGGCGCAGGCCGGAGCCATATTTCGTAGCGTAGGTACGTCGCCGTGAACTATCCGTGAACGTCCGGGGCTGCACCAGCGGGCTTTCACAACTCGCCTAGGCTTCTCGGTGCAGGCGAATTGTGTTGGAGCCCTTCGCCTCGACCGTCACCCTTCAGCTGACGATCGTGCGCTACAGGAAAACCCGGTCGACGTCGCGAAGGATCAAGCCGTCACTGGCCGCCGAGACCGAGACGCTGAGCGGAAGCAGCCAGAAGATGGGGCGGGCGACCGGGCCCGCGCTGGCCGTGACCTCGACGCGATCCTGCGTGGTCCGGTGGTTCAGGACAGCGGGCTGCCGCCGTTCTGCACGCCGCATCACCTGCTGCCGCACCTTCGGGGACACGGCCTCGTGCCGGGGCGCTCGGGAGGTGGCGAGATCGTGGTGAGCGGGATGCCGCTTACGATGCGCCCATCGATCAGCTCAGAACTCCGACATCTTGTCCCAGCCGTCGCGGTCCGCGGCGTCGATGTAGAGGATGTCAGGGCGCTCGGCGATGTATTGCTTTGCGTCGCCGTCGACCCCTTGCTCGAAGTGTTCCGAGTTGACGTGCGCCTCGCCGGCCGCGGCGTCGTCGAAGGCCTCGATCGTCAGGATCGTGTCGGGGTCGTCGACGCTGCGGTAGTGCTCGTACCACTTGTTGCCCGGCTCGGCGCGGGTCGCGTCGGTGTATGCCTGACTCGCCGCGAGGTAGGCGTCCGCGGTGCCAGGCTTGAGCTTCTTCTTGACGGTGATGTAGATCAAAGCTCTCCTCATTCGGGGTGGGGGTGGCGCCGTCCCCCGTCTGGGTCTCCGGTGGGCGACGTGCTCAGTTCAGCACTCTCGCACGGTGAGCAGGTTGTCACCTGGACGGCATCGCGCGCAGCCCCACCCGTCTCGCGAAACCCGAGCTTCGCCAGAGCCGCCGCGACGCAAGATTCCAGCCCCGACACGTGCCCGGTGTCCCATCGGTCACACGTTCACGCTCCGCGTGACGATCGCCTTGTGACCACGACGCGGAGCCGGTCCTTTCGGCGCAGGTGAGCACGTGGGTGATCGGCGGGCCTCAGGCGTCCAGCTCGATGGCGGCCGGCGCGGCGGTCAGTGCGCGGGGTGAGCTGGTGCGTTCGTGCGAGCCCAGGGCGGTGTCCGCGAGCTTGATGACGTGTTCCCCGCCGTGGGCAACGGCGCGGGCGAGCACGTCCGCGGGGGTGGTCACCTCAGTGCGCACCTGTCGGGGGGCGGCCGGGCGGTAGGCGGCGAACACTGCTGCCGTCGCCGACCAGGCGGCGTCGAAGCTGCTGAGCCATAGTGCCTGCGGCAGCGAGGGAAGCACCGCGGCCACGGCGTTGGGCGCGGTCGCGGCGTGCACGAGCATGGTCGGCGAACCGTGCGCCCAGCTCGCGTACGCGACGACGGCCGCGTCGACCAGCGCGTCCAAGGCCACCGCGTGCACCTACCGCTACCCCACCGGCGAGCAGCCGGGGCAGATGCACCCAGCGGTGCAACCCTCGGGCCAGCAGGCGTGCCACCACACGCAGGCCGCGGGCCGTGAGGAGCAGCAGCATGAACACCGCCACCAGCATCGCCCCGCAGCGCAGGTAGGCCGGTGTGGTGGGGATGTCGGCCCCCATCAAGGCGCCCAGGGCACGCTGCCAGCGGGCCGCGGCGACCGTCATGACCACGACCGTGGCGATCACGCCGACGATCAGCACCCCCCACCCGGTGGCCCGCAGCCACCGCGGCCGGCCACGCAGCCACGCGGCCAGACGGGTGCGCCGGCTGAGCACGGCGATCACCACCCCGAGTCCGTGGCCGAGCACCCCGGTGACCCCGCTGACCAGCCCCTGGAACAACCAGTCGCGAGGGATCAGCGACGGCGTCATGGCCCACGCGACGAACAGCGCGGCCACCGCCAGCCCCACGGGGTGCAGCCGAAAGCCACCCCTACCGCGGTTCGGCCGCTCGGACTCGGACGTGCCCACCGCGGCGCCGCGGCCCCCAGCGAGTGGCTGCGGCTCGTCCTCGGGTCCGGGTGCTCGGCGGTTCAGCACCACTCAGGCCGGGAGCGTGGGGCATCGCGTCTCGGCGATCGGGCTCCGGCCCATCAGCCCACCGTCCACCGCGATGACCTGGCCGGTAATCTACCGGGACGACAGCCGAGCACTGTGCTCAGCATGCTGAGCTGGATGGTCCGGCCGGACTCGTCGAGGTCCTCCGTCGTGCTGTTGCCCCCACGTGGTTGCACATGCTGCCCAACCGGCCGGACGTCGGGGCGGCAGAGCCGACCAGCTCCAACGAGCGCGACGTCCATCACTTCCTCGACGAAAGCCTAGGTTCCTCCGTGGTCGACGCTCGTGGTCCACGATGACGTCAGGAGCATCCCCCGGGACCGAAGTGACCAGAATGGCCCCGCCGCGGTGGTTCGAGCACCGGTACCACCCTTAGAAGGGTGCCGGTCTTGTCTGCCGACAGCGGGCGACGGCATCACCCCTTGTCGACAGTTGACTCGGATCGCTGCGGCCGCTCCGGGACACGTCGTGCGAGGACTCGGTGGGTGGCCTCGACGAGGAGGCAGGCGAGGGCGGCGATACCGGCGGCGAGGAGACCCCGGTTGGGGGTCGGGTGGAGCAGGAAGATGGTCGTGCCGAGAGCCGGGATCGCGACGACGAGAACGAGTACCCCCGCGAGCGATGCGACCAGGAGCATCTTCCACCCGGTGAAGGGCCGGGCTAGCACGGTCACGATCCAGAGCGAGGTGATCAGGACGGTGAGGGTAGCGGTCGTGCGGCCACCGTCGACCCCCGCGGCGGGGTCGAGTAGCCGGGTCACGCCGAAACCTGTGTAGGCGGCGACTCCGACGATGAGCCCGGTGGGACCGGCGAAGGCCAGCACCCGCGGCAGGAAGCCGGGAACGTAGCGGCGCTGGTTGGGTCCTAGTGCCAGGAAGAACCCGGGCACCCCGATCGTCATCGTCGAGATCAGGGTGAGCTGGATCGGGGCGAGGGGGTACGCGCTCGACGTGGCCACCGACGCCACCGCCAGCACCAGCGAATACACGTTCTTGACCACGAAGAGCTTCGCGGCGCGCTCGATGTTGGCGATGACCCGCCGGCCCTGCGCCACGACCTCGGGCAGGTGGGAGAACGCGCTGTCGAGCAACACGAGCTGCGCGACAGCGCGGGTGGCGGGTGCCCCGTTGCCCATCGCCACCCCGACGTCCGCGTCCTTGAGGGCCAGGGTGTCGTTGACCCCGTCGCCGGTCATCGCCACCACGTGCCCGCGGCGCTGCAGCGCGGCCACCACGTTGCGCTTCTGCTGCGGCGAGATGCGCCCGAACACGCTGTGCTCCCCGAGGACGTCACCGAGCCGGTCGAGGTCCTCGGGCAGCCCGCGGGCGTCCACGGCGTCGGCCGCCGAGTGCACCCCGGGGACTCCTACCTCCACCGCGATAGCTCCGACGGTGCGCGGGTTGTCACCGGAGATCACCTTGAGCGCGACACCTTGGTCGGTGAAGTAGCGCAGGGTCTGCGCGGCGTCGGACCGCACCCGTTCGGTCAGCACCGCCAGGGCCACGGGCTGTAGACCTGAGGGCAGCTGCCCGGGGTCGCGCGACACGCTCGTGTCGGGCTCGCCGCTCTCGTTGATGGGCCCGTGGAGCGCCGTCTCGGAGTGGGCGAGCATCAGCACCCGCCGGCCTTGCGCGGCGACCTCGTCGGAGGCCGACCGGGCCAGAGTCTGCGCTTCGTCGAGCGGGTCGGGGAACACCATCTCGGGGGCGCCGAGCACCCAGGTCCCATGACCGCGGACGGTGACGGCGCCCCATTTGCGGGCCGAGGAGAACGGGATGGAACCGAGCGGTGCCCAGGTCGAGGTCCCGACGTGCGCCGCGAGCGCCTTGGACGTCGCGCTGGTCTCGGGATCACCGGCGGCCAGGGCCAGCGCCTGCTGGACGTCGTGCGCGGTTGTGTCATCCAGCTGCTGCACCCGCTCCACGGTGAGCTCACCCTCGGTGAGGGTGCCGGTCTTGTCCAGGCAGACGACATCGACCCGGGCCAGACCTTCCACGGCGGGCAGCTCCTGGACGAGTGTCTGCTGCCGGGCGAGGGCCACCGTGGCCAGCACGAACGCCAGGCTCGTCAGCAGCACCAGTCCTTCGGGTACCAGGCCGACCAGGGCGGCCACGGTCCCGGTGACCGCGTCCTGCCAGCCGTGGTTGTCGGGGCTGCGCAGCTGGCTGAACAGCAGGATCGGCGCGACGACCAACATCACCACCGAGATCCACCGCAGCAGTCGGTCGGTTCCCGCGACCAGCTCGGAGTGGGTCAGTGTCGAGCGTTTCGCCTCGACTGCGAGCCCCGCCGCGTAGGTGTCTGCCCCGACCGCGGTGACCTGGACTCGGCCGTGTCCCGCGACCACGATCGAACCCGACCGGACGTCGTGACCACGCTGCTTGGTCACCGGCTCGGACTCGCCGGTCAGCAGCGCTTCGTCAATTTCCAGCGCCGCCGACACCGTGACCACGCCGTCCACGGGTACCTGGTCACCCGACCGCAGCTCCAGCAGGTCGTCAAGGACGACCGCGCTCACCGCGATGTCCTGCACCACGGCCGCCCGCACCACTCGGGCTGTCGGTGCGGTGACGACCTGCAAGCGGTCCAAGGTCCGCTTCGCCCGCAGCTCCTGCACGACACCGATCGCGGAGTTCGCGATGATCACCAGGCCGAACAACCCGTTCTGCCAGCGCCCCGTCGCGAGGATGACCACCAGTAGCACCAGCAGCAGCCCGTTGAACACGGTGAGCACGTTGGCTCGCACGATGTCCGCCACTGTGCGACTGGTCCTCACCGCGTAGGCGTTCGTCCGCCCGCCGCGGACCCGATCGGCGACCTGGTCCGCCGTCAGCCCCGCCGGCGGGGTGACGAGAGCTGGGACGGACGGCGCCACCTGATCTGTCATGGCGTCCTCACCCCGGTCGTCCGAGCCGGGGTGCCTCGCTGCCGGGATGGCTCTCTCCGATCGTCGGCGACACCCGGGTCGCGTCGTCCGTCCTCATGCCATTCACGCGCCTTCATGGTGACGGACCCTCCACGCTCAGCGGTCTCGCCACCCTCACCGACACCACCGGGCGCGCCGTCGCCCGGAATGCGTTCGCCGTGGCCACCGCGACCGACCTCCCCCGCGCACAGGTCGAGGCCACCCTCAGCGCCACCCATTCCGAGGTACGGGACGCGGTGGCCTCGGGAGACAAGGTGCAGCTGCCCGCGACCCGGGTGGTGGGCTTCAAGGTCGGGACTCCCTTCAAGCAGGAGGTCGCCGACAGCACCACCACCAAGGCGACGGCGAAGAAGGCCACCAAGAAGTAGCCGTACCCCCCCGCACGGTTGTGCACCTGCAGCTCGCTGCGTGGCTCGACCAGTGGTTCGCCGACCATCCCGACCCTCCGCCCGGGGGGTCGCCCCAACTGCGCCTCACCCGTGGACCATGACTCGATGCGCCGAGTCCGGGCCGCTCATCGTCCGAGCTGGCTCGGGCGCGGGATGTTGCGCAGGTTCGCCCGCGCCACATCCAGCATCTTGCCCACCCCGCCCTGGAGCACCGTCCTGCCCGCGGCCAGCGCGAACCCCTTGACCTGCTCTCCGGTGACCATGGGCGGCAGGCTCAAGGCGTCGGGATCGGTCACCACGTCCACCAGCGACGGCCCGTCGTGCGCCAACGCCTCGCGCAGGGCTGCTCGGACATCATCTGGGTGGTCGACCCGCACCGCGTGGAAACCGCACGCACGGGCAATCGCCGCGTGGTCTACCGGACCGTGGTCAGTCTCGAACGACGGGTACCCCGCGACCATCATCTCAAGCCGGACCATGCCCAGCGATCCGTTGTTGAACACCACCACGGTGATCGGGAGCCCGTTCTGCACCACCGTGAGCAGCTCACCGAGCAGCATCTCCAGACCCCCGTCACCGGACATCGCCACTACCTGCCGGCCCGGGAACGCCGACTGCGCACCGATCGCGTGGGGCAGCGCGTTAGCCATCGTCCCGTGCTTCCAGGACCCGATGACCCGGCGGCGCGCGGACGGGGTGATGTAGCGGGCCGCCCACACGTTGCACATGCCGGTGTCCACGGTGACCACGGCATCCTCGCCGAGCAGGTCGTCGAGCTCGGCCGCCACGTGCTCCGGGTGGATCGGCCTGCGGGCGGAGACGTGCTGGGTGTAGGCGCTCACCACGTGCTCCAGGGCCTTCGCGTGCCGGCGGAGCATGCCGTGCAGGAAGCTCCGGTCCGGCTTGCGGGAGATCAGTGGCAACACCGCGCGCAGCGTCTCCCCAACGTCACCCACCACCCCCAGCTCCAGCACCGTCCGCCGCCCCAGCCGGCTCGGATCCCGATCCACCTGCACCGTGCGCGCCTGCGGCAGGAAGTCGCCGTACGGGAAGTCCGTGCCCAACAGCACCAGCAGCTCCGCCTCGTGGCACGCCTGGTAGCTGGCGCCGTAGCCGAGCAGCCCACTCATCCCGACGTCGAACGGGTTGTCCCACTGGATCCACTCCTTGCCCCCGAGCGCATGACCCACCGGGGCGCCGACCAGCTCGGCGAGCGCGAGGACCTCCTCACGGGCGTCCCGCACCCCGGCACCGCAGAACAGCGTCACCGAGGCCGCCTCCTCGATCAGGCGGGCCAGCTCGACGACCTGCCCGGGCAGGGGCACGGTGCGGCCGCGACCGGCAACCACGTCGCTGGACCCCGTGGGGTGCGCAGCCGTCATGGCCGCAACATCGCCGGGCAACACGAGCACAGCCACACCACCCAGGCCCAGGGCGTGCTGCTGGGCGATCCGCTGGATGCGCGGCATCTGAGAGGGCGAACTGACCAGCTCGCAGTAGTGGCTGCACTCGGCGAACAGCGCCTCCGGGTGGGTCTCTTGAAAGTATCCGCTGCCGATCTGGGCCTGCGGGATGTGAGTGGCGATCGCCAGCACAGGAGCACCGGTCCGATGCGCGTCGTACAGGCCCTGGAGAAGGTGGATGGTGCCCGGCCCGCAGCTGGCCGCACACACCGCCAACCGCCCGGTCAGCAGGGCCTCGGCCGCTGCCGCGAGCGCGGCCGACTCCTCGTTGTGGACGTGCACCCAGTCGATACCGCCCCGCCCGCTGCCCCCGCTGCGCCGCACCGCGTCCGCGACCGGGTTCAGGCTGTCGCCTACCAGTCCATAGACCCGCTGCACCCCTGCCTGTACCAGCACCGAGACGAGCTGCTCGGCGATTGTCACGGCCATCCACGATCCCCTCCCTGCTACACCCTCACCCGACACGATCGGTCAACCGGACTCCACCGGACAGGGCCATGTGTCACTACCGCTCAGCGATTACGACGCCTAAGGCCCTGCACGGGCGGAACGTGTCAAGGCCGGTGAGACAGTCGGGGTCTAGTCGTTCTGTACGAGGGCCTCCCGGCTGGGCTGGTTGACCCAGGCCGCTGTGGGTAGCGCGGGTGGTTCGGGTCGGCGGTGGCCGAAGCGGGCGGGGTTGGTCACGGGCTCCATCCACCGTGTCCCAGCCGCGGCGCAGGCGTCATGCCCGGCGGAGGTGGTGGAGGTGGGATCTGCGGGTAGCCGAGGATGACCACCTTGGCGTGCGGGGCCTTCGCGCGGACCGCGGACAACGTGTTGACCAGGGCGGGGTTGGTCTGGTTGTTGATGGTGTCGACGAACGTCGTGCCGTACTTCTGCTGGCACGGCGCCCTGCGCGGGCCATCGAGCACGGGACAGCCCCACCCCGGTCGTCGGGGTGGGGCTGTTTGGGGTGCTGGGGATCGCCCGGCCGATCAGTAGAAGTGTTTACGCCCGCCGACCTCACGACCGACCATCCCCAGGACGAGCAGGATGAGTCCGATGACGAGCAGGATGATGCCGATCGTGTAGAGGATCGGGATCTTGATGAGGAACCCGACCACGAGCAGGATCACACCGAGGGTGATCATTGAGGTGCCCTCCGTTCAGGAACCAGCCCGTGGGTGCGGGTTGGTGAGGATCTTCCTACCGCCTCGGACGCCTGAGGTATAGAACGACAAGCCCACCAAGGTGCGATTGCAACCGCCCGGTGACATCACCGCGGCCAGGGGCGCAACGGGAGACCCGCTCACTCCCACCCGGGTTGAATGCCCGGACCGGCGCGCTGCTCGAGCACCCAGCCGCAGCTACGACCTGTTCCACAGGTCCTCGTCGGAACCCTCGGTTGTGACGACCGATGGTTGGCCACGGCCCGCACGCGGCAGGACTCTTCACGCGCGACCCCACCCACTTCCGCCGCTACCTCCCAGCGACTATGTTCTCAGCCCCGGGTGCGGACCCACGCCGTGCGTCCGCACCGGGGACACAGCCCGAACATGGAGGGTGATCATGCGACGCGGTGGACTCCTCGGCCTGCTGGTCATCATCTGGCTGATCATCGGCGCAGCTGCCGCGGGCCAACGTCACTACTTCGACAACGCCCCCACCAACTGCGCCACCGCCGGCACCATCGCCATCACCATCCTCGCCGGCCCCCTCAACTACCTCGGCGTCAACCCACAGGTCACCGACTGTCAGGTCCCACAACCCAGCCAATAACCACCCCCGCCCAGGCGCGGCCTCGCTTGGTTCGTCGTTCAGCGAGCATCTTGCGGGACGTCATCCGGTCGAGTCCTGCATCCTGCGTTGCGATGGACTCTGACCGTCCTGCCTGCACGGACATGAGTGCTGCCTGTTGGGAGGCGATCTCCGCGAGGCGTTCCGCTTCCCGGGCGCGACGCAAGGTACGGCCCCGCTCGTGCTCGGCAGGCTCGTCCTTGTCGCACCACCGTTCGTGGGTCTTCTGAACCACCTCGAACAGGGAGGCGAGCTGCTCCGAGAACAGGTCGTAGAGGGCCGGGCCAAACCGGGATCCAAGCGCGTCTCGTTGCAACGTCGGGCCCTCGGTGGTCTCACGGCACCCGAGGGTGCAGGGGATCATTGGTCCTCAGGCTGGTGTCGTCGAGGAGCTGCTCCTGAACACCCAACGGGAGGACCCGGAGGCGGAAGCACACACCCACACGGTGTGAAGGTCGCGATCGGTGCCCGTCTCGAAGGTCGGTGCCCCTCCGACCTGGTCGAGCAGGGACCTCGGTGCTGCCGGGCAGCTCGGGGTGATAGGAAGAGGTCATGGTTGAGCGTCGCTTCCCGAACCGCCGTGACCTTGCGCCGCTGTTGACGTTCAAGGTCCCCGAGCTGGATGCGAAGAAGCGGCGCTTGGCGGCCGCACTGACGATCGAGGACCTCCGCGACATCGCCCGACGTCGCACCCCGCGCGCGGCCTTCGACTACACCGAGGGCGCAGCAGAGGCCGAGATCTCCCTCGCCCGTGCCCGTCAAGCGTTCGAGGACATCGAGTTCACACCCTCGATCTTGCGCGACGTGTCCACCGTCGACACCAGCCGCACCGTGCTCGGCGGCCCGGTCGCCCAACCCTTCGGGATCGCCCCCACCGGGTTCACCCGGATGATGCACACCGAAGGTGAGATCGCCGGCGCCACCGCCGCCGCCGCGGCGGGCATCCCGTTCGCGCTGTCCACCATGGGCACCACGTCGATCGAGGACGTCAAGGCAGCGAACCCTGACGGACGAAACTGGTTCCAGCTGTACATGTGGAAGGACCGCGACCGGTCGATGGTCCTCGTCGACCGGGCCGCCAACGCCGGCTTCGACACCTTGTTGGTCACCGTCGACGTCCCCGTCGCCGGCGCCCGACTCCGCGACAAGCGCAACGGCATGTCGATACCGCCCGCGCTCACACCTCGCACCGTCCTCAACGCGATCCCCCGCCCGGCATGGTGGATCAACTTCCTCACCACCGAGCCGCTCGCCTTCGCCTCGCTGGACCACTGGTCCGGCACGGTCGCCGAGCTCATCGACACCATGTTCGACCCCACCGTGACCTTCGAGGACCTGGCGTGGATCAAGGAGCAGTGGCCGGGCAAGCTCGTCGTCAAGGGGGTGCAGAACGTCCAGGACGCCCAACAGCTCACCGCGATGGGGGTGGACGGCATCGTTCTGTCCAACCACGGTGGCCGTCAGCTCGACCGGGCACCGGTCCCGTTCCACCTGCTGCCCCACGTGGTGCGCGAGGTGGGCGCCGACACCGAAGTGCTCCTGGACACCGGGATCATGAACGGCGCCGACATCGTCGCCGCCATCGCCCACGGCGCCCGCTTCACCCTCATCGGCCGGGCCTACCTCTACGGGTTGATGGCCGGCGGCCGCGACGGCGTCGACCGGACCATCGAGATCCTCTCCGACCAAGTCGCCCGCACCATGCGTCTGCTCGGCGTGACCACCCTCGACGAGCTCACCCCAGCCCACGTCACCCAGCTCACCCGACTCGGACCCCTACCGGCGGCGGAACCCACCACCGAACGGGCCGACGGGCTGCGCTGACAGCAGCGGCGGGTCCAACCGAAGGTGCGTCGCGACGACCGCCGGTCACGACCACTCCTCAGTTCGATGGCTGCGCGTCCTCGCCCCCGCCGGCCACCCGGCGCGGTTCCGGCGGTTGGCCACGTCTGGTCGCCACCCTTCAGCCCGCTGAGCGCTGTTCCCCTGGGCCAGCACCGGCCGCCTCGGCTCCAACCGCACCCCCGGCGGACACCGACGCTCCCGCGCCTCCGAAGCGCACACCCTCCTGGGCAACCTCACCACCGAGGCGTTCAACCCCGTCACCGACGACTGACCCAACACCCGACCCGTCCTCACCGTCGCCTCAACAACCAGGTCCGGGTGGGGTCGCGACGCTCAAGCTCGTCGAGGTACCCCGACGCTGAGCCGCGGCCGCCCGAGGGTCTCAGGCCCGGTGGTGTGTTCCTGCTGGATGTACGGGCCACCGTCCGGACAGCCAGAAGGGCCGGGCAGCATCCGCTGCCCGGCCCTTCTGCTGGCCACTCACCCACCCGGTACCGATGCCGGCGCAGGACATCGTCGACTCACCCGGGTAGGTGACCTGTGACGTTCAGGCGCCCGGGGTGTCCGCGGTCTCGGCCGCACCCGGGGCGTCCGGGGTGTTCTGGTCACCCTGCTGGGTGTTGCCACCATCGACCGCACCGGGGGCGGCGGCGGTGTCCCCGGCCTCCGGGATGTCCGCCGCACCGGCGACGTCAGGGCCGTTCTGGTCACCCTCCTGCACGTCGGCACCACCCAGGGCGTCGGCGGTGTCACCAGGGGTGGCGGTGCCGGAGACGCTCGTCGACGGTGCCGGCGAGGTCGTGGTGGCGGCGTTCGCCACACCCGCCCCGATGCCCCCCACGGCCAGCACACCCAGTGCCGCCACAGCGATCCGCTTGTTGAGCTTCATGAAGGGGTCCTTTCCCGAACCGACCCACGCTCTGCAGGCCGTTGAGAACGACCGTGCCCGCCCCCACCTGTACGGAGGCTGAACGCCGCTGAGGTTCCCGGACGGGACCACAGGGGCGCAACGACTCCGCGGTGGGCAGGGGGACCGGGCTCAACGGTGCGGTCGTCGGCGCGACCATGACCATGGGCTGGCTCACCGAGGTGCTGCGCGAGGAACGGGAGATCCCCAGCCACGAGCACGAACTGCTCACCCACGCCCTCAACGACGACGTGACCTCCCGCGGCCAGGACCACCCCGTGGCCTGCACCGAGGACGTCGACCACCAGGGGCAACGACCACCAGGGGCAACTCCCCACCAGGGGTAACGCCTCGCCGAGGCCGTGCCCCGCCGCCAGCACCCGCCACCGGCGAGCACACCCGTCTGGGCAGGACCCCCCGGTTACCGGCCCCGTGGCCCATCGTTGGGCAGGGACGACCTGGAACCGGTACACCGTAAGAAGTGGTGTGGATCATAGTGGCCGGTGGCGTGCCGACCCGTCCCCACCGACAGCCCAGAGAGAAGGTTCATCGCTGATGACCACCCCCGCCTCGTCCTCCACCAAGGATCTGTCCGCCTCCTCCAGCTCGGCGTTGGTCAGCGCCCAGGGCAAGACGACCATCGCTGACACCGTGGTCTCCAAGATCGCCGGGATCGCGACCCGCGACGTCTCCGGTGTTCACGCCGTCGGTGGTGGCACCTCCCGGGCGGTCGGTGCCCTGCGGGAGAGGATCCCCGGGGCCCGGGTCAACCACTCCCAGGGCGTGTCGGTCGAGGTCGGGGAGAAGCAGGCCGCGATCGACCTGGACATCGTCGCCGATTACGGGGTGTCCATCGCCGACCTCGCCGCCGGTATCCGCCGCAACGTCATCGAGTCCGTCGAGCGGATGACCGGGCTGCAGGTCACCGAGGTCAACGTCACCGTCAACGACATCTTCCTCGCCGACGAGAGCAGCGACGAGGACACCACCCCCGCCCCCGCGCGGGTGCAGTGACCGACCCCCACCCCCCGCGCAGCGCACCGGGCCCCGTCCCGACGGGAGTGGTGCCGGCACCGGCGGGTGCCACCCCCACCTCCTACGGCATCCAGCCACCCGCACCCGTCCGGGTGGAGCTGGTTGACCAGGTCGCTGCCGTGGTCCTCGCCGTGCCCGGTGTTGCCGGACTGCACGGGGGGCTCTTCGGGGAGGCCGCCACGTACCTGCCCGGGCGACGGGTGCGGGGCATCCGGCTCCAGCACGACAGCACCGAGGTCCACCTCGCCGTGTTCTACGGCAGCGACGTGCGGCTCACCGCCGCCGCGGTCCGGGCCGCGCTCACCGGCATGGTCCCCACCCCCATCCACGTCACCGTCGAGGACATCGCCCCCGCCGAGAACAAGGCCCCCGCCGGGTCGACACCCTCGACACAACGCTGATGCGGGCATCGAGGGACACCCAGTCCCAAGCCAGGGGCGCAGCGTCGGGCCGCACTGACGCGTACCCACCCCGACCCGGGGTGGCACCACCGAGGCCAACCTCGACGCTGTCAACACGGTCCGGGTCTGCCGGCCGAGGTGGCTGGGCTGCCCCCGAGCACAACCCGCCGCCCAGCGCCCCGATGACCCCGAGGACCACCCGCCCCCGTTTCCCCCTCCCCACAGACAGGACTACCTCATGACCTCCTCCACCGTTGGGCTCATCGCCGGTCTGCTGCTGGCGATCGCCGCCGTCATCGGCGGGTTCCCCGGCTTCCTGCTCGCCCTGGTCCTCGGCACCGTCGGCTACGTCATCGGCGCCTCCCGCGACGGTGACATCGACCTCAACGCCCTGCTGCGGGGCAAGGGCCGTGGCTGAGCTCACCGACACCGCCGACGCCCTGGCGCGGCGTGAGCCCGGGCAACGCGGGTCCCTGGTGGTCAAGGACAAGGTGATCGACCGCATCGCCGTCGTGGCCGCCACCTCCATCCCCGGCGTGCAGCGGCACACCAGCGGCCTCGACCGGGTCACCGGACGAGGGTTGCCCCGCACGGACGTCACCGTCGCCGGCGGCCACATCCGGGCCCGCATCGACATCGCCGTCACCTGGCCACAGTCCCTGCCCACCGTC
The DNA here is from genome assembly GCF_026153295.1 of Rhodococcus antarcticus. NCBI lineage: Bacteria > Bacillati > Actinomycetota > Actinomycetes > Mycobacteriales > Nocardiaceae > Rhodococcus > Rhodococcus antarcticus. Next base: position 1,303,355 of record NZ_CP110615.1, on the reverse strand, counting down.
GCCGCCGCCGTCCGCGACGCCGTCACCGAACGGCTCACCACACTGGTCGGGTTCACCGTCGACGCCATCGACGTCGGCATCACCACCATCGTCCCCGCCGAGCAGCCCCACCAGGGCAGGAGGGTCCAGTGAGCACCCCCACCCCACCCCGGCACGCAGCCGCGTCCCCGACAGCCGACGGTGTACAGCCGAGGGCGGGGCGCACCCCTACCCGCGCCCCCGCGGTGTCCCGGTGGGCGATCCTGCTCGCCGTGCTCGTCCTCGCCGCCGGCGTCGTGGGCATCCGGGACGCCCTGCTCGCCACCGGCGCCCTGCACGGAAGCTCCTACACCCGCACCGCTGCGAGCTACCTCGACGGGCTCACCGCCCAGGGGTGGATGCTGCCCGCCGGCCTCGCCGCCACCCTGCTCGGGCTCTGGGTCCTGCTCGGGGCGCTACGCCCCCGCAGACGCACCCAGGTGCGGGTCGAGGGCACACCCGGGGCATGGATGCGCCCGGCAGACGTGGCGAAGCTCGCCCACGACGCCGCCGACACCATCGACGGGGTCGTCACCGCCACCGCGACCGCCACCCGCAGGACGGTCACCGTCCGGGTCGCCACCACCGCCCAGGACGGCACCCCCACCGCCGACGCCGTCACCGCCGCCCTCCACCACCGCCTCCGCACCCTGCAGCCCCCGCCGCGAGTGAAGGTCACCACCCGATACACCGGAGGGAACACGTGAGCCGCACCCTCACCGTCCTGGACCGCGTCCTCGTCCTCGTCCTCGCCCTCGCCCTTGTCGCCCTCGGCGTGACCGCGGTGGTCTGGCAGAGCGGACGTCTCAGCCAGCTGCACGGAACCCTGCGGGCCCCCTGGCTGACCGCCGCCACGACCGCGGGATGGTGGCCATGGGCCACCGGCGCCACCGGTGTCGTCCTGGTCATCCTGGCGCTGCGATGGATCACCGCCCACATCACCAGCAGCAAGGTCGCCGACGTCCGAATGGCCGGGAGCACCACCGCCGGACGCCTCACCGTGGACCTCGGTGCCCTCGCCACCGCTGCCGCCGCCTCGGTGCAGGACACCCCCGGGGTCCGCACCACCAGCGGTAGGGCCCTGAACGACCGCGGACGGCGCACCATCGCCCTCACCATCATCCTCGACCCGCACGCCGACCTCACCACCATCACCACTGCCACCGACCAGGCATGCACCAACATCGTCACCGCCCTCGGTGACAGCGCCACCGCCCTGCGAGTCCACCTACGCACTGCACGCACCACCAAGACCAGCCCTCGCGTCACCTGACCCGACCCGCGCCCACCACACGCCGCACGAGGTGCAAGAAGGACCCGCGTACAGGTCGAGGACAACAAGCACCAGCGACGTTCCACAGCCGAGGGTGGGGAGTGCCGGCCACACTGAGAGCCCCGGCGGGAAGGGGCCCGCGGGGGCGCCGACGACCACCGACGGGCGCAGCCGGGCTCCACATCCCCGCCGGTCACGGCCGGCGCTGTGGCCTGGGAGACTCCTCTCATGAACACGATTGCCGCCATAGGCCTGTCCGCGGTGAGGCAGCTGGCCACGACGCTGGCCACGGTCATCCTCCCGACCACCAGCAACCACCCCCACCGGGGAACCCCCAGCGGGCGTCCGCGACCCCACCCGGAGCTCGCCGACGACGTCAGTGGTGCAGTGCTCCCCACCGACCAGGTGCACACCGTCCACTTCGGCCTCGATGGCACCGCCTACAGCATCGACCTCTCCCCCGACAACGCTGCCGCGCTCCGGGGCGACCTCGCCCCCTGGGTGAAGCAAGCTCACCGCCGCAGCCACACTGCGGGGACCAGCAGGACCCGCCGGCCCACACCGGGGGCCACACCAGGACCTCGCCCCACCACGACCATCCGGGAGTGGGCACGGGCCAACGGACACACCGTGTCCGACCGCGGCCGACTGTCCACCACCGTCACGCGGGCCTACCACGCCGCCCACTGACCCCGACGGCAACCCCAGCCTGAACCTTGGTTTCAGCCGCCCGTGGTGCAGCGGTCCTGGTTCGGTCCAGCGCGACGGGTCAGAGATGTTTCTGACCGTGCAGGGCCGCGAGGCGACCGGTGAACTCGGTCTCGTCGATGTCCCCGCGGGCGAATCGCTCAGCGAGCAGCTGCTGGGCGGTGCGATGCGATGCGACCATGCCCCCCGCGACCCGGTCACGGCGTTCGGGCTGGCGGAACACCACGACGAGACCCGCGATGACCAGCCCCCAGAACACCAGCATGCCAACACCCATCAGCAGGTAGCCCCACCCGTTGCCGACGCCACCATCATTGCCGTACCAGAACATCATCGAACCTCCTCCTCGACAGCACCCTGGGGGCTACCGAACTCGCCTACAACCGTTGATCGCGGCTGGCCACGCACCACGGTGTCCGCAGCACCAGTACGATGCGGCAGCGGAACGCGTGGTCCGCTGAACCCTGTGCCAGTGCTCGAACCCGAGCAACGACCCCTCCGGACTGGTGATCCGGGCCTCGCTGCCCTCTGCCGCCGACCCGCCGACCCGCCGACCTGCACGTTCTCGTGCGTGCGACTGTCTCACCCGGGTGGCACTGCTGAGCTCGGGACCTGACGGGTTCAGCCGTTGCTGCCGCCCACGCTGTTTCCTGGGCCGCTGTTGCTGCCGCCGACGCTGCCCATCATGGCGCCGGTTCCGTGCTGGCCGTTCATCATGGCGCTCATGCCGCCGGCCCCGGACATCATCTTCGTCATCTGACGACACATCTGGTCGTGCATCTGCTGGGCGGCGGCCTGCTGGTCGGCGGGCAGCTTCGCGATCATCGTGGTCATCAGCGTGTCCATCTGGGCCTGCTGCTGCGTGTCCGTCGAGCTCGGCGGGGTAGGCGCCGGGGACGCCGAGGCGCTCGTGGCGCCGGCGATCAGGCCGAGGCCCAGCACTGCTGTCGCTGCTGCGGCCGCCAGACCTGTGCGTGTCCGCGTGTTCTTCATGGTGGTCACTCCTCATCGATTGGGGGTGGTGCTCGAACACCCCTGACGGTAGGTCCCGGTCATGGAGATCCTGTGAACCTGAGATGGGATTTGTGTGCGATCACGGGCAGGCGCACCAGGAACCGGCTGCCGTGTCCGGGGTCGCTGGTCACCGAGATCTCCCCGTCGTGCGCGGCGACCAGTCCGGCGACCACGGCCAGCCCGATGCCCGAGCCGCGACCGGTCGAGGTGGCACCCCGGAAGAACCGCTCGAACACCCGGGGAATGTCCTCGGCCGGGATACCCACCCCGGTGTCGGCCACCACGAGCTCGGCGTGCCCGTCGCGGACCTCCAAGGTGACGGTGATGGTGCCACCGGTCGGGGTGAACTTCGTCGCGTTGGTCACCAGGTTGGTCACCACCTGCCGCAGCCGCACCGGGTCGGCCACCACGCTCACCTCGGCGAGGTCGCTGCGCATCTGTAGGCCCGACTCGGCGACATGAGCTCCCAGCCCGGCCAGGGTGTCGGCGACCAGCGGGGCCAGGGCCACCTCGCGCCGGTCCAGGGTGAAGCCGGCGGCGTCGGCGTCGGCGACGGTCTCCAGGTCCGCGACGAGGCGACCCAGCCGCAGCGCCTCCTCGTGCAGCGAGTCGATCACCTCGGGTTCCGGGGCGACGACCCCGTCCTGGACGGCTTCGAGGTGGCCCTGCAGGATGCTCAGCGGGGTCCGAAGCTCGTGGGCGATGTCCGCGGCGAACGCGCGGCGGAGCTCCTCCTCCCGCTGCACCGTTTCGGCCATGGTGTTGAACGACGCGGCGAGCCCACCGATCTCATCGCCCGAGGACACCCGTGCACGCCGGTCACGATGACCGGCGGCGAGCTCGTCAGCAGCCGCGGTCAGCTCCAGGACCCGGGCGGTGATGCCCCGCGCGATGAGCAACCCGGCGCCCAGCGCGACCACCCCCGCGGCCAGGGCCCCACCGAGCAGCGCCTGGTTGACCGAGGTGCGCAACGCCGCGTCAGCGGCCGGCACCACAGCCTGCGGCACCCGCACCAGCGCCGTGCCGACCTGCTGGCCGTTCACGATGACCGGCCGCGCGACGGCGGGCCCGAGGGCGGAAACCCCCATCATCTGGTTGTGCATGGCTCGCATGGCCGGGTCCGCACCAGCCTGGGACAGCGACCAGATCGGGGTGCCATCCGAACCGAGCAGGGAGACGTCCACCCCCGACATCACCAACCCGGACCCCAGCCGGTCCAACGAGGCGACCTGCCAGCCCGCAGCCTGCTGGTACTCCCCGGTCAGCAGCCCCACGACCTGGTCCTCGCGGGCCTGGCGCTGGCTGTCGACGTAGGTGCCGAACCGGGCACCGAAGACCAGGTTCACCACGATCGCTGTCAACGCGGCACCGGCCAGCGCGGTCACGGCGAAGGCAAGGGTGAGGCGGCGGGCGAAGCGGCCCCCCAGCAGCAGCCAACGCGCCGGGCGGAACCCAGCTCTACCCATCGCGGTCCACCACCAGCTTGTAGCCGACCCCGGCCACGGTGGCCACGAACCGTGGGACGGTCGGGCTGTCACCCAGCTTGCGGCGCAGGTTCTTCACGTGCGCATCGACGGTGCGATCAGCCGGGTCGTACTCAGCGCCATACTCCCCGCCCCCGCCCTGGACCCGGGCAACAAGCTCCGGGCGCGACCACACCCGACCCGGGCGCCCGGCGAGCGCGGTGAGCAGATCGAACTCGGTGCGGGTCAACACCACAACGCTGTCGTCGACACGCACCTCCCGACGCTCACCGTCGATCCGCAACACACCAGCACCGAACGAGACGGGCTGCTGCGCTGCGGCGGGGTCAGCACCGGTGCCGCTGCGGCGCAGCACCGCCGCGACCCGGGCCACCAGCTCCCGTGGGCTGAACGGCTTCGTGACGTAGTCATCGGCACCCAACCGCAGCCCAGCGATGCGCTGCGCCTCCCCCGCCTTTGCCGTCAGCATGATGATCGGCATGTCCCGGTCGCGGCGGACCTCGCGGGCCACGTCCTCCCCCGGCCGGTCCGGCAGCCCGAGGTCCAGGATCATCAGATCAGCGGTGCCCACCAGCTCCATGGCCCGCACCGCCGTGGCAGCCTCCACCACCACATAGCCCTCGCGCTCGAGGTAGACCCGCACCAGATGACGGATCTTCGCCTCGTCATCAACCACCAACACCACCGGTGCCGTCACCGTCACCCACCCCTTCTCCTGCCCCGGCCGCCCCGCCCGTCAGGAGCGGTCCCCGAACTCGACCAGCACCCCGCTCGGGGAGCCGAAGCTCCGTCCAGCTGCCCTACCTCGCACCGACGCTAGATCGAGGCGGTGAAGATGCAGTGAACGCACACCCCACCCAGCCGGTGGCGTCCCGGCCCCCGCGACCTGCTCCTGGCCCGATGGGACCGCAACAGCGGAACACGTACGGTCTCCGGTCGTTCCCGTGGGTGCATGTTGAGTGGCCGAGCGCCGACCGTGACCTGGCCGTCGACAGTGCAGCAGGGACAGACGCGGCGCCGGCATGACCCCGAGGCCGTCCAATGCCGGTAGGTCACCGCCAGTAGGTCAGTGCAGACAGGCGCCGCTCATACTCTTCGTCGTCGATGTCGCCGGCGGTGTGGCGCTCACGCAGCCGGCTCACCGCCGGGTCACCGGAGGAGGTGCTCGCGTCCCAGGAGCCGTCGAGGGCCCCGCGCTGTGGGGGTCCTACCTCGAGGCGGCGGTACAGCCAGATCCCACCGAGAACCACGACCACAACAACGCCCGGCATCATCGAGAACCCGAGGAGTCCGAAGGATCCGCTGGCGTTCATCATCAAGCCGTGGCCTCTCCCGGGTGGTGAGCGTGCCCGGTGCCACGCGCCGGGCACGCGGTCGGGCGTCTTGTGTCAGGGTGCTCACGCGGCACCGGTCTCCACGGGCAGCCGGGCGTGGGTCCACTCGGGGAAGCCGTCGTCGAGGCGGGCGGCCTGGTAGCCGCGCTGGCGTAGCAGCCGGACGGCGTCGTCGGCGTAGACGCAGTAGGGGCCCCGGCAGTAGGCCACCACCTGGGTGTCGGCGGGCAGCTGCTGCCACCGTTGGTCCAGGGTGGTGATCGGCACCGAGAGGGCCCCGGGGATGTGCCCGGCGTGGTACTCCGCGGTCGGGCGCACATCGAGCACGATCACGTCCCCGGCGGCCAGCCGGTCCACGAGCTCGTCACGGCTGATGGTCTCGAGCTCACTGCGGTCGCCCAGGTAGGCGCGGGCCAGGGCGTCGAGCTCGCCGACGTGGTCCGCGGCGACCTGACACAGTGCCGCCCACAACGTGCCCACCTCCGGGGTGGCCAGGGAGTAGTAGATGCGGGTTCCCTGCCGCTGGGTGCGAACCAGGCCTGCGCGGAGCAGCACCTGCAGGTGCTGCGAGGTGTTCGCCACGCTCTGCCCGATCTCCGCCGCCAGCTCCTCCACCGACCGCTCCCCCTGGGCAAGGACATCGACCAGCTCGGCGCGTCGTCCGTTGCCCAGAGCCTTGCCCGCCGACGCCAGAGCATCGAACAGGTCGTTCTTCGCGGGGCGGTCTCCCACCACGACACCTCCTCAATAATTTTCTTGACTTTACCACTCCGGCAGGAGCACTCTTCAAGAACTTACTTGAGGATTGGAGGTGTGATGAGCGGCGGACAGCTGGTCATCCCACTCGTGGATGAGGGTTTGGGCAACAGCGCCTATCTGGTGGACCTGGGGCAGGGGCGTGCTCTGGCCGTCGATGCGACCCGGGACCTGCGGGCCCTGCACGAGGCGGTCCGGCGGCGGGGCCTGACCGTGGCGTTCGCCGCGGACACCCACCTGCACGCCGACTTCCTGTCCGGGGCGCGGGATCTCGCTGCCGGTGGGGCGCGGCTTGTGGCCTCGGCCACCGGGGGGCGGCAGTTCCCGCACGAAGGCCTCGCCGACGGCGACGAGGTCGACTTCGGGGGGCTCACCCTGCGGGCGCTGAGCACCCCAGGGCACACCGACGAGCACGTAGCGTTCGAGCTCGTTGATGGGTCGACCGTGGTCGGGGTGTTCACCGGGGGCTCACTGATCGTGGGTTCCGCCGCCCGCACGGATCTGTCCGGGCCAGGGCGGACCGAGGAGCTCGCACGGGCCCAGTGGCGTTCCCTGCAGCGGCTGCTCGCACTGCCCGACGCCACCGCGGTGTGGCCCACCCACGGTGCCGGGTCGTTCTGCGCGGCCCCGCCCGGGGCCGAACGAACCTCGACCATCGGCCGGGAGAAGGCCACCAACCCGCTGCTCGCCGTCCCCGACGAGGACACGTTCGTCACCGAGCTGGTGTCCCGTCTGGGCACCTACCCCCCGTACTTCGGCCGGCTACCCGAGCTGAACCGGCGTGGTCCCCGCCTGCTCAGCCCCACCCCGCACCTGCGCCCGGTCCCGGTGACCGACGCCGAGATGCTCCTACGCGACGGGGTGCAGCTGGTCGATGTCCGCCCGGTGTCCGCGTTCGCAGCCGGACACATCCCGGGAGCGGTGTCCATAGCGCTGCGCCCGCAGTTCGCGACGTGGCTCGGATGGGTCCTGGACGCCCAGCGCCCGGTGCTGTTCGTCCGCGACCCCGACCAGGACCCCGAGGAGATCCTCTGGCAGGCCCTCAAGGTCGGCGTCGAGCAGCTGGCCGGCGAGGTCGACGGTGGGATGCAGGACTGGGTGCAGGCGGGACTGCCGGTCACCACCACCACCCTGCTCGCCGCCGAGGACCTCGACTCACGCACCGTGCTCGACGTCCGCCAGCACGGCGAGTACGTCACCGGACACATCCCGACCGCCACCCACCTCGAGCTCGGTGAGCTGGCCGACCAGATCCCCCACAGCCCCACCGGTGCGGTCACCGAAACCCCTGAGGTGGTGATGTGCGGCCACGGGGAACGGGCCATGACCGCAGCGAGCCTGCTCGAGCGGACCAACCACCGACCGGTGTCCGTGGTCGTCGGCGGTCCCGACGAGTGGTCAGCGACCACCGGGAACCCCCTGCGAACCGGACCATGAACCACCCAAGGACGGCAACCCACCCAGCCGAGGAGTCAAACAGCACCCCGCTCCGTCTCGGGCTGCACGCCAACCTCGCCCAGTTCACGCTGCTCGTCGCGGTCAACGCCCTGGTCGGTGGGATGCTCGGCCAGGAACGCACCGTGGTGCCCCTGCTCGGCGAGCAGGTCTTCCACCTCACCGGCTACACCGCGGCCCTGACCTTCATCGTCGCCTTCGGACTCACCAAGGCCGCCACCAACGTCGTCGCCGGCAGCCTCGCCGACCGCCACGGACGCAAACCCGTGCTGGTAGCCGGGTGGCTCATCGGCATACCGGTGCCGCTGCTGCTCATCTGGGCTCCGTCCTGGGGCTGGATCGTCGCCGCGAACGTCCTGCTCGGCGTCAACCAAGGCCTCACCTGGTCCACCACGGTCATCATGAAGATCGACCTCGCCGGGCCCACCCGCCGCGGGCTCGCCATGGGTCTCAACGAAGCCTCGGGCTACCTCGCCGTCGCCGGCACCGCCTTGGCCACCGGCTACCTCGCCGCCACCTACGGCCTGCGCCCCACCCCGTTCTACCTCGGCATCGCCTTCGCCGCCCTCGGGCTCGGCCTGTCCACCCTGCGGGTACGCGAAACCCTCGGCCACGCCCAGCTCGAAGCCCGCGACCGCAACACCAGCGACAACGGACCGCGGGGGGTCCTGACCGCGGGGTTGAGCACCCGGCAGGTCTTCCTGCTCACCAGCTTCCGCGACCGGGCCCTGTCCTCGGTCAGCCAAGCCGGGCTCGTCAACAACCTCAACGACGGACTGGCCTGGGGACTGTTTCCCATCCTGTTCGCCAGCGCCGGGTTGTCGGTCAGCAGGATCGGGGTCCTCGCCGCCCTCTACCCCGCAGTCTGGGGCGCCGGCCAGCTCGTCACCGGGGCCGCCTCCGACCGTTACGGGCGCAAGTGGCTCATCGTCGGCGGAATGCTGCTGCAAGCAGCTGCACTCGTCTTGTTCGCCACGGCCACCACCTTCTGGCCCTGGGCGATGGCCGCAGTCCTGCTCGGGGCGGGCACCGCCCTGGTCTACCCCACCCTGCTCGCCGCCATCGGCGACGTCGCCCACCCCACCTGGCGCGCCCGCTCGATCGGCGTCTACCGGCTGTGGCGTGACGGTGGCTTCGCCGTCGGAGCTGTCCTCAGCGGGATCCTCGCCGACAGCTTCGGGCTCCGCACCGCCATCACAGTCGTCGCCATCATCACCGCCACCTCAGGCCTGCTCGTCGCGGTCCGCATGCACGAAACCCTCCACCGAACACCACCACGACCCTCCAACGCGGAAGCGGCGGGGAACACCTCGTCGCAACGGTAACCCGTCCGTCGAGTGATCTCAGTGTGTTCTGGAAGGGATGCGCTACCAGGGCTTGTCTCCGTTGGGAGCACCGACACCGGCCTGGTGCAAAGACCTCCAGCCCTACCCCACGACGTCGCGATGGGCACCGGAGGACACCCGCCTCACGTCACTTTCGTTGATCCCCGCGCGGGTCAGGGGAATCCGAGCTGCCGGGTTGTGAGACGCTGCCCCGACGACCCCCCTCCCGACGTCCGCGCGTAGCTGCTCGACTCGGCCGTGAGGGGGTACCGGCCGAGTGGGAGCAGGAGCAGGAGGCACGGTGATCGACAAGCGTGTGTCGACACTGGCCGACGCGGTCGCCGGCATCAAGGACGGCGCCACGGTGCTGGTCGGTGGCTTCGGTGACTCCGGGGTGCCCGTCGAGCTGGTGCACGCCCTGCTGGACCAGGGCGCCCGCGACCTGACCATCGTCACCAACAACGCCGGCAGCGGTGAGCGCGACGTCGCCGCGCTGATCCGAGATCGCCGGGTCCGGAAGATTGTCTGTTCCTATCCCCGCTCGGCGGGGTCGATCTGGTTCGAGGAGTTCTGGCGGGCCGGGGAGATCGAGCTGGAGCTGGTGCCGCAGGGCACCCTCAGCGAGCGGATGCGGGCCGCCGGGGCGGGGCTGGGCGGGTTCTTCACCCCGACCGGGGCGGACACCCTGCTCGCCGAGGGCAAGGAGGTGCGCGTGCTCGGTGGAAGGCGGCAGGTCTTCGAAGAACCGTTGCCCGGCGACGTGGCCCTGGTCAAGGCCTACCGGGCCGACCGTTGGGGCAATCTGGTCTACCGGACCGCGGCACGAAACTTCGGGCCCACCATGGCGGCAGCCGCCGCCCTCACCGTGGTCCAGGTGGACGAGCTCGTGGAGCTCGGCGACCTCGACCCGGAGGCCATCGTCACCCCGGGCATCTACGTCGACCGGGTCGTCCGCGTGGAGATGCCGTGATCCAGCCACTGTCCGCCACAGACGTCGCCCGGCGGGTGGCCGCTGATATCCCCGACGGGTCCTACGTCAACCTCGGGATCGGCATGCCGACGCTGGTGGCCGACGTCGTCGGCCCGGACAAGGAGATCATCTACCACTCCGAGAACGGTATCCTCGGCATGGGGCCGGCCCCGGCACCCGGCGAGGAGAACCCGGAGCTGATCAACGCCGGCAAGCAGCCGGTCACGCTGCTGCCCGGCGGGTCGTTCTTCCACCACACCGACGCTTTCATGATGATGCGCGGGGGCCACATCGACCTGACCGTGCTCGGCGCCTTCCAGGTCTCCGAGCACGGCGACCTGGCGAACTGGATCACCGACGTCCTCACGCACCCGCCGGCCGTGGGCGGCGCCATGGACCTGTCCGTCGGGGCCAAGCGGGTGTTGGTGATGACTACGCACGTCACCCGGGACGGACGTCCCAAGCTGCTGCCGCAGTGCTCGTACCCGCTGACCGCGGCCGGTGTGGTCGACCGGGTCTTCACCGACCTCGCCGTCCTGGATGTGACGCCCGCGGGCTTCGTCGTCCGTGAGATGGCGCCCGGGCTCACCGCCGACGAGCTGCAGCAGCTCACCGCGGCGCGGCTCACCTTCGCCGACGATGTGGGTGTGCTGGCGACAAGCTGATCCCCCTGTACGAAGCTGCACGCCACCTCCGCCAACGCCTTCCGCTGCCGCCGGGCCCGCGCGGCGTTCCAGAGCTGGCCGTTCACGAGATGCTCGTACGTCCGTACGACCCGACGGCTCGTGCCCACCGGGATCACCAGGGCGGCACCCTCACCACATCCACCTGGCGGCCGTCGTGGGCATCTCACCGCACCCACCACGCGAGGCCGAGGATGTACTCCTACGACAACGACGTCCTCAACGTTGCCGAGCGGTCAGGGCACCCGCCTGCTGTCGCTGCTGGAGGCCGAGCGAAACCATCCGGGGACCTGTGGGGCCTCAGGAAACCACGGGACCTAAGGGCCTTGGCCCCGGCCAGCGGACAGCCCTAGCGTGGATGATCCACCCGCGTCCGGAGGAACCAGCCATGAGAGCTGCCCGCTATCACGCCCGCCACGACATCCGCATCGACGAGGTCCCCGAGCCGGAGCTTCGCCCCGGGACGGTGGCCATCGACGTCGCCTGGTGCGGGATCTGCGGCACCGACCTGCACGAGTACCTCGAGGGGCCGATCTTCATCCCGCCTGCTGGCTCGCCCCACCCGATCTCGGGTGAACAGGCGCCGGTGACCCTGGGCCACGAGCTCTCCGGGACGATCACGGCTCTGGGCGACGGCGTCGAGGGACTGGAGGTGGGCCAGGGCGTCGTGGTGGAGCCCTACATCGTCCGCGACGACGTCGACACCGGGCCGGGCCAGGAGTACCAGCTCTCCAAGGACATGAACTTCATCGGCCTCGGTGGCCGTGGCGGCGGCCTCGCCGAGAAGATCGTCGTGCAGCGTCGCTGGGGCCACCCCGTCGGCGACGTGCCCCTGGACCAGGCAGCCCTCATCGAGCCGCTCTCGGTCGGCCACCACGCCTTCGTGCGCAGTGGGGCGAAGGCTGGTGACGTAGCGATCGTCGGCGGCGCCGGGCCGATCGGGCTGCTCACCGCGGCGGTGCTACGAGCGTCGGGCCTCACCGTCTACGTCTCCGAGCTGAGCGCGGCACGCAAGCAGATGGCCCGCGACACCGGCGTCGCCGACGATGTCTTCGACCCCCGCGACGGCGACGTGGCGCAGAAGGTCCGCGACCTCACCGGCGGTCGGGGCGCCGACGTCGGGTTCGAGTGCAGCTCGGTGGCACCGGTGCTCGACATGCTCCTCGACGCCGTGCGCCCTGGCGGGGTGGTCGTCAACGTCTCGATCTGGGGGCACAAGCCCGAGGTGGACCTGCCGGCGCTGGTGCTCAAGGAGATCGACCTGCGCGGCACCATCGGGTACGCCAACGACCACCCGGCCGCCATCGCGCTGGTGCAGAACGGGAAGGTCGACCTCGCCCCGTTCATCACCGCGAGGATCGGGCTGGATGGCCTGATCACCGAAGGGTTCGAGCAGCTCATCACGAACAACGAGCACCACGTCAAGATCCTCGTAAACCCCCGGGCCCGGTGACCCGGGAAGCGACCCGACCCTGTCCTTCGCCGTCAGATCTCACGTGGCCACCCCGGCCCGCCCCTGAACGTCCGCACGACCGACGAGGCGGCGGGACCACCCCCCGGGGTGGCCTGCGGACCCGAATGATGTTTCACCACGTCACCCACTAGCAACATGGTTGGGGCAATCCGTAGAGTTGCCCACATGGCCGCATCGGGTGGGAAAGCACGTCTCGATGAGCGCGGACGGGTCGTCCTGCCCGCGGACCTGCGGCGCCGCCTCGAGATGCAACCGGGCGATGAGCTCGTCATCACCGAGGAACCCGGCGGGTCCGTGCGGCTGCAGAGCCGCCGGTCGGCCGCCCACGCCCTGCTCGGTCTCGCCGGGCGCCTCGAGCACTCAGCCGTCGACGACCTCCGCACTGATCGACGACGTGACACCGCGACCGATGCGGTCGAGACCGGGTCGGCGTGACTGCGGTCCTGGACGCCTCCGCGGTGCTTGCCCTGCTGTTCGGTGAACCCGGGGCCGAGGCCGTGGTCGAGCACATCGCCTCCGGCGCCGCGATCAGCACCGTGAACCTCGCCGAGGTCGCCACCGTCCTCGTGCGCAACGACCGGGACCCGAGGACCGTCCTGGACCCGCTCCGTGCCCAGGTCGAGGTCCTCCCCTTCACCGACGCGGACGCCCTCACCAGCGCGCAGCTGTACCCCCAGGTGTCCGCCCGCGGGCTCTCCCTGGGCGACCGAGTCTGCCTCGCCCTCGCACGCAGGCTCGAGGCTCCTGCCGTCACCGCCGAGCACCTCTGGTCCGACCTCGAGCTCGATGTCCGCATCGACACCATCCGGACCCGCCAGCGCTGAGGACTGGCAACCGCAACGGCGAGAACCGATGGCGCCGGCTGGTCGTAGCCACGAAACGCTCGGCTGGCACGATCGCAGGCGTGCACAGCAGGGCCCGCAGGTCGACGCCGTGCTGCCCCGGCGGGCAGCTTGCCGGTCCGCCCTCCGTCGACGGCGAGCTCGCGCCGGGCAACGGCCGGGCCGGGTGAAGGTCCTGCGCCAGGGAGCTGGTGCAGCGGCCCCGCTGGTGGACACGCAGCCGCTGGGGCTGGGCCGTTGCATGGTCGCTCGCCGCTGCCCTCCACGGGGCCTGGGCGCTGAACATCCACGCCTCCAACCCAGTGACCGCCACCGTGCAGTCGTGCGGTACCGAGTCGTACAAGGGTCGGTTCGGCGGTGACATTGTGTCCATCGCCTGCCCGGCCCTCCCGGATGACGCCCCCGCCGCCGCGGTGACCGCCACGACCTGGTGGATGGGCCCGTCCGCACCGCCCGGGCGAGGCCGGCACTGGTGGCGACGTCATCGACAGTCACGCATGAACATGCTGGTGTCGCTTGCCCGGCCAATTCAACGGGTGTACAACTCAACGTGTGATGCATTCAGTGGAGGTTCAAGGCCTCACCGTGACGCGAGGTCGCGCCGACGTGCTGCACGAGGTGTCGTTCACCCTCGAGCCCAGCCGGATCACCGGCTTGCTCGGGCCGTCCGGCTCCGGCAAGACCACCCTCATGCGGGCGCTGGTAGGGGTGCAGAGCGGAGTCGCCGGCATGGTCACGGTCCTGGGTCTGCCCGCCGGGTCGGCCGCCCTGCGCCACCGCGTCGGGTACGTGACGCAGGCGCCGGCGGTCTACACCGACCTGTCGATCGCGGAGAACCTCCGCTACTTCGCGGCCATCCTCGGCGCGTCGGCCGGGCGCATCTCGGAGGTGCTCACCGAGGTCGGCCTGGCCACCCGGTCCGGCCAGCTCATCGGGTCCCTCTCCGGCGGTGAACGGGCCCGCGTATCGCTCGCCACCGCCCTGTTGGGGACCCCCGACCTGTTGGTCCTGGACGAGCCGACCGTCGGCCTCGACCCTGTTCTCCGCCGCGACCTCTGGGGGTTGTTCCGCCACCTCGCGGGCGCCGGTACGACCATCCTGGTCAGCAGCCACGTCATGGACGAGGCCAGCCGCTGCGACCGGCTGCTGCTGCTCCGTGAAGGTCGCCTCGTCGCCGACGACTCACCGGCCGGGCTGCTCGCGAGCACCGGCACCGCCGACGTCGAGCACGCCTTCCTCGCGATCGCCGAAGGAGCCCCCGCATGACGCTGACGGTCACCCTCGCCACCGCCCGTCGGGTCCTCACCCAGCTGCGCCGCGACCACCGCACCCTGGCCCTGCTGCTCGTGGTGCCCGTGGTGCTGCTCACCCTGCTGCGGTACGTCTACAACGACGTCCCCCAGGTGTTCGACCACATCGGCGCCCCACTGCTCGCGCTGTTCCCGTTCACCACGATGTTCCTGGTGACGTCGGTGGCGATGCTGCGCGAGCGCACCAGCGGAACCTTGGAGCGGCTGCTCACCACTCCCCTCGGTCGCGGAGACCTGCTGTTCGGCTACGCCCTCGCCTTCGGGTCGCTGGCCGTGCTGCAGACCGTGATCGCCTCCGCGGTCGCCCTCGGCCCCCTGGGCCTCCAGGTCAGCGCCGGCCCTGTCCTCGTCGTCCTGCTCGCCGTGCTCGACGCCCTGCTGGGGATGGCCCTGGGGCTGTTCCTGTCCGCCTTCGCGCGCAACGAGTTCCAGGCCGTGCAGTTCCTCCCCGCCGTGGTCCTACCGCAGCTGCTGCTGTGCGGTCTGTTCGCGGCGCGCCAGGAGATGGCGACGCCGCTGCAGTGGCTCGCGGACCTCCTTCCGCTCACCTACGCCGTCGACGGCATGCAGGAGCTCACCCGCACCTCCTCCCTCAGCGGCCACCTCGCCCTCGACCTCGCCGTGGTCGCCGGCGCCTCCCTGCTGGCCCTGTCCCTGGGCGCAGCCACGCTGCGGCGGCGTTCCGCGTGAAGCCCTCCGGCCGACGACCCGGTGACAGCGGCACCCGCGACGCGATCCTCGCCGAGGCCAGGGAAGCCTTCAGCGCCCAGGGGTACACCGCCACGTCGCTGCGCGCCGTCGCTCGTACCGCCGGGGTCGATCCTTCGCTGGTGACACACTTCTTCGGCAGCAAGTCCGGCCTGTTCGACGCGGCCGTCGAGCTGCCGATGGATCCCGCGACCCTCGTCGGCGCGCTGCTCTCCGAGGGCGTGGCCGGGCTCGGCGAGCGCATCGTCCGCGCGTTCCTGGTGGTCTGGGACGGGGCGCCGGGGCAAGGGCCAATGCTCGCCATGCTGCGCGGCGCCGTGTCGCACGAGGACTCCGCCGACCGGCTGCGCACCCTGCTGCTGCGCGTCATCCTCCGGCCGCTGGTCGAGGGCATCGGAGCCGACCAGCCCGAGCGCCGCGCCGCCCTGGTGGCCTCCCAGGTCGTCGGCCTCGCCATGACGCGCTACGTGCTGCGCTTCGAACCCATCACCTCGGCCGCCGCCGACGAGCTCGCGCCCATCCTCGGCGCCACCCTCCAGCACTACCTCACCGACCAACTCCGACCCGTCAGCACCAGCGGCCCGCAGCCGCGGACCGCGCTGGGCGAGGTCGCCCATGGATGAGAGGCACACGATCAGCGCCGCCGTAACGCGAAGGGAATCAACGGGTTCCGCGGCCCACCTTGACGCGCCTGAGGTTCACACGCAGTCCCTCGAAGGTGTCCGCGAACCGGCGCCCGCACGCGGCTCACAACGGGCTGCTGGCAGCACGCGCTCGGCGTGCGCTCACGCCGAGACACCTGCTCTGCACCAACTACGTGGTGTTCGGGACCGCGTCCTGGTTGTGGCCGAGACCGCGTAGGTAGTGGCTGGCAGCGGCGGCCCCGTCGTGACCACGGATCCGGGCCCCGAGATCGCCGGCGGCGATGCGGTAGCTGGGGTCGGTGACGAGGCGGTCGAGGGCGCTCCGGATCGTCTCGACGGGGGCGCTCCGGCGCAGCCTCAGGCCGGCGCCGTGCTCGGCGACGACTCGGGCCACGGTCGGCTGGTCGACCAGGGGGTGCATCGGCAGCATCAGCAGTGGCAGGTCGTGCGCCAGCGCCAGCATCGTGGTGGCGTGCCCACCATGACCGATGACCGCGTTGACCCCGGGCAGCAGATCGGCGTGGTCGGCCCAGCGGTGCACCTCCACGTTGGCAGGAGCGGTCAACGCCGCAGGATCCAGTGCCGGCCCGGTGGTGAAGATGGCGTCGACGTCCAGGCCGCCGACCGCGTCGAGCACCCGCTGCGCGACGGCGTCCTGGCCCGACCACCACACGGTGCTCAGGCTGATCAACACCACCGGTCGGACCGGGGACGGTGTCGCGCGCCTCGGCGTGCCCTGCCACACGGGGCCCACCACCGGGCCACCCAAGGCCGTGCTCGCCCCCACCAGCTCGGGCAGACACACCGTCACCGCGCCGGCCAGTTCCGCCCACACCGTCGCCGGCCGCAGCCCCCGCAGCGTGGCCAGGGCGCCGATCGGACCGTGCGCCCACGGCCCGGTGAAGAATTCGGGAAAGGTGTGGACGAGCGCAACGGTGGGGAGGCCCGACCGAGCACCGGCTCGCAGGGCTGCCAGCAGCATGCAGTCGACCAGGAGCACCTCGCTGCGCCGGGTCGCCGCGGTCTCGAGCAGGTCCACCCCGACGCCGCTGTCGCACGACAGCCCGGCGAGACCCCGAATGGTCGACGGCGTTGACCGGGGCTTCCGCGCGTCGTACCCACGGGGGTGGGTGTAGGCGGTGAATCCCAGTCCCAATGCGGCAACCGCCGACCGCTGCCGGTCGTGGCCGATGACGTGCACGTCAGCCCCGTCCGCGGCGAGGCGGGCAGCGATGCCCAAGGCCGGGGGGGCATTGCCCCCCAGGTCCGCGGTGGCGACGAGCACGCGCGCTGTGCGGGTGTCAGACATGGTGGTCGCGCTCTCCCTCGTGGGCTAGGACTGCGTCGACGAGACGACGCAGCCGGTTTGTGGTGTCGGCCGCGGACAGCGCGCGGTCGCGGCGGAGCAGCTTCCAGGCGTAGACGTCGGTCACCACGACCAGCAGGTCCACCACGCCTTCCGCACCAGGGCCCACCAGCCACGGGTTGAAGACCCCCCTCACCCACCGCCGGTGCAGCTCGCGTCCACCCGAGAGCAACCCGTCGATGGGGGGCTCGGTGCCCTCCTGGGCGAGCAGGTGCATGACGAGGTCACCCCGGCGCTCGTAGTGCGCCACCAGCGCCGTCAAGGCTGTGTCGACATCCCCCTCGGGGGCGAGCCGTTCCTCTTCCACCTCGACGCGACCAGCCGCGAACACCGCCTCCAGCAGGCCGTCACGGCTCCCGAAGTGCCGCAGCACTGTCCGCACTCCCACCTCCGCCCGGGCGGCCACGGCATCCAACGTGAGGTCTGCCGACCGGGTCGCCTCCGCGAGCGCGAGCGCCGCGGCCACGATCCGGTCCCGGGTCTCCGCAACCGCGGTTGCCCGGGCTCGCATCGTGTACGGCCGCGTCACACCCAGGAGCATCCCCCTGCGCTACTTCCGTGGCAATACCTCATGCCACGAAATACTGCCTGGTGCGAACAGCCGCTCGCCCGCGCCGCAACTCGTGGTTCACCACACGCCGTGCAGCTCGACCGGTGGAGCACGACCTCATCCCACAGCTGCATGAACATGCACCCTCACCATGTGGGAAACACCGGACACACCCCCGCCGACCGCTGACCGCTGGCCGCAAGCCGGAACGTTTTCATCGAAACCGCCGGAAACACCGTTGCCGAGACAGCCCGGCAATATCGGCGCAAGGCCCCGGCCTCGACCCCTAGGCTGAGGACATGGCTGCCCGGTGGACCTCCGTCGCGTCGGTGGGGGCGGGGCTGGTCCTGGCCTGCGCCGCGCTGGCCGGTTGCTCCGGCTCCACGTCGTCCCCTGCCCCGGGGGTGGGCCCCGCGCAGGAGCTGGCCACCGTTGCCGGCACGGTGGACGCGGCGTCGTCGGTGCACCTCGTGCTCACCAGCAAGAACCTGCCCTCCACCGTGTCCGGCGTGGTCAGCGCCGACGGCGTGGGCACGCACGCCCCCGCCTTCCAGGGCACGCTGCAGCTGGTGCTCGCCGGAACCACGGCGTCGTCGAAGGTGGTGGCCGTCGACGGCAAGGTCTACGCGACGCTGCCCTTCGCCTCAACGCCCTCGGTGGTTGACCCCGCGACGTTCGGGGCGCCCGACCCCGCCCGCCTCTTCGCGCAGGGCACCGGTCTCACATCGCTGCTGACAGCGACCAAGGACCCGGTGGCGGGCAGCTCCACCCGCAAGGGCAGCGAGGTACTCAGCACCTACTCCGGCTCGCTCCCGGGCACGGCCGTCGCGGACCTGTTCGTGGTCGGTGACCGCACCGGCACCTTCACCGTCACCTTCGGGGTGGTCCCCGACGGGTCGCAGCTGCGGACGGTGGAGCTGACGGGGCCGTTCTACCCGGGGTCGACCTCGACCTACGACCTGGTGCTCGACCAGTACGGCGCAGCGGTTGAGATCAGCAAGCCCTAGGGCGCTGCTCGCGGCGGGCTCGATCGCCGTCCTGCTCGCCGCGGCCGACACCTACGTCGTCGTCCTCGCGCTCACCGACATGATGGCCGGCGTCGGGCTGGGCATCGAGGCCCTGCAGCGCGGCACCCCGATCATCTCGGGGTTCCTGCTCGGCTACCTCGCGGCGCTCCCGCTGGCCGGGCGGATCGTCGACGTGCTCGACAGCGCCCGCGTCCTGCTCGGCTGCCTGGCGATCTTCGTCGTGGGCTCAGTGGTGACGGCGCTGGCCGTGGAGCTGGACGTCCTTGTCGTGGGTCGATTCGTGCAGGGCGTCGGCGGCGGCGGGCTGGTCCCGGCGACGCTCGCCCTGGTGGCGGCCCTGTGGCCCGCGGACCGACGGGGTACCCCGCTCGGCGTGGTCGGTGCGGTGCAGGAGCTGGGAGCGGTGCTCGGTCCGGTGCTGGGGGCGGTGATCCTCGCGGTCGCGGGCTGGCGGGCGATCTTCTGGTTCAACGCCGCCGCGGGTGCCGTCCTGTTCCTCGTGGTGCGGGTGCTCGCGCGCCCGGAGCGGGCGGCCGGTCCGCCGCTGCTCCGTCTCGGGGTCCCGGTGCTGGGAGTCGTGGTCGCAGCGCTGGGGGTGCTCACCCTGGCCGCCCCCGAGGTGCTCGCCACCGACGTCACACTCGGCGTCCCGTTCGTGCCGTTCAGCGGGACCTCCCGGGTGCTCACCCCCATCGGCCTCGCCACCGGTGTGGGGCTGCTGCTGCTCGCCGCAGGCACCGCCCGACGCTGGCTGCCGGTGCTGCTGCGGACCGACCTGCCCGGCGCCGCGCTGCTGGCCGTCACGCTCGGTTCGCTCGTGCTGACCTTCTCCTCCGCGGACCCGGCCCAGGCCGTGGTCGGTCCCCTCGGGGTGTACCTGCTGCCGCTGGGCGGGGTCGCCGGGGTGGCGCTGGTGCTGCGGCAGCGCATGGCGGCGGCACCGCTCGTGGCGCGGGGGGTGCTGCGCGGGCGCGGCGCGGTCGCGGTGGTGGTGAGCCTGCTCGTGGGGGCCGCGCTGGTCGCGGTGGTGGTGGACGTCCCGCTCCTGGCCCGGCTGACGCTGACCAGCTCGCAGACCACGGCCGCGCTCGTGCTGGTGCGCTTCCTGGTGGCGGTCCCGGTGGGGGCGGTGCTGGGCGGGTGGGCGCTGAGACGGCTCGGCGGTGGGGTGGTCGCGGGATCGGGACTGCTGCTCGCCGCGGTGGGGCTGTTCGTCATGTCCGGCTGGGGTGCGGCCGACCTGGCGTCGACGGTGTCGGCCACCGTGGTGCTAGCGGCCGTGGGGCTGGGGCTGGGGCTCGCCCTCGCCCCGGTGAACGCTGCCGCCCTGGAGGTCGCGCCCGCGGAGGCGCACGGGGTGGCGGGTGCGCTGGTCGTGGTCGCGCGCACCGTGGGGATGGTGGTGGGCCTCGCGCTGCTCACCACGGTCGGGCTGCACCGCTACTACCGGGCGGTGGCTGCGCTGCCCGACCAGGGAGACGCCAGTGCCCTGCTCGACACTGCGCTCGTCCAGGTGCACACGGTGTTCCAGGGCGGGGCGCTGGCGGCGCTGGCGGCGGCGGGCGTCGCCCTGGCCCTCGGGCTCCGCCGGCCCGTGAAGCACGTCCCGCTCCTGGCGGCGGTCGGCTGAACGGATGTGGTCCAGAACTTCTGCCCTCGTGACCCGATCGGGCACGAGTACCGGCACGAGTGACACCGGCGTACCTGGTTCCGAGGCCGGTGGAGGGTCGCGTGGACGGCCTTGCGTCGTTCCGGTGTCCCACACCGCTGCACCCCTTGTACCGCTAGTCTTCGGCGACGCTCTAGCCAGGGAGACGACATGCGGATCGAAGACGTCCGGCGCCAGCTGACGACGCCCCTCGGAGCGCCTGCCTATCCGCCGGGCGGCCCCTATCGGTTCACCGACCGGGAGTACCTCAACATCACCTATCGCACCGACCCGGAGGCGATGCGGAAGCTGGTGCCCGAGCCGCTGACCGTCGCCGAGCCGTTGGTCCGCTTCGAGGTCATGAAGATGCCCGACGTGACCGGTCTCGGTGCGTTCTGTGAATCCGGCCAGGTGTTGCGGGTCGAGTACGACGGGGAGCCCGCCGACTACCTGCACGCGATGTATGTCGACAGCCTCAGCTCGATCGCAAGTGGACGGGAGATCAGCGCGTTCCCGAAGAAGATGGGGGCGCCTGCGCTCTACGTCGACACCGACACGTTGGTCGGCACTCTCGACTACGGCTCGCTGCGGGTGGCTACGGCGACGATGGGGTACAAGCACGGCCAGGTGGAGGAGGCTGCCGCCCGCGAGGAGATCGGGCAGCCCACGTACGGGCTGAAGATCCTGCCCGGCTACGACCGCCGGCCGCGAATCCTGGAGCTGGTCCGCTCTCAGATCACCGACATCACGATCAAGGGCGCCTGGAGCGGCCCGGCCCGGCTCCAGCTGTTCGAGCACGCGCTGGCGCCGTTGGCCGACCTCCCGGTGCTCGAGGTGCTGTCGGCCACCCACATCCTCACCGACCTCACCCTGGGACGCCCTGAGATGGTGCACGACTACCTCGCTGAGACGGAGCGCAGATGACTGACGAGGTTCGCTACGAGGTCGATGGCCGGATCGCGACGATCACGCTCAACCGACCGGAGCAACGCAACGCCATCAACCCTGAGCTCACCCTTGCCATGAATGCGGTGATGGAGCGGTTCGAGGCTGACCCGGACGTGTGGCTGGCGATCCTGACCGGCGCCGGCTCGGTCTTTTCAGCAGGGGCCGACCTCAAGGTCATCGCCGCCGGTCGGGGTCCTGAGCTTTCCTCGGCCAAAGGGGGTTTCGCGGGGTTCGTGCGCTACCCGCGCAGCAAACCGGTCATCGCGGCGGTCAACGGTTTCGCCCTCGCGGGTGGGACCGAGCTGGTGCTCGCCTGCGATCTGGTGGTGGCGGCCCGGGATGCCGCCTTCGGACTCCCCGAGGTGACCCGGGGCATCGTCGCCGTCGGCGGCGGAGTGTTCCGGCTGCCCCGCGCCATCGGTGCGGCGCGGGCCCGGGAGCTGATCATGACGGGGGACCGGTTCGGGGCCGAGGAGGCGCACCGGCTGGGTCTGGTCAACCACGTGGTGGACACCGACGAGGTCGTGCCGACCGCTCGCGCGCTCGGTGAGCGGATCTGCGCGAACGCACCGCTGGCCGTCCGGGAGAGCCTGGCGATCGCCCGGGCCGCGCTCGAGATCGACGAGGACGAGGGCTGGTCGCGCAGCGAAGCGACGTCCGCGCGGATCAAGCAGACTGAGGATGCCAAGGAGGGCCCACGCGCCTTCGCCGAGAAGCGGCCACCACGGTGGACCGGCCGTTAGTTCGAAGGAGATCGTCGTGGTCGCACCGCTTTCCGGGATCCGCGTCGTCGAGGTCGCCAACTGGATGGCTGCCCCGGGGGCAGCCGCAATGCTGGCCGACCTCGGCGCCGACGTGGTGAAGGTCGAGCCGCTGCGGGGAGATGCCCTGCGCGGCATCACCCGGCAGCCCACGATGCCCGAGGGTGTGCCGGCCATCGACGCCAGCTTCCATCTGGACAACCGCGGAAAGCGGGGAGTCGCCGTCGCGCTGGACCGCCCGGAGGGCAGCGCGCTGGTCCAGACACTGGCAGCCGGCGCTGATGTCTTCGTCAACAACCTGCTGCCCACGCGGCAGCAGAAGTTCGGTCTCGACGCCGAGACGCTGCACGCCCGAAACCCTCGGCTGGTGCACGCCACCCTGACCGGTTACGGACTCGACGGCCCCGACACCGCCCGACCTGGCTATGACATCACGGCATTCTTCGGACGCGGTGGGATCACCCACTCGATCACCCCGCCGGGCACGCAGGCCCCGCGGGCCCGGCCCGCCCAGGGCGACCACAGTGCGGCGCTGGCCCTGCTCGCCGCGGTCCTCACCGCGCTCCGGATGGTCGACCGCACCGGCGAGGGTCAGGTGATCGACGTCAACCTGTACGCCACCGCTGCCTGGACGATGGCCACGGACCTGTCGGCGACCCTCATCGACGCGGAGAACCCGCGTACGACGGGGCGCCGCGAGCGCTTGCACGCACTGCAGGAGAGCTTCCTGACCTCCGACGAGCGGTGGGTGCTGCTGTTCATGCCGGAGGCGCGCTGGTGGCCGCGGTTCAGCGAGGTGGTGGGTCGACCCGAGTGGGCGGCCGACCCTCGGTTCGAGACGGTCGCCGCCCGCGTCGAGCACATGTCGGAGATCACCGACCTGATGGATGCGCTGTTCGCGACCAGGACCCTCGCCGACTGGGGGTCGTTGTTCGACGAGGCAGGTTTCGTCTGGGGCCCCGCCGCGACCGTCGCCGAGGTGGCGGCCGACCCGCACGCCGAGGCCGTAGGGATGTTTCCTGAGATCGAGCACCCGACGATGGGGCGGTTCCGCACGGTGGCCATGCCGATCCGGATCAGGGGTGCCGACATCGGTCCGCGCGGCGTCGGCCCCGAGCTCGGGCAGCACAACGTCGAGGTCCTGACCGAAGCCGGGCTCAGCCAGGCCGAGATTGCCTCCCTGGAAGCAGAAGGCGTGATCAGTCCGTCGTCGAGCGGAGACGCAGGACGTTAGACGAACGCGCCCAAGCCCGTGATGGCGCGACCGACCAGCAGCGTGTTGATCTCCCGGGTGCCCTCGTAGGAGTAGAGCGCCTCGGCGTCGTTGAAGAAGCGCGCGACGTTGTACTCGAGCAGGACTCCGTTGCCGCCGAAGATCTCCCGACCGCTGGCCACGGTCTCCCGCATCCGGGTCGTGACGAACAACTTGGCCAGGGCAGCCTGCTCGTCGGTGCACAGGTCCGCATCCTGGAGCTGTGCCACCCGCACCCCCATGGCGAGGGAGGCGGTGATGTTGCCGAGCATCTTGGCCAGGTGGTCCTGGATCAGCTGGAACTTGCCGATCGGGCGGCCGAACTGCTCGCGGGTCTTGGCGTAGTCGACGGCCGCCTCGTAGGCCCCCATCATGCAGCCGACGGAGTTCCAGGCCACCCCGCCGCGAGTGTGCCGCAGGACCTTGCCGGTGTCGCGGAAGGAGTTGGCTCCCTGCAGGCGATTGGCCTCGGGGATGCGGCAGTCGGTCAGGGTGATGTCGGCGTTCTGGACGGTACGCAGAGCGAGCTTGCCCTCCATCTTGGTCGCGGTGAATCCGGGTGTCCCCTGCTCGACGACGAAGCCCTTCACCTGGTCGTCGGCGGTGTCGCGGGCCCAGACGACGACCACATCGGCGAAGGTCCCGTTGCCGATCCAACGCTTGGCGCCGTTGAGCACCCAGGTGTCGCCGTCGCGACGAGCGGTCGTCTCCAGCCCGCCGGCAACATCCGAACCACCGTTGGGTTCGGTCAAGGCGAAAGCACCGATCGTCTCCAGCGTGGACATCTTCGGCAGCCAGCGCTCCTGCTGCTCCGGCGATCCGCAGAAGACGATGCTGCCCATCGCCAAGCCGTTGTGGACGCCGAAGAAGGTCGCCATCGAGGTGTCGACCCGGGAGAACTCCAGGCTGATGAACGACGTCAGCAACCGGCTGGCGGTGGGGCGGTCCGGCCGGGGGTAGCCGATACCGACGATCCCCAGCTCGGCGATCTTCGGAACCAGGTGGTGCGGGAACTCTGATCGGGACCACGAGTCGTTGGCGATCGGGGCGATCTCGCGCTGGACGAACTCGCGGACCCGCAGGAGCACCTCCTGGTCGGCGGCCGGCAAGAGCTGCTCGTAACCGTAGAAGTCGCCGAGCAGCTGCGGGATGCCGGCTGACACGGGGCGCGCTGGGGTCGTTTCGGCGACGGGTTCGGTGCCGTCCCTGGCGGCCAGCACGGCCAGCTGCTTGCGGTCACGCACCGCCATCCGTTGTTCGTAGCTCTGGTCACGAAAGCGTGCCTCGGTAGCGGTGCTGAGCAGGTCGATGGTCTCGGCGGTGAGCTCGGGCTCGCCGAGGTCCTTCCACCGGCGGGCCATTCCAGGGCCGAGGTGCTCCAGCAGGTGCCGCAGCCCACCGGGACCGCCCCCCAGGTGGTAGCTCTCGAACGGCCCGGCCGTCGCCCACCGTGGGCCGACCGACGAGGTGACCACGAGGTCCAGCTCCTCGGCGGTGACGACCCCCTTGAGGACCAGGCTGACGCTCTCGCGGAACAGCGCCGACTGCAGCCGGTTGGCCACGAAGCCGCCGATCTCCTTGTGCAGCACGACCGGCTGCTTGCCGAGCTCGGTGTAGAAGGCGACCGCTGCATCGACCGCCGCGGTCGAGCTGTGCTGTCCCGGCACGATCTCGACCAGCGGGATGACGTGCGGCGGGTTGAACGGGTGTCCGACCAGAAGCCGGCCGGGGTCGGTCATGTCGGCGCTCATGTCGGTGGGCATCAGTCCCGAGGTCGACGACAGCAGCATCGCCCCGGGTGGCGCGGCCCGCTCGATACGGGCGAACAGCTCGCGCTTGACGCCGATGTCCTCGGGGCCGTTCTCCTGCACGATGTCGACACCACGAACAGCCTGCTCGAGGTCGGGCTGCACCTCGATCAGTCCCAGCAGCACCTCTGGGTCGTAGGGTCCGCCGGGCAAGGTAGCCGCGAACTGCCGGACGGTTTCCTGCACGGTGTCCTCGAGGTCGGCTCTCGGGTCGTTGACCCGCACCCGAAGGCCGTGACCGGCGAAGAGGGTGGCCCAGGACAGCCCGATCGTTCCGGCGCCGATCACGGCCGCCGTTCGGCCTTCGCGGTTCGACATGGCAGGACTCCCTTGTGGATGGCGGCTCGCGGATGTTGCCGTCACCTCAGGTGAAGGCGCTCATCCCGGTGATTTCCCGACCGACGATGAGGGTCTGGATGTCGGCGGTTCCCTCGTAGGTGTAGATCGCTTCAATGTCGGCCATGTGCCGGATGACGTGGTTCTCCAACAGGATGCCGTTGCCACCGAGCAGATCCCTGGCCATCGCGATGACCTCGCGGGCTTTGCGGGTGTTGTTCATCTTCGCCAGAGCCGAGATCGTGTCGGTCAGCTTGCCGGCCTCGAGCAGCTTGGCCAGCCGCAGACAGTAGAGCTGCATGGTGGTGACCTCGGCCAGCATCCGGACGAGCTTGTCCTGCACGAGCTGCTTGGTCGCAAGTGGCTTGCCGAACTGGATCCGCTCCTTGGAGTAGGTCAACGCCACCTCGTACGCCGCGACAGCGTGCCCGAGCGCGGCCCAGGCCACCGAGTTCCGGGTCGAGGCCAGGACCACGCTGGCATCCTTGAACGTGTTGGCACCAGGCAGCTTGTTGTCCAGCGGGACACGGACGTCGGTGAAGGTGAGATCGGCCTGCCAGACAGCTCGGACCGAGCCCTTGCCCAGCATGACCTCGGCCTGGAAGCCCGGGGTGTCCTTCTCCAGCAGCAGGCCCTTGACGGCACCATCCTCGGTGTCCCTGGCCCAGACGACGACGACGTCGGCGATCGATCCGTTACCGATCCACCGCTTGCGGCCGGAGAGGACGTAGGCGTCGCCGTCGCGGTGCAGCGAGGCCTCGAGGCCGACCGAGTCCGAGCCGTGCTCGGGTTCGGTGAGGGCGAAGGCCCCGATCACCTCGAGGGCGGCCATCCCGGGCAGCCAGCGCTGCTTCTGCTCCTGCGAACCAAGCAGTGCGATCGACCGCATCGCAAGCCCGGACTGCACCCCCAAGAAGGTGCCCAGGCTGCCGTCGCCGCGGCTGAGCTCCATGTTGATCAGCCCCGACGCGGTCGGACTCATCTGGGGGCAGCCGTAGCCTTCGATCCCGTCACCGACGATACCGAGCTCGGCCATCTTGGCGATGAGCTCGAACGGGAACTCGGCTCGCTGCCAGTAGTCGCCGATCACCGGCAGCACCTCGTGGTCGACGAAGCGGCGGGTCCGCTCGAGATAGTCGAGCTCCTGCTCGGTGAGCTCGTCCTGCAAGCCGAGGTAGTCGGTGAACAGTGAACGCCCGATGTTGTCGCGGCCGGTCATGACGTTGCCTTCGGTGGTGTGGTCGCCCGCTCGACGATCATGCCGTTCGGACCTCTCGGGAGCTCCACGAGGTCGCGGATCGTCCTGCCTTCCTTCCACAGCACCTTCACCGGCACGACTGCGGCCCCGAGCTGCCCAGGTGGGCCATGCAACCCTCCATCAATTCCTCGGCGACTCGGGAGAGGGCCGGGTCCACCATGATGCGAGGAACCGGAGTACGGGATTGGCGGCAACTCGATGACGCGAGAGGTTAGTGTCGCATCCCATGAGACCTCTGTCACGTCCCGACACCTCAGCCGACCGGCAGGCGGGGAACCTCCGGATGCGATCCGTTGGCGGCAGTGAGACACGTCCTGGGTCAGACACCGCTTTTCCCCCTGCTCGCCGAACAGCCTCAGACGCATGCCCACCCGCTGGCCGCGTTCCGGGTCGCTCAGAGCCCGTCCGCGGCGCGGAAGCTGCTGGAGAGCCTCGAGCCCGACCTCGAGCTCGGCACGAGCCGAACCACGCCGGACTGGCCGGTGGGCCGGCCCACCTTCATCGCAGGAGTGCGTGATGGGTCTTCCGGGACCTCGTGGCCTCTTCGACAAGGTCGAGAAGCTGGCCACACCGCTGGCCAACGAGCTCACCCACTCCGAGGGGTTCGCCCAAGCAGCTGCGCTGCTCACCGGTGTGCAGAAGGTTGTCCGCACCGAGCTGGACAAGGTCGCTGCACGGGCCTGGCACGCGGTCAACCTCCCCGCGGGCACAGACATGCAGCGCCTCAAGCAGCAGGTCGGCTCCCTCGACCGCGAGGTGCGGCTGCTGTCCCTCGAGCTCCAGCGAGCACGGAAGGAGGCGAAGCGACATGGTGTCGATTCCCGGCCTGAGCACGATTGACCGCGTCCGCCGCGAGGTCGAGCGCAACGCGCTGCGTGCACGCAACGGCATCCGGATGGCGACCGGCATCCAGCGGACCGACGTCGGGCTGAGCCCCAAGGACGTGGTGTGGAGTCACGGCCGCACCGAGCTGTGGCACTACCGCAGCGAGCAGGACTCCCTGAAGCCCCCGCTGCTGATCCTCTACAGCCTGTTCAACAAGAGCTACATCCTCGACCTGCGCCCCGGCAACAGCGTCATCGAACAGCTGGTGGGGGCCGGTTTCGACGTGTACATGCTCGACTGGGGCGTCCCTGACGAGCGTGACGCGGCCAACCAGCTCGAGGACTACGTCGACTCCTACATTCCTGCCGCCATCGAGCGGGTCTGCGAGCTGTCAGGCGGCGACAGCGTGAACCTGCTCGGCTACTGCTTCGGTGGCGTGCTCGCGGCGCTGTACGCCGCGCACCACCCCGACTCGCCGCTGCGTAGCCTCACCGTTCTGACGACGCCGGCGGACCTGCAGCAGTGCGGACCGATGACCGACATCCTGGCTCGCACCGACCTCGAGGACGTGCTGGGCGTCGACGGCATGGTCCCGGCCGGGGTGATCGCCCAGGGATTTCGCGCGCTCGCTCCTGTGGGTGAGGTGACCTCCCGGGTCAACCTGCTCGAGAAGCTGTGGAGCGACGAGTTCGTCACCGCCTACCAGGCCATGGCCGGATGGGGCAGCGACCAGGTGCCGCTGCCCGGCGGAGTCGCCCGTCAGTTCAAGCGACTGGTCACCGACAACGCGTTCATCAACGACCGAGTCTTCCTCGGCGGTGACCATGTACGACTCGCGGACATCACCGTGCCCTTCCTGCACGTCCTCGGGCTGCGCGACCACATCATCCCGCCGGCCGCCGCCACCCCCCTCCTCGGGCTGATCGGGTCCGAGGACAAGCAGGAGCTACGGCTGGACGCCGGCCACGTCGGCCTGATGGTCGGTCGCGGCGCAGCCCGCAACACGCTCCCCGTCATCATCGATTTCCTCAAGAAGCAGAGCGAGGACAGGTCGTGAGCATCCAGGACTTCACCCCCGGGCACGTCGAGCAGCTCACAGCCTTCTTCGGGCGGCTGCCCGAGAGCGACCTGACCTTCATCAAGGAGGACGTCACGCCTGCGGCCCTGGGGGCCTGGCCCGCCGCCCCAGGTCAGCGCTGGGTCGACGTCGACGACGACGGCACCGTCAACGGTGTTGCGGCCCTGCTGAGACTGACCAGCTGGTCGAACCACGTCGCCGAGCTCCGTCTTGTGGTCGACCCCGCGACGCGGGGGCGCGGCATCGGACGCAAGCTGGCACAGCACGCGGTCGCCCACGCCGTGCGGTCGGGCCTGCTGAAGGTGGTCGTCGAGGTGCCGGCGGCGCAGGAGCGGATCACGGAGATGTTCCTGGACCTCGGCTTCACCGGTGAGGCCCTGCTGCGGGACCACTTCCGGGACCTGAACGGCCAGCTGCAGGACCTGATCATGCTGGCGTACCTCTCTGAGCAGACATTTGACGCGCTGAGCGCAGTCGGCATGGCAGACATGATGGGAGACGATTGACATGAGTTTTCTGGACAGCTTCCGGCTCGACGGCAAGGTCGCGGTGGTCACCGGCGCATCCAGCGGTCTGGGTGTGACCTTCGCACTCGCGCTGGCCGAGGCCGGCGCCGACCTCGCCCTGGGCGCGCGGCGCGAGGACAAGCTCGCCGACACCGTGACCAAGGTGGAAGCCCTCGGCGGCAGGGCCATCGCCGTCCGCACCGACGTGACCAGCCCCGAGGACTGCCAGGGGCTCATCGACGCGGCGATGGCCGCCTTCGGACGGGTTGACGTGCTGGTGAACAACGCGGGCGTCGGGACCGCCGTACCCGCGACCCGGGAGACCCCCGAGCAGTTCCGCTCGGTCATCGAGCTGAACCTCAACGCCTGCTACTGGATGGCCCAGGCCGCCGGCAAGGTGATGCAGCCAGGCAGCTCGATCGTCAACATCAGCAGCGTCCTCGGCCTCACCACGATGGGCCTTCCCCAGGCGGCCTACGCCTCCAGCAAGGCCGGCCTGATCGGGCTGACCCGCGACCTCGCCCAGCAGTGGGGCCCGCGCAAGGGCATCCGGGTCAACGCGCTCGCGCCGGGCTACTTCGAGTCCGAGATGACCGATCAGTTCGGAGACGAGTACGTCGAGCAGGTGGTCATCCCGCGCACGTTGGTGGGCCGCCTCGGCAGGCACGCGGAGATCGGCGCCGCCCTGCTCTTCCTCGCCAGCGACGCCGGCGGATACGTGACCGGGATCACTCTCCCGGTCGAAGGCGGCGTGCTCGCCACGTGATCACCGGACCGTCCCCCCTCGCGATACTCGAACAACCAGACGGAGCAGCGCGATGACCAACCTCGCCGAGAACCTGACGCAGAGCGCCACGACGTTCCCCGACCGCCCAGCGCTACGGCTTGGCGCGACCACCCTGACGTACGGCGAGCTCGACGACCTGGCCGGCCGTGCCGCCGGGAAGATGGCCGCCCTCGGTGTGCAGCCGGGCGACCGGGTCGGTGTGATGGTGCCGAACCTGCTCGAGTTCCCGGTGCTGTTCTACGGGGCCCTGCGCCTGGGTGCCGTCGTGGTGCCGATGAACCCGCTGCTCAAGGGACGGGAGATCACCCACTACACGGCTGACTCCGGCATGGTGCTGCTCTGGGCGCACGAGTCGGCCTCGGCGGAGGACACCGCCCACGCGAGCGAGGGCTGCCGGGTCGAGGTCGTCGACGCCTCGGTCCTGCCCGGGCTCCTCGGCCAGGAGCCGGCGCCCATCCTCGAGCGTGAACCCGACGAGACCGCGGTCATCCTCTACACCTCCGGCACGACCGGGACACCCAAGGGCGCAGAGCTGACCCACGGCGGTCTCGACAGGAACCTGCGCGTCTGTGTCGAGGACCTGATGACCATCGGTGAGCAGGACGTGATCATGGGCTGCCTGCCGCTGTTCCACGTCTTCGGGCTCACCTGCGGGTTGAACGCGAGCGTGGCCGCCGGCGCACTGCTAGTTCTGATCCCGCGCTTCGACGCCCAGGTGGTGCTGGACTCCATCGCCGCCAACCAGGTGACGATCCTCGAAGGTGTACCGACGATGTACACGGCTCTGGCCAACCTCCCGGGCGCCAACCCCGACAAGGCCGCCAGCCTCAGGCTGTGTTCCTCTGGTGGTGCGGCACTGCCGGGTGAGGTGGTGCGCGCGTTCGAGGCCACCTACGGCGCGAAGATCATCGAGGGCTACGGGCTCTCCGAGACCTCGCCGGTGGCCAGCTTCAACCGCGTCGAGCAGGCGAAGGTCGGCTCGATCGGGACCCCGATCCCCGGCGTCGAGTTCAAGCTCGTCAACGACGACGGCTCCGATTCGCCCCCCGGCGAGGTCGGCGAGATCTGCATTCGCGGCCACAACGTGATGAAGGGGTACTGGAACCGCCCCGAGGCGACCGCCGAGGCGATCAACGCCGAGGGCTGGTTCGCCACCGGCGACCTGGGCACCGTCGACGACGACGGCTTCTACTTCATCGTCGACCGCAAGAAGGAGCTGATCATCCGCGGTGGCTTCAACGTCTACCCGCGGGAGGTCGAGGAGGTGCTCTACGAGCACCCTGCCGTGCGCGAGGCCGCGGTCATCGGACTCCCCCACCCAACTCATGGGGAGGAGGTCGGTGCGGCCGTCTCGCTGCGCCCCGGAGCCGAGGTCAGCGCTGACGAGCTCCGGGAGTACGTGAAGGCCCGGGTTGCGCCGTACAAGTACCCGCGGGCGGTCTGGGTCCTCGACGACCTGCCCAAGGGCGCCACCGGCAAGATCCTCAAGCGCGCGATCACCAAGCCCACCGGTGCCCCATCATGAACACGGTCGGCGTCGACGACGCTGAACCGCAGGAGGTGGCCAGGCCCGGGTCCACACCCCGAGACGCTGGGTCGGCACCCGGGACCTCACCCGCTGGTCGGTGGTGGGGCCATCCCCTGCGCGAGTACGGCTGGCCCATCGAGTTCGCCGCGCTCCTCGCCGACCCGGTGTGGCGAGGCGAGGGCGTTGCGGACGGCGAGGGCCGGCCGGTGCTGCTGATCCCCGGCTTCATGGCCGGAGACGCGTCTCTGGGCACGATGGCGCGCTGGCTCCGGCGGCGGGGCTACCGAGCAGAGCTCTCGGGCATTCGCTGGAACGTGGGTTGTGCGGACCGCATCCTTGACGGCCTGCACACTCGGCTCGACCGGCTTCACGAGAGGACCGGGCAGCCGGTGGCCGTCGTGGGCCACAGCCGCGGCGGGCTGCTGGGCAACGCGCTCGCCGGGCTGCGTCCCGAGCGGGTCTCGCAGGTGATCACCCTCGGCAGTCCACTCGCCGACAACAACGACATCTCCGTCCTCACCAATCTCGCAGTGACCGGCGCCCGGCGGCTGGAGTACGGCCTGCACCCGGAGTCGCGTCGGCGTGGCTGCTTCACATCCGCCTGCGACTGCTCCTACGCCCGGGGGGTGGCGGCGCAGCAGTCGCGGGCCGTACCCCTGACCTGCGTGCTCACCCCCGACGACGGGATCGTGGCGCCGACCGCGTGCTCCCTGCCCGGCGCACGCACGATCGAGGTCCGGGGCGGTCACATCGCCCTCGCCTGGAACGCGCAGGTGTACCGCGTGCTGGCGCAGGAGCTCGCTCGCTCACGCCCCCACCAGCGCTGAGCCCAGCGGCCGGTGCGACCGCGGAGCAGCAGCGCCGCGGAGTCAGCCTGCCTGCGGTGCCCGCTGGACCCGTAGCGGTGGCACGCCGACGATGTCGTAGGTGGCCGAGGCGATACCGACCCCGGCGGCGTCGAGGCGACCCAGGATGTCCCGGCTCATCGCGTCCTTCACCTCGCGCACACCGCGGGCCGGAACGAGGAACCGGACGGAGAGCTCCAGCCAGTTGTCGGTGATCCGCCAGTACACGGCGGGCTCCATCGACGCCGGCGCGACCGCGTACCGGGCGCGCAGCGCCGACCACGCCCGGGCGGCCACCTCGTCCTCGACCAGGGCGTGGGTGCGGGCCGCGGTGAGCAGGGCGTCCTCCGCAGCGGCCCGGTCGTCGGTGTAGGCCACCGGCACCACGATCTCGTCCCACAGGTAGGGGAACTCGCGGCTGTAGTTGTAGACCGGCTCGGTGAAGATCACCCCGTTGGTCACCGTCACCAGGCGGCCGGTGTACTGCCGGGAGTGCACCCAGGACAACGGGTCCCCACCGGCCACCGCCGGTGGCTGACCCATCTCCATGATCGTGGTCTTCAGGAACCCCAACCGCACCACGTCACCCCGAACCCCACCCAGGGTGATCCGGTCACCCACCCCGAACGTGTCGCCCCGCAGGATCACGAAGTAGGCCGCCAACGACGTGATCACCTGCTGCAGCGCGAACGCCAACCCCGCGCTGACCAGACCGAGACCGGTGCTGACATTGGTGCCGGCGGTGACCCAGATCGAGAACACCCCCAGCACCAGAACCACCGCCACCCCCACCTGCACGAGCTGGCGACCCCAGAACCGGCGCGGATCCCCCACATCCCCACCCAGGGTGCGGCGCAACAGCCGCAGCACCATCCACCGCAGCGCCAGCACCACCGCCACCAGCACGGCGGTGAAGCCCACCTTCACCGCCGTGGTCTCGCTCAACCCGACGAGGGTCACCCCGAACACCCGTGGCGCACCGGGGTCGGACTGGGCCACCAGCAGCGCGGACGAACCGGACACGAGGGGATTGTTCACGAGGTATCCGACCACACCGCACCCCCCAGCGAACCCCGTCCCAGGTCCAAGCCGTACTGGGGCCGGGCTACATCTACCCCGACGGGTGTGTGGGGATGCGTGCGCCGTCACTGCCCCGCCGGGACGGGACTGACGCTGCTCGAGCTGGAGGACAACGTGACGCCCACCGCCGGGACGTTGTCCTCTGCCGGCACCGGCCCCCCGGGAGCAGGGTCGGACCATGACCACGGCCTCCACCATCGTCGTCATCGCGCTCGTCGTCGTCGTGCTGGCGCTGGCCGTGCGGATCGTCCGGTGCTGCACCGGGTCTCGCTGCGGATCGTCACCATGCCCATCCAGTCCCAGGGGATCATCACCCGGGACAACGTCAGCGTCGACGTCTCCGCCGTCGCCTACTTCCGCGTCGTCGACGCCGTGAAGTCCGTGGTCGCCACCGAGAACGTCCACTCCGCCATCGACCAGATCGCCCAGACCACGCTGCGCAAGGTCGTCGGCCAGCACACCCCGAGGGTGACGCCCGCATCCAGCTCGAACCCCGTCCTGACCCAGGTGGTACCGGCGGCGGCGGTGCTGAGTCATCGGCACGCCCGACCCGACGAGCTGCAATCCGGACACACCGAAAGGCGCTAGACCTGTGGTCCTCGTGCACCCCGAGCCGTTCGCGCAGATGGTCAGCCACGCCCTCGACGGGCTCCCGGCCGACCTCGGCGCCGTCATGACCAACGTCGCCGTCACCGTCGACCAGGACTCAACCGCACTGGAGCTGCTGGGCCTCTACCAAGGCGTCCCGCTGACCGCCCGCACGTCGCAGTACTCGGCGGTGATGCCCGACCGCATCACGATCTTCCGGCACGCGATCTGCGCGATCTGCCGCACCGAGGACGAGGTCGTGGAGCAGGTGCGCCGCACCGTGATCCACGAGATCGGTCACCACTTCGGGATCGATGACGAGCACCTGCGCACCCTCGGCTGGTAGCTCGCAGACCAAACGGGGCGAGGCGACCCACAGGGGCGTCCGCGCGACAGTGCCGAAGTCCTGTCTCACCACCACGTCCCGGACGTAGAGGCGAAGGACCCTGAGCAGGACACGGAGGCCGCGCTAGCGTGAACGGCGTGGACGACGCGGCCGGGATGCGGATCGGCACCACCGACCGGGACCGCGCGGTGAGCGCGCTCGGTCGGCACTTCAGCGAGGGCCGCCTTGACCTGACCGAGCTGGAGGAACGCTCCGGGCGGGCCGCCACCGCCCGCACCACCGCCGAGCTGGCCCGACTGTTCAGCGACCTGCCCGGTGGTCTACCCGCCGCGGTCGCCGCACCCCAGGTCCACACCGCACTCGTGGGTCGGTCCCACCGGCCGGGTCGTTTTTCCAACATCTCTCTCGGACCGCGGAGTCGACGACGGGGAGGGCCCTGACCACCGTCGTCGTGCCCAGGCCAGAGACTTCGTCACGAGGCGCCCCACCCCGCGTCACATCCAGGTGCCGGGGTAGGCGTAGCCCGCCCCCCAGTACGGGGTGGTGCCGTAGTAGCCGTAGACGCTGGAGTGATGTGGCCGGTCGTCGACGAGGTCCGGGTCGTAGCCCGGCGCCCCTGCGACCCGGTCACGGGACTGGTCGATGGTGACCTCGGTGTCGGTGATCCTGGTGACGACGTCGACCGGGATCAGGGTCGTGGTCTCCCCGAAGCCGAGGAACCCGCCGTGCTCGACGACCAGGAACCGGACCTTGCGCTCCTGGTCGTCGACGAGGAGGTCGGCGACCCTGCCGATGCCCTCACCGTCGGCGTCCGTGACCTTGCGGCCGCGGACGTCGTTGACCAGTCCATCGACACTCTGGCCGCGGTCACCCAGGGTGTACAGGGTGGCAGTGTCGTCGTTGCTCGTCATGGAACATCGTCTCCTGGTGTTGGTGGGCGCCGGACGGGTGGCCGACCCGGCCGTGGGCGGGGTCCGGCGATGGGGGTGGGAGGTGTCAGGTCGCCGGCTCCCGCGGCATCGCCGCCAGGACCTCCCGTGCGCGGGCCGCGTGCGCGTGCTCCACGCGCACCTCGTACTTGGTGGCGACGACCTGGTTGACCGAGGAGAAGTCGCGGGTGCCGTGCCGGGTGGCCGTGCTGTAGCCGAGCTGGCTCCAGGCCAACCCGAACACCGCCCCGAGCAGCGGAGTGGTGAGCAGGAAGCCGAGCTGGTTCTGCGTGCTGAACAGGCTGAACGCGATCCCCACGAACAGTCCGATCCAGAGCCCGGACAGGGCACCGGCCGCGGCGATCTTGCCGCGGGTCAGCCGCCCGGTGACCCGCTCGATGGAGCGGAGCTCGGTACCGACGATCTCCACGTTCTGCACCGGGAAGCCCTCATCGGCGAGGTGGTCGACGGCGCGCTGCGCCGCGGCGTAGCGCTCGAAGACACCGAGGGACATCGAGTACTCCAGCTCCGCGTGGGCGGCGGTGAACATCTCGCTCCGGGTGCTCATGCGCGCTTCCCGGTCCTGGTCGAACGCGCAGCGGAGCTCCTCAGGAGACGGGTCAGCTGGCGGTCATCGACCGCGGTCCACGCCAGCCCGCCCGGGCTGGCGGCCTCGGCGGGTTCCTCACCCCGTTCTGCACCCCTGCGTGGTGCGGGCGCGGGGGTGGGAGTGGGTTTGTCCTCAGCGCGCAGCACCAGCCTCGCGACCGTGTAGGTCGCCCAGAGGATCACGAGCACCAGGAGGTGGGTCATGAGAATGAGCTCCGTTCAGCGTGCGGGTAGGAGTGGGACGTGCGGGCGGCGGCCCGCGCGGGCCACGAGGTCCCCGCTGAGGGTCGCCACCGGGTGCTCATGGGCTGCGGGGTGGGCTGGTGGTGAGGTAGCGCATCGGGTCGCTGGCCGCGCGGGCACCGCTGGCGATCCAGGCGGCGAACCCATTGGGGTCGCGGCGCTGCAGCTCGTCGAGGTAGGTGCACCGGGTCTGCGCCAGGTGCTCGGTCCACGCCGCGTCGGTGTGCCGCTGCAGCTGGACGTAGGTGCGCTGCCAGGCTTGGCACAGCTCCTGCTCGCTCCACCGGTCCAGCGACAGCACGTCCACACCGCCCGTCAGCACCAGCGACGTCCCTGCCAGCGGCGGGGGCGGTGGTGACTCGGGCAGTGCGCCCGGGCCGGTGTGGGCCGACGGTGTGGTGCGAGCGAACCGCATCTCGTGCGCGACAGCGAAAGTGACACCCAGCAGCACCGACGGCGCCAACGTGCGCACCCCCCCGAGGACCAGGACAGCGAGCCCAGCGAGGACAGCAGCCACCACGGTCGCGACGACCCGGGCCCGGCTCACCGCAGGAACCGGATCGGGGTGGGCGAGGTGTGCACGGCTGCTCCTGGGCTGGGGCGGTACGGGGCGGGTACCCCGACCAGACCGACGCTAGGCAGGGTGGGCAGTCGTGTCCCGGGCCGAAGGTCCCCGGCCGACGGGACCGTGGGCACGGACTCCGCGGGTGCCGAGGCCGACCGAGCACAGCTACGGCCTCCGGGCGGTTCTTCTGCGGCCGGACGGGGCCGGTGGACGTCCGGCCCTCACGACTCGGATCGGGGGCGGTTGACGCTGCTCGCACCACGCCCGCGAGGCAGCCCGTCGTGCAACGGTCACCCCCGGGAGGACCAGGCGACGCGGTCGCTGGGTCGCCCGTGAGGCACCGGTGCTGCGACACCCTCCGATGTCGATCATCTCGTCGCGAGATGACCTCACCAGAGCAACCCACCACGTCCGACCGGGGTGGCCAGATCGATGGTGCCGCGCAAGAGGACGAGCACCCCATCAACGCGGGTCCGGGCTCTGTCCCGCGACGACCCCGTCGGGGTCGTCGTCGTCGAGGTCCGCACGGTCAGAACCCCCGCCGCCGTCGACGTCGTGTGGTGAATTCCGGGGCGCGGTCGCCGCCGCGGCCACCACCGCCGCCGCGGTCACCACGATGCCGAGCCCGGACACCGCCGCCCGGGCGTCCAGGACCACCCGGGCCTGCGCCAGGGTGCGCCCCCCACCCATGACCACCCCGAGGGCCTGGTTGATCACCGAGATCTCCGCCCACCCCGACGAACCCGACACCGGGTGCTCCCCGTCAGGATCATCGAGGTGGGCGTCCAGGATCACCGCCCCCGGTGTTGGGTCCTGCCGGGCGGCGTCCGCGGCGAGGTCGACGAACGCCCCGGGCGTGCCCGCGTAGAACACCACGCTGCTGCGGGGACCCGGCCGGGTCGCCGTGGCCAAGGCGATGAGGACCGACGCCCCGACCACCGGGCCGGTGCCACCGGCGCCTCGACCCATGGCGGTGAGGGTGAACGGGTACCCGTCGACGACCACGGTCAGGCGCAGCCCCTGGAACGAGGACACCGACACCCCGACCACTGCACCCAGACGGTGCACCAGCTCCTGCAGGTCGACCTCGGGGTCGTCCAGGGCTCCGGTCAGCACGGCCAGCTCGTTGGCCAGGGCACGGGAGAGATCCACGAGGAACCTCGGGAGACGCTCCGACGACGCCGTGATCGTGGTGCCTGGTCCCCGCACCCGGCAGACCGCGGGATGCAAGGTACGAGTCCCGGTGCGGGTCGGTACCCGCACCACCGGACTCAGGACCGCGACGGTACGCCCGACCACCCACCAGGGGTGCGCAGGGGTGAACCCGGGGTGACGGGGCTCAGCCAGCGAGGTGCTCAGTACGTGGGGGTGGTCAGGCTTGGGGGTGGTCAGGCTTGGGGGTGGTCAGTCGTCGGTGTGCTGGGCGCGGGCCCGGCTGGCGGCCTGCTCGACGATGCCCTGCGCGATGACCGCCAGCCTGCGATTCTCCTGCTGGCTCATCGCCCGCAGCCGGGCGAAGGCTTGGGCAGGGTTGTACCCGGAGCGGGCCATGAGCACCCCGATGGCCTGGTCGATGACCGACCGGCTGCGCAGGGCGGTCTCCAGCTGCGCGGCCAGGGCCAGGGCCTGGGCGAGGACCTGCGCGTTCTGCACCGAGATCGCCGCCGGCACCGCGTACAGCTCGCCGAGCTCGGCGGCCCGGTCGTCGAAGGCGTCGGGGCGGTGGGCGTAGATGTTCATCGCCCCCAGCACCCCCTCCGACCCGACCAGGGGCAGGGACAGGGCGCTGTGCACCCCGAGGTGGCTCACCCGGGGCCCGAACCGGGGCCACGTCGGGTCCGAACCCAAGGCCCCCGACCGCACGGTGGCCCCGCTCGCGGCGGCCAGGATGCACGGGCCTTCACCGAGCCCGTACTGGATGGCGTCGACCGCCCGCACGAACTCCGCCGTGGCCACGATGGTGTCGGCCTTGCCCGCCTCCAGAAGGGTCAGCCCGGCACCGTCAGCACCGGGGATGGCCCGCACCGCGAACTCCGCCACCCGCGTCAGCAGCGCCGGCAGGCTCATCCGGCCCGACGCCAGGGCCGCAAGCCCCGCCGTCGCCGCCCGCAGGTCGTCGTCCTCACCCTGCTCCTGCGCAGCATCCTGCTCGGTCCGCTCCACGGGCTCGACCTCGGCGTTGCCGGGCTCCGGTCCGTCGTGCCCGGGCGTGCCGTCGTTCGGGGGGTGCGCCATGAGGTGCCGCCGCTCTCGCTCAGCCCTGCACGGTCGTCGGGGTCCCCCGAAGGGTTGCACGGACCACGACCACCGTCCACGGCCCGCTCTCCGCAACGAGCAACACAGCCTCCGAGCCGGGCTCGCCCACACCCCCAGGCGAACGCCACCACCGACAGCCCACAACCGCGATGACCCACCGCGCCCGAAGGGCGACCAGCAGCACGAGCTCGTCGCGGGCCGCTCGTTCCACGGCAACGGGGCGAGGCCCTGACGCCCCTCCGCACTCTGGAGCGCGACCTCGGTGTCGACCACGTGCCTCAGTTCGGGCGGTTGCCGGGGTGGGTGACTGCCCTGTGGTCCCGTGTGTCCGGGACGTTGGCCCCTGACCCGCTCCCCCACGCCGCGACCAGGCTTGGTTCATGCCCACCGGTTGCCGCGATGTCGTGGCCCCCCAGCCCCTCGGCGAGGCTCTCGGTCGCCGCACCCAGCCTGTGCGACACCGTCGGAGGTCGAGCGCGTCGTGACGATCCTCGACGTTTCCCGGCCGGGCACCGATGCTGACGCCCCGGCCGTTGATCGCCCGCGGAAGGGGTCCACCGCCGGCACGGGGTGGGCGAAGGCCTACTGCGGGCCGGCACACGGGCACACGTGGCGGCGCGTGGAGAACGGTTCGTGGCCCGCGCGGGTCGTGCTGCCCGGCCGGACCGGACCAATGGAGTACCGGCTCGTGCACGACATCCGAGCCCACCGACCGGCCCGGGACCACCTCGGCAACACCCTCTACATGCCCGTGCCCCCACGCCACGACTGGGGCGGGTGGACCGTCACGGAGTAGGCGTTTCCCCCGCCGCCCGGTGGTTCGCCGGACCGCATCGGCATGAGCGGGTCGGGGGTGGTCGCCGGCCGTCGACCAGGCTCAGCACGATCCCCACGAAGACCCCGATCCACGGCCCCGACACCCCGGACATCCGTCCCCGGGTCGGGACCCCCTCCACGGTGCACCGACGGTGGCTGGCGTGCGGTCGCCCCGGCCAGGGTCCTCGGACCCCCAGCAGGTCACCGCTGGGCGGTGAACGCCCGGAACGGGACCTGTGGACCCCCGGAAGGGACCGCACGGCACTGCCGTCCACCATCCCCCCGGACCACGGTGGACCCATGACCCGGCCCCCGCACCCCACCGCCCACCAGCTGACGTCCGAGATCCTCGACGAGATCGTCGTCAAGCACCCCCACGGGACACGCCCGGACACCGACCTCGCCCGCGACGCCACCACGGCCCTCACCCACTCCCCGGGCGCCGACAACATCAACGCCGAGGTGACCAACCACTGGATCACCCTCACCGGCACCACCACCTGGCACTACCAACGCCAGGCCGCGGTCCTCGCCGTGGAAGCCATCGCCGGAGTCACCGGGGTCCGCACCCTCGTCACCCTCACCCCCGACCAGCCGTTCATCGCCGAGAAGGCCACCGCCCACATCACCACCACCCTCCAGCGCAACGCCACCACCGACGCCCGCACCATCACCGTCACCACCGAGGGCACCACGATCGAGCTCACCGGCCACGTCAGCTCCTGGACCGAGTACCGCCAGACCGACGACGCCGCCTACTCCACCCCCGGCGTCACCCACGTCCACAACCTCCTGCACATCACCCCCTGAGGAGCCTGACCCCGCCGGCCCCCGCTGAGCCCCGCCCCGCTGGGCCACCCCCCTTGCCCGGCAGCCACGTGGCTCCGTCACGGCCCCAACCCCGCACGACACACCGAGCCAAGGAGCACCCATGGCCACCACCACGTCGACCTCGACCCGGTCCGGGCTGTGAGCCACGGACGGGACGTGCTGGCCGTGACCGCCGGCGTCCTGGCCGGGCTCACCATCCTGGTGCTGTGGGGGCCGGGGGCGGTCTTCCCGCTGCTGCTGCTCGGCGCCACCGTTGCCGTCGTCGGCCACGAGGTGCACGCCGCCCGCCCCCGACCCGACACCCCTACCGGCCCACCAACCCCCTCCGGGTCGCTGCTCGTGCTGCCCCCGAGTCCCGAGGCATCGTCGCTGGCCCGCTGGAGCGACCCGGACCTCGGCCGCGCATGGCAGACCACCCTCACCCAGCTGCAGCACCACCACAACGCCACCCCCACCGGGTTCGCCGCCTGGATCGCCAGCGGTACCCGCGCCGGTAGCGACCCCACCCGCTACCTCACCACCCCATCGCGCACCCCATGACCACCACACCGACGGTGACGCTGCGGGGCACCAACCCCACCCCCGACCCAGCGACCCTCCGGCCCGTCCTCACCCCACGGTGGCGAATCGTCGTCACCGCCTCCGCGACCACCCTGGTCCTGCTCGGCACCGCCCACCTGGCCGCGGTGGGCCTGCTCTGGAGCACTGCCCAGCCCGGCCCCCTGCACGACGCCGGGCTGCACCCCGAGACCGGGTCGGTCACCGGTGTGGTCACCGCCGGACTATCCGTGGTCGCCGGCCTGGCCTACATCAGCGCCGGGGCCCTGCTCGAGGCCCGGCTGCGCACCTGGCGCACCCTCGCCCTGCTCGCCGCCCTCACCTCGACACCCGTGCTGCTGTGGGCAGGCCCCTCCGCCGCCACCGGAGTCGTCCTCGACCTCGGGGTCCTCGGCGTCCTCGTCCTCGGGGCCGCCCTGCCCGTCGACCGAGGCACCACGACCTGGGCCGACAACACCCGCCCCCGCCTTGGCGGCCGGAGCAGGCCCGCCCGTCGGTGCGCTGGTCGGGCTGGCTAGCCGGCGGTGGCGAGCAGCAGCTGGCGGGCGTCGGCCCCCAGGACCGCGGCCTGGGTTCGCCGGGCCACCCCCAGCTTGGACAGGACCAAGGAGACGTAGTTCTTCACCGTCTTCTCCGACAGGACCAGCTCCGCCCCGATCTGCCGGTTCGTCATCCCCTCGGTGATCAGCCGCAGCACCGCCGACTCCCTCCCCGTCAGCGACGCCACGGCCACCTCGAGCGCAGTGACCACCTCGGCAACGGTGTGGACACCGCCGCACACCGGGTCCCACGACCCTCCCGACGCCGCGCGCAGCACCGCCGCGACCAGCTCCACGCGGTGCACGTCCTTGGACAGGTGCCCGATGGCGCCGGCATCAGCCGCCCCGACCATGCCCACCCCGTCGGAGGTGAGGAACAGCCAGTGGGTGGCCGGCGCGGTCGCCTGGAAGCGGCGACACAGCTCGACCCCGCTGCCATCGGGCAGGCGGGCGTCGAGCAGCACGACGTCCGGCTGCAGCGACCGCACGAGCACGTCGGCCTCGGCAACGGTGCCCGCCTCGCCCACGACGTCAACGGTGTCGTCGTGGACGAGGGACTGCACGACCCCGCGGCGGTAGACCTCCCAACCGTCCACGACCAGGACACGGACAGGTGCGGTGGTGATCAAGCTGGTGTTCAAGGTGACTCCCCAGGGGAAGGTCACCGATCACGCCCGGGCTCAGAGCAAGTGCTCCCACGAGTCCGCGAGGACGAACGTGGTCCGGGTCTGGCTGAGGTCTCAACAAGATCAACGTACACGCCGGGAAAGGTCCCTCCGGGCCGTGTGACCTGCGACATCGCCCATCCCGACCCGGTGCGAGCCGTCAGCCGCCCAAGGGTCCCCACCGCCACCGCAGCTGCTGCGGCTGCGGCTGCGGCTGCGGCTGCGGCTGCGGCTGCGGCTGCGGAAGGGGCTGCGGAAGCGCACTTCATGGTCGGCCAGGCCAACACCCGCGCCTGAAGTGCCGCTCCGATTTGTGTGGGCGCGACAACCGTCGTACACCTGAGGTGGTGCCCGGGCGAAAGCCGCCCGCACGGGCCCGCGAGGAGGCTGCCGTGTTCGTGACGTCGATGTTCCCGCCCCTGGCCCTGGGGTTCTTCGGGCTCGGGACGGGCTACCTCGTCTGGGGGCCCATGGAGCTGCTCGGCTTCCCGCCGCGAGACGCGGCCGTCGACCGAGCCGCCGGCTTCTGGGGCATCTGGCTGGCCGGGTTCTGCCAGCTCGTCACCGGGGTCATCTTGTTCGTCGGGTTGACCTGGTTCCCGGTGTTCACCAACGACAAGGCCCTCTACATGGCTGCGCTGGCGTTCAGCGCCTACGGCATCCACTGGTTCGTGCTGGGCTGGAACCGCTACCGCGGCAACGACGACCGGCCGAACGCGGGCATGTCGGTGGCATTCATGGTGCTCAGTGCGCTAGGTGCGTTCGTGTTCTACCACGGGGGTGCGTGGCCGGTCGGACTGCTGTTCACCGGCCTGTTCCTGGTCTACCTCGCCGAGCTCTTCGTGGCCCTGCAGGTCGGCCCCGTCGCGGTCCGCGCCATCGGCTTCTTCCACACCGTCACCGGGGTGTGGCTGATGTACCTGACCGTCGCCGTCGTGCTCAACACCGTCATCGGGTACTCGCTGCCCGCCTGACCCCCCGCACCCGGGTCGGAGGGGTGCATGGCCGCTGCCGTCCTGGAGGGCGCCGCGGGGTGAGCACACCACGACACGCCCACCCCGCAGACCATCGTGCAGCTCTCGGTGGGCAGAACCCCACCGGCCTCGCACCCAGGACGACGGCACCCGCTCGGTGACCGTCCCGGTCCCCTCTGCTCAGGACGTGCACTTCCGGTACCTGGCCGAGGCCTCACGAGAGCGCCGCCGGTGCACAGCCGCTGACGGAGGAGCAGCCGACCGACAGTGACAGCCCCCGCGCCCACGGGGAGGCCGAGGTCGAGCGACCTCAGCTCAGGTTCGCACCCCACGTCG
This sequence comes from Rhodococcus antarcticus, assembly GCF_026153295.1. NCBI lineage: Bacteria > Bacillati > Actinomycetota > Actinomycetes > Mycobacteriales > Nocardiaceae > Rhodococcus > Rhodococcus antarcticus. The sequence continues at coordinate 1,259,498 of NZ_CP110615.1, read as the reverse complement.
TGGTCTGCGACTGTCCAGGGTCCAACCGGATGACGTGCTGGCCGGTCTGGAACGCGTTGGGCGGGCAGGTCATGGGTTCGGCACCGAGACCGGTGCGACGGCGCGCCGGCGCCAAGGTGTCTGCGGTGTAGAGCTCGAGGATGGGATAGGTCTCGTCCACCCACAGCGCGGCGGTGGCGCCATCGGTGCCGGTCAGCCTCACCCAGGCCTTCCCCTCGGCGTCGCGACCCAGCCCGGTGAACGCGGAGTCGACCTCGAGGTTCTTCAGCTGTCGCGGGGTCGTGAAGTCGAAGGGGGTGCGGGCAACGGGTTCGCTGCCGATGGGCAGCTGCCGTTGCCGGTCGGTCAGGATCCGGGTGTCTGCGCTGAGCTGCAGCGTGCAGGCGTCGATGGTGCCCCGTCCGGGTGAGAGGTAGGGGTGCTGGCCGTGTCCGTAGGGGCAGGGGGTGTCACCGACGTTGGTGGCCGTGGTGACCACGCTCAGGCCGTGCGCACCAAGGGCGTACTCGACCTGCACGGCGAGGGTGAACGGGTACCCGAGCATGGGGTGCAGGACGGTGGCCATCACGACCCGGTCGGCGGCGCGCTCGGTGGCTTGCCAGGAGCGCCAGCGCAGCAGACCGTGGATCGCGTTGTGCTTGTCGGGTTCGGTGAGCGCGACCTGGTGGTCCTTGCCGTCGAAGGTGTAGCGCCCGTCAGCCAGGCGGTTGGGCCAGGGGATCAGTGGGGCGCCGTGCGCCCCGTCGCACATGGCGTCCAGGTCGTAGGGGTGCAGCACGTCCCTGCCGCCGGCGGTGTAGGTGCGAACCCCGCCCCCGACCTCGACGATCGTGGCCCGCTGGTCGCCGTGGGTGATCTCGAGCTGCTGGCCCGAGGGTGGTGGGGTCACGAGGCGGACCGCCGCAGGCGCAGGGTCAGCAGCACCCCGAGGAGGAACCCACCCAGCGCAGCCTTGGGTGATGAGCGGACGCGCCGGCCGCCGGATCCCCCGCCGTAGGTCATCGGGGCCTCCGTCGTCGCCGTTCGTGCCCGTTCGAACAGCGGGGGTGCGGCGTCCGCCGGTGGGCGGTCGCGGGTGTGCGCCTGGACCTGCTCGGTGTCAGCGCCCTGACCGAACCCGCCCAGCAGGTCCGCCCGCAGCTGCGTGAGCCGGGCGTCGGCGCTGAGCGGGTCCTGCTGCACCGCGGTCGGGCCAGTGCTGCGGTGGTGCGTCATGCCGTTGTCCTCTCCGCCGTCCACGACCGCGGTCTCGTTCCCGCGTCTCGAACAGTGTGTGGCACACTGTGCGATGGCGCAACCATTGCGGCTCGATCGAGTCGGTGCGGGCGTCAGCACGCGGGGCCGCGGATCACGGACCGGTGCCCGGACGAGGAGGTTGCGGTGCCGTCGTTCTTCCCGTGGTGGGTGGTGGTGACCCACTTCCTGAACCTGTTCTTCCTGCTGCTGCTGATGCGATCGGGCCTGGAGGTCCTCTCCGCGTTCCCGAAGCTGTACTGGGACGACAACTGTCCGCCGGGGCGGGAATGGGCACGGTTCTCGAAGAAGATGTACGGGGCGGACTCACGCAAGCCGTGGTCCAGCCTGGACGAGGAGGAGTCCTGGTCGCCGGTGGTGGCGCTGCCGGGTCGCAAGAACCTGGGGTTGGGGCGTCACTGGCACTTCATGACGGTCCAGTTCTGGATCCTCACCGGGCTGGTGTACGTCGTGCTCGTGTTCGCCACCGGCTACTGGCACTACCTCGTCCCCACCCACTGGTCGATCGTTCCGGACTCGCTCCGTGCGGTGGGCACCTACCTGAGCTTCCAGATTCCGCCGAGGATTCCGGGTGAGCCGTTCGAGGCCGCCCAGAAGCTGACCTACTTCCTGCTCATCTTCGTGCTGGCCCCGCTGCAGATCGCCTCTGGTGCGGCGATGTCCCCGACCGTGCTCGCCCGCTTCCCGTGGTTCGGGAAGCTGTTCGGTGGGAAGCAGGGCGCGCGGAGCGTGCACTTCCTGGGGTTGTGCGCGTTCGCAGCGTTCACCGTGCTGCACGTGTTCATGGTGATCGTGCACAACCTGCCCGACGAGTTCGTGCTCATCGTGCTGGCCGGGCACGGTAGCCGCGCCCTCACGGTCGGGGTCGGGCTGGCCGGGTTGTTCCTGGTCCTGCTGTTCCACGTCGTCATCACCTGGTTCTCCCTGCGGTACCGGCGCAGGACGCAACGCCTGCTCGGGTTCGTGGTCAACCCCTTCGAGAAGGTCATCTCCCGCTCGCTCACGTCGCGGCAGCACCTCGCAGCCACCGACATCTCGCCCTACCACCGGGTCAACGGCTACCCCCCGGTCGGCGAGGACTACGACCAGATGGTCACCACCGAGTTCCGGGACTACCGGCTGGCCGTCGGCGGCCTGGTGGAGAACCCCACCACCCTCTCCTTGGAGGAGCTGCGGGGCCTGGGTGAGACCAGCCAGACCGTCAAGCACAACTGCATCCAGGGCTGGACGGCGGTGGCCCAGTGGGCCGGGGTGCCGATGGCCGATGTCCTCGCGCACGTCCGGCCGACCGCCGAGGCCCGCCACATCGTGTTCTACGCGATGGACGACAAGGGCCTGACCGAGGCCGAGGGTCGGTACGGATTCTTCTACGGCTCCATCCCGATCCACCTGGCTCAGCAGCCCCAGACCATCCTCGCCCTGGAGATGAACGGTGAGCCGCTGCCGGTCGCCCACGGCGCCCCGGTACGGCTGCGGGTCGAGACCCAGCTCGGCTTCAAGATGGTCAAGTGGGTGGTCGGGATCGAGCTCGTCCACGACATCGACCAGGTGGGCATGGGCATGGGGGGGTGGCGCGAGGACCAGCAGTTCTACGCCAACGCCGCCGGCATCTGACCGGCGGACGGGTGCCCACTCCCCCACCACTTTCCTGACCCGAGCACCACGCCCCTTCCCGATCCCACCTCCTGAGGAGCACGTACCGATGAGCACCCCCCCGCACGGACAGGTCGTCGTCGTCACCGGAGCCAGCGGTGGCATCGGCCGCGCCACTGCCGCCGCGTTCGGCGCCCGCGGCGCCTCGGTCGCGCTGCTCGCCCGCGGCGAGGCCGGTCTGGCCGGTGCCGCCCGCGACGTGGAGGCCGGTGGCGGCCGGGCCCTGGTCGTGCCCACCGACGTCGCCGACCCCGCCCAGGTGGAGGCCGCTGCCGAGCGCGTCGAGAACGAGCTCGGCCCCATCGACGTCTGGGTGAACGTGGCGTTCACCTCGGTGTTCTCCCCGTTCGAGAAGATCACGCCCGAGGAGTACAAGCGGGTGACCGAGGTCAACTACCTCGGCTTCGTCTACGCCACCATGGCCGCCCTCAAGCGGATGACCCCTCGCGACAAGGGGACCATCGTGCAGGTGGGGTCCGCGCTGGCCTACCGCGGCATCCCCTTGCAGACCGCCTACTGCGGGTCCAAGCACGCGATCCAGGGCTTCCACGAGGCGCTGCGCTGCGAGCTGCTGCACGACAAGTCCAACGTCCACGTCACCATGGTGCAGATGCCCGCGGTGAACACCCCCCAGTTCTCCTGGGTGCTCAACCGGATGCCCAAGCGAGCGCAGCCCGTGCCCCCGATCTACCAGCCCGAGGTTGCCGCCCGGGGTGTGCTGCACGCCGCCGACCACCCTCAGCGGCGCGAGTACTGGGTCGGAGCCAGCACGATGGGCACCCTCGTCGCCAACGCCATCGCCCCCGGCCTGCTCGACCGCTACCTCGCCCGCACCGGGTACAGCTCCCAGCAGACCGACCAGGACCGCTCCCCCGAACAGGCCGTCAACCTCTGGGAGCCCGCCGACGGCCCGGACGGCAAGGACTACGGCGCCCACGGTGCCTTCGACGACAAGGCCGTCTCGCGCAGCGAGCAGCTGTGGCTGTCCCAGCACCACGGTGTGATCGGGGCGGTCGCGGGGGCAGCCGCCGCCGCCGTGGGTGTGGCCCTGGCGCGCCGGTGAAGGTGCTGCAGGTGGTCCGCGCCGGGTGGGGGCTGCTGCAGCTGGCTGCCCCTGGGCTGGTGGCCGACCGGATCCTCCGCAAGCCCCTGGACCACCGCGCCGAGGTGGTCGCCCGGGTCCTCGCCGCGCGGCAGGTGCTCCAGGCCGGCCTCCTGATGCGCTCACCCACTCCAGCGGTGCTGGGCGTCGGCGCAGGCGTCGACGGGCTGCACGCAGCCAGCATGCTCGCACTCGCCGCCGTCGACACCCGTCGCCGACCGGCTGCGCTGCTGGATGCTGCCATCGCCGCAGCCTTCGCAGTGGCCGGCGCCGTCGGCGCACGCCACGCCCGGCCGCACTGAGAGTGCACGGTCGAGCAGGGTGCCCCGTGGGGCACCAGAGCAGTCCGGGCTAGGTGAGCCAGAGCCGTGCATCGCCGGCGTCGGCAGGGTTCTCGCCCGCCGCGGCGGCGAAGGCCCGCAGGGCCGGGGTCAGCTCCACGCGGTCCTGCGTGCTCATCTTGGACAGAATCGCCTGCATCGCCGCCCGCCGGTTCTCCACGACCGACCTCACGAGCGCCTCGCCCCGGAGACTGAGCTCGAGGACGAGGTTGCGCCGGTCGGCCGTGGAGTCCCGCCGTTGCAGCAACCCGGCCTCCACCAGTCGGTCGCACGCGCGGGAGGCGTTGGAGGGATGCACACCCAGCTCGGTGGCGACCGAACCCAGGTTCACCTGCTTGCGAGTGGCCACCAGCACCAGGATCCGCAGCTGGGACATCGAGACGATCGCCTCGACCTCGACGACGGAGCGGGCGGCCACGGCCACGAGGGCGCGAGCAGCGAGCATCACCGCATCCACCTCCTCCGTGCGGCGCGCGGCTGTGCTCGCCCGGCGAGGCCGAGAGGGAGGACCAGACATATCGGCAACATAGCACTGCGCTGGCGCAATCGTTGCGCATGGTCGACACGTGACCCGAGGGCTCACCGACGGGACGCTCCCCTGGCGGCCCGGGGGCACCACTGCACGGATGGGCCGTTGCCACTCACGACCACCCGGCCCCGACCTGCCCACGGGGGGTCGCGCTGGGTCGCGCTGGGTCGCGCTGGGTCGCGACCAATCATTGCGTAGTCGCAACCGTTGCGGATAGAGTGCGCCGGACGCGGACCGAACCCACCAGCAGCGATCACCGGAGGCGACCATGGCAGCACGGGACACGGCAGACGGGGTGGAGCACGGCATCGACCGGATGGTGCGCAACGTGCGGACCGGTCGCTTCGAGCGCAGCCTCGCCGCGCTGACGGCAGTGGGGTCGCTGGTCACCGCGGTGGAGATCTTCTTCGAGCACGACAGCGCCAGCTTCGGGAACAAGATGATGTACGTCCCGGTGGCTCTGGGTCCGGTCGGTGCCGTCGCGGGGGTGGCGGGGTTCTTCAGCGAGCGCATGGCGAAGACCGCGCTGCCCCTGGCGTCGGCGGTGATCGTGGCCAACGGGATCCAGGGCACCTACCTGCACGGTCGGGGCATCGCGCAGAAGCCCGGCGGGTGGTCGGACTTCCGCTACAACATGGAGATGGGCCCCCCGCTGATGGCGCCCCTGCTGGTGACGATGGTGGGGGGCATGGGCCTGCTCGCGGCCGTGCTGCGGCGCGAGCAGTGAGCGCCCGTCCTACCACCCCTGGGGGGGCGCAGCACCGCTTCCCCGGGTTCGACGTTCTTCAGAACTCTGGCCACTGGGACCAGGTGACGGCCGGAGTCGTGCTGTCGCGGTTGAGCTTTCCCCCCGACGTCCGCTTCTTCACCCCGAAGGAGTTCGCGGTCGCCGAGGCCCTGGTGGACCAGCTGCTGAACCAGCACGAGGACCCCAAGGTGCCGGTCGCGCAGCTCATCGATGCCCGCCTGACCGAGATGCAGACCGACGGCTGGCGCTACGAGGACATGCCCCACGACGACCAGGCGTGGCGCGAGTCCCTCGCCCACCTCGACTCCGACGCCCAGGACCGGTTCGACGCAGGCTTCGCCGTCTGCACCCGTGGCGAGCAGGCGGTGCTCGTGGCGTCGGTACAGGAGCTGGGCTCGCAGACCTGGCACGGGCGCAGCGCCGCGCACGTGTGGAGCCTGTGGACCCGCTACGCGTGCACCGCCTTCTACTCCCACCCCTGGGCCTGGAACGAGATCGGCTTCTCCGGCCCGGCCTACCCGCGCGGCTACAAGAACCTCGGCATCAACACGGTGGAGAAGGGCGAGGTCCGCGACGCCCGCCCCACGCAGGACCCGGCCAGGAAGGCCAGCTCATGAGCAACGACGTCCGCGACCGCAACGACTCCGCGTGGCTGCTGCCCAACGACGGCACCCGCACCAACCACCAGCTGCGCACCGACATGCGCCGCTTCGCCGACACCGACGAGATCGACCTGGTCATCGTGGGCTGCGGAGCCGGCGGGTCGGTGATGGCCCAACGCCTGGCCCGGGCCGGGTGGACCGTCGCCGCCCTCGACGCCGGTCCGTTCTGGGACCCCGACTCCGACTGGGTCTCCGACGAGGCCGGCTCGCACCACCTGTACTGGACCGAGCCCCGCGTCATCAGCGGCTCCGACCCGGTTCCGCTGGGCTCCAACAACTCCGGGCGTGGAGTGGGTGGCTCGATGGTGCACTACGCCGGCTACGTCCCGCGCTTCCACCCCAGCGACTTCCGCACCCGCAGCCAGGACGGGGTCGGTGTGGACTGGCCGATCGAGTACTCCGACCTGCGCCGCTACTACGCCGACATCGAGGGGGAGCTGCCGGTGGCCGGGCAGGACTGGCCGTGGGGAGACCCGCACACCTACCCGCACCGCCCGCACCCCGTCGGCGGCAACGGCCAGATGTTCCTCCGCGGCGCGGAGAAGCTGGGCATCACCGCGAAGGTCGGCCCGGTGGCGATCACCAACGGCCGCTTCGGCAACCGCGCGCACTGCATCTACCGCGGCTTCTGCCTGCAGGGGTGCAAGGTGAACGCCAAGGCGTCGCCGCTGATCACCCACATTCCCGACGCGCTCGCCCACGGGGCCGAGGTGCGGGCCGACAGCATGGTCACCCGCATCGGCATCGACGAGAACAGCGGGCGCGCCACCGGGGTGCACTACGTGCGTGGCGGTGTCGAGCACTTCCAACGGGCCCGCATGGTGGCGGTGGCCGGCTACTCCATCGAGACCCCGCGCCTGCTGCTGAACTCCGCGACGAACCGCTTCCCGGACGGGCTGTGCAACGAGCACGACCAGGTCGGGCGCTACCTGATGGTGCAGGGAGCACCCCAGACCGCCGGACGCTTCGACGAGGAGATCCGCATGTACAAGGCCCCGCCGCCGGAGGTGAGCACCGAGGCGTTCTACGAGACCGACCCCAGCAAGGGCTACAAGCGCGGCTTCTCCATCCAGACCGTCTCCCCGCTGCCGATCACCTGGGCCGAGCACGTCTCCGCGCAGGGTCACTGGGGCGCCGACCTGCGCGAGTACATGAGCGACTACGTGCACTGGTCGACCCTCGGTGCGCTGTGCGAGTTCCTGCCCCAGGCCGAGAACCGCGTCACCCTCGCCGAGCAGACCGACCGCCACGGCCTGCCCGTCGCGGAGTTCTCCTACACCCAGTGCGACAACGACAAGGCCCTGATGAGAGCCGCGCAGTCGGTCATGGAGGACCTTCTGCACGCCGCCGGGGCCAGCGAGGTCATGACCATCGACCGCGCCGCGCACCTGGTCGGTGGAGCCCGCATGGCCAACGACGAGCACCACGGCGTCGTCGACGCCAGCTGCCGCAGCTTCGCCGTGGACAACCTCTACATCACCGACGGCAGCGTCCTGCCCACCCAGGGCAGCGCCAACCCTGCCCTGACGATCATGGCCGTCGCCGCCCGCGCCGCCGACCTGCTCAGCAACCGACGGAGCGAGAGCTGATGGCGACGGCGGACAAGGTCGACGTCGAGGCGATGTTCCCCCCGCACGTCCTGCGGCAGTACGCGCTGCTCGCCGACGGTGAGCGGGGTGCCCTCGTCGGACCGCAGGGCGACATCGCCTGGATGTGCGCTCCCCGGTGGAGCTCCGAGGCAGTGTTCTCCTCCCTGATCGGTGGCAGTGGCACCTTCGCCGTCACCCCCCAGGACGTGCACCACACCTGGGGTGGCTCCTACGAGCAGGGTGGCCTCATCTGGCGGTCCCGGTGGATCACCGACGACGGCATCATCGAGTGCCGCGAGGCCCTCGCCTTCCCCGGTGACCCCGACAGGGTGGTGCTGCTGCGTCGCATCACGGCCGTGCGGGGTGACGCCCAGGTGCGGGTGGTGCTGCAACCGCGCCCCGGGTTCGGGCGGCACGGCCCAGGGAAGCTGCACCAGGACGCCGGGGTGTGGAGCGGGCACAGCGGCAACCTGCACTGGCGCTGCGCCGGGGTCGAGGCCGCCCACCCGCGGACCAGCACCCACCCCCACGGGGAGCTGCTGGTGCTGGAGCTGACCGTGCCGGCGGGCACGCACCACGACCTGGTGTTCGAAGCCTCCGCGCAGTCGCTCCCGGAGGAGCTGGTCGATCCCGACACGGCGTGGTCGGCGACCGAGGCGGCGTGGTCGCGCAGCGTCCCCGAGCTGGGGTCCTCCCTCGCCCCGCGCGACGCGCGCCACTCCTACGCGGTGCTGCGCGGCTTGACCAGCGCGGGTGGTGGCATGGTCGCCGCCGCCACCATGAGCCTGCCCGAACGAGCCGGGCGGGGCGGCAACTACGACTACCGCTACGCCTGGATCCGTGACCAGTCCTACGCGGGGATGGCCGCCGCCAGCGCAGGCGCACCCGAGCTGCTCGACGCGGCGGTCGGGTTCGTCTCGGCGCGCCTGCTGGAGGATGGACCGCAGCTGAAGCCCGCCTACACCGTCACCGGTGGCGCTGTTCCCGACGAGCAGACCCTCGACCTCCGCGGCTACCCCGGAGGCAGCGACAAGACCGGCAACTGGGTCAACCAGCAGTTCCAGCTGGACGCGTTCGGGGAGGCCCTGCAGCTGATGGCGGCCGCGGCCCGCGTCGACCGGCTCGATGCCGACGGGCACCGGGCGGTGCACACCGCTGTGCAGGCCATCGCCGCCCGGCACAACGATCCCGAGGCCGGGATCTGGGAGCTCGACAACCGGAGGTGGACCCAGTCGCGGCTGGCGTGCGTGGCCGGGTTGCGCGCCGTCGCGGCCATGCCGTCGGCCGGGGCCGACCTCGCCGAGTGCGCCACCCTGGCCGACATCATCCTGGCCGACACCGCGCGGACCAGCCTGCATCCCGACGGGTACTGGCAACGAGCCCCCGACGACCCGGGGCTGGACGCGTCGCTGCTGCTGCCGCCGGTGCGCGGCGCCCTGCCCGCCGACGATCCCCGCAGCCGGGCCACCCTGCGCGCAGTCCAGGACACCCTGTGCGACGACCACTACGTGTACCGGTTCCGCCACGACCAGCGCGATCTCGGCGACGCCGAGGGCGCGTTCCTGCTGTGCGGGTTCATGATGGCCCTGGCCGAGCACCACCAGGGCAACGACCTGAGCGCCATGCGGTTCTTCGAGCGCAACCGGGCCGCGTGCGGACCGCCCGGACTGTTCTCCGAGGAGTACGACATCAGCCAGCGCCAGCTCCGCGGGAACCTGCCCCAGGCCTTCGTGCACGCCCTGGTGCTGGAGACCGCCACCCGGCTCGCGGAAGCACCGTCCAGCAGCTCGATGCGCCCGTGACCCGGCCGAGCGCGCGGTCCCGGCGTCTCGAGCTCGGCCGGATCGGGTGGGGTGTCCTGCTCCTGGCTGCCCCCGCCCGTGTCCTCGGGGCGACGGGTGCACGGGTGGACACCCCTGGCGTCGTCGTGACCCGCATCCTGGGGGTCCGTCAGCTGACCCAGGGTGTGCTCTCGGGGCTGCGACCCAGCCCGGAGGTGCTGGCGATGGGCGTCTGGGTGGACGGGGCGCACAGCGCAACGGCGCTGGCCCTCGCCGTCCTGGATCCCGACCGGGCGGTCGCAGGGGTGGCTGACGCCGCGGTCGCCGCCGGGTGGTCCAGGCTGGGCCTGCGCGACCTGCGCCGAGCCGTCGCGACCCCACCTGCCCACGACCGGGTCCGTGACGCCCTCGCCCGGGCGGTGCTGGGCGTGGTCCCGGGCGGGGCACGGTTGCTGGGGCTGGCCGGTCGCGCCCGCGGGTGATGCTGCGGCCTGGGTCGCCGGTGGGGCGGAGCGGGCTCGTCACGTCGTCCTGGTCGCCCGCGTGCTGAGTCCGAGCGCCGCCGGCGCCGCCGCGGTCGGGGCGCCGGTTCCCGACCGGACGACCGCGTGCAATCGGAGAACCATCGACACCGGTATTGACGGCGGCCGGCGGAGGGCTGCTCGAGTCCGCCGAGGATGGCGGTTCGGCCCTACCCCGTCCGTCTGCTGGCTCGACGTGCGGCTCGTGCCGGATCCAGGGACAACACGGAGCACCGTCGAGACGTTCACCTCCCCCACGCCTGTCACCGAGGTGCAGCCTCGAACTGGTGATGAACGTCCCAGCCGGAACGTGGGGAGGTGCGACGGCCATCGGGATCCACACGGTCTGATCTGCCCCTGCCTCGGACGTGACTTCGACTCTTGCTTCGTCGGGACGTCAGCCTGACCGACCTGGTCGTCGTTCTGCTGCGTGGTCACGAGTGCGAACCCTCGGTCCGGCGTCGGCAACCACGCTGCTCCCGAACCGGGCGCCCCAGCCCACGGGGCGCACGACACCGAAGCTCGAGGGCAGTGTTGAACCGGCGGTACGACTACCGAGGCTGCGGCCCAGCTCTGGGTCGCGTCAGAGATCCTGGCTCGTGCCCGAGCGGCCCACCAGGACGTCGCCGGCCCGGCGACGCAGGGTGCGTCCGAGGGTGATGAGCTCGGTCACGTCAGGTCAGTGCGCGTCCTCGGTCGTCGTGGCGTCGGGCCGGCACGCTGCGCACAGCACACCCGGAGGCCCGGCACCGGGAACGGGTTGCTGGGTGAGCGCCAGCAGCATGGCGACCAGCACCAGAGCGATGCCGACGCCCGTCCATGGACCTGGTCGTTCACCGAGCACCACCATGCCGAGCAGCAGGCCGAACACGGGAATCAAGAACATCCACATCGTCAGCGAGGACAACGCCGACCGTTGTGCCTCCACGAACCAGGCCAGCGTGGTTGCTGCGGTGGCCACCAGTCCGAGGAACGAGAGCACGAGGACGAACCGGGGGGTCCACGAGATGTCGGGAGGACCTTCCACGGCGAGGGCGGCCCCGGCGAGCACCAGCCCACCGACGAGGAGGTGAGCCGCGCTGGTCACCACGACATCGAGGCCACCCAGGGTGCGTACGATCAACGTGCCCGTGGTCACTGCCACGGCCGCGAGCAGCGACAGCAGCGCCCCGGAACCGCCTCCACCGGGTAGCGCGACCATCAGGAGCCCGCCGGACCCGACCAGCAGCGCCATCCCCGTCCGTGCCGTGATCCGTTCCCGGAAGAGCCACCACCCGGGCAGCAGGATGAGCAACGGCTGGGCGTTGGCCAGCACGGCGGCAACACCGGTGGCCAACCCGGCGACGCCGGCGAACATGGCCGCGAACGCGAGGCTGACGTTGACCACCCCGAGGACGACGATCTTGACCCACGCACCACCGGCGGGTGGCAACGGTCGCCGCTGCCAGAGGGCGACGGCGGCCAGAGCGGCACCACCGAGCAGCGCCCGCAACGCGGCGAACCACAACAGTGGAGCGTCCCGCAGCCCCCACTGGATGAGGAGGAAGCAGGCACCCAGGGCGGCGGTGATCCACAGCATCCGCAGCGGTGCCGGACGACCGGTCAGCGCCGGCGCATCTGCGCGCGCCAGTGAGGCTGTCATCGCTCACCCGGCGGCGAGGCACCGTCGGTCCGCCACCACTGATGCCTGCGTCTGTCCATCAGCACGGGATGTCGAGGGTCCAGCGAACCCGGCCGGACCAGCAGCACACTGGCGACGACCGACGCCGGCGGCGGCGCCAGGTCGAGCAGCGTTCGCGCTTCGTCGTTGGCGTGCCTCCGCGCTGTCGGGATCGTCCCGACCTCGTTGATGACGTCACCCCCGCCGGTCGCTGTCGACCCGACCGAGCCCATCCAACCGGTACCGACGGCGAGCCAGCACCGCGGTGTTCGACGTACGGGCCGCCCACGCCCAGCACACGATCGCGGGCAGGCTCAGGATCAGTTGCGACAGCTCCTCTCGCAGCCCGAACGGTGGCGCCACGGTCGAGCTGAACAGCTCGCGGCCGGCCCCGAGGAACACGGTGATCACCTGCCCTTCCACCACGCCGAACAGCTGAACAAGTGCACCGGAACGTGGCGGGAGGACCTGCGCTGCCGGAGTGGCGGTCGCGCGTCCTCACGCCGACTGCGCTCACAGCGCCGTCAGGCGACGACCGCCCTGTCGGCCGACTCGGTCTCCGCAGGTGGAGCCGCTGCCGCCGTGGCCGACTCGTCGGGACCATGCGTGATCGAGAGCTTGGTGCGCTTCATCAACAGTGCGTTGGCAGCGACGATCAGCGTGCTGCCCGACATGGACAGCGCGGCCACCGCAGGGCTGATCACGAACGGGAAGAGGACACCTGCGGCAACCGGAAACGCGAGCACGTTGTAGCCCACCGCCCAGGCAAGATTCTGATGCATCTTGCGCAGGGTCACCTTCGACAGCTCGATCGAGGCAACGATGTCGTACGGATCGCTCTTCATCAGCACCACATCGGCGCTCTCGACCGCCACGTCCGTGCCGGCGCCGATGGCGAAGCCGACGTCTGCCTGCGTGAGCGCGGGCGCATCATTGACACCGTCGCCCACCATCCCGACCTTCTTGCCGGTGGCCTGGAGCTCCTTCACCTTGTCTGCCTTCTGGCCCGGCAGAACGTCCGCCAGAACGGTGTCGATGCCGAGATCCGCAGCGATCCGCTGGGCGGTACCAGCGTTGTCGCCGGTCAGCATGATCACCTCGATACCACGCTCACGCAGCTTGGCCACGGCGGCCTTGGCGGTTGGCCTCGCCTTGTCGGCGATGGCGATGAGGCCGATGACCCGATCGTCCTGGGCCACGTGGACCACGGTGAGACCCTCGTCCTGCATCCTCGTGGCCTCGGCCTCGAGGGCACCCAGCTCGAGCTTCTGCGTGTCCATCAGCAGTCGATTTCCGAGGAACACCGTGCCGTCGACGGTCTCCGCCTGCGCGCCCATGCCGTTGATGCTCTTGAACCCGGTCGGCGCGACGACGGAGAGGTCCGAGGCACGGGAGAGGATCGCCTGCGCAAGCGGGTGGGCCGACCCCTGTTCGACCGCGGCGGCGGCAAGCAGCAGCACGTCGTCCGTGATGCCTTCCGCGGTCACCATCTCCACGACCTGAGGCTTGCCGAGGGTGAGGGTTCCTGTCTTGTCGAAGACGATGGCGTCGAGTCGGGTGGAGTCCTCCAGCGCCGAGGCATTCTTGAAGAGGATGCCGTTGGCGGCACCCATCCCGGTGCCTATCATCACCGCCATCGGCGTGGCGAGCCCCAAGGCATCGGGGCAGGCTATGACGAACACCGTGATGGTCAGCGACACAGCGAACAGCAGCGGTTCTCCGGTCCACCAGAACCAGAACGTGAAGGTCGCCAGACCGATGGCGATCGCTGCGATCACGAGCCACTGGGCGGCCCTGTCCGCGAGCAGCTGCGACGGCGCCTTGGAGTTCTGCGCCTCCTTGACGAGCTTCACGATCTGCGCCAGTGCGGTATCGGCACCCACTTTCGTCGCCTTGTAGCGGAAGCTGCCGCTGATGTTGATCGTCGCGCCGATCACCGTGGCCCCGGGGCCCTTCTGGACCGGCATGGACTCGCCGGTCAGCATGGACTCGTCGACCAGCGACTCGCCGTCCTCGACGGTGCCGTCGACCGGAATCTTGTTGCCCGGTCGAATCACCACGACGTCCCCTGCCACCACGTCGGCCGTCGACACCTCGACTTCTTCACCGTCGCGAAGGACATTGGCCTTCGGCGGAGCGAGGTCCATCAGCGCCGTGATTGCGGTCGAGGCCCCGGAGCGGGCGCGCATCTCGAGCCAGTGGCCGAGGAGGATGAAGATCAACAGGAGGGCAACGGCCTCGTAGAACTGCTCGCTGTCGAAGAAGAAGGTGGCCCCGACGCTGTAGAGGTATCCGATACCCACCGACAGCACGACCAGCACCGCCATGTTGAGCACACCGTTCCTGACCGCGCGCCAGGCGGCGATGAAGAACGGCCAGCTCGGGTAGACGACGGCAGCGGTTGCGAAGAAGAACAGCCACAGGTTCAGATCGAGACCGAACGGCGGTCTGGGCGAGGTGAAGAGGCCAATCGGGGCGTAGACCAGGATCGGCACGGTGAACACGAGCGCGATCCAGAAGCGGTTGCGCATGTTGCGGACCATGGTCGGCAGGTCCATGCCGTCGCCGTGACCCATCTCCTCCGCCATCTCGGCTGATTTGGCAGGCTTTCCGGGCGGCGCCGGGTGCCCCGTGTGGGCTTCGGCTGCGTGCGGCGATGGCGCAGCACCAGTCTTGCGATGGGAATTGGGCGCCGCCTCCACCGGGTCCACCGCAGGAGCCGTGCGTTCGGGTGGGTCGCTGGGTCCATCGCCCTCTCCCGCGGCCGCTCGAGGCTTGTCCTGACGGTGGTTGATGGCTGAGGTGATGTCGCCGACCTCGAGCCGGGTCTCGTCGTAGCGGACGGTGGCGCTACCGGTAGCAGCGCTGACCTTCACGCTCTCGACCCCCGGAACCAGGCGTATCCGCGACTCCACTTCGCTCAAGCTCAACACGGCCAACATCTCGGGGACGTCGATAACGCTCGTCTTCATGTCTTTTCCTCCGGCGGCTTCATCGTGCACCTGCCTGGTCAAGGGTCCGGTCAGAGTGGGCCGGCCGTCATCGATCGGGTGCTGCCGCACACATGTGCTTCGGCAGCTGCTCACCGCTGCAGTGATAGCCGCACGTCCGTACCTTCGCGCTTATCTCCCGGAGGCCCACCACCCGCTCGTCATAGGTCACGGTCGCGCTGCCGCTGACGTAGTTGACGTCGACCTTCTCGATACCCGGCAACCTCCTGAGCTGTTTCTCGACGCCGCGGGCGCTCAGCGCGGACAGGATCCCGCCTACGTCGACGTTGCTTGTGGTCATGGCTGCTTCCCATCACTTCATGGACGAGTCCTCGCGGGTGCTCCCGTCCGGCAGTAGTTCGTCTCGCACCACGACACGGGCCACCCGGGTCGTCGTGGTCATGGGCCCGCCTCTCGGCTTGCCTGACCGGCAGGAACCTCACGCTTCTGCCGACTCGTGTTGGTGTGGTCGTCCGAGGGCGAGCATCACGCGGCAGGTGAGGGTGGCTGCGAGGGCCAGGACGATCCCTGATGCGGCGACGGTCAGTCCGGTCCATGTCCCCGGTGGCCTGGCCAGGGCGCTGGTCAGCGACCCGGTCGCGAGGATCGTGGTGGTGAGCAGGACCCAGAAGGTCCGGCGGGCCCTTGCTCGGGTGTGGTTCATGGTGCTCATCCGCCCATCCCGAGGTGGTCCTTGGTGGCGAGGAACTTCAGCAGGATGGTCAGGGTGATGATCACGACCAGGAACACGGTCAGCAGTGTCATGGCGACCGGGCGCCGCCGCCAGTAGCGCTCGCCGCTGCGGTCGACGAAGGGGATGACGACCAGCAGGCCGAAGAAGATGAGCTCGCCGTAGATGATGGCGGGCAGCCCGAAGAAGTTCTCCAGGCTGTAGAGCCACCAGAAGTTGAGGGGGGGTGTGGTGACCTCGATGCCCTGCACCGGGCGGGCTCCGAGACCGGGTGGGAACACCACGGCCAGGATCCCGATGAGGCCGAACAGGGCCAGGCCGAAGGAGCTGATGCGGCGCAGGTGGTGGGTGAACGGTTCGGTGGGCTCGGCGGCGGGGGCTTGATCCCCACGGCCCTCGCTGGGCAGGGCCGGATGCGGGGAGATCTTGTGCTTCTTGACCAGCAACATGTGCAGCGCGACCAGGACGAGGATCAGCCCGGGGATGAACACGACGTGGGCGGCGTAGAGCCGGATCAGGATGGGCACGTTTCCGGCGAAGGTCGGGGAGAACCAGAACCCGACCCCGCCGAGCAGCTTGCCGACCTCCAGGTTGTGCCCCAGCGCCTCGAACGACTCCTGGTCCCACTTGAGCACGGTGCCGGTGAAGATCGCCAGGGTCACCAGCCCGAACATGGCCACACCCACGAGCCAGTTGGCTTCGCGGGGCCGCTTGTAGGACCCGGTGAGGAACACCCGCAGCATGTGCAGCGCCGCGGTCACGTACATGGCCTGCGCAGCCCAGAAGTGGACCCCCCGCACGAAGCGACCACCCCACACCTGCGTCACCAGGTAGCGCACCGACTGGTTCGCGGCCTCGGGGACCGGGTTGTAGAACTGCACCAGGACGATTCCCGTGGCGATCAAGATGACCAGTGCCGCCGCGGTCACCCCACCCAGGCTCCAGGCCAGCTTGTTGGCGTGCTCGGGCACCGGGTACTCCAACGCCCTGATACCGAGGCGCTCATCGACCACGTCGAGGGTACGGCGGGTCCTGCTCACCCGCGGTGAGGCAGGTCGTTCCTCGACACGGGTCACGACCGGGGTCCTTCCGGAGAGGTGCGGGAGGTGCGGGACGAGGGGGAGGTGCGGGAGGTGGGGGAGGTGCGGGAGGTGGGGGAGGTGGGGGACGGGTCCGTGGACGGGTCCGGGTCCGACCCGGTGTCCGGGGCACCGGCCAGCCCCCGCCGGAGCTCAGCCAGGTTCTCCGCCGGGCGGAACCACAGCGCGAGACCAACCCCCACGACCAGCAGCACCAGCGACACCGCACCGAAGGTCCAGTCGGTACCGGTCAACGAACCCCGCCCCGGCAGCGGCTCACCCACCACGGTGGTCCCCGTCTCCTCCCCCGACGCCGGCTCCAGCTGCCCCACCGCCTCGGCGATCGAGAGCTGCAGGGTCTGCTGGGCCACCACGACCTCACCGGCGGTCAGCTCAGCCTGCGCCTGCCCCACCAGGGCAACGTCCACCCCGTCCTGGTCAGGGCCACCGAGAGCCTCCCCGATCTTGGCCTCGGCCGCGGCGACCCCCTTCGGGCCCGGGTCCTGCGCCAGGTGCCCCAACGCCTGCTGCACCAGGACATACCCCTCCGGGGCACCATCCCCACCCCCGTGCGCCCACGCCGGACCAGTCGACACCACACCGACCAGCAACAGCCCCACCACCACCGTCCCCCACCGGCGCGACACCACCCACCACCCACGACACCGGGACGGGCTGAAGAACACCGGCCACGGGAACACGACCCCGAACCGTGCTGTGGCTGAACGTGCCTGCTGCATGACGACACCCTGTTCTCCACCGCTGCCCCTGATCCAGTGTCGAAGGTCCCCTCCAGGACAGGCCTGTTGGTACGCGGCCACGAAGTGCCGCCGCGGCACGCGAAGCAGGTCGCCCACCTGCGTCGAGGCGTCGAGGCGTCGACGTGGGGTCTCGGACGAACCCCGCCGGCGCACCGGGTGGTCGTGCAGTGCCGTCTCGGATGCGCGGACGGGCTCGGTGGCGATGGGCATCGCAGGACCACGAGGACGACGTCGCCGCGGCGACCCGAGCTCGCCCCAGCCCGGCAGGGTGGGGCGACCCGGATGGGCGGCGGTCAGCGCTCCAGGGGCTCTGGGGCGAGCCGGCCGAGGGGGGTGCCGCCGGTGGTGAGCTCGGTTCGGCTGATCCGCTCCCACACGGTGGGACCCCCGCCATCGCCGCAGGTCGGGTCGCTGATGCGGTCGACCACACAGCTGCGCACGGCATCCGTGGTGCCGACCGCGGTTCAGCCCCCGGCGGGGCAGCCACGCCCGAGGGATCCGGCACCGGCCCGCCGCGGCGAGGTGCTGCCCCTCGAGCTTGGCGAGCACCGTGCCTGCCGGCCGAGCTCGTCACTGACGAGCCGGGCGGTTGATCTCCACAGGACGGGCGGAGGCGATCAGCCCGGCGTCCAGGCGCACGAACGCCTCGCGCTCCCCGTGGCCCTCGGCCACCCACCCCATCGCAGCAGCGGTCCCGCGTTGTACCTCACCAGGTCCGCCGGTTGCCGTCGTCGAACTTCTCCTCCTCGCGCTCGGTGGGCACGTCGGTGCCGTGTCGGCCGCCACGCGCGTCGCCGTCCATCCCGCCCATGTCGTTGCCGCCCCCCGTGCCACCGCCGCTCATCCCGCGCATCATGAAGAACATCATCGCGAAGCAGAACCCCAGGAACACCAGCAGGAACAGCCCTCCCCCGCCGAACGCACCCCCACTGCCGGTGAACAGCACCACTGCGCCGACGAGCACCAGACCGCCCATGAGGTACAGATGGGTCTTGTGGTTCATGACACGACTCCTCCTCCGCTGCGCAGCCATCCGCCCGCAGGATCATGAGATCTGTCGACGGTCGCCGACTGGTCGCCACTCTGCGGCGGGCAGGCACGGACGGATCAGAGGCAATGGACTCGCGTGCCCGGGACCAAGGACCCACCTGCGGCGCGTTCCTGCGCACCACCACCGCCGGGCACGGCGTGCGGCTGCAGACGGTGTCGGCCAGGTGGTGGCCAACCTGACGGTGGTCACGGGGGGATCCCGACCGTCTCGCGGGCGGGTGCGGGCGGGGCCGTGGTGACGGTGCCGAAGGACCAGAGACGCCGGCGGGGCGGATACCGCTCGCGAGCCACCGCGCCACCCAGCCGGATCGTGACGAGCACCGGTTGTCGGTCCCGACCCGCCATGACGCAGAGCGGAGACGGGACGTTGTCCTCTCCCCCGGTTGGCCGGTCGCGGCCACGCTGCCCAGGGGGCGGTACCGGTACCGCCCTCGAGGAGGTAGCTGGTGTGACCACGTACGAGACCCCCACCACCGCACTGACCCCACTGGGGTGGTCGCCGACGCCCGCGATCTACGTGCAAGGTCCGCGCTCGGACGGCTTCCGCTCCACCGCAACGGATCTCGAGATCGAGGCTGCCGCGGCCACGGTGCTCCAGGACGCCGTGACGGGGGTGCACGCCGGTCGCACGGGCGGGCAAGGCCACGTCGTCGAGGTCGACCGCGGCGGTGCCGGCACGGCGAGACGGGTGGCGGGGGCAGACGCGCTGGTGGGCGACCTGGCTGCGCTGTCGTCTCCGTCGCGCCTGGAGGTCACCAGGTGATCGGACACCCCGCCTGCCCGGTCGAGCCCTGGTGCCTGCGCGCCACGTCCCTCGATCTTGGCGTGCTGGCGCAGTTCGAGTCGCTGTTCGCGCTGTCCAACGGCCACCTCGGCTGGCGCGGCACCCTGGACGAGGGGGAACCCGTGGGCCTGCCCGGCGCCTACCTCGCCGGAGTGTTCGAGCTGCGTCCGCTGCACCAGGCCGAGGCTGGCTTCGGCTACCCCGAGGCGGGCCAGACCATCGTCGGGGTGACCGACGGGACCCTGGTGCGCCTCACCGTCGACAGCGAGCCGTTCGACGTGCGCCGGGGGGTGCTGCACTCCCACGAGCAGGTGCTCGACCTGCGGGCGGGCACGCTGCGGCGCACCGCGGACTGGACCTCTCCGGCGGGCCGCCGCGTGGTGGTTCGCTCGGAGCGGCTGGTGTCGCTGACCCAGCGTGGTCTGGGGGCGGTGTGCTGGTCGGTGCAGGCCCTGGACGGCCCGGTCCGCGTCGTGGTGCAGTCGGAGCTCGGCGTCACTGCGCCGCCGTCCGCCGCCGGTGGTGATCCGCGCAGCGCCGCCGGGCTCACCGCGCCACTGGTGGCACAGACGCACACGGTGACCGACGGCGGCGTGCGACTGCTGCACCGGACCCGGCTCAGCGGGCTGCTCGTCGGTGCGGGTACCTGGCACGACGTGACGGGTCCGCCGGGAACGCGCACCGACGTGGCGTGCACCCCGGACGTCGGGCGGACCACGGTGACCGCCACCCTCGCAGCGGGCCAGCAGCTGGGGCTGACCAAGCTGGTTGCCCACGCCTGGTCGGGGACTCGGAGCGGGGCGGCCGTGCTCGACGAGGTCGACGCCGCGCTCGTCGTCGCGCAGGGCGTCGGGTGGGACGGCCTGCTCTCCACCCAGCGCACCTACCTCGACGACTTCTGGGACCGGGCCGACGTCGTCCTCGAGGGGGACGACGAGCTTCAGCAAGCAGTGCGCGTCGCGCTGTTCCACGTCCTGCAGGCCGGCGCCCGGGCGGAGTCCCGGGCCATCGGGGCCAAGGGTCTCACCGGCCCCGGCTACGACGGCCACACGTTCTGGGACACCGAGATCTTCGTCCTGCCGGTGCTCGACCACGTCGCTCCGCAGGCGGCGGAGCAGGCGCTGCGCTGGCGGCACACCACCCTCCCGCTGGCCCGCGATCGTGCCCGGGTGCTGGGTCTGGCGGGGGCGGCGTTCCCGTGGCGCACCATCCGCGGGGAGGAGTGCTCCGGCTACTGGCCCGCCGGCACCGCCGCCTTCCACATCGGCGCGGACATCGCCCACGCCGTGCTGCGCTACGTCCGCGCCACTGGCGACACCGCGTTCGAGGCCACGGTCGGGGTCGACCTGGTGGTGGAGACCGCTCGGCTCTGGGCGAGCCTCGGGCACCACGACGGCCGTGGCGGCTTCCGCATCGAGGGCGTGACGGGTCCCGACGAGTACAGCGCCCTGGTCGACAACAACCTCTACACCAACCTCATGGCCCAGCAGAACCTGACGGCCGCAGCGCACCTCGCCCGTGCGCACCCCGGTCGGGCCGCTGCCCTCGGAGTCACCGCCGAGGAGCGGACTGCGTGGGAGGCGGCCGCGGCTGCGGTCGTGGTGCCCTACGACGAGGGACTCGGGATCCACCTGCAGGACGATGCGTTCTGCGACCACGAGCGCTGGGACTTCGCCGCCACCCCGGCGGAGGACTACCCCCTGCTGCTGCACCACCACTACGTGGAGCTCTACCGGCGGCAGGTGGTCAAGCAGGCCGACCTGGTGCTCGCCATGCAGCTGTGCAGCGGTGCCTTCACCGACGAGGAGAAGCGCCGCAACGTCGAGTACTACGAGGCGATCACCGTGCGCGACTCCTCGCTCTCGGCCGCTCCGCAGGCGGTTCTCGCCGCGGAGGTCGGCCACCTCGAGCTCGCCTACGACTATCTCGCCGAGGCGTCGCTGGTGGACCTGCACGACCTGCAGCACAACACCCGCGACGGGCTCCACCTCGCCGCGCTGGCCGGGTGCTGGACCGCGCTCGTGGTCGGGTTCGGGGGCATGCGCGACGACGGCACCACGGTCTCGTTCACCCCTCGGCTGCCGCCGGGCACCACCCTGCTGACGTTCTGCGTCGCGATCGACGGGCACCACGTCAAGCTCGACATCATCCCTGCCCGCACGCGGTACACGCTGCTCTCCGGCCCGCCGGTGACGATCCTCGACCACGGCACGCCCGTCGTCCTCGACGCCGGGATCCCAGTCCACAGACCACCGGCCGCCGCGCGAAGCCTTCCGGCCCCGCAGCAGCCGACGGGGCGGGCGCCGGTGCCCCGCGCGCCACACCGCACCCAGAGCCAGCACCGAGCCGGACTCCACGGAGGTGGTGACGTCGAACGCACCCACGCCTGCGCACCCCGGTGGCCGAGCCCTGGCCGGTGATCGGCCTGGTACACGGGGAGGACGACGGGGTGCACGGGATCCGCACGATGCACGCGCTGCTGAAGCTGGTCGCCCGAGGCGCCCTCCTGTCGAAGGACCTTTGACTCTGGGCGGCGAGGCGGCTGGCTGTCACCGTCGGTAGGGAGCTTCACCGCCGATGCTGGAGCCAGGGTGGACACCGATCACGGGTTGTGGTGACCGCAGCCGAGCTGTGGTCACTGGAGCAGTGACGGACGTCGTCGTGGACCGCCACGCGCGCCAGGACGTTCTCAGGTCCACCGGGAAGAGCCAAACCTGTTGGTGGACATCACCGTTCGCTCTAGATCGAGGGTGACGGGTCGCGTCTCGTACGAAAGGTAGCCGATGAGCGGTAGCGAGGTACTGGTCGTTGTTGGTGCCGTGGTTCTGACCGGCCTGCTGGGGTGGTACTTCTTCGGCCCGAAGAAGTCCCGGCACGCCGAGCTGGGCGACGGTGTGCAGAGCATCACGGTGACCGTGAAGGGCGGGTACAGCCCCGACGTCATCCAGGTCGCGCTGGGCGTGCCCGTGCGGCTGCTGTTCGACCGCCAGGAGTCTGGCGACTGCTCCTCGCGGGTGGTCCTGCCCGACTTCCGGATCAACCAGGCGTTGCCGGCGTTCGCCACGACAGCGGTGGAGTTCTTGCCCGAACACGCCGGGAGCCACGAGTTCGCCTGCGGCATGAACATGATCCGTGGCCGGCTGGAGGTCGTGCAGGGCGACGGGCAGCCGGGTGGTGGTGCAGCGGTGGCTGCTCCTGCGTCCAGGGCGGACGGTGCGGCGGAGTCGGTGCGCACCGTCTCGGACGGCTCGACCAGCGAGGTGGCCGCGGACCCCCCGGGTGCGCTGGCCGGCGCGGACACCTCGGAGGAGGAGGAGCGGGAGCGCAAGGCCGAGATCTCGGACCTGACCCGACGGGTCGTCTTCGGTGCGGTGCTCACGGCACCGGTGCTCTTCGCGGTCATGCTGGTGGAGATCTTCGGCGTCACCTGGATGCCGGGACTGCTGATGAACCGCTGGTTCCAGCTGGTCCTGATCACACCGGTGATGTTCTACACCGGCTGGCCCATCCACCGCACCGGGTGGCTGGCGTTGTCGCACCGCACCGCGGACATGAACTCCCTGATCACGTTGGGCACGATCGCGGCCTACGGCTACAGCGCGGTGGTCACGTTCTTCCCCGGAGTCCTGCCCACCAGCGTGCGCGAGGTCTACTACGAGGCTGTCGGGGTGATCATCACGTTGATCCTGCTCGGACGGCTGTTCGAGACCAAGGCCAAGGCCGGTACCGGCGAGGCGATCCGCACGCTGATCGGGCTGCAGCCCCGCACCGCCCGGGTCATCCGCGACGGACAGGAGGTGGAGGTGTCCATCGACGACGTCGTCGTGGCCGACGTCGTGGTGGTACGGCCCGGCGAGAAGCTCCCGGTGGACGGCCAAGTCGTGGAAGGCCGATCCGCGGTGGACGAGTCGATGGTCACCGGCGAACCGATCCCGGTGGTCAAGTCCCCCGGGGACACCGTCATCGGAGCCACGATCAACCAGACCGGGTCCTTCCGCTACGAGGCCACCAAGATCGGCGCGGACACCATGCTCGCGCAGATCATCAAGCTGGTCCGCCAGGCACAGGGCTCCAAGGCCCCGATCCAGCGCCTCGCGGACCAGGTGTCCAGCTTCTTCGTCCCGGTCGTGATCGGCCTGGCGATCTGGACCTTCGTGGTGTGGGCGCTGCTCGGACCTCCACCCGCGTTCATCTTCGCTCTCGTCGCCGCCGTGTCGGTGCTCGTCATCGCCTGCCCGTGCGCGCTCGGCCTGGCCACCCCGTTGTCGATCACGGTCGGCACCGGCAAGGGCGCAGCCGCCGGCATCCTCATCCGCTCCGCCGAGGCCCTGGAGACCGCGCACAAGCTGGACACGATCGTGCTCGACAAGACCGGCACGATCACCGAGGGCACTCCCGCCCTCACTGACGTCCTGCCGGTCAACGGATTCACCGCGGACGAGGTCCTTGCGCTCGTGGCGTCGGTCGAGGCTTCCTCCGAGCACCCGCTGGCCACCGCGATCGTCGCCGGCGCCGTGCAGCGCGAGCTGACCGTGCCGCCGGCCACGGCCTTCGACTCCATCACCGGGCAGGGCGTGCGCGCCCTGGTCGGAGGCAGGGAGGTGCTGGTCGGCAATCGGCGACTGCTGGCCGCAGCCGGGATCGAGGATGACCCGCTGCGCGCGGACAGCGAGCGGCTCGCCTCGGACGGCAAGAGCCCCATGCTGGTCGCCGTCGACGGGCGCGCCGCCGCAGTCATCGGCGTCGCCGACACCGTCAAGGCCGGCTCGGCCGGGGCGGTGGCCGCCCTGCACGACCGGGGCATAGAGGTGGTCATGATGACCGGGGACAACCGGATGACCGCCGCCGCGATCGCACGTCAGGTCGGCATCCGGCGGGTCCTGGCCGAGGTGATGCCCGAGCACAAGGCCGCCGAGGTTCGCCGACTGCAGGCCGAGGGGCGGGTCGTCGGCATGGTCGGCGACGGCATCAACGACGCCCCCGCCCTGGCCCAGGCCGACGTCGGCTCCGCCATCGGCACCGGCACGGACGTCGCTATCGAGTCCTCCGACCTCACCCTGATCTCCGGCGCCCTGTCCGGCCTGGTGACCGCCATCGACCTGTCCCGGGCCACGATGCGCAACATCCGGCAGAACCTGGTGTTCGCCTTCCTCTACAACGGGGTCGGCATCCCGATCGCTGCCGGTGCGCTGTACCCCGCGTTCGGCGTCACGCTGAGCCCGGTCATCGCCGCGGGCGCCATGGCGCTGTCGTCGCTGTCCGTCGTCGCCAACGCCAACCGCCTCCGCGGCTTCACTCCCACCGTCATCCCCGACCACGCCCAGGTGGAGGCCACCGACCCGGTGGTGGAGATCGGGCGCGACCAACCGAAGGAGAACGACATGAGCGACGCAAAGATGGTGACCGATCCGGTCTGCGGCATGAAAATCAACCCTGCTGACGCGGCCAGCAGCACCGAGCACGCCGGCCACACCTACTACTTCTGCTCCGAGGGCTGCGCCCAGGCCTATGCCGCGAACCCCGGAGCTCATACCCCCGCGACCAGCACCACCTGACGTTCGAGGTGACCCGCAGGGCGCGGGCAGTGGAGCTGGTTCCACCTGGGGGCGGACGACCTGGGCCGGAGCCAGCTCTCGTCGTCATCTCCGGGCGGCCCAGGCGAATCGGGCCAGGTCGGTGATGCTGACGGTGCCGTCGCCGAGCGCGACCGACAGCACCTGCTCGAAGACGCGGTCATCCCGCCCGCAGGCCCGCACAGCGGTCTCGATGGTGCGGCGCCGGTCCAGCAGCGGGTACAGCGTGCGCACCTGACGCTGGTGACGGCCGAACCTGGCCTGCAGCGCCCGCGCGTGGTGCGCGCCGGCGTCTCTGGCGCCGGTGGCCGCTCCGGCGAGCGCGCCGGTGGCCAGCGCGTAGAAGATCCCCTCGCCGCTGAGCGGGTTGATCTGGCTGGCCGCGTCACCGACGAGCAGCACACGGCCGGTCACCGCCCGGGGCGTGCGGCTGCACAGCGGCAGCAGGTGCCCGGTCATCGGTGTCGACCCGACCGCCAAGCTCGGCAGCAGCTCGGTCGCCCGGTGCATCAGCCACGCCCTGCTGGTGGCCGGACCAGCCTGCCCGTAACCCACGTTGAGCGTCGCCCGGGCGGTCGGGAACGCCCAGGCGTAGCTCATTCCGCCGCCCTGAACCGGGTCGAAGCGCAGGTACAGCTCGTCGGACCCGGCCGGTGCGGGGACGTAGCCGCGGACGGCCACAGCCATGTGCCTGCCCCGGTTGGGTGCTTGCCCGGTGGCGCGGCGCACCGTGGAGCTGGCCCCGTCCGCGCCGATGAGCACGGTTGCGGTGCAGGTCCCGTCGACCACGACCCGGTCGGGGTGCTGGTCGATCTCGCGCACCCGGTGCTGGCGGAAGACCGCGCCCGCGGCGACGGCGGCGCGCAGCAGCCGGTGGTCGAGCTCGGCGCGGGGAACGACGTAGCCGGGATCCGGTGGTGCGCCGGACACGTCCGCACCGGAGGGCGCGACCAGCCGGAACCTCGTCACCCGCTCAGCAGGCCGGAGAACATCTTTCAGCCCCAGGCCGGCGAGCTCGGCGACGGCGTCGGGGCCGACGCCGTCGCCGCACACCTTGTCCCGGCCCGGTGGTGCCCGGTCCAGGATCAGCACCCGCGCGGAGGGTCGGAGACGAAGGGCACTGATCGCCGCGGCGCAGCCGCCCGGACCGGCACCGACGATGATCACGTCGAACACCTCGGGCGCCGAGGTGCCGCCCGGTCGCGGGTTCACGACGCCGCCTGCAGCCGGGCCGGCGCGGGTGCCGCGGGCGCGGCGAGGGGACGGGCGTCCCAGCCGGGTCGCAACGGCACTCCGCTGTGGCCGTCGGCGGAGCGGACGGCCAGGCTCTGGTGGACCTGGAGGTCGCCGGACTCGAAGCCCAGCGCGGATCCGGCGAGGTAGAGGTGCCACACCCGGACCTCCGCATCCTCGAGTTCGTCGGGTGTGCCCGTGCCGAGACGGGGTCGGCGCGCACGTGCGCTCGTTCCGCCCCCGGCCGGGCCGGACGTGCTCCCACCACCGGTCGGCAGCACCACTGCACCGACGAGCACCAGACCGCCCACGAGATGCAGATGAGTCTTGTGGTTCATGGCGCGATTCCTTCTCCGCTGCGAAGCCCTCCGCCCGCAGGACCGGGACAGCTGACGACCTTCACGCGCCGTCGCCACGTGGCCCTTCCGGGTGGGCCCGTGCGGGTGCAGGGGCGTTCACCCGAGCCTGCTGTGCCGGCAGGGTCGGGCCCACGGCCGTAGGGCCGGTTCCCGGGGGACCTCCGACCCTGCCGCGCGGCGTCCGGGTCTGGTGGTCCCGCGCCCCGGTCGCGGGACGCCACGTCGACGCCTGCGTGGTGGTCGACATGTTCTTCCGCCACATCCTCGGGGTGCAGGTCCACTCCCGGGAGACCGTGCCGTCAGCCCGCGGGGCGGGCGAGCGCGTGCGCGGCAACCCGGAGGGAGAGCCCGGCCAGGGGCAGCTCGACCGCGGCAGCGAGCACCAGCGCCACCACCAGGCCAGACCCCACGGAGGTGGTGACGTCGAACCAGGCGTCGGTGATCAGCATCGCCGCGGTCGCCGCGGCCGTGAGCACCAACCGGGGACTACGACGCATCGCCAGGACACCTGTCGCAAGCATCACCCCGCCCAGGCCCACATCGAACCCCACCCACGCCAGCCCGTAGTGCGGGGCGACGTGACGGGTCGGCAGTCGTAGCACCAGCACCACGATCCAGCCGAGCAGGCCTGCGGTGAGCAGCAGGTAGAGCCGACCGACCTCGCCGGACCTGCGGCGTGGGAACAGGCGAGCCGTGCTCATGCGCGGCGACCCCCGGAGTGCAGCGCCGGCTGTCGCAGGCGCACCTGGTTGCGCCGCCCGCCGGCGCCCCGGCGCAGCGGAGAGCGGGCCCGGTGGCACAGTCGTGGTGCGGGTGACGAAGCTCGGTGTCCTCGCCAGGGTCGAGTGGTCACGGCCGGTCGTGGGTGCGGGCGGAGCTGACCGGTGGGACTCCGGCGGGGCGGGTGGCGCGCCGGTAGGTCAGGGTGACGGCGCCGAGGGCGAGGAAGGCAAGCACGCCGAGCCGTGCGCTGAGCACGGGGCCCAAGCACACGTCCCCCCAGGCCCGCACCACCGGGGACACGCACCTCGGCGCCCAGCGCCGTCGCTGCCACGGGACTCGACGAGACGGTCACCATGCTGCCTCCGACCCTCCGACCCCGACCGTGCGGGTTCGCGACCGAGAGCACCCACGCTCCCCGCTACGACCGCATCCACACAGGGTCGAAGGTCACACCGGCAGGACCCGAAGACCCTAGGAGCTGACCGCGGAACCGGACAGGCTCAGGGGGACGTGGCCCGACCACTCGAGGAGGATTCGTGACCGAGCATCGATCGACGTCGGAGCTGGAGGTCGAGGCACACCGCCGAGCTGGGTGCCGCTGCGGGGACAGGTGAGCTTCGCGGACACGACCGCGACCACCGGAGTCCCAGGCCCTCCGAACCGGGGCGGGACGCCCCGCGAGTGCGTGGCCCGCGGCGCGGTGGCCGGCAACCACCACCGCGTGCGTCGAGCACCGCGAGGTCCCGTCGCCCGGCGACACGGTCGTGGTGGACATCGCATCGGAGGTGTCGAGCTGCCCTCCGGGATCCGAGCCGTGGCTCGTCACGAAGCGAGGCGCTGAGCGATGAACCCCGTCGCTGCAGACCCACGTCACGTCCTCCGGCAGCTCCGGCGCGCGGCGCAGATCGCCACGATCCTGTCGGCGAGCGAGTTCTCCTGGCTGGTGGCGGCGCTCGGCCTGCGCGTTTGTGTCGACGTCGGGTGTCGAGTGCTGTGCACGGGGCGCCTTCGTCAGTGCCACCACCATGTCGAGATGGATGTGCCGCTGCCGGACCGGATGCGCCGGGTGGTGGAAACCCTGGGCCCGACCTTCGTCAAGATCGGGCAGATCGTCGCGATGCGCCCGGACTACGTGCCGACCGAGTACGCGCTGGCCCTGCGGAAGCTGCAGGACCACGCCGAGCCGTTCGGGTCCGAGTCGGCCCGGCGGGTGGTCGAGGCCGAGCTCGGCCAACGGTTGGACGAGCTGTTCGCCAACTTCGAGCCGGAGCCGTTCGCGGCAGCGTCGCTGGCCCAGGTCCACCGCGCCACGCTCCCGGACGGACGTCGCGTCGCGGTCAAGATCCAGCGTCCCGGGGCGGGCAGTCAGATGCGGGACGATCTCGAGCTCCTCGCGTTCCTCGCCCGTCGGCTGGAGCGCCGTGCTCCGGAGGTCCTGGGTTTCCGACCCTCGGCCATGGTCGCCGAGCTCCGTGACACGACGCTCCGGGAGCTGGACTTCCGGCAGGAGGCCCGCACCTGCGAGCGGGTCGGCAGGTACTTCGCCGGCCGCGACGACGTCGTCATTCCGTGGATCGACTCCGACCGCAGCACGGAACGCGTCCTGACCATGCAGCTCATCGAGGGTGTCTCCCCTGCTCCCGCCGCGGTCCTTCTCGAGCAGGGTCTCGACGTCGACCGGCTGCTCGACACGGGTGCACGGGCCATGCTCGAGCAGCTGTTCACGCTCGGTCTGTTCCATGCGGACCCGCATCCGGGAAACCTGCTGTTCCTGCCCGGCGACCGGGTGGCCTTCCTCGACTTCGGCATGTTCGGTCGCCTCAACACACGCAACCGGCGCAAGCTGGCGCTGATGGTGTGGGCGCTGGTGCAGGGTGATTTCGACGCGGTCGCAGGCCAGCTCCTCGACTTCGCCACGCGGGCTCCCGGAGCCGACCCCGAGGCGTTTCGCGACGCGCTCGACGACGTCGTGCAGGACTGGTACGCGGGAAAGGCCAACGCGTCGATCGCACGCCTGCTGGTCCGCGAGCTCGGGCTCGGCGCACGGTTCGGGATCGTGTTCCCGCGCGATCTGGTTCTCGTCGCCCGCGCC
Source organism: Rhodococcus antarcticus (assembly GCF_026153295.1). NCBI lineage: Bacteria > Bacillati > Actinomycetota > Actinomycetes > Mycobacteriales > Nocardiaceae > Rhodococcus > Rhodococcus antarcticus. The sequence continues at coordinate 1,230,323 of NZ_CP110615.1, read as the reverse complement.
CTGGTGGGACTCGAGGCGACAACCACGCTGGTGGTTCCCGAGCGCTCGTTCCGCGAGCTGCTGGAACCGCTCGTCGGTGACATCCGCGACGCGGTGCTGCCCAGCGTGGCCCAGCTCAAGGACGTGCTCGAGCACCACCGGTTCGACTACCTCCAGCTGGCGCTCGACCTGCCCGACCTGCTCGGCGACCTGCTGCCCGACCTCGCCCGCCGGTTGAGGAACGGGCCGCCGAACCCGGTTGAGCTGCAACGGGAGCCGATGCCGGACCGGCCCTCCCCGGGCTGGCTCCTGCTCGCCGCCACCACCACCGGGGCCGCCGCCGGGTGGCTCGCCGCGGCAACGGCACGTGGGCGGGGATCGTCCGCCTGACCAGCCCGGCAGGCCTCGGGCCACGACAGCCACCGAGGGAAGGACGAACACCCCCGCCAGCCGCGCGATGCCGTGATGGATGTCGGTGTCGCTGGCGGTGTTCTCGACCACGTGCAGCAGGGGCAGTGCCAGCCAGCGCGGCTGGAGGTGTGCGCTGATCCGGCCCGCGCGGTGCCGGCGCTGCCTCACATGTCCATCGTGTCGTCCTGGCGGGTGTGCGAGCGCATGAAGAGCCGCTCCCCGAGGACGATGAGGATGATGCCGCCGCCGGCGGCGTAGAGGGTGGTGGCGTCGACCGAGGCCTTGACCCACACGAAGGCGCCCAGGACCACCAGGTCGAGGACGATGGCTGTGACGACGATGGCCGGCGCGAAGGAGACGCGCGCCCGGAGGTGGCGAAGCAGACCCCAGTGGATGGCGATGTCCATCAAGAGGTAGTAGATCGCACCGAGGGCGGCGATGCGACTCAGGTCGAACAACGCGGTCAGGGACATCGCCAGCACGACGGTGTAGACGGTGGCGTGGGTGCGAATGGCGCCCGGCAGCCCGAAGTGGCGGTGGGGCACCTGTCTCATCCGCGTGAGCATGCCCAGCACGCGGGAGGCGGCGAACATGCTCGCCATGACCCCCGATGCCGTCGCGACCACGGCAAGCGCCACGGTGAACCAGACGCCGCTGGCGCCGAACGCCGGCCGGGCCGCCTCGGCGAGGGAGAAGTTCTCGGCGGCAACGATCTCGGAGAGGGTGAGGTTGCCGGCCACGGCAGCAGCGATGGCCAGGTAGACCACGCCGCAGACGGCCAGCGAGATCACGATGGCCCGGCCCGTGTTGCGGTGGGGATCGACGATCTCGCCACCACTGTTGGCGATGGTGGTGAACCCCTTGTAGGCGAGGATGGCCAGGGCGACCGCGGCCAGGAACCCCTCGGGAGAGACATCGACTCCCGCAGCGGATGTTCCGTTGGTGAAGTTGGCGGCCTGGGCGAACCAGAGTCCGGCGATGGCGAACAACCCGAGACCAAGGATCTTGACCGCAGCCATGGCGCGCTGGCTGGCTTCGACTGCCTTGTTCCCGGCAACGATCACGAGGAACGCCACCGCCAGGAGCCCGACCCCCAGGGCGGGCACCCAGAAGGCGGCCGGCTGCAGGCCGACGATCTGGAGCACGTACGAGCCGAACGTGCGGGCAACCAGGCTCTCGCTGATCACCATCGAGACGTACATGAGGATCGCGAACACCCCGGTCGTCGTGCCGGGTCCGTACTGCTCGCGGAGGAACACCACGATGCCCCCCGACGACGGGTAGGCGTTGGCGAGCTTCACGTACGAGTACGCGCTGAACCCGACGACCACAGCGGCAGCGATGAACGCGAGCGGGAACAGGTCGCCGGCGAGACGGGCGGTCTGCCCGGTGAGCGCGAAGATCCCGGCGCCGATCATGACCCCGGTACCGAGCGCCACCGCTCCCGACAGGCTCAAGCTGCCCGGCACGTCCTCGGGGGTCTCGGACACGTGCCGTCGCCGCGGACCGAGCCCGGGACCGAAGCGTGGTCGCATCATCCGCCCGCGCTGACGTGCTCGGTCGACGCCGTCTCCACATCCGTGCCGGCGGGGTTCTCGGCCGGGTCCAGTATCCGGTAGGCCAACAGCTTGATGCGATCGCTGGCGAGCGCCCAGACGAGCGCGTAGGCCCACACGAAGGCGGCCCACCCCCAGCCCAGCGGGGTCATGAACAGGCCGTAGACGGCGATGAGGGTGGCGATCACCTGGGTGCCCACCACCGCGAGCACCAGCACCCGGGCGGGGCGGATGGACCAGAACGGTCCGCGGGTGCGGGTGAGGAAGATCGTGAGGTGTCCGGCGACCGAGAGCAGCAGGTACATCATCGTCTGGAGGCGATCACGCTCGATGTCGAAGACGCGGTCGCCCAGGTAGAACAGGCCGAAGGCCGCGATCGGCCCGACGACGCCCAGCACCGTGGCGATCCCGAGCACCAGGCGCATGTTCCACGCCTCGGGCTGGTTGCGGTAGCGCACCTTGTCGTAGGCGATCGAGAGGATGGCGCCGTCGTTGAGCAGCGCCAGCATCACGATCATGATGGCGGTGACGGGGTAGAAGTTGAACACAAGGATGGTGAGGGTGACGAAGATCAGCACCCGCAGCGTCTCCGCGATGCGGTAGATGGCGTAGCTGTTCATCCGCTGGAAGATCTTGCGGCTCTCCTTGACCGCGTCGACGATGACCGACAGCCCCGGGGTGAGGAGGACGATCGCGGCGGCCGCGCGGGCGGCGTCGGTCGCGCCGGAGACGGCGATGCCGCAGTCGGCCTGCTTCAGTGCGGGGGCGTCGTTGACGCCGTCGCCGGTCATGCCGACGATGTGGCCGCGCTGCTGCAGGACGTCGACGATGTGGTACTTGTGCTCGGGGAAGACCTGGGCGAACCCGTCGGCGGTCTCGATGGACTCTGCGACCGCGTCGGTCTCCGTCTTGTGCACGTCGCCGAGGCCGGCGGCGTCCAGGACGTTGGTACCGAGGCCGACCTTGGCCGCGGTCTCCTTGGCGATGGCGATCGCGTCGCCGGTGACCATCTTGACCGCGACGCCCATCTCCCGGGCAGTGGCGATGGTGGTCTTCGCGTCCTCCCGGGGCGGGTCGAACAACGGCAGGACGCCGAGCACGTGCCACGGCCCGTCGCCGTCGGCCCGGGCCACGCCCAGCGAGCGGTACCCGCGCCTGGCGAAGTCGTCGACGGCCTCGTCGACGCCCGCGCCGACCTCGTCCTGGTCGTCGACCAGGGCGAGGATGACCTGGGGGGCCCCCTTGGTCACCTTGAACGTGGGCTTGCCCGCGGCCTCCACCGTTGCCTCGGTGCGCTTTCCGACCGGGTCGAAGGGTTGGAAGTGGGTCACCGTGTAGCCGTGCAGGTCGGAGGCGTCGCCCAGCCCGCCCAGGACGGCGAGGTCGATGGGGTCGTCGTTGTCGGCTAGGGAGGCCAGGGCGCCGGCGAGGACCACGTCGGCCGCGGCGGTGTCGCCGACGCTGAACGCCTCGCCGAGGGTCAGGGAGTTCTGGGTCAGCGTGCCGGTCTTGTCGGCGCAGAGGATGTCGACCCCCGCGAGCTCCTCGATCGCGACCAGCTTGCTGACGACGGCCTGCTTCGTGGCGAGCAGCCGGGCCCCCACGGCCATGGTCACCGAGAGCACCGTGGGCATCGCGACCGGGATCGCTGCGACGGTCAGCACCAGGGCGAACTGCAGGGTGGTCAGGAGCTCGTCACCGCGCAGCAGCGACACGACGACGATCACCGCGACGAACGCGCCCGCGAGGACGATGAGGTAGTTGCCGATCTTCAGGACAGCCTTCTGGAAGTGGCTGACCGTGTGCGCGTCCTCCACGAGCTCGGCGGTCTTGCCGAAGTAGGTGTCGGTGCCGGTGGCGTAGACCAGGGCGCCGATCTCGCCCCGGCGGACGACCGAGCCGGAGTAGACCGCGTCCCCGGCCTTGCAGGTCGCGGGAAGGGACTCCCCGGTGAGCGCGGACTGGTCGACCTCGATCTCGTCGCCGTCGAGCAACCGGGCGTCCGCCGGGACGATGTCCCCCAGCCGCAGCCGGATCACGTCACCGGGCACCAGCTCACGGGCAGCGGGCGTGACCCACTGCCCGTCGCGTCGCACGCGGGCGTTGATCGCGAGCTTGGCCTTCAGCGCGTCGATGGCGTTGCCGGCCTGGCGCTCCTCGGTGAAGCCGACGACCCCGTTGGCCAGCAGCAGCACCAGGATGATTCCGAAGTCCGCCCAGTGCCCCACCGCGCCGGACAGGATCACCGCAGCCTCGATCATCCACGGGATCGGGCCCCAGAAGTAGGACAGGAACTTCACCAGCTGGTTG